>NZ_LSUQ01000012.1 GCF_001642725.1 Ferroacidibacillus organovorans
GTATAGCACCGTGCAATCCGAAAAACGTCCACCTTCCCCGACGTGCGCCTGAATCTTTGAGAGTGCGTAAATCGCCTCATCTTCTGCATCTTGCGCCGCGTACACCGCGATTTTTTCACCCGTGCCCTTCGTTGACCACAGTGATTTTTCCACGCGGTTCTGATTGTTCTGAATGACCGCATTGGCCGCTTTCAAAATCGTATCTGTCGAGCGGTAATTCTGCTCCAGTTTGATCATTTTGCGCGTTGGAAAATCGCGCTCAAAATAATCAAGATTCGCGCGATCCGCGCCGCGCCAGCGATAGATCGCCTGATCGGCGTCCCCGACGACACACACATTGTGATGCTCTTTTGAGAGCATGCGAATCAGCTGGTACTGCGCGCGATTCGTGTCTTGATACTCATCGACGTGAATGTAGAGAAATTTTTCTTGGTATGTTTTTAAAACATCCGGAAACGTCTCGAACAGTGAAACCGTTTTACCGATTAGATCGTCAAAATCAAGTGCGTTAGCGCGGCGTAACTGATGGTCATAGGCCGCAAATACGCCGCGCACGATTGTGTCGACAGGACGAGTTCCGGTCGCTACAAACGTCGCCGGCGTCAGCAACTCATTTTTTGCGGCAGAAATGATCCACTGCACAGAGGCGGGGTCATACTTCTTGATGTCGTGGTTTAGATCGAGCATACACTGCTTGATCATGGACGCTTGATCGTCCGCGTCAAGAATGGTAAAGGTGGGTGTAAAATCGAGGTGGCGCGCCTCGCGTCGCAAAATTTTTACGCACATCGCGTGAAACGTGCACATCCACATGTCATCCGCCGCGTCACCGATCCACTGCCGCACGCGTTCATTCATTTCACGCGCAGCCTTGTTTGTAAATGTGATGGCTAGAATATTCCAGGGGTCTAGTTTTTTTACGTTTGTCAGATACGCGATGCGCCGTGTCATTACGCTCGTTTTGCCTGAACCCGCGCCTGCCAGCAAGAGTAGCGGCCCATCGGTCGTCACGACCGCTTCGCGTTGCGGATCGTTTAGAGAAGCGAGAAGTTGATCTGCGTCGAGTTGCTTTGTCATCGTCGGCATGCCTGTTCCTCCGTACATCAAGCGCTAGAAAACGTACATGAGCTTATCACGGATGGCAATGAATCGAAAAGCAGGAATGTGCGCGATGATCGCGTACAAAAGCGCGCAACCCATGATCCACTTTTTTAAAACGGCACCACGCTCACGTCCGACTGAACACGCAGAACACGTGACGCGACTACGCGCGAATACACGCCGCAAAGGTCTTCTACAGCCATGTGTCCGGTGTGCGCGAATGCGACTGGAGGGTCGATCAAATCTTCACGAAAATAGCGCGCGCTTGGCGCCATATCTCCCGGATAACTGAATCCGGGCAGGCTTGAAAGCGCGAGATTATGCAGCCTCCCAATCCCCGTTTCAAGCATCCCGCCACACCACAGCGTGACACCGGACGCCACACAGCGGTCATGGATGCGCAGCGCTTCGGCAAACCCGCCTACACGCCCTGGTTTCAAGTTGATCACTCGGCACGCGCCAATCGCGATTGCCTTGCGCGCATCGTCGTCACTGCGGATGCTCTCATCAAGACAGATTGGCGTGCGAATTTCTTTTGCGAGCGCCGCGTGATCAATCAAATCATCCCAACCGAGCGGCTGCTCAATCATCGCCAGTTCCAACGCGTCAAACTGTCGCAAAATCTCAACATCGTTAAGCGTATATGCACTGTTGGCGTCTGCCACCAAAGAGAGTGTCGGGAACGCGTTGCGCAGTGCGCGCAAGACCGCAATATCGTGACCATGGGCAATTTTGACCTTGACACGTTGAAAGCCCTGTTCGAGAGAATCGCTCACGCGCGCGATCCACTGCTCCCGGCTCGACTGCATGCCGATGCTGATCCCGACTGGAACATGACGCTTTGTGCCGCCGAGAAGTTTTCGAAGGGGGATTCCTTGTTCAGCAGAAAATGCATCCCAAAGCGCCATTTCGATCGCCGCCTTTGCCATCGCGTGCCCGCGTACCGACCGAAAGCGGTCGCTCACGCATGAGAGATCTGCGCGCGTGGCGACAGTCACACCGCGCAGCATCGGCAAAAGAACATCACGCAGGACAAACCACGCGCCGTCTGTCGTCTCTTCTGTATAGAGTGGCAGATGTCCTGCGACACATTCTGCAATCCCTATCGCTCCATCTGTCGTCTCTATCTCAACAAGAATGAGATCGCGTGCGTCTTCTCGTCCATACGATGTGACAAACGGTTCACGCAACGGCATCTGCAAGCGCCGCAGCGTCCCATGCTTAATACGCACAAAAATTCCTCTCCACTCTCATCTGGCGTTCATCGAATTTGACGTTGTTACAGCAAACCGCCCAAGCAGACTGCTTTTTGAACACCCAGCTGTTCTGCGCCAACTGTAGCCCCGACTTACCATTCACACGGCCTCTGTCGTGTATCGTCGCAGGAGGAGTGGAAAGAGCACAATATAGGCGAGTTGCAGGGCAAACGCTGCGACAAACGGTTCCGCAAGCGATCCTATACCGATGAGCATACCGCCAAGCGCTGGTCCAAACGCGGCTGGCACCGTCCAGGAAATCGCGTTTAAACTGCTTGCAAACCCCCTTCGCGAATCACGCACGAGACCTACCCCAAACGCTTGACGCGCACCGACCGAGCTTCGATTGACGATCGAGCGTAGAACGTATAAGACCGCGGCGACAGAAAAATTCATCGAAAATGGAATCGCAATCAAAAGCGCAAGACCTGCGATGCGCGGAATGACGACTGCGCGCATCAACCCGTAGGTTCGCGAGAGCCTGCCAACAAGGAGCGATGATGCGGCAGTGAGGAAAAAGGTCACTGCATAGACGGGACCGATCGCTTCCGGACCTACGCCAAATTTTACATTGAACCAATACGGAAAAAGTGGCGCGATCACACCTACTCCGAGCGAGTTGATCATATTGACAATACTGAGGCGCAAGAGTGCCCCATTCTCGCGACGGCGCGCGCTGCGCTCCTGTTCTGCTGCGTCAGGAAGTGTTTCAAATTTATTAAAAATCTGATCTTCAAGCGTAGAGCCGCGCGCGGCGAGTATTTTCTCATCCTGGTGAGACCGATTGACAGCACCGGTTGACGATTGGGTGTCTGCGCGTACCTCTTTCATCCGATAAATTTGCACCGCGTTGATCACCGCGACGAGCAACGTCAAGAAAAAGAGGGGAAGATAAGACATCACACCATTTTTAACCGGCAAAACATGGGGCAGTCCGGCCGCCAAGAGTGACCCTACGCCCATCCCGGCAAACTGTAGTCCTGCGTTTGCACTGAACACACTCCCCCGCCGCTTCGTGTCGATCACTTGAGCCAGCCACGCCTGTTCTGCGGGGGCAAACGGTCCTGAAGCGCCATTGGCGCCGCGCCCAAAGCCAAAGACCCCACCCACCAGCACGAGCAACGTGGCGCTCGGAACGAGGATGACCAGAAGCGTTCCAAGGGCGAGTCCAGCTTCATAAACGAGAAGAAAACGACGGCGGCCGACGCGATCGCTTGAAATACCGATCCAAAGGCTGAGCAGAGATCCGATGAGACCACCCGCCATGAGCAAAAGACCAATCTCAGGCGCACTCCAGTGACGCGCGCGCAAATAGAGGGTAAAGTCCACCCCCATCGCGCCTTGTGCGATGCTGCGCATGAAGCGAGTCAGGATCAGGGTCTTCGCCACTGGATTCAGGCGACCGATCCCCCGCCATGTTTCGATGACGACACGCACGCGTGACACCGCCCCTTTGCATTTAACCAAACTGTGATTGGAACTTGTCAAAACGTTCATTTCAAAGGATAATTCTACTAGAAAGTCAACCCGAGGGAAATGTTCTTGTGGAGGTGTTGCCGGTGACTAAAAAATTTCGCACGGCCTTGGCCGCGCTCCCTGTCCTCTCTCTCCTTCTCGTCTCCGGCTCCGCGTTTGCAGAAGTGATGCACCCCCTTTATGACAACCTTTTACTCCCGCAAGCGCGGGGCAACGTTCACGCGGAATTGCGCGCAATCCATCACAAACTTCGAATGAATGACGAAAAAGGCAGAATTGCCGTGCTCGACGTGTTTGTCACCCCGAACGGCAAGCATTACTTCATTGGAAAAATCGAACTTTCCCACGAGAAGACAACCTTGTATTTTATCAATCGAACCCTCTTTGCATCCCTCGCAGACATGCGCACGGCAATTGCCGACAAACCTGACTTTGAACTGATTGGGCATACGCTTGATGTCTATGCCGGAATCATACGCGTCTCGCTGCACTAGGTAATCATCGCTCTGTGGATGAGAAAGGATGGTGAGTATGCGCCCGACCAATCGTCGAAGTGTCACGATTGCCGTTATGGTAGCAACCTTTTTGACAGCAATGGACAACACGGTAGTCAGCACAGCCATGCCGACGATTGTGAGTGATTTAGGCGGGATTCAATTGATCAGTTGGGTGTTTGCCGTTTATGTGCTGACAACCGCTGCAACGACGCCCATTTTCGGGAAATTGTCTGATCTCTACGGTAGAAAACTTATTTTTACGATTGGAACGATCCTGTTTTTGCTTGGTTCCGCCCTCTCTGGCGCTTCCCAAACGATGGTAGAGTTGATCCTGTTTCGCGCGTTTCAGGGAATTGGAGCGGGTGCCGTTTTTCCGATTACCCTCACCATTATTGGCGACCTCTATCAAGGGGAAGCGCGGGCGCGCATCCAAGGACTGTTTAGCGCCGTGTGGGGGATTTCCGGTGTCGTTGGACCTCTTGTCGGCGGTTTTTTCGTCGATGTCATCTCATGGCGCTGGATCTTTTATATCAATATTCCGATTGGCATCGTCTCCATTGCTCTATTGTGGTTTTTTCTGCACGAGAAATTCGAGCGAAAGAGTCACCGTATCGACATACTCGGCGCGCTCCTCTTTCTTTGCGGCATCTCATCTTTGCTGTACGCCATTTTGAGTGGAGGGCAAACCCTCGCCTGGAACTCGCCTTTGCTGATTGTGTTGCTGACGAGTTCCGCAGTTCTCCTCGCGCTTTTTCTCTTTGTCGAGTCGCGCGCGAAAGAACCGATGCTTCCGCTTTCTCTCTTTCACTTGCCAGGCATTGCGATCGCCAACCTCGCGAGTCTTTTTGGTGCGGCGATGCTCATTGCCATGTCTGTTTACATACCGCTCTTCGTACAAGGGATCATGGGACAATCCGCAACCAGCGCAGGTCTCACCCTCACGCCAATGTCCATTGGGTGGCCCCTTGGCGCCGCTGTAGGCGGACGGATCATGTTTCGCATCGGGCCGCGCATCACGAGCGTCCTCGGCGCATTCCTTCTCGTTCTCGGCTGTGCGTGGCTCTCCTTGTTGCCCATGGGGACAAGCCAGTGGCCGTTTATTCTAATCATGGTCATCGTCGGTTTCGGTTTTGGTTTTGCCTTTACCGCGTTTACGATCTTAGTGCAGTCAGCGGTTGATTGGCAAATGAGGGGCACCTCAACTGGAACAAATCAGTTTATGCGAAACATCGGACAGACACTCGGGATTGCACTTTTTGGCCTGTGGCTGAATGACACAGTGGCAAAAAAATTGATGAATCCCGCACTCTTTCGCGTGACGCACGGCAACGCCGGAACGCTCGGGCGATTGCTCAACCCTGCGGTCGCATCCCATTTTAATGCATCCTTCGTGCAGTCGATGCGCGCTGTGTTGTATGATGGATTACACGCGGTATTCATCATGGTCATCGCAGTGTCCATCATCGTATTTGTGCTCACATTCTTTTTGCCTACAAAGTTCCCAGAGCAGATGCATTCGCCATCTAAAACGTCTGCCTGATCCGTTCCCCTGCGCTTTCGCGCAGAGTGACACCCTCATTCTAGATGACCAGAAATCGAAAGGAAGATGTTTGTGAAACTCGGCGTATTTGCAGTTTTGTTTGGAGATCGAAAATTTGAAGAGGCGCTCGACCTGATTGTTGGCGCTGGACTGCAAACTGTAGAAATCGGTTGTGGACCATACCCTGGCAAAGCGCATTGCGATCCCGATCAACTCCTTGTGGACGAGCGCGCGCGCGATGCGTTCATGCACGCGATTACGTCCCGTGGACTCTCGATCAGCGCACTTAGTGTACACGGCAATCCGCTGCACCCAAACACTGAAGTTGCCAAGGAACACCATCGCCAGTTTGAACAAGCGGTGCTGCTCGCTGAAATGCTCGGTGTCGATACGGTTGTCACATTCTCTGGGTGTCCCGGTGAGTCAGACCACTCTCTGAACCCTGCTTGGGTGACCTGCCCATGGCCTGAGGAATACGCGAAGGTTCTTGAGTGGCAGTGGGAAGAGAAGGTCATCCCCTACTGGAAAAAACAACACGATTTTCTAGAGGCTCACAAGATGCGCGTCGCAATCGAAGCGCATCCAGGGTTTGTCGTCTATCACACCGAATCCATGCTGCGCTTGCGCAACGCGTGTGGGCCGCGCATCGGGGTCAATTTTGATCCGAGCCATCTCTTCTGGCAGGGAATGGACCCCGTCGCCGCGATCAAAACACTGGGCAAAGCGAATGCAATCTTCCACGTCCACGCGAAGGATACGAGCTTTGACCGCGAAAATATGAGTCAAAACGGTGTGCTTGACACCAAGAGTTACCGAAACGAATTGGAGCGCTCTTGGATTTTTCGTACGGTGGGCTATGGGCACGGCGAAGAGACGTGGCGCAACATCATCAGTGCCTTGCAACTGGTCGGCTACACGGGTGCCGTTAGCATTGAACACGAAGACAGTCTGATGGCGCTTGAAGAAGGATTTTTAAAGGCAGCGTCTTTCTTAAACGGATTATTGATACGCGAACGTCTGGAAACCATCTGGTGGACGTAGGCTGAATCACACAACAGGAATACGTCTCAGGCGAGATTTTCCATCCCGCGCGAGACGTATTTTCATTTTACGACAAAAAAGGTCAACAATGAGCGAAACCTAAAAATAGCCAGTGTTCTCGCAACGCTTCGCCATGCTACGATCACTTTATCAAAGGAGGATGTTTCAAATGATGATTGCAACAGGGCGCATTCCTATTCTAATCGCGCTTGGCGTCACCGGAATGCTCTATGGAACACACTACATCTTGAAAGCGCCAGGGTACATCGCACCGCCTCGTCACACATCTTCAGTCACAGAATCCAGTGATCCATTGCAACTGCGTGAAGATATCGTCGCCACCTCAAAATCACTCACCGTCATCAATGCCGCCTCGCTGACGCTCAAACGACTGCTCGATGAAAATCATACACTGCGAAACGAAGTAACAACACTTATTGCGAGCAACCATCATAATGTGTCTACCCTTGAGCAACTCTATGGCACAAGACTCAGTCAGTACCAAGCGGCGCTATCTCGCGCCGACGCGCAGCTCGCCGCACGGCCTGCGACATCCTACGGCGGAGATGACAACGGCAATTGACCGCCACACAAGCGTTACCGCGCACGCGATAGGCTAACTTTCATCGTCTGGCGCATACATCATCTTGATCGTCATGCCGCCATCGACGACGAGATTGGTTCCCGTGATAAACGAATTTTCAGGGGCCGTCAAAAAAAGACACACGCGCGCGATATCGTGTGGTGTGCCTACGCGCCCTGCCGGGTGTTGCATGCGATCGATCTCCCGATGAACAGGGGTGGAGCGCCTGCTTTCTTTTTGCCATTCAGACACCTCGATCCACCCCGGACTGACGGCGTTTACTAAAACGCGCGGACCGAGTGACACGGCAAGGGAGTGCGTAAGCGATACGATTGCACCCTTTGAAGCGGAATACGGTTCTGTGTTCGGTTCAGACATGAGCGCGCGCGTGGATGCCATGAGTATAATGCGACCAGGATTGGCTAGCCCCAAGTAAGGCGCACAAAGCGAGCTCATCAGATAAGCCCCGCGAACATTGACTGCCATGACACGATCAAACGCCTCAATCGGGCGCTCGAACAGCGATGCGTTGTGCCCAATGCCAGCATTGTGGATCAATATGTCCAAGCGCCCGAAACGATGAATGACTTCATCAATAAAACGCTGATCCACCTGCTCCAAGGAGACGTCTCCACACTCAACATACAGATTTTCTTTTTTGGAAACCTGAGCAATCAGTTCAGCGCACGCCTCTTCATCTTGATCTAGAATCGCGACATCGTACCCCTCATCAAGGTAGGTCTCACACAAGCAGCGGCCGATGCCGTTTGCTCCCCCTGTAATCACGACCACAGGACGTTTCATAAAACCTCCTAAAATGCGTGTAATGTGTCTTTTAAATAGGCAAAACTTTGCGCAATGCTGACAAACGGATCGCCGGGACACTGGTCCTGCTCCACAAAGTGCGCATCAATGTGCGGGGCTACAGAAAAGATTTCTGCAAAATCAAGTACACCAGCGCCCACTTCGCAGTATTCCCGATCTTCTGACGCGCTCATATCCTTTACATGAAGCGCCACGCAGCGGTCACCGTATGTCTTAAGGAGTGAGATGGCTGAATACCCTGCGTACTCTGCCCAGTAAACATCCATTTCAAGTTTTAGTCGATCTGCCGGGACGCGCGATAGCATCACGTCGAGCGCAGTCTGACCCGCATCATTCTTCATGGTCAGCTCGAAATCATGGTGATGGTAAAGCAGCGTCAGGCCGTACAACTTCACCTTTTCGCCAACCTCATTCAGACGATCTGCCACGCGTTCAAAGCTTTGTATCGATGTGCGCATCTCAGGGGATAACCAAGGACAGACAAGATAGGATACCCCGAGTGTCTTCGCGTATGCCATCTCATCCTCGTTCAATTGGTCAAACGGGATATGCGTGGAGCGCGGCGTTAACCCCAATTCGTGGCAATGCTCGCGCAATTCGTTTGCCGAAAATCCGCCATAGCCTGCAAATTCAAGATCCCGATAACCAATCTCGGCGACGCGCGCGAGTGTTCCAAGGTAGTCCTTTTCCATTTGTTGGCGCAACGTATAGAGCTGGATGCCTGGTTTCAACGTAAATCCTCCCGTATACCATCATGGTTCATTCATTAGAATCTAGTATACAATAGATTCATGGCAATGTATGACAAAGGAGCGATTTCATGCGCGCAATCGGTATTAAAGAACCTGGCGAGCCATCCGTATTGACGATGGTAACGTGTGACCCTCCCCTTCTTCGCCCACACCACGTGCGCGTGGCAGTGCGCGCAACAGCGCTCAATCGCGCAGACCTTCTTCAGCGGCGCGGGTTATACCCACCTCCTCCCGGAGAATCCGAGATTCTCGGATTAGAAGTGTCCGGAGTCGTATGCGAGCTAGGCGAAGGGGTGACAGCTGTCACTGTGGGAGATGAAGTGTGCGCCCTCCTGCCTGGTGGAGGCTACGCAGAAGAGGTGGTTGTGCACGAGGATATGCTCGCACACATCCCGAGTGGGCTTACCTTTGAAGAAGCGGCGGCGCTACCGGAAGTTTTTTTGACCGCTTATTCAAATCTCGTCTGGTTGGGACAGTTTCAGCCAGGTCAATCCATTTTGATTCACGCAGGTGCAAGCGGTGTAGGAACGGCGGCGATCCAACTCGTGAAACAGATGAATGGGAACTGCATGATCACTGCTGGCTCTTCGCAAAAACGATCGTTTTGCAAAGAACTCGGAGCGGATAGGGTTTTCAATTACCACGATGGCTCTTTTGTGGAGGCTGTTCTAACATTTACGAATGGTCGCGGCGTAGATATCATTTTTGATTTCATCGGGGAGCCTTACTTTTCACAAAACCTTGCTTCGCTTTCATTTGACGGCAAACTTATTTTGATCGGAACCATGGGAGGTAGCATCGCGCAAAATGTCGATCTCGGATACCTCTTGCGCAAGCGCCTACAGATTTTGGGGACAGCGCTGCGCTCGCGTTCACAGGAACAAAAGATCGCGTTGACGCGCTCCTTTTTCTCTTATGCCACACCGCTGTTTGAAAGGGGCGTCCTAAGACCAATTGTCGACCGTGTGTTTGATTGGCGTGACGCCGCCGCTGCGCATGCGTACATGGAGACGAATCAAAACATCGGAAAGATTGTGCTAACTATAGGGAGAGGAGATGAGAATCGACCGTGACAGATTTTATTTGTGTTGATGTGTTTGACATGGGGCTGTATACAGGCAACCCACTCGCCGTCTTTCTCAAGGGCGAGTCGTATGACGACAAAACGATGCAAATGCTTGCGCGTGAGATGAATTTATCAGAAGTCACTTTTATGATGTCCGATTCGATCACCGCCATCGACGGTGTTCCGACTGTAGATGTGCGCATCTTTACACCCGCCGCAGAGATTCCATTCGCTGGTCACCCCACCCTTGGGACAGCCTATGTCTTTCAACAGGAGTTCCTTAAACAGGCATTTCCCTCGGTCAATCTGCGAATGAAAGTGGGGATCATCCCTGTTGATTTGAGGTATGATGGCGATCGTTTGCGCCAACTTGTGATGACACAGAACCAGCCGAGCTTTTTGCAAACGTATTCGCGCGCAGCGATCGCGCCCATTTTGTCACTGACAGAAGATGATATCGATGATGCAATGCCGATTCAAATTGTGTCGACCGGATTGCCCTTTTTAATTGTCCCCTTAAAGCATCTTGCGGGGGCACAACGCGCGCGAATTTACGAAGCCGCTCTTGAAGATGCTTTTCGTGGAGAAGAACTCCCGAATTTTCTCATCTATACAGCAGAGACAGTCGATCATCACGACTATCACGTTCGCGTGTTCGTACCAGAATTGGGCGTTTCTGAGGACCCTGCCACAGGAAGCGCAAACGGCTGCCTGTGTGCCTATCTAAGCAAGTATGACGCAAAGAGGCAGGGGCACTTTCGGGCCACTGTCGAACAGGGATACGCCTTAAAACGTCCAAGTCTGCTCTACCTTGAAGGAGAGCGTAAAGCAGAAAACTACCTGATCCAGGTCGGTGGACAAGTCACACCTGTCTATCGCGGTACCCTCACACGACCCTAAGCATTTTTCTAACCATCCAAGGCATATCTCAAAAACGCCGCCCCCCTTATGGAGAGCGGCGCATTGCGTTCACTAGCGATGATCCGGGTTTACAACAGCTGAGACGCGTTCGACTGCACTTTTTCCAAGCTCGACGGCAGCATTCGCCGTTCCGCTAATCGCTTCACCTGCCGCATTCAACATCTGCCCGTTTTGAGCTTTGTCTTGTGCGTTGTGCGCGCCTTTGGAAAACTCTCGTCCAGCTTTGCGCATATGGTACTCGTTCAACGGAACCATCCCCTCTCTCATCCGTGGTACGCAAGACATAGCATGCGCGAATGGAGCACTCCCTATGCATCGCGCGAGAGGGAATCATTGTAGCGCGACGACACGCGCAACCTGTGCACTGCGAGGTAGGATACTTATGCGCTAAACTGCGGTGTACATCTCCATGCGCAATTTGTCGGCAACCATCGCGATAAACTCCGAGTTTGTCGGTTTGGCCTTGCTTGTGCTGATCGTATGCCCAAACACTCGCGAGATGGACTCCGTATTCCCACGGCTCCACGCCACCTCAATCGCGTGGCGAATCGCTCGCTCCACACGCGAAGACGTCGTACTGTATTTGCCAGCAATCTTAGGATAAAGAATTTTTGTGACCGATCCGAGAATATCGACATCGTCGTATACAATCGTTATGGCCTCACGTAGGTATTGATAACCTTTGATATGTGCGGGTACGCCGATCTCGTGAATGATCGTCGTAATCAGTTGATCAAGCGTACGAGGTCTTGTCGTTCCGTATGTAGGGCGACTCTCAAATTCTGACGCTGAAGTTTTGGACATTCTCCCCGATGGCGAATACGATGTGGCCACATCGCGAATGCGGCTCACAAGGACATCAAGATCAAACGGTTTGATGACATAGTACAGTGCGCCAAGGTCGAGCGCTTTGCGCGTAACACGATCCTGCCCAAACGCGGTCAACATAATGATTTTTGGAAGTGGCACACTACGATTTGCGTTTAAACGCTCCAACACCCCGATTCCATCGAGGTTTGGCATGATGATGTCAAGAACGACGACATCCGGACGAATGGTTTCAATGGCGGATAATACCTCGAGTCCATTGTTTGCGACGCCAACGACATCCATGTCGGTTTGTTCACCGATATAATCCACTAACAGATCGGCAAACTCCCGATTGTCGTCTGCAATGAGTACACGTATGCTTTCCACGATGACTGAGCCCCCTAAATGCCTGACTCTTCTCTAATTCGACATTCAATTCTTCCTTCCTTGCCATTTCGCGAAAAAATTTATCGGGGGATTCAGACAATATTCGACAAACGTGTAGAAAATGATGGTTTAAAAAAAGAGAGGTGCCCGATCAGGCTGCCTCTCGCGGGTGTTGAAGATGTATGTGAACAGCTTTTTGCACCATCCACAAAGCATAGATGCCATACCCTTGGGTTGGGTCATTCACGAAAACATGTGTCACAGCTCCAATCAATCGCCCATCTTGCAGCAAAGGACTTCCGGACATGCCTTGCACAATTCCACCCGTTTTGGCGAGAAGCACAGGATCGACCACTTTTATGACTAATCCTTTACTCTCCGGGTGGTCTTGACGAAGCGTGCGCACAACCATAACGCGAAATGATTCGACGCGCTGACCAGAGATGACTGTTAGAAGTTGAGCAGGACCTGCATGGACTTGTTCGAGTCGTGCGACTTCGATCGGTTTATTTAAAACGGTGTCACCCGGAGGACTCATCAGTCTGCCAAAAACCCCGAATTCGTGATTGTCCTCGATGGTTCCAAGCACCCGATGATCATTGACAAACGATCCTCTCTTTTCACCCGGTTGCCCACTCTCCCCACGTTCGATTGAAGTCACTGATGCGTGCACGATCTGTCCCCGACCAAGGATCGGTTCCCCTGTGTCAACGTCTGTGATCACATGCCCAAGCGCCCCAAACTGATTCGTCTTTGGAAGATAAAACGAGAGCGTTCCAACGCCTGATGCCGTATCTCGGATGAACAGTCCGATGCGATATCCGCCTGAGTCATCGTCAAACTCTGGTTTTACATGGATGGCTAGCGGCGCTTTTTGGCGGATGACGTGAAACGTTGCGGTGCGATGCAACGCGGCCGCATTGTTTACACACTGCGTAACTTGTTCAATTGCATTGACAGGTTGTCCATCAATGGACGTGATCATGTCGCCGATGCGCACGTGCGCACGCTGTGCTGGACTTAACGAAACCTTACCCTGATGGATGAAATGATACCCGACGACGAGTACACCCTGCGCGTGAAGTTTAATACCAATCGATTGACCTCCAGGCACGGCATAATAGGAAGAAGGCGCTGCACTCGCATGCGACCAGAAGTGAGGTGCCCACGTCCATCCACTCGCGGCGTGTGTCGCCTGAGGCGCAGATCCCATCATGAAGAGGGTGGCGCAAAGAAGAATTGAGAGCATACGGATCATCTGCTTCATTTGGATCCCCCTTCAGCGTGTTGTTCATCGTGCGCTTAGTCTGCCCGACGCTGCGAGGGGAATGATGCACAAAACATGGTTCAATGAGGAGAAACCATCAGAACTTGACGGAACCTTGAAGTGTACGTATTCTTTCCCTGAAGCAATCTTTCCATTTCAATGAGAAGAGTGACCGAGCATTTCCATGGCCTGTGCGCGCGTCGTATCAGAAGCGTTCAATCCTCCCATCATGCGCGCCAATTCTTCAACGCGGTCCTCTTCTTTGAGTTCGCGCACCGATGTCTTGGTGCGTCCTTCATGCGTCGTCTTTTCAATATGAAAATGGTGATTCGCAATTGCTGCAGTCTGCGCGAGATGCGTGACACAAAACACCTGATGGCGCGTAGCGATTTGCTTCATAAACCTTGCCACTGCTTGCGCAGCTTGGCCAGAAATCCCTGTGTCAATCTCGTCAAATACCAGCGTCATCACGGGATTCTTCCCTGTCATGACCGCTGAAAGCGCGAGCATGAGACGCGCCAGTTCACCGCCAGACGCGATTTTTGTGAGTGGTTTGACCATCTCTCCACGGTTCGCACTAAAAAGCAGTTCCAGATCATCCAGACCATCTGCGCGCGGTTCTACACGTCGAATAGAGAATGTCAACGCGACATTAGGCATCACGAGCGCGTGGAGAACATCGGTAATTTCACGCTCAAGTTCACGCGCCACCTTGATACGCTCCTCGTGAAGCGCTTCTCCGATCACTGCAACGCTCGCCTGTGCTTGCAGTAAATCATCGCGAAGTGTCTTGATACGCTCCTCGTGATGAATAAGTTCGTCCAATTCTTCTTGCGCCTGTTTTGCAAACCTCGTGATCTCTTCCGTCGTGTCACCGTATTTTTTCTGCATACGTTCGATCAGTGCAAGACGATCTTCAAGCCGAGACAACTTTTCCGGTTGAAAATCGATGGATGAGCGATATGCGCGAATAAACGAAGCTGCCTCCGATACATTCACCTGAGCGACTTCTAACAGCGATAACAGCTCGCGAAGGGATGGATCCAACTCGAGCACGCTACGGATCTCTTCAAGCAGCGTGAAAAGTGCAGCTTCGATTCCTTGTGCCGCATGGGTCCCTTCATAGATCGACTCGTACACGTCGTCTATCGTTGAGCGTAGTTTACCCACGTGACGCATTTTTGTCCGAAGCTCCCGCAGCCGCACATCCTCACTTGGCTTGAGTCGCGCATCTTCAATCTCGCGGATCTGACTCTGCAAAAGATCGATCTTACGCACGCGCTCCTTCTCACTTTGAATCGCTCTCTTCAAATCGCGTTCAAGACTGTGAAGATGTGAAAACGCTTCACGGTAAGATTCCAACAGATGTTCGAGCGACTCCCGCCCGTATGTATCAAGCAAGACAAGATGCTCTTCCTTGCGCATGAGTGACGTGTGGTCGTGTTGTCCGAGTTGCTCTACAAGCATCTGACCCAATTGGCGTAGAACTTGCACACTCACGAGGCGGCCATTGACGCGAGCCACTGTTTTTCCGTTTACATTCACATCGCGTGAGATCAACAATTCCTTGTCATCCAGTTCTATACCTTGCTCAGTGAGTAGCGGTTCCATACGTTGTAAAACATCATCGCGAAGATCAAAAATGCCTTCGACATGCGCGCGCACTTCTCCCGTTCTCACGAGTTCACTACTCGCTCGCGCGCCAAGAAGCAGGCCGACCGCGTCAAGGAGAATGGACTTCCCCGCCCCCGTTTCACCGGTTAAACAGGTAAACCCTTCTTCAAACGCCAATTCGAGTGATTCGATCAACGCCAGATTGGTAACACGAATATGACGCAGCAAACCCGATCCCCCTTTTTAAAGCAACCCCTTCACACGCTCAATGACCATTTCTGCCGCTTCATTCGAGCGACAGACGAAAAGGATGGTGTCATCCCCCGCCACTGTGCCTAATACCTCCGGCCAGTCCAACGTGTCAAATAAAAAGGCAACTGCGTGCGCATTACCGGGAATCGTGCGCATGATCACCTGATTCATCGCACTGTCAATCGCCACAAACGCGTCATTGAGCAGGCGGTGAAGTTTTACATCGGGTTGAATCGTGGACGGAGCCGTAGGAAGTGAATATTTATACCCTCCGTCCGCAGTTGGCGTCTTGATCAGATGCATCTCCTTGATGTCCCTTGAAATGGTTGCTTGCGTTACTTGAAAACCCGCATCGCGCAAAGCATCCACCAGCTCATCTTGTGTTTCAATGACGCGCTCGGTTATAATTTCTCGAATTTTCAAAAGTCGTTGACCCTTCACGTTATCGACCTACCCTCTATCTTTCCATTGTGGTTATTTCAATCTCCGCGCAGTTTGGATTGGAGAATGGAGAAAAAAGATTGATCATGCAAGCGTACCAATACTGTATCGCACGATGCGCGCGTAATATCAATTCGATCGCCTGACATAAGCGCGAATCCAACCTGCCCATCTACCGTGAGTCCAAAATCATTGTGATTAGCAAACACGGTGACTGAAACGCGCTGATTCGCGTCAATCACACAGGGACGCGCCACGAGCTTGTGTGGACAAATCGGTGTAATCAAGATCACCTGAAGGTGCGGCAAAACGATCGGACCACCGCATGAGAGAGAATACGCGGTCGATCCGGTTGGCGTCGAGACGATCAGACCGTCCCCTGTGAATTCTTCATACACTTCTTGATCTACCGCGACGCGAACCCCAATCATTCTGCCGAGCGCACCCTTGCCAATCCCCGCATCGTTTAGTCCAACGCCTTTGTGGACATACTGCCCGTCACGCCACACTTTTGTCTCAATCATCATGCGTCGCTCAAGCGTATAGTCTCCCTTGAGGACGCGCGAGACCGCCTTCTCTAAATCGCCCGGATCTGCCTCTGATAAAAATCCCAGATGCCCAATGTTGATGCCAATCATCGGTATCTCATAGCACGAAAATTGGCGAGCTGCTCCGAGCAGCGTTCCATCTCCCCCTAAAACAAAGAGGACGTCCACGTGATCTGCGAATTGTTCAGGGTTCATGGCGAGTTCTTCACGACCAAGGGAAGTCGCACATCGTGGATCCGTATAGACGAGACCGCCGCACTGTTGAACTGCATGAACAATTCGAGAAGCGACTTCTATCGCGTTTTGCTTCGTATGATTGCACAGCACACCAATCTTTTGAGTCACACGTAAACCCCTTCCCACGCTCCGTCTCAAACTTGCCGCGAAACAACAAATCCACACGCCTTTGAATGGTCACAATAGACGGATAAAAGTCAGGTCCGAAAGTAATCTCCCCATCAATGAGACTGCGCAAGCGCAAAGCCGAGCACAGCACCGATACACAGCCAGAGTAAGCGCATTCTCCACTTTCGATAACGTAAACGACTCGAAACTTCAAGCGAAAAATCGACCCATGTCAATTCATGCGTTTCTGGTTGCAAGAGGCCAACAGGCGCGTCATAAATCACATAAAGCGGCATCACATGCGATCGCAGCCAAGCACCGCTTACGCGCTCCGGATCGCGCAGTCGTTTGACTCGCACAGGACAAGGCTGTCCATCTTTTTCCACAATAAAATCAGCGAGAAGATAACTCGAAAACTTACGGTGGCCAAAGTACGTGATCGCCTCGTGAGCGATGCGTTCGTCAAGTATTTTAAACCCTATCGTTTGCAAAACTTCAGATGCGTACACAAAGCGTTCGCGCTGTGACTCGGGCTGATCGCTTTCCCAAGACGCATTGCGAAAACGAGAACGTAAAAAAAGGTAGAGAACGGTTACGCTTGTCAAAATCGCGATCACAGCCATGATTCATCCCCCAGACCATTCCTGTTCGCGATTCATCTGGAAAAATCCTGCATGGGATCGCCACACTCACGATCGAACAAATTGGTTATGCGCCATTTGGACAACGCTATCGATTTGCACAGGGTCTGCGCGGATTTCCTGTGGATCTGCACAGACAAAATGTCCTAGAAATTCTAGATTACCGTCTCCCCCCGTGATTGGAGAATAATCGAGGGCGAGCAAGCGCATGCCCACGCGCGCTGCACCTTCAATGATTTCGTGGAGCACAGCCGCATGCACACTCGCCTCTCGGACAATGCCACCCTTACCGACGCGAGACGGACCCGCCTCGAACTGCGGTTTAATAAGTGAAACCAGGGACTCCCCTTTTCGCAAAATCTCGCACAATTTTGGCATGAGCGTCACAATTGAAATAAAAGATACATCCATCACCGCAAAGGTGGGATGCGGTTCAAACCGCGTCACATCTGCATAGCGAAAATTGGTTCGCTCCATGACAACCACACGTGGGTCCTGGCGAATTTTCCACGCTAATTGACCGTAGCCCACATCGACGGCGTACACACAGTTTGCGCCGTGTTGCAAAGCACAATCAGTAAATCCGCCGGTTGATGCACCTACATCGAGAACCGTTTGATCTTTTACATCCACGTCAAAGACGTTGAGCGCCTTTTCAAGTTTTAGTCCACCTCGGCTAACGTAGCGAGGGACTTCACCTTTTATGGAGAGATCTTGATTAAGTGGTAGTTTAGTTCCGGGTTTGTCCACGCGCTCCGTCTTTTGATAGACGAGACCTGCCATGATCAATCTGCGCGCTTTTTCACGCGTCTCGGCCAATCCAGCGCGAACAAGTAACACATCGGCACGTTCTTTTTCCATTATTTTTTCACGAGACGCGGCGAAATGTTGCGCTTTTCGACACGCGTCTGCGCCTCACTCAGCGGTCGATGAAGCAAAGTCTCTGCCTCGCGGGCAACATGATCTGCCGTCAAGCCAACGTGGTGAAGGAGTTCTTCACGCGAGCCGTGTTCCACAAAATGATCCGCGATACCAATCGGATGTACCCGCACCGACAGGTCGTGCGTCGCGTAGAATTCGAGAATGGCACCGCCCACACCGCCTGCCGCACTCGCCTCTTCGAGCGTCACGATCGGCATGTCAGAGTGTGCCAGGCGCAAAAGCATCGCTTCATCGAGCGGCTTTACAAAACGCAAATTGATCACGAGCGCAGAGATTCCACGCTGATTGAGCATAAGCGCTGCGTTCTCGGCTACCGCAACCATCGGTCCGAGCGCCAGCAGGGCTACATCAGACCCTTCGCGTACAATTTCTGACACGCCGATTGGCAGTCGCATAAACGGTTGGTCAAGCGCGACACCGCGACCGTCTTCGCGCGGGTAGCGAACCGCCACTGGCCCCTGAAGTGTCAGCGACGTAAACAGCATGTGTCGAAGCTCACCCTCATCTTTTGGCATCATAATCGTCATGTTAGGCACTGTGCGAAGAAACGCCACGTCAAAGACGCCCTGGTGCGTTTCACCGTCAGGACCTACCAACCCTGCCCGATCAATCGCAAAGACGACAGGCAAATTTTGAATGCAGATGTCGTGAATGACCTGATCGTAGGCACGCTGTAAAAATGTGCTGTAGACGGCGAAAACAGGTCTCATACCCGCCGTGGAAAGCCCAGCGCAAAACGTTGCCGCGTGTTGCTCTGCGATGCCGACATCAAAGCAGCGCTCTGGAAATTCTGCCGCAAAGCGATTCAGCCCCGTTCCGCTCGGCATGGCAGCTGTGATCGCGACGATCCGTTCGTCCGTGCGTGCAAGTTCAGTCAGCGCATCCGCGAAGACTTGCGTGTAACTCGGCGTTGCTTTTTTCGGTTTTGTCACCGCACCGCCTACACTGTGAAGTTTGTCGGGCGCTGTTTCTGCAGAAGGATACCCTTTTCCCTTTTGCGTGACCACGTGAATCAGCACAGGACTTGTGAGTTCCTTCGCCTGTTCAAGAATAGAGAGCACGGATGACAGATCGTGACCGTTGATAGGGCCAAAGTATTTAAAGCCGAACTCTTCGAACAGCGCGCCTTGCACCATGAAATACTTAAGACTGTCTTTTGCGCGTTCTGCGGCGCCTGCCAGTTTATGGCCAATCGCGGGAATTTTTTTAAGTAGTGTCTCAATCTCACTCTTCATGCGACCATAGTGTGGGTCCGTGCGCAGTTTCGTCAAATACTGCGACACCGCACCGACATTTGGCGCGATCGACATCTCATTGTCGTTAAGAATGACAATGAGCCTCTTTTTGAGATCTCCTGCATGGTTCAACGCTTCAAACGCCATACCACCTGTCATCGCGCCATCGCCGATGACCGCTACGACGTGGTGATTCTCACCACGCAAATCGCGAGCCACCGCCATCCCAAGCGCGGCCGAGATCGACGTGCTCGCGTGACCGACGCCAAAAAAATCGTGCGGACTCTCATTGCGCTTTGGAAACCCCGCCATGCCGCCGTATTGTCTCAGTGTGGGAAACTGCGCCTGTCTTCCAGTGAGTACTTTATGCGCATACGCTTGGTGCCCTACATCCCACAAGATGCGGTCACGCGGTGAATCAAATACATAGTGCAGCGCTACAGTAAGCTCCACGACACCGAGATTCGATCCAAAATGACCGCCGACTGCCATGATTTGTTCAATGAGAAATTGTCGGGTTTCAGCGACGAGTTGCTGGAGTTCGTCACGTGATAATGTTTTTACGTCCGAAGGATCCTTTATGATTTCAAGCATCCGGCAGCGCCGTCCTTTCAGTTGTACAACAAAGTGCATATCATCGCAGTTAAAAGCATTCATCTTCGAGAAATTGTACGCGCTAAAAACATAAACTTACGAATAAAAGTATAGCACAGGCAAGGGTCGACGCAACCCTTGCGCGCGTGATGAAACTCCACTTAAAAAACGCGCTCTGTTAAAAGGTATGCGAGATCAATCAGCGTGCTCGCCTCCAAGTCAAGGTTTGGTTCCTGAATCGCATTGACCGCTCGCTGTGTGAGTTCCTTTACACGGTCTCGCGCACCAGCAAGGCCATAGCGCGCTGGGTATGTAGCCTTTTGCAGCGCGAGATCGGCACCAGTCTGTTTTCCTAGAAGCAAGACGTCCCCCGTGACATCCAAAATGTCATCCTGAATTTGAAACGCCAGCCCGATCGACTCCGCATAAATCGTAAGGGCGCATAACGTCTCCTGATTGACTTCGGCTGCGAGCGCGCCCATGCGCACAGACGCGCGCAAAAGGGCGCCTGTTTTTTTCGCGTGAATCTCCACAAGCTGTTCATCCGTAATACGCTTTCCCTCTGCCAAGAGGTCAAGCATTTGGCCCGCCACCATACCGCGCGCCCCGCTCGCCTGGGAAAGCTCACGTACGAGAAACAAACGCGTCTGCGCGTCAACCTCGGTGAGCAAGATGGTTTCAAATGCGAGCGTAAGTAGCGCGTCCCCCGCAAGAATGGCGGTCGCCTCATCAAATTGTTTATGGTTTGTCAGTTTACCGCGACGATAGTCATCATTATCCATTGCCGGCAAATCATCGTGTATGAGTGAATAGGTGTGGATCATCTCAACTGCGCAGGCAGTTGGCAGTACACGATCGATAGGCAGCCCGCACGCGCGCGCCGTCATGAGAAGCAGTGTGGGTCGGAGTCGTTTTCCGCCGCCAAGCAAACTATACGTCATGGCATCAAGCAAACGCGCGGCGCTCAAACTCCGCTCAGGGAGAAACGAGAGAAGCGATTTCTCAATGACATCACGCATCTGGCTCCATTGCTGCTCCACCGTCTGAATCAACCCTTGATCTCCTCCACCAAAAACGCAGTGCGTAAAAGTTCCCCTTTTGAAGATGTGACCTGCTCAACGCGCTGTTCTGCATTCTGCAGACGCGCTCGGCAAATTCCGACCAATTGCATTCCCTCCTGATAGGTTGAAAGAGCCGCATCCAGTGACAATTCGCCACTCTCAAGCATTCTCACAACCTCTTCAAGTCGCGCCAGCGCCGACTCAAAGGGCACCTGTTGTTCATCAAGAGACGAAGATGTCGCTTGATCAGCGTCGTTCTCCTGTTGCTTCATCGTCAAAAACCCCCCATACCTGGCAGTCCAGCGTGCCATCCATCATACGCAGTGTCACAGCATCCCCTGGTTGCACTTGCGCGATGGACGTAATCACCTGTTCATCCTTTTTTCTACTCTGAACAACCGCGTACCCGCGATCGAGTACCGCCAACGGATTGAGCAATTCGAGATACGCATTTGCCCGCGTGATCCTTTGGTGCGCAGCCTCAAGAAACCTTTGCAGCGCTCGCTCATGGCGCTCTGTCAAGTGGTCAAGCGTTCGTCTCATTTGTGCGACGCGGTCAAACGGGGCACTTTTCGAAAGGCGAAGCTCCAGACCATCCAAGCGGCGGACAGCTCCCGAAATTCGACCTTTCACACCGCCGTCGAGTTGTCGCTCCAGATGATCAACACGCTGATGAAACCCGTCAAACGCGCGCAGCGGTTCTGCGAGGACTTGGCGTGAAGCCACCCGCTCAAATCGGGCGTACGCCTGTTTGATATGCAGGGTCACGGTAGATGTCATGCGCGTCTGCGCCTGTTCAAGGTGATGAAGTAGCGCACCGCCATCCGGCGTCGCGAGTTCCGCCGCGCCAGTCGGCGTAGGCGCGCGCCGGTCGGCGACAAAATCGGCAAGCGTCACATCAGTCTCGTGACCGACCGCAGAAATGACCGGGATGCGCGATGACGCGATAGCGCGCACAACCAATTCTGAACTAAACGCAAACAGTTCCTCAAAGGAACCGCCGCCTCGCCCTACGATCATCACATCCGCAAGGTTGTGATCGGATATGAGCCGAATACCCTCCGCGATCTGTACAGATGCCTCCGCGCCTTGAACCGCCACCGGCACGATCACGACTTCCGTGAGCGGAAAGCGTCTGCCAAGCGTTGTCAGCATATCGCGAACCGCCGCACCAGTCGGCGACGTGACGAGTGCGATGCGGGTAGGAAACGTCGGCAATGCGTGCTTGCGCGACGCTTCGAACAGACCTTCTGCCTGCAATTTTTCTTTTAACTGCTCATACGCGATATAAAGTGCGCCAACGCCGTCTGGCACAATTTCATCCGCATACATTTGATATTCGCCTGAACGTTCAAACACGTCGATAGAGCCCTTCACGACCACACTCATGCCATCGCGCAATTCGACGCGCAAGGCGCGCGTACGACTGACAAACATGACCACTTTAACGCGCGATAGTGCATCTTTTAATGTAAAATAGAGATGCCCACTCTGCGGCTTACTAAAATTCGAAATCTCACCGCGCACAGATACGTTTTGCAAATCAGGCGTGCGCGTGAGGACGGTCTTCACGGTTTGCGTCAATTCAAAAACACTGAGGACACGTTCCATGGAAAAAAACCCCTTACCCCTGCTGTTGCATCTGTGCCGCGCGCACCGTGTTTGACAACAGCATCGCGATGGTCATTGGACCCACGCCTTTTGGAACGGGCGTGATTTTTGAAGCGACAGATTCAACCGATGAAAAATCGACATCTCCACAAATTTTACCATCGACGCGATTGATACCTACATCGATGACGACAGCGCCTTTTTTTACATCATCGGCTGTTACAAACCGCGGGATTCCAACCGCCGCGACGAGCAGATCCGCCTGTCTCGTCCAATCGCGCATGTTTTTTGTTCGAGAGTGACAAATGGTCACGGTGGCGTTTGCCTGTAAAAGAAGATTGGCCATCGGTTTACCTACGATGTTTGAGCGCCCGATGACTACCGCATGCATTCCTGCAAGATCAATCTGCTCATAGCGTAGAAGCTCCATAACGCCAAGCGGTGTACAAGGCACCATGCGGTTCGTTCCAATCGAAAGTGCGCCAACATTCCGCTCATGAAAACCGTCCACATCTTTTTCAAACGCGACGCGCGCTACTACGCGTTGTTCGTTCATGTGCGCCGGGAGCGGCAATTGCACCAGAATGCCGTGTACGAGCGGATCTTGATTCAACCGATCAAGCGTGTCAAGAATGACTTGCTCCTCTGTTTCCGCCGGAAAACGCATGATGTCAGACGCGATGCCAACACTCTGTGCGGCCTTCTCTTTCCCGCGGACATAGCTCGCGGATGCGGGATGATCCCCGATCAGTAGAACAACGAGGTGCGGCGTGACTCCCTCTTTTTTTAAGGCATGTACCTTTTGCGCTGTCTCTTGACGGCTGATATCCGCCCAGTGAGCACCATCAATGATCGTTCCGATTCAAATCCCCTCCATACGGCTCAGGGGCGATCACAACTGCGATCGCCCCATCACTCAACCTTTGCGACTGCTGCTGTGCCCCGGATGCAGCTTTGAAGCTGGGTCAAGATAGATTTTTGCGTGATTGACAGCCGTTGGCGCTTCGCCAAATCCTGTCGCTATCAACTTGATCTTACCTGGATACGTCACGATATCCCCCGCTGCAAAAACGCCAGGAATGTTTGTCCCCATTCGAGTGTCCACAACGATCGCATTATCCTCAATCGTAAGGCCCCAATTGAGAATCGGGCCAAGCGATGCGGAGAAGCCCAAACTGCTCACAATCGCGTCAGCTTCAACCCGAATCGTTTCCTTGCTGCGATTCTCGACGAGCGTCACGTGCGACAGCCAATTCTCACCCTCAAGCGCTTGAACTTCATAGAACGTTTTTACGTCGACGCCCGAAGCGTGAAGCGTCTTTACATTTTCTTCGTGCGCCCTAAACTGATCGCGGCGATGCACAAGAATAACCTGCTTTGCTACATGCTCGAGCATCAATGCGAAATCAACCGCGCTATCTCCGCCACCGACGACCACGACGCGCTTACCTGTAAACTTTTTCATGTCATCAACATAATAATAAATACCTTTGCCTTCAAACGCTTTGGCATTAGAAACCGGAAGCGGCTTCGGGGTGAATGCGCCAATCCCACCTGTAATGATCACTGTTTTTGAATAGTGAACACCGCGATCCGTGGTTAACTCAAACACTTGGTCGTCACGTTTGACAAGTCCGGTCACTTTCTCACTCAAACAAAGGGTCGGGTGGTACTGTTTCGTTTGTTCAACAAGTTGATCAACCAAATCCATTGCCTTGACTTTGGGAAATCCGGCCACATCGTAAATGTACTTTTCCGGGTACAATTCTGAGAGTTGCCCTCCGAGTTGCGGGAGGCTATCGATAATCTTTGTACTCGCATCGCGAATGCCTGCGTAAAACGCAGTAAAAAGTCCAGTTGGGCCGCCGCCAATCACTGTGATATCATAGACTTTCGTATCAGTGCGATCCTTAACTTCCATCGGTGTTGACATCTTCCGTCCCCTCCAGATCACGTAAAAATACGATCATGCACGCGAGTAGTATACTACAGGATTCTACTGTGACGATATCTCGCGTCTTTGAACAAAAATCGCGAGTGTCACGCAGGTGTCACAAAGGATTCTGCCACGCCGCGAGTAACGCCACCCCGTACGCATTGTCAGAAGCATAGAATGGATCGCACAGTTGAAGGTCAATCGCGCCGTGTCCGCTGTTCTGAACAAAAAACCGTTTTTGCAAGCGGTTTTTGATGCGTTGATTTGAAGCGACCCCACCCACGAGCAAGACGCGGCGTGTTCCTGTTTTTTCAACGGCGAAACGAATCATCTTTTCAAAGGTATTGGCAATCACGCGGAAAACAGATGCCGCAAGTTGTGCATCCGTTACGTTAGCGTTGCGCGCACGCTCAAGCGCCGCGAGTGGACCTGAAAAGCTTGGAGAACCTTGCTTTACCACACTCGGCAATTCGAGCAGTGGAAGATCGTCCGGGTGCGCCTGCGCCAATACCTCAAGCTTTGCGCCCGCCGGAAATGGCAATCCGAGACTGACACCTATGCGATCAACAAATTGCCCGACATGCAGATCAAGGCTAGAACCGAGTGTTTCGACACAAAAATCGCTTCCGTCAAACGAGACGTGAAGCAAATCGGTCGTACCACCCGATGCGTGGATCGCGAGAAAGGGCTGAACCCCCCCATCACGCATCCACCCCACCGTCTTTACGCCGGCTGCCAAATGACCGGATTGATGGGATGTTTTTAAGCATTCCACGCCAGCCCCTAGCGCCAGCGCCTCCGCCCCCAAACGTCCCGCGAGAAACACAGGCATATAAGAACCCGCGATTCTGCGCGGCGCGTCGCTACACGCGATGCCTGCGATCCATTTCCCCTCTAGGTGTTCCGAACAAGCTAAAAAAAAGGACGGCAGTCTCTGAACATGCTGAAACAGCGCCTCAGACTGGCGAAGACCGCGCGCGCCGTTTGGCACATCAAGGAGAAGGCGTTTCTCAAAAACGATGTCCCCGCTTGCCGATACAGCACAAAAAGAGGTCGTGTAATTGCTAGTGTCAAGACCGATAAAAATCGCGGCGTCCCTCATGGTGTTTGACCGTTTACCTGAGTCTCGCCGTGAAGATCTGACAGATCGCGCAGCACTCCTGCGAGTACGCCGTTGACAAAGCGCGCAGAACGCTCCGTGCCGTAGGTCTTAGACAATTCAACAGCCTCGTTCATCGCGACAGCAGGTGGGATATCTTGTCCATAGAGCAATTCAAACGCACCGATGCGAAGAATGTTGCGATCAACGCCGGGCATCCGATCCACGTCCCAATCCTGACTATAGCGATCGAGAATTTTATCAATCATTTCTTGATGATCTGTAATGCCGTTCATCAACTGCGCCAGATACGTTTCATCGTAATCAATGCTCTCAATCATTGCGCGTGTCATTGCGACAGCTTGCTCCCACTCGACACGGTTCAAATCTAAATGATAGAGCGCTTGCAACGCCAATTCCCTCGAGCCGTGACGACTCATCTTCCTACCTCCACTTCACCTGCAAAACCACAGCAAATTATTCATACGGATCAGATTGAAGCAATCGCTTCACCCATTCTTCCCATTCGTGCGGCCGATCAAAGATGCGTCCAACAGCAAATCCTATGACCATCAGCGCAGCCAATAAAAGGGTTGAAAAAAAACCGAAGAATTCAATAAAAACCCACACCAAAACGCCAAGCGCCATACCCTTGTAGCGACCGGGCAGAACGCGCAGCCGTTTGATCCGTTCCCACAAACGCTCCACGGCATTGCACCTCCATTTTAAGCCTTAGTGGGCTCTGGAGAGAGTTCTGACACTTGTACGTGAACGGCGTAGACCGAAAGCGAAGTCGCATTCTTAACCGCATCCATCACGCGCGCCTGAATCGTTTCCGACATATCTGTGAGATTGACACCCGCCGTTGCTCGAATACGCATCGAGATGACGAGTCCGCCTTCCGTGTCGGAGATCGTCGTCTTCAATCGATCAACCCCGGAGATTTGCCGCGCGGTGCGGCTTGCCACATCACGCACCGCGGCAAAGCCAATGCGCACTTCACCCGTCGGTGTCGCCTTGACAAAACTGTGAACCTTCGTCGAACGCGCCGGTGCAAAAAAGAGCAAAATCGTCATAATAAGCAAGACACCAAGCACAATCCACATGGGTCCCACCGCGACGAGCATATCGTGCGTTAAGCCAACTACCAAGGGGACCTTTACCAGTTCAAGCACATACCAGGCTAGGATCAGCAAAATGCATATGCCGTAGAGTCTCGTATACCACGCACCCAAATCTGCATCCCTCTTCTCGCGTTCACGTCTCATTTCGTATGAATGAGTTTTTTAAGCGCATTCCCCCACCGCGCTAGACGCGAACCTTCTCTTCATCTGTTCGTTCCTCGACACGAAAAGAAATGCCGAGTACACTCACATTGACCCCCAATACCTCAAGCCCTGTCATTGATTCGATCGCGCGCTTTACACCTTCTTGAATCTCACGGGCGACATCCGGGATGCGATATCCATACTCCGCAATGATCGCAAGGTCAATCGTGCACTGTTGTTCGTCAGGAGTGACGTCAACTCGCACACCTTTGCTGAGATTTTTGCGTCCGAGACGCTCTGCGATACCACCGACAATGCCGCCGCTCATGTCGGATACGCCGCGCACTTCTGTCGCCGCGAGTCCCGCAATGACGGCGATCACCTCATTCGCGATCTGCGTCGTCCCCGTTCCTTGCAACCCTGTATCTTCCGCATGCACAATACCCGATTCAATCGCCATTTTTGTATCCCCTCCGTCACACCGTGTGGTTTTCCAAAAAGCGCGTGTTGACATCTCCTGCAACAAATGCGGGATGTTCGAGTAGACGCAGATGAAAGCCAATCGTCGTGCGCACGCCTTCAATTTGAAACTCTTGCAAAGCGCGTTTCATTCGATCGAGCGCCTCCTGTCTCGTTGGAGCCCATACGATCAGCTTTGCAATCATCGAGTCGTAAAATGGCGTCACGGTATACCCGGTATACGCCGCACTATCCACCCGAACACCAAAGCCGCCTGGAGGAACATAGCCTATAATTTTCCCCGGAGAAGGCATGAAATTTTTATCAGGGTCTTCTGCGTTTATGCGACATTCCACCGCGTGCCCGCGCTGTACTACATCTTCTTGACGATAGCGCAGTGGGTGGCCATAGGCAATTCGAATCTGTTCCTGAACGAGATCGATGCCTGTCACCCACTCTGTCACAGGGTGTTCAACCTGTATCCGCGTGTTCATTTCCATAAAATAAAACGATCCGTCTTCATCAAGCAAAAACTCGATCGTTCCTGCACCTTCATACTGTACCGCCTTTGCGGCAGCGACCGCCGCCGCCCCCATTCGCTCGCGAATCTCTTGCGTAAGCGCAGGGGAAGGTGACTCCTCCACCAATTTTTGCAGCCTGCGTTGAACAGAGCAGTCCCGTTCACCCAGGTGTATCGCGTGCCCGTGTTGATCGCCGAGCACCTGAATCTCTACGTGGCGCGGACGAACGAGGAACTTCTCGAGATAGACGCCAGCGTTTCCAAACGCCGATCCAGCCTCGGACTGGGCAAGCGACAAGGCAGAGCGCAACTCATCTCGCGAGTGTACCACGCGAATCCCTTTTCCGCCACCGCCTGCCGTCGCTTTGATGATCACCGGATACCCAATCTCATCGGCGACCGCCAAGGCATCTTCCACACTCTCGACGAGTCCTTCCGTTCCAGGAACGGTGGGCACGTTTGCGCGTTTCATCGTGGCTTTCGCAGTCGCTTTATCGCCCATCTGCTCAATGGCCTGTGGACTCGGTCCAATAAATTTAACCCCCACCGCGGCACACACTTCTGCAAAATCACTGTTCTCAGATAAAAATCCGTACCCGGGGTGAATCGCGTCCGCGCCGACGGACGTCGCAACGGCCATGATGTTCGCGATATTCAAGTAACTCTGTCGGCTCGAAGTTGGCCCTACACAATAGGCTTCATCCGCCATCGCCACATGCAACGCATCGCGATCCGCTTCTGAATAAATTGCAACAGTTGCAATGCCAAGTTCACGGCACGCGCGAAGAATGCGCACCGCGATCTCGCCGCGATTTGCGATCAACACTTTTTTAAACATGGGAACCTCCCGTTCAAAGATAAGAAGCTTCGCCAAGTCTACGCGAGTTTAACGCGAAAAAGCGGCTGGCCAAATTCGACAAGTTGTCCATTCTCGGCGAGTACTTCTACAATTTCACCGCGCACATCAGCCTCAATTTCATTCATCAACTTCATCGCTTCAACAATACACACCACCGACTTTTCCGTGACCTTGCTCCCCTGATCAACATAGGGAGCGGTACTTGGCGAAGACGAGCGGTAGAAGGTGCCAACCATCGGCGATTTGACCAAAACTGTCCCGATTTCCGGATCAACCGCCGCAGGCTCACGCTCTTTCGGCACTTCAAGCACAGGCTGTGGCGAAGCGGCTGGAAGCGAAACTTCTTGGATCGGCTGGGCAGCGTGCGTAACGTGAGACGTCGAAAGCACTACGGGTGCCGCCATGTCTGCCTTTTTGAGGATTAACTTCACTTCGCCTGCTTCAAGTTGCAATTCATGCAAGCTCGTCTCATCGAGCAGTCGAATCAATTCACGAATATCGCCGACCTTAATCAAACGGTTCACTCCAAATCGAATATGCACGAGATGTCGACCATCACCACCAAATCCTGGTGACTGGTCCAGTTGATTTCAGTATACCATATTTACGCATTTTCGGTGGCAAGAAAAGAGGACGCCCATGTGACGTCCTCTTCTCTGCGCACTTCTCACGCGTGCGCAGAAACGGTAATCAAGTTCGACTGAACACCGGTCGTTTGGGAAACGGTGTTGATGATCGACACCGCCTGCAGCGCGGTCAGTTTAGACGCCTGCACATAGACATGGATGCGGCCGTGCGGGTTATAGATCACAACGGAATCCGGATACCCGGCACCAACGAGTTGCTCATGTACCTTCCCTTCAGCCGCTTGCTGCGACTGAAGCGCGTTTAGTTCACTGTACGCCTGCGATACGACCGTGTTGCTGGCGCGCGGATCGCCAATGGTCGATTGCAGTGTCTGAATCAGTTTGGACTGTGAGTTCTCAAGGTTCATCTGCATCGAGACGAACCAGTCAGACGCGCTGTTCGACGAAACAGGAACCGTTTGCGATTTTACAGGTGTCGATGCCGCAGGCGACGTCGTCACTTTTGTTCCACTCGAACCTGCACTGACGGACGTTTGCGGCGTGCCACTGCTGCCGCCGTTTATCGAAACTGAATTTCCACCAGGCGTCGCAGGCGCCGTGCCAAGCGTATAATACCCGATGAGCATCAGTGAAAAAACCATCATTGCAGACAGCCATACCGTTTGACGTTTAACCAATGTAGATCTCTCCTTTAGTGTCATGGATTCGCGCCTAGCGGCGCGGCAATACGGTAATCTCGTAACTCGGAATGCCAAGCGCGTCCTGCACCGCATTCGTGATTTCTGCTTGCATTTGAATCGTATCTGCCGCTTTTGCGATCACAAACACACCTGAAATGTGCGGCATCTGTTCATCAATGATCACTGGCGTATTTCCGCCCGACGCGGTGGATGACATGACCAGTTGATTGGAATTTGTGATCGTGGTCGTCGAAGTCTGCGCGCCTGTTCCCTGCTGGGACGAGGTTTGCCGGCTTGTCGTGCTGTTCTGCCCATACTGCGCAATTGGCGTAGAGTCAACGGTCACCATCACAAGCGCGTTACTGATCCCTGAAATCTGGTCAATCATGTGTGTGAGCTTCCCGTTTAAATAATTCTCGTACGAAACGATCGACCGCATGCCCGCATTGCCACCAAATGAGGTTCCGCTTGTCGCCGTCGTTTGCCCCACTGTCACCGCAGACACAGGTGTTGCACCGTTTCCCGGCGAGCCCCCGCTGCCTGTACCACCCGACGCGCCGAACGCCAGAAGGAGGAGTCCGATGGCCAAAAGTGCAACAAGCCATTTGTTGGCGAGCACGCGTCGCACGAGATCCTGCACAACCTCACCCCCACCTATCGTTATCCCTGAATGACTTGAACCGCGCTCGGGTTCAACCCTAATTGTGTTGCGATCTGTTGCGTCACCATGGCAGCCGTCTGTTTAGGCGAGGAGGATGGCCCCAAAAGTACGCGCACGCCTGTGATTTGTGACGAATTGTCAACCTGATTGCCCGTCACCACGACGACGTCCTGTACATTCACAGAAAGACCAAGGGACAAGTCTTCTTTCAGCGTATGCGCGAGTTCGTTTGCGTAGGACGACGAAGTGGAATTTCCCATGGCCTGTGCGGTGAGTGTCGGACCAAACCACGTCGCGAGAAATTGGTTGTAGTTGCCGTGCGCGAGCATAAACGCGCGCAGTGGACTGAGAAGCATCAACGTGACGACGAGACCGAGCACCATTCTGGTAACGCGTTGCATCGCCCCGCTTGGGAGTACCCACTCAAGCACCGTGGCTAAAAGAATGGTCACAATCAGGTGCCTTATCCAATCAGATGCGGCAGGTAGCATGCGCCATCACCTCACAAACGCAGCGGTGTTCGTCGTCGAGATTGCGATGACAAGTGAGAAGAAAAACATCAGGCCAACGGCTGCCAACGCTGCGAATACGAGGGTCAAGCTTTTCCCCATTGTCGAGAGCAGCGAGATGATCGGCGTGTCGCCAAGCGGCTGCAAAAGGGCCGCAGACACGTTGTAAACGACCGATAACGCAAGAATCTTTAGGGCTGGAAACGCGCAAATGAGAAGCAGTACAACAGCACTTGCAATGCCCGTAGCATTCTTGACGAGGATGGACGCACCGGCAATCGATTCGCTCGCGTCAGAGAGCGCCTTCCCGACGATCGGGATCAGATTGCTCGCGACATACTTTGCGCCGCGCAGCGAAATGCCATCGGCGACGCCTGCCAGTTGTCCCTGTACAGCCATAATGCCAAGAAATGCGCTGAGCCCCACACCAAGGATGGTGAGTGCGGTCGTCCGCAAAAAGCCGGCGAGTTCGGACACCCTGTATTGCTTTGACAAGACACTGATGATCGAGAGCACCGTCGTGAACAAAATGAGCGGCATCACAAGGTGTTGAACGATGACACTCATCGTATTGACAATGAAGAGGATGAGCGGATGAAACGCGGCGGCCGATGTGAGTCCTCCCGATGCCACGATCAGCGAAAGGAGGACGGGGAGAGACCCGTACATCACTGATGTCATCGTTCCAATCGCCTGATTGGCGTCAGCGGTCGCGATGTGAAACGAAGAGAGCGCGATCACAAAGAGCACGAGATAAACTGCGTAAAATGCGATTTTGCTCACCGATTCATTCGCGAATGCAGACTGCATCGTCTCAAGGATCGTTGCGAGAACTGTCAATATGACGATCGAGCCGATCAGGCGTGCATCCGAGAATAGCGCGTTAAAAAAGTAACGAAAGAGCCCTTGAAGCTGGCTGATCACTGGAAAGGATGTCGATCCGGGTGAAAACGATGAGACCAACTGTCCCTGTGAAATGCCTGGAATATACCCGTTGTAATCGACGCCAAGCTTATTCCACGCGGACGTGAGCGCAGTGGTCTGCGTATTTGTCTCAAGCAGCTTCGCGTCAAGACTTGCAGATGGAATCGCCTGTGAGGATGAACTCACAAGCGCGGCGGGCGGCGGCGGACCGGAGACGCCATACGCCTGCCCTGCCGCGTGCGCTGGCAATGCGACAAGAAACCAGCCGAAAAAAATGACGGTCAACAAACTCCTGACAACCATACGCCGCAAGCGTTTGGCTCTCATCGCTTCACCTCCTTGCGTGGCGTATTGATTTCCATCTGACCATTACGGCAACAAATGGGTGACAGCGTCGATCACAGCGTTCACAATCGGAAGCGCCAGCAGGATGATCAACAGCTTTCCAACCAGTTCAACCTTTGACGCGATGCTGCCGACGCCCGCGTCACGTGCGATCTGCGCGCCAAACTCGACAACATAGGCGATGCCGATGATCTTTAAAACTGTCGAAAAAAATACGAGATTGACATTGGCGCTTGCGGCTAATTTCTCAAGCGGTGCAAGTACACCCGTCACCTGGTGAAGCGCCACAATGAAAAGCAAAACGGCGATCACAAGTGACAAGAGGAAGGCGACCTGCGGCGCGATTTCTCGCAACACCATGATGAGAAACGCACCCACTACGGCGAAGAGAACAATAGGTAAAATGGTCATCGCAACTTATTGGGTAAAAAACACAGCGCGAATTTGTGAGAACAGCGAGCTGATATGTGTAACGACGACGGCTGTCACAAGAAGGAGCGATGTGATGGTGACCATCGTCGCAATCTCATCACGCCCGGACTGTTTGAGGAGCGTTCCAAGAATCGCCGCTGCGATCCCGATGACCGCGATCTGAAACAGCAATTGTAGATCAAGACCCATGTGTGTGGTCCTCCTTATGTGCAAAACGCTCAGATCAGCAAGATGACCACGACGACGCCCGCCAAAATACCGAGTGTTCGATAGACGCGCGCAAACCGATCGCGCACCGCAAGTGCTTCCCGCTCACGCGCCTCAAGCATGGCGATCGAAGCCTGTAAAGATGCCACTTGGTCACTCGCACCAGTCGCGCCCAGTGACTGCGCGAGATCGAGGATCACCTGCGCATCTTCCATTTCCATAGAACACGCGTGGCGATGCTTGTGAACTGCGGCGACCAGACTATCGACAGCCGTGCTCCCTGGCTTTGTGAGCGTTTCGGCCGCATCCTGAAACAGTTGCCCGACAGGTGTGCCGCGCGCAGCCGTTGCCGCCCGTGTGAGTGCGTCGCGAAGTGGAGCGCGCCGAAACCCGATCTCTGTTTGGAGTACGCGCAAACTTGAGCAAAGCCTGCGCAGATTGGTAGGACGATCGCGGATGCGATTGGCGAGCGCCTGTCCGATCAGGGTTGTCGCAGCAAGTACTGCTGCGCTTCCCACCCACTGCTCGATGGAGATGCCCATCCTGTCACCTCGCGAAGGGTTTCATCATAGACGTTTTGTATCGCAAATTCGCTGCCCGATCTACCGATCAAGATGAATCGTTCCACGGCGCCAGACGCCCTCAGATCCGCGAGCAGATGGCGGATGCGCACGTCTGCTAGTGATCCTCCGTGAATCGAGCCGATAAACGACACGCCTGCGCGCGTTACGTCGGCAACCGCTCCCGCGTCACCCGCATCGCCAATCTCATCCGTGATGATCACATCAGGTGACATCGCGCGCAGCATCATCGACATGCCAGCGATCTTTGGAGCGGCGTCAAGCACATCTGTGGATATCCCCACATCAAACTGTGGTACGCCCTCGTGACACGCGGCGATTTCAGACCGTTCATCAACGATTGCCACGCGTAAGCGCGGTAGTCGGCGGTCAAACGAACCGCTGCCAATCGTTCTTGCCAAATCCCGCAAAAGCGTTGTCTTACCAGTGCGTGGAGGTCCCACAATCAGCGCTGAGCGAATTCCACTGCCTTGTGGTTTTACAAGAATAGGCGCGAGTCGGCGCGAAAAATTCAGCACAGCGCGCGCAAGGCGGATGTTGCACGATCCGATTTGTGTCATCGTTTCAATTTGCGCCTGTGCACTCTGAGAGACGTGTCCCGCGAGTCCTACGCGGTGCCCCCCCGGAAGGGTGATATACCCTCGTCGCAACTCCGCCTCAACGGCATAGAGTGAAGAACCTGTGATCGCCTGAACCACATGTGAAATCTGTGCGCGTGTCACCTTTTTGAGAAGCATTTGCTCGATGCCACTCACTTCAAGGGGGCGTTCCGCGCGCAGGCGAATCTCTTCCATTCCTTCACGAATCGCCGATGGAAGGCGCATAAGTTCGTCAGCAATGTCCTGCGGAAGCCACGGTAAGACGCTGCGCAGCGCGTGATCACGGCATTCTATCGATGGGTGAGGCAAGGTTTTTCCCCCCATCTCTCGAAGGTTAGTCCATGTATATGGGACAGGTTGAAGGTTTATACCAATCGAATCTTTCACTGCTAGACTCGCCAAGCGCTGGTCTTTTGCCTGAGACGCTTGTAGCGCACATGCATATCATGAGGGGAACGCGTGGTGTGAAGGAGAGTTATCAATGGGCTCTGGGGTGGCAACAATTACGAAATGGATTGTCGTATTTCTGGTTATTTTTCTACTCTGCATGATTCTCGTACTCAGTTTTTTTAAACCTGCGGCAAAATCACAAGGTGTGATCACGGCGTAAAAAAGGCGCCCCACAGGACGCCTTTTCACGTTTCAACCACACTAGACTGCACGCAATACGTTTACGCGCGAGAGATATACTGACCCGATCGCGTGTCGATCAAGAGACGATCCCCTTGATTGATAAAGAAAGGCACGTTAACCGTATATCCTGTTTCAAGTTTTGCCGGCTTGCTTCCACCTGTCGCCGTATCGCCGCGAATTCCCGGTTCAGTTTCGACGACTTCTAATTCTACCGTGTTTGGCAAATCGCATCCGATCGCTTGTCCATCGTATAGAACGACAACGCAAACCATGTTTTCTTTAAGGAAGTTAATCTCGTATTCAAGCATCTCCCGCGAAAGGTTCAACTGTTCAAACGTCTCATTATCCATGAACGTATAGTTGTCCCCATCAGAGTAGAGGTATTGCATCTGGCGATTCTCAATCCGCGCGCGCGCAACTTTTTCACCCGCGCGAAACGTGGTTTCTTTTACGCCGCCTGTGCGGATGTTTTTTAGTTTCGTGCGGACAAATGCCGCGCCTTTACCTGGCTTTACGTGCATAAATTCAATGACGCGCCAAATCTGGCCGTCGTATTCAATGGTTGTTCCGGTGCGAAAGTCATTGCTTGAAATCATCGCAAAACCCATTCCTTCCTGTATAAATCAAGTGGAGACACTTCACGTTCAAACGCCGAGACGAGTTGCCAGTGCGCGCAAAGCGAGTTCATAGCCGATCATTCCGAGTCCCGCGATTTGCCCCACGCAGACCGGTGCAATCAAGGACGTACTGCGAAACGCTTCACGCGCATGAATGTTTGACAGATGCACCTCAATCGTCGGTAGGTTGATCGCGGCGATTGCATCGCGAATCGCATAACTGGAGTGTGTATACGCGCCTGGATTGATGATCACGCCAGAGCATGTCAATCGCGCATTGTGGAGCGCGTCGATCAGTGCCCCTTCGCTGTTTGACTGGAAGGATGACACACGCACAGCGAGAGATTCTGCCAGCGCATACAACTTGACGTCAAGATCAGCGAGCGTTTCACGACCATAAACTTCAGGCTCTCGCATTCCGAGCAAATTCAGGTTAGGCCCGTGCAAGACAAGAATGTGTTGCATGCTAGACCTCCCCGTAAGTCTCGAATGATTGTATCACAGAACCGTCGGTTTCCGATACCGAAGCACAGGCGCACGCGCTGCCTGGGTCTCGTCCAATCGATTGATCACGGTTTGGTGCGGTGCGTTCTTTACAATTTCCGGTGTCTCTTCTGCCTCTTTTGCAATTTGCAGCATCACTTCAACGAATGCATCAAGCGTCTCTTTGCTTTCCGTTTCAGTCGGTTCGATCATCATCGCTTCCTCAACGTTAAGCGGAAAATAGATCGTCGGCGGATGGTATCCGAAATCGAGAATCCGTTTGGCGACATCAAGCGTTTTGACACCGTTTTTCTTTAAGGTGCGTCCGGAGAGCACAAATTCGTGTTTGCAGATGCGTTCAAACGCCACATCATACGCTTCGGAAAGTCGTTTCATCAGATAGTTCGCATTTAACACCGCATCTTCAGAAACGCGTTTGAGTCCAACGGGTCCCATCGTGAGAATGTACGCATAGGCGCGTACGAGAATGCCAAAATTTCCATAGAAGCCTTTGACCTTGCCAATTGACGCTTTGGCGTCAAACGAAAGATCGTAAAGGTTATCTTCACGAAGTACAATGCGCGGCACAGGAAGATAAGGAATCAAGTCGCGCTTGACACCGACAGGCCCCGCGCCTGGTCCACCGCCGCCGTGTGGCGTCGTAAACGTTTTGTGAAGATTGAGATGAACGACATCAAACCCCATATCGCCAGGTCTGGTCTGCCCGAGAATCGCATTCGCGTTCGCACCGTCGTAATAAAGCAGGCCACCTGCGCGATGAACGAGATCTGCGATCTCCACAATGTCTTCCTCAAATAATCCAAGCGTGCTCGGATTTGTCAACATCAGCGCCGCCGTATCGTTCCCAAGGGCATCGCGCAGCGCCTCGAGGTCGACGCCTCCGCGCTCATTGGACGGGATCGTAATGGTCGTAAATCCGGCCACTGCCGCGCTTGCCGGATTTGTCCCGTGCGCCGAATCGGGCACAATGACACGCGTGCGTTTTTCACCCCGCGCCTCGTGATACGCGCGGATCATCATGAGACCGGTCCACTCACCCGCCGCACCGGCTGCCGGTTGAAGGCTGACTGCGTCCATCCCTGTTATTTCAGAGAGGTGATTTTGAAGTCGGTAAAGAAGGGTAAGCGCCCCTTGCACCGTCTCTGTCGGTTGGAGCGGATGGATCTGCGAAAATCCTGTCAGTCGCGCCGCCAGTTCGTTTCGCTTCGGATTGTATTTCATCGTGCAGGACCCGAGCGGGTAGAATCCAGAGTCTACGCCGTGATTGCGTGTCGAGAGCCCTGTATAGTGTCGAACCAGATCAACCTCACTGATCTCAGGGAGTGCCGCCATTTCCTTTCGTTGGTAGCCGTCCGGAACCACGGTAGACAATTCAACATCTGGCACATCAAGCACGGGTAGGCTGTACGCTTTGCGGCCTGGTTTGCTTCGCTCAAAAATAAGCGGAAAGTTTTCTGCCTGTCGACTCACAACAATCCCTCCAATCGGTTCGCCACTTCGTCAATCGCGCTTTTGGCGTGAACTTCTGTCACAGCCAGAAGTACTGCATTTTCATAGCGCGACCCTAAACTGCGAAGAGGAACGCCGAAAAAGATGTTGTCTTTTTTGAGCGTGTCGAGTATTTGCTCTGAGCGAGGTCCAAGATCAAGCACAAATTCGTGGAAAAAAGCTGCCTGATGAACCGCTTTCGCACCAGCTTTTATAAAGCAGTCTCGCGCATAGTGTGCCTTCGCCAGACACTGCTTCGCGACATCATACAGTCCATCTGGTCCCATATAGCTTAAATACACCGATGCGGCCAATGCATTGAGCGCTTGATTGGAGCAGATGTTTGAGGAGGCCTTCTCGCGCCGGATATGCTGTTCGCGCGCCTGAAGTGTGAGTACAAAGCCGCGCCGGCCTTCACGATCGACCGTCTGTCCGGCAATTCTCCCCGGCAGTTTGCGCAAGAGTGCTTCTTTGACGGTGATGATGCCGAGATAGGGACCGCCAAAAGACAGCGAATTCCCGAGTGGCTGCCCTTCTGCAACGACAATATCCGCGCCAAGCGCCCCAGGTGACTCCAGAAGTCCAAGCGCGATTGGGTTTGTCGATACGATCACGAGCACCTTTTTTTCGTGAGCCAATTCACAAACAGCGCGCACGTCTTCGATCGTGCCAAAAAAGTTAGGATATTGAAGGACGACCGCCGCGACATCGTCTTGCAGTTTTGCCACAAGCTCAGTGTGATCTGTAACGCCATCAATCTCTGCGATGGTATCCGTTTCCACATGCTGCCCGCGCGCATACGTATCAAGCACTGCGCGATAATCCGGGTTGACCGTAGCACTCACGAGTACGCGATTGCGTCTTGTGTGTGAGCAAGCCATCATCGCCGCTTCGCCGATCGCAGTCGCACCGTCATAGAGTGAGGCGTTTGACACGTCAAGACCGGTCAATTCTGCCATAAGCGTCTGATATTCAAAGATGGCCTGTAGAATTCCCTGACTGATTTCCGGTTGATAGGGCGTATAGGCTGTATAAAATTCTGAGCGGCTGATCATTGCATCGACGACGCTTGGAATCACATGCTGGTAAGCGCCTGCACCGAGAAACGATATTGCATCCTCCAGTGAAACATTTTGGCGGGCAAGCCGTTTGAGTTCGTTCATCATTTCATACTCGCTCATGGCGTCTGGAAGATTGAGTAACCCCTTAAAGCGAACCGCATCTGGAATATCTGAAAAGAGCGCGTCAAGCGAATCGACGCCGATCGTCGCTAGCATCTCGCGGCGATCCTGTTCCGTGTTTGGAATATAGCTAAATGATTGCATATCCATCTCCATCCTGCTTTACAATTTTCTGCACTACGAAATGGTTTTTGGTCGGCGATAAAAAGGTGTCTTCACAAAAACGGCCTGCAAACGCTTCCCGCGAACATCGATTTCACATGTTCGTCCCACTTCGGCAAAGCGCGCATCGATGAGCGCGAGACCGATGCTTTTTTGAAGCGTAGGCGAGAATGTGCCTGAGGTGACGAAACCAATTCGCTCCCCTTCAAAAAATACGTCACAATCGGCGCGGGCAATCCCCCGCTCCGTCAGTTCAAAGCCGACCAGTTTACGCGCGACACCCTTTTCGCGCTCAGCGAGAAGTGCATCACGTCCCACAAACGTTTCCTTATCCAGTTTGACAAATGGGGACAGCCCAGCCTCCAGCGGCGAAATGTCGTCTCCCAGTTCATGTCCATAGAGTGGCAAACGTGCTTCTAAGCGAAGTGTATCGCGCGCGCCGAGTCCGACAGGGATAACGGGATATTCCTTCTGTTCCAAAATGGCGCTCATCAACGCCTGCGCGTCACGATGATGAACGTAAAGTTCAAACCCGTCTTCCCCAGTGTACCCCGTCCGCGATACCAGGCACGAAATTCCGAAAACCGAGACGTTCTGTAAAAAGTGGTAATAGGGAATGGACCTGACCGATTGATCTGCAACTGTCTCAAGGAAGTCGACCGCCTGAGGTCCCTGAAGTGCGAGAAGAGCCAACTCTTTTGAGCGATCCTTGATTACAGCATTTGGTTCGCACGCTCGAAAATGGTTAAAATCCTTTTCAATGTTTGCCGCATTGACGACAACCATGAAGTGATCCTCGGCGAGTCGATAGACGAGGACATCGTCCACCGTTCCGCCGTTTTCATGGCACACAGGTGAATAGAGCGCCTGCCCAATTTGAAGGCGCGTCACGTCATTCGTAATGAGCCGATTGATCGCTGACTCCGCATTTTCACCTGAAAACTCAAACTCACCCATATGGGAAACATCAAACAGTCCGACCCGCGTGCGCACAGCGATGTGTTCTTGAAGGATGCCATCGCGATACTGAACAGGCATATCCCACCCGCCGAATGGCACTGTTTTTCCGCCATAGCGATCATACAAAGGAAAGAGTGGTGTGCGTTTTAATGTCAAGAAGCATTCCCCTCTCAAGGATCATCGTACTGTAGAGCGTGCTGCGTATGGCACTAAAATGCAAAAAGAAGACACCGAATAAGCTCGGGTCTTCTCTGTCCTCTAACCTGAGAGTTCGGCTGCTTTCGCAGTGTTCCCCGTGGGTGGTCGACAAAGCGTCGACACTCTCCAGAGTGGCGTCCCACCGCGGTACTTTATACCTGAGAGATTCCGGTTAGGGACCGCTCCCCTTCCCTTGCTCCTTCGGCGGCGCAGTGTTTGCGCACTCTCCCACGATGTTCATTCGCTCATGACACTATGACAATGTACTTGTAGTATACGCGGATGCGTAAATGATTTCTAGTCTTGCTGGGTAATCTATGCGGTGTTGCAGCAAAACAGCCATGACGCATCTCTCTTTCCATCACAGCTAAAATGCAGATGCAGGCACAATCATCATCAAATTGTGGAGGTGCCGTGTGACACACTACATTGAACATGACGACCTCTTGAGCGCGCTAAAAGAGCGGGGTGGTCTACCTGTTGGCAGTTTTGAGCTTTTTCAGCTTGCCTATGAAGCTGAATTGCGGTCGACCCAACACTCCCTGGATGATCTGAGCTGTTTATCCGTTTTGCCGAATCTCATTCCATTTCCTCATCAGATCGAAACAGCGAAGCGAGTCATTCATGAACTGCACGGCCGCGCACTTTTGGCCGATGAGGTGGGGCTTGGAAAAACCATTGAAGCGGGACTCATTCTAAAAGAATACATTGTGCGCGGACTTGTGCAAAAAGCGCTTATCCTCGTCCCAGCCTCTCTTGTCCTTCAATGGACGCGGGAGTTAAACGAAAAATTTGGGGTGCGCGCGTTTGCCCAACGAAACGAGTGGTCGTGGACGACCTATGACGTGCTTGTCGCGTCTCTTGACACGACCAAGCGAGATCCGCACCGAGCTGCGGTGCTCTCCCAACCGTACGATTTGCTGATCGTCGATGAAGCGCACAAACTAAAAAACAGTCGCACGCGAAATTGGCAATTGATTAATGAGATCCAAAAAAAGTATCTGTTATTGGTGACTGCGACACCTGTACAAAACGATATGAAAGAACTCTATAATCTCATCAATCTCTTGCGACCGGGGCAATTAGGCAATCCCAAACATTTCACGAAAGAGCATGTAAGTACAAAGCGATCTCCCAAAAATCCGGTAGCCCTCCGTCACGCGCTATCTGATGTGATGGTGAGAAATCGACGGGTCGAAAGTGCTGTCGATTTCACAGAGCGCCATGTAAAGATCGTTCCCCTAGAACTCTCCACAGAAGAGCGCGAACTCTACGATGCTGTCACATCGTTTGTGCGCGAGGAGTTTATGCGAAGAAAAGAAAGCAAGCGGAGTGTTCTCGCGTTGATAACACTCCAACGCGAAATTTGCAGTAGTTCCTACGCTGCGTTGGGTACACTTGAAGGCATGCTGAAACGAGGCCGTCTCACACCGAGTGAAGCGATGCGCGTTCAGGAGCTTTACCATCTCGCTGAAGCGGTGCCTGGATACACGAAAATTTCCAAAGTCATTGAATTGATTAAGTCCATCAATGACAAAGTCATCGTGTTTACAGAGTACCGTGCGACACAGGACTTTTTACTCTATATGCTGCAACAATCCAATATCAAGGCCGTACTTTTTCGCGGTGGTTACAAGCGCGGAAAAAAGGATTGGATGAAAGATTTATTTGAGCGGCGAGCTCAGGTTCTCATCGCGACAGAGGCTGGCGGCGAGGGAATTAACTTGCAATTTTGCAATCAGGTGATCAATTACGATCTCCCTTGGAATCCTATGCGTGTCGAGCAGCGAATTGGCAGGGTTCACCGTGTTGGACAAACGCGTCCTGTATATATTCAAAATTTCAGCACAAAAGGAACCATTGAAGAGCACATCGTGCGCATGCTTCAAGACAAAATACAGATGTTTGAGCAAGTCATTGGCGAACTGGATGTCATCCTCGGACCGCGCGCTTTTGAGGAAGATGTTCTTGAGGCGCTCCTTGAGAGTCGAGATGAATCAGAGATCAAAGCGCGTTTGAACGTCCTGTCAAAACGGGTGAAACGTTCAGATACATCCAATCATCAGGGAACTGCAACGTAAAGGAGGGGTTTCGATTGCCATCCGAATCACAAGCGCTCATGGACTGGGCGATACGTTTTTTCGACAGTGTGAATGCGGTGCGTCACCCGTCTTCCCCCAATTCACTACGTGTACAATTGCCAAGGGAGATCGATAAAGAACTCACCGATCGGCCCTTCTTTTGGATGTGGGCAGAAGCCATGAATGAAAATCCACCTGAAACGATCCTTCATTTGCAGTTTGACGATGCTCCGCTTCCAGAAGATCTGCCGCAAGACGTTCAGAAAGAACGCATCGCGCTCGGCTGTTATCGCATGCTGCGTATGGAGGCAAGCGCAAAAAAGCGCGGGGCGTTTGCGGTCGCTTATGAACAAGGGGCCGTTTTGCATCCGTACGTCGTGTTTGTAGTCAAAATTTCTTTCGTGTCTGATCGGCGAATCGATTTTTTAGAAAGCTATGCAATCAGTCTTCGAGATCAACGCGTGTATCCAGACGCGATGACTCGCTTGGCGAGAAAAAAGCTTATGAGTTCACGTTCGCCACAGAGCCAGATCATGTCCTTGCCGCTTGACGTCGATGCTCTCTTTCAAATTATGTTCCAATGTACAAAAATGGATATCTCAAGAAAAGACGGGATGTGGGCTGTCGAAGCACGCAAACGGCTCACGGACGAACTCTCCCGGCTAGAAAATTACTACAAGAGTATGGAAAACGAAACGTTGGAGACCAATGAGGTACAACAAAAAAGTATGGCAGGAGAGTATGAACTCCGCAAAGCAGAAACCATTTGGCGGTTTGAGCCAAAAATTGAAGTGCGTCCACTTCAATTTGCGCTCGTTTATCTCGCCACCGCCCCAGGTCCTTAAACGCAGTGCGGCATACAAAGATCATCAACCGATTTGCGAACCCTTTTACCAGATGTTCTAACTCGGGAAGCAGCCAATCTCCTGAATCAGAGTTATGACGACATCACATGTCCAAAACGTCCATTGTCGCAATGCGGTGATCTTCACCATCGAGATACGCTAGTTTCGTCATACCGATAATTCGACTGCGCAGTGGATCAACCAACGGCAGAAGATCACTCGATAAGCGATGGTACAACGCCGGAGGTTCAAAATTGCTAGTAAAAAACGTTGGAAGGTTTCGAACAAAACGTTGGTTTATGATCCGAAACATTTTCTCGAGTGTGAATTCATTGGCGCGTTCATGTCCCAGTTCGTCTATCGCAAGCACAGGAACGGAAGAAAACGCCTCGAGGATCGGTTCCAACTCTTCATCCCGACCAATCGCTGAGCGCAGTCGATCAAAAAGAGACTCTGCCTGAACAAAAATGCTTGGAATGCGACGTTCTTCAAGTTGATTGAGAATGGCGTGTAACAAATGCGTCTTGCCAACGCCCGCAGGGCCAAAAATGTAAATTCCTTTTTCCTCATCACCTGCGCGATAGGAAAGCGCAAACGTTTTAGCCGCCTCAAATAGTTGTGGCTTTCTCTTTTGCTGTTCTAGTGGGAAATTTGAAAAACTAAGCTTTCGCTCACGCTCTCCGCGAATCGAGTACGTGCTATACCGAGCGGCACGCCGAATGGCTTGATGCTCAAGATATGGCGCGCAATAGCCCGTTTTAAGTTGTACGTTCCCATCGTGATAATCCAGTTGGTCGCGCATCCCTTTGGCATCCCCCAGCTTTCCACATAAAGGATACCCGCGGCACGCGCCACAAATGCGTTCCTGCTCGAGCAAACTCATCAATTGAGGTTCCGCCGCGCGGATCGCCTCATCTGAAACACCCAGTTGATCAAGCTGTCCCCAATGCTTTCTCCACTCGTTGACAGATCTCTTCTGCGGTTTCGGAATACGATTGGAAAGCAATGAATTCATGCTTGAAAATGACATGACCTCACTCCTGTCTATACAGTCACTTTCATACTTTCACTTGTTCGACGCATATGAACGGAGACCGGAATTTCCGAAACAAACGGTCGCCGTCTCGTAATGTAAACATCGTGCCAGAGTAAAAAAATTACGATTGACCAAATCTTTCTGGCGTGATCTTTTCTTCCCGCCCTGTGATCTTCAAGCATCCGCAAGACTTCATCCTTGTCAAAAAGCTCGGGTACATCACTCTGTAAAATAACATCGCGCGCAAACGCATAGTGCTCATTTCTAAGCCACGTGCGCGTCGGAACAGGAAATCCGAGTTTTTTTCGCGTGTAGACAGGTTCTGGAAGCAATGACTTTACTGCTTGTCGCAGCACATACTTCGTTGTCCCATTCATCATCCGATACGCCGCAGGAATCTGACGAGCCACGCGAAACACCTCACTGTCCAAAAAAGGAACACGCAATTCAAGACTGTTCGCCATCGTCATCTTGTCAGCCTTCATCAGGATATCTCCGGGCAGCCACGTGTGCAGATCGACATACTGCATCTTTGTCACATCATCCAGCCCAGACGCGCGTTCATAGTGAGGCGCTGTAATTTCAGTAGAACGTATCTTTGGTCTTGGTTCAAAGGCAAACGCCCGCTTCTCATCTTCTGTGAAAAGATTAGCATTTCCAAAGAAGCGTTCAGATACTTTTTTGGAACCCCGAATCAGATAACTGCGCCCTTTTGTGCCTTCAGGAATAAGCTGCGCAAATTGTCCAAGGTTCCTGCGCATGCTCATCGGAAGGTAATCAAACATCCTGAGCGAAAGAGGTTCGCGATAGATGGTATAACCGCCAAACAGCTCGTCCGCCCCTTCTCCAGAAAGCACTACGGTAACATACTGACTCGCAAGTTGTGAAACAAAATAAAGGGCGATCGCAGAAGGATCTGCAACTGGTTCATCCTGTTGATAAATCAGCCGCGGCAACATTTCGAGGTACTCAGACGCAGATATGATGGTATCTCGATGCGTCGTACCCAATAGCGAAGCCGTTTCACGCGCGTATTCGATCTCTGATTGCCCGCCTGCTCCCTCAAACCCTACCGTAAAGGTCTGAACGTCCTCCAATTCTTTGAGTAATGCAACAATCGCACTTGAATCAACACCCGAAGATAAAAAGGCGCCTCTTGGAACATCGCTGTTCATGTGAACCTTGACAGAGTCTCTCAATACATCGAGCGTCTCTTCAATATAGGATTCGATCGGTCGCAAAACGGGCTCAAACGTCACATGCTGGTACCTTTTTTCAGTAATATCCCTTCCGCGGATAATCAACATGTGCGCAGGTCGCAGTTTTTTGATGGACGAAATCATCGTATTAGGGTCGGGGACGTATTGGAAAGTTAAGTAATGCCAAAACGATTCGCGATCCACATCGCGAGAGATTCCCGGTATCTCTAGAAGACTTTTAATCTCTGAGCCAAACCCAACCACATCATCAAGCACTGTATAATAAAGCGGTTTAATGCCAAACGGGTCGCGTACCAAGAGCAATTGATCACGCCTCTGGTCGTAAAGTCCAATCGCAAACATTCCGCGCAAATGGTTGACAAAATCAAAACCATACTCCTCATAGAGGTGAACGATCACTTCCGTGTCGCTGTCTGTCGCAAACGAATGCCCACGCTCTACGAGATCTTCACGAAGTGTTTTAAAATTATAGATCTCACCATTAAAGACGACCCACACCGTCTGATCTTCATTAGAGAGCGGTTGATGTCCACCCTCCAAATCAATGATGGATAATCTCCGAAAAGCAAGCCCAACAGGACCATCAAAATAAAACCCGTCATCATCTGGACCCCGATGGATGATCGCGGCGTTCATGCGAGCGAGTGTTTCGCGCTCGATCGGCGCTCCGACACGATGATACAATCCAGCTATTCCACACACAATAAATGCCCCTTTTAGAATGGCTCAATCAGCGAATTTGTACGACGTGATCTAAAAAACTGCCGTAGATTTTGTGAATATCATGTTCAATGTCGATTCGATTCAGCAAAAAATGTGAGAATTGATATTGTTTTTCTCGTTCATAAAAAAGTGAATTCAATCGTTCATCAAAATTGTCACCTTGCAAAAGTGGCCTCTGGCGGTCATTTCGCAACCGCTCCCTGACAATCGCGAGTGGGACGTGTAAAGAAACAACAAATGATTTTTCGCGCATTTGTAGACGACTCGCTTCCATTAAAATTGCTCCACCGCCTGTCACGAGTACACCAGGTGGATAGTGATTCAGCAAATCAGTCAATGTTTCGTGTTCCAATTTGCGAAAATGCGTTTCACCGTATCTCGCAAAGAGTGTTGAGATACGCTCCCCCTCTTTTCGCTCAATCCATGCATCAAGATCATAGCAAAGGAGTCCATAGGTGTACGCTAGTGCGCGACCTACCGTTGACTTGCCCGACCCGGTAAAGCCGATCAAAGAAATCCACATCACGTCTACACCCCTCAATTTATCGTAACACACCCTTCCTCATCTTGCATCTCGCAAGATGAGGAAGTCCTGAATGACCTGTTTTCAATTACGGCGTTTCTTGAACAAAAACGATTCGCTGAGCGGTTTGGTTATACGTTGTAAAAACTGTCGCGCTTGCGCCATACACTGTTTGTGCAACAGACAATAGATTATAGATCGTAGAAACTGCATTGGAAGTCTCTACAACATCTGCATACCCGCTCTGAAATCGAATTCTTTGTTGGCGAATGATCTTCCCTCCCCTCAACTGAGATAGCGCAACTGCGATTCCTGAGCGAGCCGTATCTTTTGCCTGTATCATTTGCCATTCAAGTGCTGTTTGCTTGGCGTCAGCAGTCGCCAGATAGACGCTTGTCGCTGTGACAACGGCAACGATGAAGAGGATACCTAAGCTTACAGGTAGAGCAAATCCGTATTCATTTTGTCGTTCCAATCCCGAAGGACCCCTCCCAGATTGCAGAGTGATAGGGCGGACGCGATCCATAAAAGAGTGTCGCGCGAACGCCTCCCCCCTGCATTAATGAATAAGAGATGCCTTTTAGTGTCGAAGCCACGACGAGTGTCCCCGCGCCATTTTTAGCTTCGATCAAAAGAGAAGAATATGGAGAGATGCGGTATTCATCCACGACAAGGTTTGGCATGGTGAAGTAAATTTGTCCATTGTTGTAATAGGTCAACTGATCTGCAGCGCGAAGATCATGCTCAAAAGCGATGCTCACATTCCACAAATCGTGTTGAACAGCGGATAGGGATTGAATCTTTTCTAATTCTTGACTTGAAAAAAACAAGAGCGGAAGCAGTGCACTGATCAAAACGACGGTGAGTGACAGGCTCATTATCGCCTCAACCAATGTGAGTCCACATGGATCACGGAGCATCCTTGCAACGGAAGTCCTATGGGCCTTCCTGCCACACGAAAAGGCTGTGTGGAGGGCTTGTGTCACTCTGAGGAGATTGCACTGTGCAGACAATTTCGTATAAATGGGCGCCAGCGTGAATGGCGTTCCGATAAATTGTAAATGATGTTCCATCCAGCGTGAGAAATGAAACCTGCGCAATCGGCAATCCCTCCTGACAGGCTCGTGCGGCTTGCTCAAGCTCACCTTGCGTCATAAACATGATTTGTTGATCAGCCATGGTTCTCCTTAGCGCCTGCATACTCTGCTCTCCTCCCGCCACAGTGAGCATACTGACAAGTGACATCACAACCATTGCGAGAAGAATCTCCATGAATGTCATGCATTAACCCTCCCTTCTAACCCGGGTAACGCAATGCCCATTCTTTCAACGATTGCGTATTTCGCCTCGCCCGAGATAAATGGTGAACCCACTGAGGTCACCAAATGCATCTTGAAAATAGACCGTACCCGACTCACTCACATCTCCTGACGCATAATACCGTATGGTGGAGTTTTGCAAGTGAAGATACCCTTGTTCAAACACGACAAACGGCGCAAACTTGGCTGCTCCGAATGCACCAATTAGTGCATCGTATCGATAATACTGTGTTCCTTGTGGATCGAATCTCAAATCTTGAAATCGCCCAGACCATTCAGCACGCACCTGTGTATCGCGCAGATCACTCGCAACGATCGCAGATGTACTCTTCACATTTGCCCGTTGAAGTGAGTGAAGCATATCAGGCAACGCAATCCCGAGCGCAAAGGTGATTACCGCAATTGCGACCATCAACTCCAAGAGCGAGTACCCTTTCGCACTCGATCCTAACGTCATTTTCTTCATGACCACCATGTCATTGATTGCCAAGTTGCCCATGAACAGAACAGCTAACCGTCGCAGTTGTACCATTAGGAGCAATCGTGATAATATAGTTCCCCCCACTCGGACAATCGGGGGTGGAATCCAAAAACCCTGCATTTTTTAAATCTGTAATAACGAGTGCAGACGTTGCTTCTACGGGAAATGTATGAAAGGTCAAATCGTATTCGGTGAGGGCTGCTCGTATCACGCGTTGATTTCCTTCGCACGCTGTTTCAGCCGCCTTCTGACCTGCCACCTGCAAATTGGGTAAGGTTATGGCCATGATAACGGCTGCGATAAACAGCGCTACGACCATTTCAATTAATGTGAATCCGCGCTCTCGTTCACGATGGCGCCACCGAAAATTTGTACGCACGATTCCGCTCCCCTTTTCATTTAGGACATCTGTCTCACAAGCGAAAGCATGGGGAGTAAAAGCATCATAGTACTCGCCATGACCATTCCCCCCAAGAAAAAAATCAATATCGGCTCTGCCCATTTCGCCATGCGCTCCACATGGCGTTCAAGCATGCGCGTGACGCTCTCAGAAGCGCGTTGAAAACTTTCCGCAAACAAGCCTGTTGACTCTGCGTGTGCCATAATCATCGCTACATGCGTTGGCATGCGATCAATTTTTTTAAGACTCTCCGAGAAAGGAATTCCTTGTTCAATATCGCGGGAAACCAGCTTGCACCACTCCCCCGTATTCAATGCATCAAGCTCGCTAACAATATTCAAAGCGCGCAGCACATCCGTACCCCCGCGTAATAAAAATGTCAACATATCGAGCCCAGGACTCGAGAGCATCAACTGCGTAAATGTACGTGTCACTTTTTTTTGCAGTAAAAAGTGAATCATCCGTGGGAAAAACCATTTCCGCTTCCAGACGATAAAAACACTAAGAATACCAATTCCGCCCACACTAATCGGCAGATAAATCGCGAAGAGTCCAAAAAAGTCGTACCAAAAATTTGACGAAACAGTCTCTAGGTTGAGCGCATTCGACATTCTTTTAAGGTTTGGAATCACCGTTAACGACATCGTTTCCATCACGGTTAATGTGAGCAAAAACAAGAAGGTCGGATAGAGAGTTAACTTTTGGAATCGCTCCCTCATGATTCTTCGGCGGATCATATAACCACTGCACAAATCCAACGCTTCAACGAGATCACCAATCGCTTCACCAGACTGAATGATCGCGATATAAATCAACGGAAACTGTAACGCGTCGCATTGTGAAGAGATTGTTAATCCTTCAAGCAACCCATCATGAATGACTTCGATCCACGTTTTTAATTGCAGATCGACCACCGATTCGCGCATGATCTGCAGCGATAGTTGGATGTCAATCCCCGCATCTAGCAAATCATGGAGATCCGTAAAAAGTATCTCCATACTCATTGCCCGTGTTCGATTCTGCGATTTTCTCTGCAACCACATCCTCATACTCCTCCCGCTTGTGAAACGCTTGAGCATCTTTAGCTCCTTGTGACCCACCCTGATTCAATAGTGACAAAAGGTCATTGCCGAACAGGAGACGGAACAGAGCTTTGCGACCAATCACGCCTGTCTGTGAGCAGGTCTGACACCCATTTCCGCGACAGCTGCTACATGAGATTGGAACAAGTTCCTGATGAACGATCAGGCGAATCACTTCGCGTATGGAGAGCAGCGGCAGACGAAGGTCAAGCAAGCGCGTCACCACACTTCTCGGATGTTCAACGTGCAGTGAAGTTCCAATCAAATGGCCGGTCAAGCCCGCCCGCAACGCAATCTCAGCGGTCAGTTCATCCCTAATTTCCCCGATCATAACCACTTCCGGATCTTGCCGCAGAGTTGCTCGCAGCGCTTCTGAAAAAGAGACTCCGTTTCGTTCATCCACTTCGATCTGACTGTATCCATCAATCAGGCGCTCAACCGGGTCCTCAATGCTGATCACCGTGCGGCCTTTCACACGTTGGTCTTGAAGAATGGCGTGCAGTGTCGTGCTCTTTCCACTCCCTGCGCGTCCACAAACAACGATCAATCCCCCTTTGCACGATGCCATTCGGCGAATGACAGCCAAATCAATTCGCATCAAGCCAAGATCATCAAGCGTCAGAAACGGGTTGTCCACTGGAATCAAGCGGATCGCCATTCGCTCTCCGCGTATGGTCGGTATCGTTGAAATTCTGAGATCACATTGACCGTGACGCGTAGAGGATCGCCAATGTCCGTCTTGCGCTTTGCGCTGTTCACCAAGCGAAAGTTTTGCTAACACTTTTAGACGCTGTGGTACGACACGTGATACATCGTCCTCCAAGTCACTGACCTCTGATGCGCGAAACACGCGCCCGTGAACGCGATACGACAGCCTCCACTGGTCATCCATCGGGTCGAGATGAATGTCTGAGGCATTTAAAAATAAACCTGTCGCAATGATTTCATCCGTCAAATCGGAAACAAGCATCCCACCACTTCACCCCCAGCTGTTCATGCTGAGTCTGTTCGCGGTGGCGATGCTTAAACCTTTTTACTGTTGGATAGGAAAGTATTTGTTTTGTATGAGTGGACTACAGGGGAGTGTCAAACATGAAATCGTCAAAAGAGGGGTGTCCTTCAAGATAAGAAAATCCGTTCTCACTTGTTTGATAGGAAAAAAAACGAAGTTGTGCCTTCCCCTGCGCAAAATGAATGATGATGTGAAGAAGATCTGTGTATCCAAACGCCTCACGGATATCCCGTTCAGAAGGTAAGCCATCCCCTTGCGGATGGCTGTGAACCGTCGCGATCATGCATTCTCCGCGCTGCTCCGTCGCAAAAACGGCGCGCACTGCGAGGGACGCTCGCGCAGTATACCGCGTTTCTGAAAGAAACGCACTCTCTAACGCAATAAAGCGTGATGCGCACTGCGTTCCATCCCCTGCGCGATGACCGGCAATCAGCCCACCCGCTTCGTACGGAAGCCGCTCTACAGCGTATTGAAGCATCTCCTCGGCCATGTCACGCTCGAGAAGAAGTGACGGCTTCCCAGCGAACGCGATGCGAAGTAAAAAACGATCGCTCACGCCTGTTCCCCCCCGCGCAACATTCGCTCCGCATCGATCGCCTTTTTACACCATGCCCGCACCTCATCAGAAACACCCATGGTCGCCATTTCTTCGAGTGTAAACCAACCAAGCGCAGTCGACTCATCATTTGACACAAGCGTCGTCCCATCGATCGGATAAGCAAGATAGATTAGGTCAATGTGTTGATGACCTGGCGAAATGTTTTCCAATTGAATGCCCGCTGGGCGAGGAAGCGCGTGGTCAAACCCTGCGGGTTCATAATCACAAATGAGCGCGATTCGCAAGCCCGTCTCCTCACGCGCTTCGCGAACGGCTGCCTGGTCCGGCAGTTCTGGATGATCAATATGCCCACCCGGAGGAAGCCAGCGCTTCAGTTTTTTGTGAAAAAGCAGTACAGCTCGTCCACCATTTGCAATAATCGCAGTCGCCACAAAATCACGCGTGAGCTTCGGATGACCTTGCTCCATCGATGCACACTCTCCTATCGCGCTCCATCAATCGACAAAGTCAAACTCCATGTCGCTGATCCGAATCTGGTCGCCGTTTTGTGCGCCATACGCGCGCAACGCGTCATCCACTCCAGAGCGCCGCAAAATTCGCTGGAATCGTTTCACAGCGTCATACTGTGTGAAATTTGTAGCGTGCACCAGTCGATCGAGTTCCTCACTCATCACGACATACGTTTCGTCATCGCGAACGATTTCAAAGTGAATCTCGCGATCTTCAATTTTCACCTGAACGACAGCATCGACATCATCGACAGGAACTTCCTTGATTGCTTTTTCAACCATGTCATACATTTGATAGACCGTTTCATTTAGTCCTGTGCGCGTCAGTGCCGAAATCGGCAGTACACGCATGTCAGGATACGCTACGCAAAACCGTTCCAAGTGAAGATTCGCCTCTGGATCATCCATTTTATTTGCGAGAATGATCGAAGGTTTACGGAGCAATTCCTCATCGTACGCGCGCAGCTCTTCTAAAATAATCTCATAGTCACGTAATGGATCGCGGCCTTCAACGGCAGCCATATCGATGACGTGAGCAATCACTTTCGTTCGCGATGCATGCCGCAAAAAGGCGAGTCCAAGCCCGAGCCCTTCATGCGCCCCCTCAATCAACCCTGGTAAATCGGCGAGTACAAACGTCTTGCCAGGGTCATCATCGACCATCACGACGCCTAGATTGGGCGTCAGGGTCGTAAAGGGATATGCGGCAACTTTTGGTTTCGCCTCACTCAGGACAGACAACAGTGTGGATTTCCCAACGCTCGGAAAGCCTACCAGTCCGACGTCTGCAATCAATTTGAGCTCCAGTTGAACGGTTTTATATTCGCCTGGCTCGCCGCGTTCTGCCATGTCAGGCGCCTTATTTTTGGCTGTTGCAAAACGCACATTGCCGCGTCCCCCGCGTCCCCCGCGCGCAATGACTGCCGATTGTCCTGAACGTGTCAAATCTGCAATCGGTTTCCCCGTGGCTGCATCGCGCACGAGCGTACCTGGTGGTACTTTTACCATCAAATCAGACGCATTCGCTCCGTGTTGATTTTTGGGGCGCCCCTTTTCACCGTGCTTTGCTCGCAAGTGGCGTTGATAGCGAAAATCCATGAGTGTGCGCAATCCTTCATCGACAAAAAAGATAACGCTGCCGCCTTTGCCACCATCTCCACCGGCAGGACCACCGAGCGGAACGTACTTTTCTCGTCGATACGCAACCATCCCATCTCCGCCATTCCCTGCTTGAACTTCGACTGTTGCAATGTCAATAAACATTTTGATCGCCTCCTTTTATCGCTTCATAATGAAGTGACCCAGCCGCAGCTGCGACTGGGTCACGCGTAATTCGACTCACTTATTGTTGCGCAGCAGTTTCTACAACCACAGGATAAACACTTACGCGCTTACGGTCGCGTCCCCAGCGCTCAAACTTGACGCGTCCTTCGACTTTTGCAAAAAGCGTATCGTCACTGCCAAGCCCCACATTCAGACCAGGATAGATCCGCGTGCCGCGCTGGCGAACCAATATACTGCCTCCGCTGACAACCTGACCGTCTGCGCGTTTCACGCCAAGGCGCTTGGAATGACTGTCTCGACCGTTTCGTGTCGAGGAAACCCCTTTTTTATGAGCAAACCGTTGAAGATCTAACCGCAACATGAATATCACTCCCTAAATCGTTATTTATTCTTTCCCATTGTGCGGAGTGTAATGTGCGCTCCGTACTCCCGCTCCATGTCTTGCACACCAATCAGCATACCTTCTGCCAAGAGTTGCGCGTCACGGCTTTGGGGCACATCAAACCGAACATAGCCGTCTCGTTCAACTTCATTCAAGTGCAGACCTGTGAGTCGCTCAATGCTGTTTACACACGTTACGACGAGTGTTGAGACACCTGCGCATACGAGATCAAAACCGAGCGGCCCTGCGCCAGCATGTCCAGAAACCACCACGCGCTCAATGGTTTGGTTTTCGTTGCGTGTCACAGTAACGCGAATCATTGCTCTTAAAGCGTAATAGCGTCAACGCGAACTTTTGTAAACGGTTGACGGTGTCCTTGTTTACGGCGATAGTTCTTCTTCGATTTATATTTAAAAACAATGATTTTTTTGGCTTTACCGTGATCAAGCACAGTGACTTGCACTTTTGCTCCGGGTACGTGAGGAGTTCCCACCGTAATCGATTGATCCTTTTCAACCAGAAACACGCGATCCAAGACCACTTGATCGCCAATTGCCGCCTCAAGTTTTTCTACGTAAAGGGTAGAACCTTCCGTTACTTTAAACTGCTTGCCACCTGTTTCAACAATTGCGTACATCCTATACGCACCTCCTGGAGTAGACTCGCTGTTTGTAAGGCACGGCGAAGCGCCGATTTGAAGCCTTATCCATGCGGTTGACACATTGAAAATGCGCCACTGAAGTAGAATACCACACGTTGCTTAGGAGAGCAACGCGCGAAGCGGCAAACTCCACCCTGATGACTCAAAAATGGCATCGAGAATTTCATCCTGTGTGATGGGACGTGACCCCTTATAAAAAGAAGACTGTACATAGATGATATGGTAAGCGCCGGGAGAGAATTGACTCGCAACATCACCGAGTTTCATATCTTCTTGCACAAGCATGGAGCGAATGGGTCGTAAAGATGTCCCTTGGTGATGACGAAGTGCGTCAAGAAAGCGAAGTGTATCGTACCGAGATTGACGGCTCAAGGAAAACGCAGAGTACAGTAAAAATAGACCGAGCGCAAAGATGCCAAGATCCGCATAACCGAGGATGAGGGAGATGCCGCCAATTCCCATAAGAACCACGGAGATCAAGAAGGACACGCGCGTCACTACCTTTGTCGCAGAGTGATACCCTCGGGATATCGCAAGCCCCGCGCGCGCGATTCTCCCGCCATCAAGCGGGAGCGCCGGGAGCAGATTGAACAGCGCAATCGACAGATTGATCGATACAAAGGAATTCGTCCACGCATCATTTAATACACCGCTCGCGCGCAGCGGAAGTGCCACGATGACAAATAACAAATTGACGAGTGGCCCTGCCGCCGCAATCAACGTTTCTTGACGAACGTCATATCCGAGTCGTCCGCGCATCACAGCAACTCCGCCAAACGGCAAGAGTTCAATGGATTCGGTTTTGATGCCAAAGCGGTGCGCCGCAAGGACATGCCCGATTTCGTGTGAAATAACGACGGCAAAAAGAACCGCCACTTGATCGAGGACATGCCCTAAATAGGCGGCAAGAATGACAATAAGAAACAGGGGACTCAAACGAACGCGCACGCCAAAAAATCGAATCACGCGTGAAGACCGATCAGTGTCGCAGGATTTTCATACCGACCATTATGAATGTAGCCAAAGGTCAACTCTGGACTCTGCTCAGGTAGATAACCGATTGTTTCGCCAACCGTGACGTACTCGCGCGGTTTGACGACGACGCGCGCCATTTTCGCGTAGAATGTCTGCCCCATCGCGCCGTGATCGATCGTCACATACCATCCATTGGCGGCCGATTCTCCTACTTGGGTAACCAATCCTTCTGCCGCGGCGATGATCGGAGATCCGCGATGTCCGCGAATGATGATGTCTGGGTTCAACATGGAAAAAGGTCGCACGAGCGTCCCGCGCAGTGGTGGAACCACGTCGACCGTTTGCGAGACCACGCCGACACTCGGCGATGCAGTCGGTGGCACGCCAAGCCATTGTGCGATGCGCGATGGAAGATGCTGCGCAAGGTCTTGATACGTCAAAGACTGTCGCAGAAAGGCTGTAGAAGAAACTGCAAAGTTGCGATTGCTGTGACTGAGAATCGCAATGGATACAATCAAGAAAACGGCGCCAATCGACTGCAGTACAAAGAGCGACATTCCATGCTGTTTTTGCGTAGAGCGACGATCGTTCAATCCGCGGGAATAGGAACGCTCGCGAACATTTTCGCGCCGTCGATTCTCCTGTTCACGCGATTCGCGCCGGACCGGGAGTTGCGCCCCTGTCCACGAACGCGGTGAACCGTACACATCGTCATCAGGAGAAATACTGTATTCTGGTCGAACGTGAAGCATCTCTTCCGGTCGCTTGTCCTCCATAAAAAACCACCCCGTCCGCATCATCCGTGTTTACTTCTCGTCCCACGTTTATGACACAACAGAGTGATTTATAACTTTGACCTTCAAGAGATCAAGCAAACGCAATCGTCACATTAACGCATTCCCATCATTTTTTTAAACTTTGAAAAGAATCCTTCTTGTTCCGTGAGCGACATGAGTGGAACCGATTCGCCAACGATGCGTCGGGCAATATTGCGATAGGCGATCGAAGCGCGTGAATTCGGCTGAACCACCGTCGGTTCACCGGAGTTTGCCGCCTTGATAACTTGCTCGTCATCCGGAACGACGCCCAGTAGATCGAGTGACAAAATCTGAACGATATCATCGATATCTAGCATATCGCCGTTTTTAACCATGTGAGCACGAATTCGATTGATGATCAATTTCGGCTGCGGTATGTCTTCCTTTTCGAGCAACCCAATCACGCGATCCGCATCGCGAACGGCCGCTTGCTCCGGTGTTGTCACGACAATTGCCTGATCTGCCGCCGTTGTGGCAACGCGAAACCCGTGTTCAATCCCTGCAGGGCAATCAATTATAATATAATCGAATAGTTCTTTTAACTTTTTTACAATCGCTCTCATGGAATCTTCACTCAATGCGAGCTTATCTTTCGTCTGTGCTGCAGGCAACAGACTGAGATTCTCAAACCGTTTGTCGCGAATCAACGCCTGTTCCAATCTGGCCGACCCATTTGCAACATCGAGAATATCATAGACGATACGATTCTCAAGACCCATGACAACGTCGAGGTTGCGCAGTCCAATATCGGTGTCTACCATACACACCTTATTCCCAAGAAGTGCGAGTGCCGTCCCGATATTGGCAGAAGACGTCGTTTTTCCGACGCCACCCTTACCTGACGTCACTACGATCGCTTCACCCATCATGACACCCCTTGTCCCGAAACTCGACGATTTCGCCGATGCGCCTTGGTTGCAATCAGCGCGTTCATCCGTTCAACTGCCATCTGTTCACCTTCACGCAAATAAGCAAATTCCATCTCAGCCGCCTGAACATTTCCCTCAGGCGCTCGCCGAACGACATCGGCGATGCGAATCTGAAGTGGTTGAAAATAAGCGGCGGCAACCACCGCATCGCGATCTCCTGCGGCTCCCGCATGCGCCGCACCGCGTAAAACGCCCATCACGTACACATCACCCGTACTAATCAAGCGCGCACCTGGATTGACATCACCAATGATGACGATATCTCCATCGTGTTCAATCACTTGGCCTGAACGCACCGTTCCCTTAAACACGAATGGCTCCTTTTTCATCCAGTCACTCGGTTTAGGAGCCCCTTCAAGGCCGCCTACCATCATAGTTCCAACGGCTGCAATCACATGGCGCAATTCTCGTTCTTCTTCATCCGTTAGTATGCGATTACCTAATTGTACATAGGCCGTAAGAAGTGAGGTTTCCTCGCCTTGCGAAGCATCCTTTCGCAGCGTTTCCTCCAATGCACTGAGCACATCGCGAAATGGCACATCATCCCTTAGTGTGAAAAGCAATCCATTGCGGATGCCTTTTATCGAGACCGTTTCTTTGATGGTCGTTGCGGATGGACGCATAGCAAAACGTGACATGCTAGCCCTCCTCCTATCGATATCTCATGGTAATTCAACGTTTACCAGTGATATTCCTGCTAATCGCTGGAGCTTTATGCGGAAAGAATCGATCAAGCATCCCGCGAGCTATCGGTCCCGTCGAATCTGCGCCGTGACCACCGCCTGGAACAACGATGGCGATGGCGATGCGCGGATGATGATACGGTGCGTACCCGATAAAAACCGCGTTATCGAAACCTTTCACACCCGTTTCTGCAGTTCCTGTTTTACCTGCGGGCGCGTATGCTACATCGCGATGCGCTCCGTGAAAGGTCGAGTACGCTGTCCCCAAGGGATCATTGCACGCCATCCACATTCCACGCTGAACCTCGCGCAACGCCACTTGATCAATGCCCGCGATCGGATAACGCTTGAAACGGAGATTAACTCCCCCCACCTGTTTGACGACGTGCGGTGTGACGCGATAACCGCCGTTTGCGAGCGCCGCCGTATAC
>NZ_LSUQ01000013.1 GCF_001642725.1 Ferroacidibacillus organovorans
TGGCTCTATTCGATTAACGAGGTGGCTCTAAACTATTAACCTAGTGGTCCTACGGCACTGAAATATTCACTTGACCCCTGTATCATTGGGATCCTCCTCCTCCTTTTTGGGCTATGAACCCATTTTCATAGCAATCGGAGGAAGGCTCCATAGACACATTTTGTGGGGAAGTTCAGTTTGCAAAATATTGATTTGAGTGGCGTAGGCGGGATAGGCCGTGAAACAACCCAACGCTCACTCCCATTGGCAGTGCTTCGCGCCAAATCCGTTTCCACAGCCCAATCCGCTTCACAGGACGGTCTCTGCCACGGGGTATCTCCAAGGAGGGCTTGGCGACGAGGACACACTGCCAGAACCCTGTTTCCATCGAATCCATCCGCGCCTTCCACCGTTTATACCATCGCCAAACGGTTTTGGAGGAAATGGGGCCGGAAGGGTAGGGGACCGATTCGCCCACTTGCTCCAGCGACTGCCCGTTTTCGTGTTCAAGCAATACATTTTCTTGCAAATCCCATATACATCGCTGGTAACGGCCAATGAAAGATGGATATACAGTTACGGTTTTACCGCAGGCTTCACACCTGAACCGGAACAAACGAATGCGGTCTCTGTGCTTCCCGCAACACACATCCCGCTCGAACTGATCGTGCTTACTTAAGGGATGTTGCCTCCCACAACGGGTACACGTTTGTGGACGAATTATGGATAGATCTGGATGCTCACAAAACTCCAAATAAGAATGGACATTTGATAACGGATCCATGTATTATGTAGGCATATTCAGGCGTGCGTAAGCACGACCTTGTGGAGAGAAGAGAGACCAGGCCGCCAAAACCTGAGGTCTCTCTTCTTTTATGCCATTACCCTCCCGCTGATGGTTGTCGTTTCAACGATGATCTGCATACGACAATCATTGACAAAATCCTTCGTCAAACGGGGCGACAAAAAACCGCTCATCCGCGGTCAAACAGCGTGAGCGGCTACAGAATAGCTCGATGAATTGAAACAGGAGATCATCAATCAGATGGTGTAATTTCACGTTTACAATATGGGATTTAAGTGAAACGAAAATCTTCGGGAATACTTGCCTTGCTTGAATTTTTGGCTATTTATTGGTCGTTCCATATATATTTATGAATAATCAAACGTATTATGTCAAATCTAACAGCTTTCGTGGGTGCGCTAAGAGAAAGGTAAAAAGGATAGCTCAGCATTAGCGCGGTATTGACCGACTCTGCGAAAATATCAGAGGACAATATGTTATGGATATCTCAAAACTGAGCACACGGATGACGTTGTTCGAGTGGTAACAGCGGAGAACGGGTAAGAGGAAAGAGTAGGAATTAGGTTGTGAATCAATTTGATAGAGAATGTATGCTGTGTGATAATAAAAGGAAAACTTGAAAAGGAGATTTTCCGTTTGGGCAATTTTAAAAAATGGGCTTGGATAGAATCTAGTCTGCTCGGCCTTATCTCTTTGGTCGTATATTTAGCTAATGGTATATTTACTAACCCATCAGGTGACGTCGTACCTGCATCTGTGCTTCCATTTTCCATAATACTGCATCATAATTTTTATATCGGACGCTATCTTATGTTTTCTCATCAAGATAGCCCCTATTATTTGGATGCCTTCAAAAATCATTTTATTTCTGCATATCCCATAGGCTCTGCCATCACGGCGCTCCCAGTTTATTTAATATTTCTGCTCTTTGGCGGTCATGCGACTGCTATCACGGGCGCGATTCTGGGAAAGATTAGTGCGTCGATTATTTCTGGCGCATCAGTCATTTGGCTTTATTGGACTATGGAACGTCTATCGATCAAGCGGTCAGTAAAAATTGTTTTCGCTATTCTCTACGGCTTGGGATCCGAGACGATGTCTATAAGCAGTCAAGGTTTGTGGCAACACGGTCCTGCACAATTTTGGATAGTAGGATTCTTGTATTTTGTGGTCATGGCCTATGATAGAGAAAGAGCACGAGCTTGGATTTATATCTGTACCGGAATATCGGTAGGTATGATATTGCTGTCGCGTCCCGTAGATTTACTTTTAATTCTTCCCTTCCTTATTTTACTTAGGAATCAGCATATTAGGAAAAACATATGGATAACAGTGGCTACATTCGTTCCTTTTCTTGCTTTTAACATGGCTTATGATCATTATTTCCATGGCCACATAGTTTCAACTGGATATGGATCGGTGGCTAAAGAATTGTCATTGTTCAGTTTTCCTCTCATTCCCGGTCTGCTAGGAAATCTCTTCAGCCCTAGCAAAGGCCTGTTCGTGTTCATGCCATGGGCTCTCATATCGTTTGCGTGGATCACCAGATTTCGCTCACAACGATTTAATAATTCAATTTATTTCCCTGCGCTTCTCTCTTTTTTTCCTTACATCGTACTGTACGCTCTTTATTATCAATGGTCAGCTGGGGCCAGTTACGGACCTAGATACATGACTGATGTACTACCGCTGTTAGCAATATTAGGATCCGGATATATGACTAACTTAAATATAGCTAATTTAACATTACTAAAACTCAACACGTTTCGTGCATTGACTGGGCTAGTAATAGCATGGAGTATTGCGCTGCAACTTCTTGGAACTTATGTGCCTGGCGGTTCTGCGTGGAATGATGCATACAGTCCGAATAATTTCTTTACTCCGCTATGGATAATTCGAGGAAGTGAAGCGGCATATTATTTCAATACACTCAAGTCATCGTTGTTGCCAGCAGCGCCAATTACTAAACCAGATGCCATTTTCTCGAATATGCAATTGTTATACAAACCGTATATTTACGAAAAAGGAATCATGCCATCTATTTTTATTCCTAATACAACATATGTCGGTACCGTTGTGGTAAAGAACGCTGGTAGCCAAGGATGGTCTGCGTATCCGTCGTCATCCGGGGGCGATGTCGTCCATTTTAGCTATAACGTGTGGCAACATAGAAAACTGATTGCGTCAGTTTCAGGCCTACGCTCAGCCCTGCTCCACTCCGTGCAGCCTGGTAAAAGTATAAAGATTTACTTTCATTTTGTTACTCCAAGCATTCCAGGAAAATATACCTATGTGTTTACCCTCGTTGACGAAGGAGTGTGTTGGTTTCAAAACGAATTGAGTTCCACCAACGCGGACATCGCAACTATTAAAGTTGGTTAATAAGTCAATCTGAATTCGGTAACTTCAGGTAGCCGGTAAATGTGGACGTCTTATCGGGGTCAATGGTGATAATTGTCGTGCTAAAACTTACCCTTGAATCCCGACAGCATTGTTCAGTAGTGGCATGTTCGTAAGCGTGAAAGGGAAAGTAACTGTATTGGGTGTCGTCATTTCGTTTTCGTATGCGTCCAAATAGAAGATGAATTTCTTCGTTGTTCCGAGATCGGGCTATGCACAATAAATAGTGATTTAGCTTTGACAGTGAAACACATGGAGTTGTGCCATGTGTTTCTTTTGTGTGTAGTAGGAGTATGATAAAGTCAACATTGAGAATGACTTGGACGTGGTGATGGCATGAAGGTATTGATCGCAGGTGCGGGCGGTATGCTTGGCACGGATTTGCAGAAGGCGTTTGCAGACACGCCATGCATCGCGCTCACGCGCAATGAACTGGATATCACGCAGGAGCTTGCGGTGCGCGAGGCGGTTCAGATGCATCGTCCGGACGTGATTCTAAACGCGGCGGCGTACACGAATGTGGATCGCTGTGAGACGGAGATTGATCAGGCATACGCGGTGAATGCGGTCGGCGCGCGCAATGTGGCGGTCGCCGCCGAGCAGATTGGTGCGCGGTTGGTTCATGTGAGCACGGATTATGTGTTTCCAGGGGTCAGTGACCGTCCGTATCGCGAGGAAGACGAAACGGGACCGATCGGGGAGTATGGCCGGAGCAAACTCGCCGGAGAACAGCTCGTGAGAAGCTTATGTAAAAAACATTATATTGTGCGAACGTCTTGGCTTTATGGAAAACACGGCCCGAATTTCGTGAAAACGATGTTGAGGATAGGGAGAGAACAGGGTGCGGCGCGCGTCGTGGATGACCAGGTGGGGAGTCCGACGTATACGGCCGATCTGGCGCAGGCGATTCGGACGCTTGTCGAGACGCCGCAGTACGGCGTTTACCATCTGTCCAATCAGGGCGCCTGTTCGTGGCACGCGTTCGCGGAGGATATTTTTACGCTGGCGGGCGTCGATGTAAACCTTCAGGCGATCAAGACACACGAATTTCCGCGCCCCGCAAAACGCCCGGCGTATTCGGTGATGGACAACATGATGTGGCGACTAAGCGGCCATGCGTCGCTTCGCCACTACCGCGCGGCACTCGTTGCCTATTTGCGGGAGACGGACGAGATTCAGGGAGGAGATCACACCTCGTGAAGGCGCTTATTCTAAGTGGAGGTACAGGGTCGCGTTTGCGACCGCTCACGTACACGGGCGCAAAGCAACTGATCCCTGTGGCGAACAAACCGATCTTGTTTTATGCGATTGAAGCGATCCGCGAGGCCGGCATCACGGAGATCGGCATGATCGTCGGAGAAACGGGAGCCGAGATTGAGCGCGTGGTTGGTGATGGACAAGCGTTTGGTGTGAAGATCACGTACATACCGCAGGAGGCGCCGCTCGGGCTTGCGCACGCAGTCAAGATCGCGGAACCGTTTATCGGAGCGGACGATTTTCTCATGTTTCTCGGGGACAATTTGGTGCGTGACGGGGTACGCGCGTTTTCTGAGCAGTTTCAAACGAGCAAGCCAAACGGCATGATTCTTTTGAGTCGCGTACCCAATCCACAAAGGTTTGGCGTGGCGGAGATTCAAGGCGGTCAGGTTACACGACTTATCGAGAAGCCGAAGGTTCCGCCGAGCGACTTGGCGCTGGTGGGTGTGTACTTGTTTGACCGCTCGATCTTTCGCGCGGTCAACGAGATTGCGCCGTCGGCGCGCGGAGAGCTTGAGATCACCGATGCGATCCAGCACCTGATCGATCACGGCTACCGCGTCGAGGCGCACATCATCGACGGTTGGTGGAAAGACACGGGGAAGCCGGAAGACATGCTGGAGGCTAACCGCATGATGGTCGAGAACATCACGCCTTCGTGTGACGGAAAGGTCGATCAACATTCACAGGTGATCGGTCGCGCATGCATCGCGTCGGGCGCGGTGATTGAGAATAGTGTGATTCGCGGCCCTGTCGTGATTGGGGCAAACGCGGTGATCAGAAATTCGTATATCGGGCCATTCACGAGCATCAGCGAGGGTGTGCGGATCGAAGGCAGCGAGCTTGAAAACAGCATCATCCTGCAAGATACGGTGATCGAGTTTATTCCGACAAGGATCGACAGCAGCCTGATCGGGAAGAACGTTCACATCTCCAAGGTGATTGAACGGCCGAAGGCACTGACGTTTGTGCTCGGGGATAACAGCCGCGCCGAAGTGCAGTAGGGAGAATACGCTGTAGAGCGACGCGTGCTGTGAGGTGCATAAGCGTAGACTTGGAAACGGGGGATGGCATGGTTTCGCGACTGTTGGTGACTGGTGGCGCAGGCTTTATTGGTTGTCATTTTATTCGCATAATGCTTGAGACGCATTCGGATCTGCACATTGTAAACCTTGACGCGCTTACGTATGCGGCCAATCGCGAGGCATTGCGTTCTTTCGACGGAATTCCGCGCTATACGTTTGTGCAAGGGGACATCACCGACGCGGTACTTGTTGATCGCCTGATGCAGCAGGTGGACGGAGTGGTCAACTTTGCCGCTGAATCGCACGTCGATCGCAGCATCGCCGATCCGGGAATTTTCGTAAAGACGAACGTGTTGGGGACGCAGGTGCTGCTTTGTGCGGCGAGACAGCATGGCGTGAAGCGCTATCTGCAAGTGTCGACGGATGAGGTGTACGGGACGCTTGGCGCAAAAGGGCACTTCACGGAAGAAACGCCGCTTGCCGCGAACAGCCCATACTCGGCGAGCAAGGCGGGCGCCGATTTGATGGTGCGCGCGTATCACGAGACGTTTGGCCTTCCGACGCTGATCACGCGCTGCTCGAACAACTATGGACCTTACCAGCATGACGAGAAGTTGATCCCTACGCTGATTCGAAAAGCACTGCGGAATGAACTTCTGCCAATCTATGGCGACGGACAGAATGTGCGCGATTGGCTGTTTGTGGAGGATCACTGTCGCGCGATTGACCTTGTGCTGCGTGAAGGAACGGTCGGTCAGGTGTATAACGTAGGTGGACACAACGAGTGGAAAAATATTGATATCGCTAGATTGATTCTAAGTATGCTAGGGAAGTCGGAATCGCTGATCTCGTATGTGGATGACCGTCTGGGGCATGACCGCCGCTATGCGATTGACGCAAAGAAGATGCAGGATGTGTTTGGCTGGGTACCTGACGTGACGTTTGAGCAGGGAATTCAGTCGACGATCGCGTGGTATGCCGAGCATTACGCCACGTCGAGCGCGAGGAGTGAAGAGCGATGAAGGTGGAACCGCTAGGATTGCCAGGCGTCTTTTTGATTACGCCAACGGCGCACGGCGACGCGCGCGGATTCTTTATGGAGAGTTATCGCCGTGACGTTCTCTTGGCGCACGGGGTCGACATCGAATTCGTGCAGGACAATCACTCGCTGTCCGCACAAAAAGGTACGGTGCGAGGGCTCCACTACCAGGAAGAGTCGATGGCCCAGACGAAGCTGTTGAGAGTACTGACAGGTTCCGTGTATGATGTAGCAGTGGACATTCGCCGCGATTCGCCGACGTATGGCAAATGGGTCGGTGTGACCTTGAGCGCGGAGAACCGCCAGCAGATCTTGATTCCGAAAGGGTTCGCACACGGCTTTTGCACGCTAGAACCAAACACACAGATCCACTACAAAGTCGACGCCTACTATTCCTCGGCACACGACCGCGGCATTCGCTGGAACGACCCGGCGATTGGGATCGACTGGCCCGTGACGGAGGCAGAAGCTGTGCTGTCTGCGAAGGATGCGGCGTCGCCGATGCTGAGTTTCTTAGAATGAGGTCACGGACAGAGATACGATAGGATCATAATCGCTCCATTTGTTTATGGTCACTGAGGACGCTCTGTGGGAAAATGAGTTTGAATCGATCAAATTGGAGGGGATAGCTTGCTCAGTGACCGAGATTTAAAAAGACTGGCGCTTACGCATGAACTTATCACTCCGTTTGATCTTAATGATTTTGAAGGTGCAACGATCAATCTAAGGCTTGGACAAACGATTCGAAAGTATATCTCGGATGAATCGATCATCCTCGGAAAAGAAGTTTTCGAAGATGATTATTTGGAGATCGATCTCACGGAGAATGATTTTTTCCTGGAACCAGGAGAGTCTGTTTTGATACAAACCTATGAATTTATTAACGTTCCAGAGTCGCTAAGTGCGCGTGTTTATGAACGATATAGTATCAAATCACTGGGCCTTATGATTAGTCCGGCGCATTACCTCACTCCCGGATATCGCGGAAATATCGGCCTTCTGGCGATAAACCACTCTGCTGTACCGATCAGGCTGACGCCAGGTATCAAGATTTGTCAGATCGGATTCTTTGCGTTGTCGTCCATTCCCTTAAAACCCTATGAGAAACAAGATGGTAAGTATATGGACGCCAAGGATGTAAGCATTTCGAAGTTGCACTTGGATAAGGATATCCAGGAATTTTTAAAACAAAAGGGTATCTCGCGTGTGTCTGATGATATGGCCAAAGCGCTGGGAGATCATTTAATGGGGCATATTCGTGAATCTGCAAAGCGACTTGCCGATACCATTCGATATGAACAGGATTTATTCGCGTGAGTGATTTGAGGGATATTGTAACTCGACATGTTGAAGACCAGCTTCGTAGTGAGTTCCCAGTGAAAGAATTCAGTGACGAGCAATTGTCTAAAATTCTAGATAATAAACGCGCAGATGGCAGTATCAATCGCGAAGTCAATCGTATTCTTGACACTTTTTTAGAGGAAATTGAAGAGAACTCTTCCAAGAAAAAAAGAAGACGCATCCTCAATTTCTCATTTTCAGCCGCTGGCCTGATCCTCACAACGATCATCGGATATGCCGTAAACATGACCAATTGGTCTATGGTGATTGGTATGATCATTGCGATGTTGATCGTCAATGCGTTGTTCTTATTTTTTGCTGATCAATAAGCTGTTACTTTGTGAAGGAGGCGCTGATGTAGAGTTGTATGTGGATGAAATGGGATTTGGCGCGTATTGTATTTCATCTTCTTACAGTGTCCAACCATCAATTGATACGTTCAATTACACGTGTTACAATGAGAGTCAGGGGCGATGGAGACGATGAAAAGCTATTCGTCCAGAGAGCTTATAAAAATCATCGAAGCGGACGGATGGTATTTCGTCAGAGCAGTTGGCGACCACCACCAGTACAAACATCCAACAAAACTCGGCAAAGTTACCATCACTCATCCTGTGAAAGATGTACCTCTCGGGACGGTTAGAAGCCTATTTAAGCAGGCGAAATTGCCCATACCTCAATAAGACTTTCAATACCATCGAATACGCGCAGTCCGGTAGAAAGTGCATAGGAGATGATTCTGCGTGACGAAAGACCGCTACGTGTATCCAGCCATTTTTGATTATGCAGATGATGGTATTTCCATCCAGTTTCCAGATCTCCCCGGCTGTTTGCCATGCGCACAGAGCACGGAGGTTGCAATGAAAAATGCGCGCGAAGCGATGGCACTCCACTTGTACGGAATGGAACAAGATTGCGATGCAATTCCGGAGGCAACACCCATTCATAAACTACGAGCTGCCGAGAATCAGGCTATCGTGCTCGTTGAGGCGTGGATGCCACCTTTCCGGGACGAAATAGAAAAGAAGGCCGTTAAAAAGACACTGACCATCCCGAAGTGGTTGGATGACTTGGCGGTTGATCAGCACGTAAATTTTTCTCACCTGCTTCAGGATGCGCTTAAGCGATACCTCGGTGTCACAGATAAACAATGAAGGATAGGAGTCGCATCTATCTCGCGATCGTATGATGCCGCATGTCCCTCTTTACGACGCTGGCGGCGCTTCTCAACTGTTCTTCGCTCGCAGGGGAGAGTTCGAGTGCAACAGATAGCTTATGCAGGGTACGCAGCGGATCGTCGAGCAGCGTGTGATAATCGATGATCGTGGCCTCGTCCCAAGCGGTATCCCCTTGATCGGCGCGCGTTTGCGAGACAAGGGCGAGGTGTGCGTGGATCGCGTTCATGTGTAACTGCCAGAGGGCGAGGGATTTCTCCTGCGCGAAACCGTCGCGCACGGCGAGGGATGCGGCGACTTCGTGGGGGTTGCGGGTCATGACGACGTAGCGCGCGTCGAGGTCGAGCGTCTCGATCAGTCTCGCCCAAAGCGGCAGCAGCAGGCAGGTGCGCGGGTCTTTGAACGCGAACACGTCGGTGTTCTGAAACTCATACGCGATGAGCATGGTCATGATCCCTAGTGCTTCGTTCGCTATGTCGGTCTCCCACCACGCGTCGGGCATGGGTTCCGTGCTGTGCCAGGTTCGCCCTATCGTTTGCAAGAGGCTTTCCTGCACAATCACCAGGTTCTCATTCTCAAAGTAGCCGTCCGGGTTGTCTGCCGCCCCTTTTAGCGTCACGCCGAGGGGCACGCCGAGTCTGTGAATCATGTGGGTGAGCACGGACGTCCCGCTGCGGTGCATCCCGAGAATGAGAATGAGCTTTTGTTTGGCGTTTGGCATCTGCGATTTCCTTTCCCCTATCGCGCAACGGCGAACTCGCGCGGCTGCGTGATAAACCCCTTCCTATACCTGCAAACACATCCTGATCCTGCAAGCTTATCCTAAACCTGCAAGCTTTAAAAAAGATTAAAATTTTCTAAGCCTTGAAACCTACCGAAGATTTTCATCGTCTTTTCATATGCTTGGTGTTCCCTTTTGGTATGTTCAACCAAAGCATAAACACGGAGGATATTTCATGCATCGAAATAAACGTACCGTTACATCCCTTTCCATCGCGCTTTCCCTCGCGTCCGCTCTCCCGCTCGTCTCGATGCAATCGCAAAACGCGTTTGCCAATTCCTCTGCGTCCTCTCCCTCTGTGACGTCCGCCACCTACGGAACGGCCACAGGTGCGCCCGCCCCGACGATCGCGCCGACAGGAACGACAACAGGGACGACCACGACCTCGCCCAGCAGTGGAGGGTCATCGAGTAGTACAGGCACGTCCCCCTCATCGCCTGGCGGTTCGGGTTCGACGCTTACTTCACCGTCGTCGACTTTGACCCCACCCTCGTCCGGCACAAGTGTGATCACAAGCACACCGTCCACGCCTGTCAACCCGGTTACCGGCGCGCCGATTCTCTCCGGCAGTCAGGGCAACCCGTCGGCAAATGGTTTATCGTCTTCTACAGGCGCGGCGCCACTCGTCAATTTCGCGCATGTCGGGTCTGTTTCGTGGACCTCAAATGGACCGGCCGACGCGCAGTTTCAGAAGCTTGAAAAGCGCTACGACGCGAAGTTGCTTGGCAATCCGCACTGGCACGGCTTTCTCAACCAAGAGGGCCGCACGATCACGGTAAACCTCTATTATTTGCATACGATCAACGGCCTGTCGATCCAGATGGAACAGGACCCAAAGGCGGGCATTTTCTACCCGTCCCACGTTGACTTCGAGGTCAATCTGTATGGCAAGTGGTACATGCTCGGCTCCGTGCCGACGAAGATTCCGCAGAGCGCGAGCGGCAACTCGACGCAGTGGTTCGCCGTGCAGACACACAACTTGCAGGCGAGTGAGTTTCGTATCGTGTTCCCCGTGACCAACTGGGTGTTCACGCGCAATCTCGGCATCTGGGGGAGTGACTTCTCCGTCCCCACGTCGCAATCGCTGCCGAATCTGCCGCAAGTGCCGAAACCGTTCACTCAGATGATGTCCATCTTTGATCCGCGCTCTGCGGGGATTCGCAACATGATGCTCGCGTACAGCGGAAGCTACGGACAGATGGGGACGTGGACGACGAAAGATTTCCTGCCTGTCACATCGTACCTGCTGCAAAACGGGCAGATCGGCGGGCGGCTGTTTGACACGGTACTCTTTCTTCCGTATACCCTCGCGCAAAACCAGCAGGCGTGGCTGAGCTATCTCAATAATCTGTTCGCCAAAAATGAGCAGTTGAGCGCGCTCAACCAAGCGATGGTAAAGACGGATCAGGGCATGAACAAGTTTGGGTACAACCCATACCCAAAGGAAAAAGTGGTAATCGCGCTACCGTATCCGTCATACCATTCAGGAGCGTGGGGGCTTTTGGGCGGACAGATCCTCTCGTTTACGCCGACGCCGTCTGATCCAGGGAGTGTCGCGAACCGCCTGACGGCGATCCAGTGGTATCTGAATACGTTCCTCGCGAAGTGGAAGCAGGCTGGATTCAGCAATCTATCCCTCACCGGATTCTATTTGAACGATGAGACGGTGCACTACACGTTCCCCGGCGAGGTGAACCTGATTCAGGGTACGAGCCAGATGGTGCAGAAGGCGGGCTACCCGCTCTTTTGGATTCCCTTTTATGACGCGGGTGGGATCGAGGACTGGCAGAGTCTCGGCATTAACGCCGCGTGGATTCAGCCGAACTATGCGATTCAAGGCAAGGCGGCGCCCGCAGGCCGGGTTGCCAATACGGTGCAGCTCGCCAAAGACAACGGGATGGGCGTGGAGCTTGAACTGCCGACGGCGGCGCTGACCAGCCCCCTCTATCGGAATCTGTATCTCTCCAGTCTCCAACAGTTCCAGCAGGCGGGGGCGGCGGGCTCGGTGTCGCACGCGATGTATGCGGGATCGAAGGTTTTGACGCAGGCGGCCTACTCGACGAATCCGGCGGTGCGCGCGCTCTACGATCAAACGTACGCGTTTCTCGCCAATCAATCGAATGGGGCGCAGGTGAATTGAGCGGAGGCTCGCGGCAGTGAGGTGGATGCGCACGCTTTATGATGTGCCGAAAATTGTCACTGCCGCAGGGCGACCCCCAAAAAAGGATAGGGGTGCCACGAAAGCATTCGTAGAGACTTGAGAGAGTCCAAGAATCTTTCTGAGGGAGTGTCACCAATGAATCAACGATTTGGCAAATTAGCATCAGGTTTGAGTGCGGCAACGCTCGTGCTCGGAATGGTCGCAGTGCCGACCGCAGCTTTCGCAAAAGAAAAACATACGGTTAAGTCACACGCTACGAAGTATATGGATCACCACAAATCGAAGAAAGATCACGGCGATGGAAATGGAAATGGAAATGGAAACAGCAATTTTGGCGGAGGCTTTTATGGAAGCGGTTGGCTCACATTGCCGACGCTCCCCACACCGCCGACACCGCCGGCTGGGCAAGTACCACCTGTGGGGCCGACGCCACCGATTGGAACAACGCCGCCACCTGTTAACTTGGGCGCGGGTGGCCTTGCTTGGGTGGAGGATGGCAAGGCGCCGAAACACGGCGGGGACAACCACTGGGGCGGCAGGTTTGGACGGTATGACGCGACGGTGCTGGTCAGTCTGATGCAGCGGGCGGAAAACTACTATGATCCGATCGTGACGGCAGAAGTGCAGAAGGTTCAGGCGGAACTGCAGAGCATCTCGGCGACGGTGAGCGCGTCGGCAACGGTGGCGGCAACCGCGTCGGAACTCACGGTCAATCAGCAGATTCAACAGTTGGCAACGCAGATCAGCACGGAGACGGATCCGCAGGCGCTCGCGGCGGATGTACAGCAGTTGGAGCAATTGGCAAGCCAACTCCACGATATGGTGCAATCGGAAGATAACCAGGATAACTCGGGAACGCTCCAGGCGGATGCGCAGCGTCTGCAGGATGTGCAGGATCAGTATGTCCGGGTGCTTACGAATCTCAAAGACGTGTTGGCGCGTCTGCAAGCGGGCGGCTACTCGCGCGGCGACTTGCACGAGGCGTACGGTGTGCTTCGCGAATACAGCAGTGTCAGCATCAACGATGTGCGCATGTTAGAGCGGATTGACATGCAGCTCGCCATGTACGCGGGGCAGTCGGGAACGGCCACGACGGGTACGACGACGGGCACTACGACCACGACGGGTACCACGACAGGTACGACTACCGCGACGTCCGGGAGCACGGTGACGCTCTCGACCGGAACGGTGACGGCGGGTCAAGCCGTGAATGTCTCGGGCACGGTGTATGACGCGAACGGATCTGTGGTTGCCAATGCGCCTGTGGTTGTGACGTTTGACGGGATTACGGCGACGGGCACGACGAATCTGAGCGGCCAATACGCAGTATCGGTGACGCCGACTGCGGCGGTTACGAACAGTGCGGTAGCGGTTGTCGCGGCTGGCAGCACGATCAGCACGGCGGCTGACGTCGCGAGTGTGACGGCGGGCGCTCCGGCGATCCTCCGAAGCAATGACACGTCGGTGGAATCTGTTCAGGCGAACAATGCGCAGCCACTCATCACGTATCAGTTGCTTGACGCGTATGGCAACCCGGTTTCCGGGCAGACGATCAACTTTGCGGTGCGTCAAGCGGTCGGATCGACCACGGAGGCGAGCAATGAAGTGACCGAGGCGGCAGGCAGCCTGTCTGCGCCGAGCGCTGTGACGAATGCGCAAGGCCAGGCAACAGTGACCTACACGGCGAGCGCGACGGCTGACGCGGATGGCGATCTGCTTGACACCATCGTCGCGACGAACAACAACCTCTCGAACACGAGTGCGCAGTTCAGCTATTAAAGGAAGCGAATGTGCGTGTGCGTGTGAGCATGCATGGCAGTGCGTAGATCAGGAAGGGGCTCCCGAGATCGCTCGGGGGCCTCTTTTTAACAAGCGCACAGGCTTTTTAGTGTGTGGTTGATATAATGGGTATAACGGTTTGAAACGGGGATAGAAATAGGGGGAGTGAGCGATGTCAACTGGAGTTGAACCTATGGATAGAGTTCATCGTAAAATAACGAGGATTGGGAATAGCCTGGGCGTTACATTCGCAAAGGATTCACTGCGAAAACTGAATTTAAACTTAGGGGACGATGTTGATATCATCGTGAATGAAAAAGCAGGTGAAATTGTGATTCGCAAGGCGATTTCGCTTCCTCAAGGGCTTGATCCAGCATTCTTTGAAACGCTGGAAACAAACGCAAATCGCTATCGTCAGACGATTGAAGGATTGAAGGATCGATGATCAAGTATCTAACCCCCGAAGAGGTCATTGCGATTCATCTCTATGTAATTCATGAATTTTCTCCGGGTGAGCAGAGTGGTGTAGCGTTTCCAGACATGCTCGATTCTGCGATCCATCGACCTAGACATTCAGCTTTCGGTGAAGATGCATATCCTGGAATATTTGAAAAAGCGGCTGCATTGTTTGCGTCGCTCGCACAAAATCATGCTTTTCACAATGCAAACAAAAGAACGGCCTTTCTCTCGTTGCTACAGTTTCTTAGTTATAACGGATATGTTTTTTTGATGGATCAAAATATGAGGTTATTCGCGATGACATTGGACAGCAAAAGGTCGTTCCTTTTCATGGCTAACCATCCTCTGATATTGGGAGAGTGTCGAACTTCACGAGAACATGCACAACATTACATCAAATCATGAATTTCGATTCCCGTCCGCAGGATTTCGTCAACGATGCCAAGACGCTCCTCAAGTTCCTTGTTCGTAAAAGCTAAGGGTTCTATATCGACTGGGTATTCCATGGCGTACCGCAATAAATAGGTAATTCCTTCTACTCGTGACATGGACTCGAAGTGGTTGGAGAAAATAGCGAGATCGACATCGCTTTCTGAATTAAAATCTCCCTTCGCAAAGGAGCCAAATAGAATTGCTTTGCTCACGGGTATCTGACGTTTTATTTTCTCTAGATAGTCGACGATGGTTAACTTTATTTCTTGAGGGACATGACCGTCCAATGCCAGTGTGGGTTCCTCCGATCATCTTTGTCATCACTTTTAATGCTAAGTATACACTTGTTAATGCTCATTGAGTTCAGAAACTGAGGATTCCGTGTGCGAGTAGGGGGGCAATAATATATAATGAACGTACATATTTTGTGTTCTAAAGGGGAGGTTCTATGAGCGCGACTGTCAATCGACTTGTGGAGGAATTCAAGAGACTGTCTGACGAAGAAAAGCGGGAAATGATTGAGAAGCTTGAGGCAGAGGAATTTTACCGTCAGGTTCTTCAATATTCACTGCGTGACTGGGATTATGCAAAGGACGATGCCTACAATGACCTATTTAAACCGTTAGGGTGAAGTGAGACCGCCGCGCAGTGCGGCGATCACTGATCCTGAATGCCGAGCATCTGGTGTGTGCTGTTCAGCAGACTCGCCGGCGGGTTGAACCACTGCGGCTGTGTGAGAAAGAGATCGCCGGGGCCGGGATACTGCTCGCCGGCGGACGTCAGGATGTACTCGCGCGACCAGGTCGGGTCGAAGTACACCCACGCGCCGCTTATCCACGAGCGATTCCAGGCGTGTCCGGTGTTGCCGTTGTCAACCTGCGGTGACGCCGCGTCGTTCGCGTAGCCGACGACCATCTCTGTCGGGATGCCGAGCGCGCGCAGCATGGCGTCTGCGACGTTCGCGTAGTCCACGCAGATGCCTGAGCGCGTCGCGAGCGTTTCTTCTGTCGTGCTCCAGCCATAGCCGCCATTTTTGAGCAGCGGCCCGTTGTAGCCGATGTGGTTCATCTCCCAAGTATAGACCGCTTGCGCCTTCGCAAGTGGTGTCGCGGCGCCTGCCGTGATCTGTTTTGCCAGCGCTTGCACAGATGGGTCGAGCCAGTTTGCCCACGCGGAGGCGAGCATGCCGAGCTGTTGATCGCTGTCCTGACCGCTGTAGGTGAGTGTGAACGGAGCCGTGACCGACTGGTGCGCCGTGTCAAACGTGTAGGTGAGCGACGTCATCTTGGTCGTCAGCGGCGGTGCAGCCTGCACTTGATAGGTGTCGGCGGGAAACGGGACGTGCAGTAAAACGCTGAAGCTTCCGTTTGCCGCGACAGGAACGTCGTAGATCCACTGCGCGGATTGGCCTGTCGCGTCGCCCGACTCGTTGATCTCTACCCACACAGAGGTCAGTGGCGCGCTGTGCGCGACAACGTGTCCCGTCGCGTAGACTTGCGGCAGCGCGGGATTGTAGAAAACGCTCGTGAGATCGACGAGCGGATGCACCCCTTTCGCGGGCGCGGCGATGGTCGCCTGGCGCAGTGATTTGTTCGCTGTGAGCGCAGCCGTTGTCGGCGCAATCGAAAAGACAAGCTCGCCGCTTGCCGGCGTGCCGGGCAGTGCATAAGGTGTCACGTAAGGGGTCGGCTTTGTGATTTTCTTGGGAACGTAAGCCACCCTTTTCTGCTGTGCGATTGTCTGCCGAACGCGCGCGGCGAGGAATGGAAGTTCTGCCTGTGTCGCATACAGCGGGGCGTTCGCGGTGATCCAGCCTGAGCGCTTGGCAAACGTCAGCGGCGCGAGTCCCTTGGTTGATACACCGAGCATTCTAATCAGTCCGGTTACCGCCGTCTGTTGCGTCACGCGATCGCTAAATCCAAAGTGTTGCGCGTGATCAGCCAGCGTGAGGTGCGCCTCGATCGCTTGTGTCACGAGTGCGGCGAGCGAGAATGGCACATCTGCGAAGTGAAACGGGCGTACCGTTTTTGCGGTGCGGTGCGCAAAGGTGTGCATCGCCCACTGCACGAACGCGCCTTTGGTCAGCATTACAGGTCGCGCAGCGACGAGCATTTTTCGAGTTGTCGCATGCGTGTGCGCAGGCAGCTGTGTGACCGTGCGGGCGTAGGTCATTGTTCGCGCGACCGCGTGCGAGCGAGTCACAGGTAGTGTCTGTGCAAACGCGCCGACAGGGCTGCCGAGGGCGAGGCCGAGCGCGGCGAAGGAAGAGATAAAGGTGTGATTTTTTCTTGGTGTCCGAACGCGCGCGGTCATACGGTCGCCCCTCCTTTTCCGAGTCATCTAGTAGGATGATCTTAGCACGTCGCGCGCGCGTTTTGGTCTGTCAGTTTATGGGCATAAAAAACAAAAAGCCCGTCCGAAGACGGGGTGTACATTTCATTTGCATAAGAGATGGATTAAAGCTTGTTTACATTGGCTGCTTGCGGACCGCGCTGTCCTTCAACAATATCGAATTCGACTTGTTGACCTTCTTCGAGCGTGCGGTATCCGTCGCCGCTGATCGCGGTGTAGTGGACGAAAACATCGTTTCCGCCATCGACACGGATAAATCCGTAGCCTTTTTCGCTATTGAACCATTTAACGACACCTTGCACTAAGAAATCCCCCTACGGAAAGTACAACCTACGTACTTATTTAGATGTAGTCTCTCACAAACCATATCATTTTGGCAAGATACTGTCAATTACCGAAACCAATAAATTTCCATTGATCCTTCAACATCCTTCTACTATCCTATGATAGGTTATGGATAAGAAGATTACACAGTATGGTGCAAAGGAGTTCTCTTTCATGCGAAAGTTGACGAAAAACGCGCTCGGATACTCGACCGGACTGATCGCGGGTGTCGCGCTGTTTGGCGGCGTCACGTTTGCGAGCACGGGTGTTCGCTCGATTCTCGCGGAATACGCGAACATTGGCATCAACGTCGGCGGGCGCACGATTCACACCAGTGCGCAACCTTTCATTTATAACAAGAACGTGTACGTCCCGATCAGCACGATTGCGATTGGACTTCACGCGACGGCAACGTGGAACGGACCGAAAAAGAGTGTTGAAGTCGGCGCGCCTTTTGTGCCGCAGGTTCAGACGGGAATGCTTACGTACTATGGTTTACCCGTTTATAGCGGAACGCATACGGTCACGCTCAATCAGCAGCAAGACATCGCGGCGTACGCGCTGGCGGCGATTGCTAACTTGCCTTTCTACAATGATACGCGCACAAACACGGTCTATATCGGGAAGGGGCCAGCGTCTGGTCTCCCGCTGAGCGCATTTTACGATGTGCACGATGTGGGCGATTATGCGCGCTCGTTTAACGGTGGGATCGGGCCGATCTACGGGTGGAGTCAGGGTGCCCCGCAGATCGCTGGACAGACGTATAACAACCTCGATTCGCTCGTGTGGGGTACGGCGTCAAGCGGCCCTTCGCAGGTTCCGGGCGTCACGTATGCGATGAATGGAAACTTCACGTCGATGACGGGGATGTTCGGGCTCGATGACGCGTCGGATGGGCATGAGGCGGTGCAACTCACGATCTCTGGGGACACGGGCAACGGGACGATGAAGACGCTTTATCAATCGCCATGGATGAAGCGCGGCGTGGCGGCGACGCCAGTCTCCGTGGATTTGACGGGCATGAAGCTTGTCAACGTGTCGTTTAGTGTGGAGGCGCTGCAGAAAAACGGTTCTGCGGGTACGGTGTATCAAGCGGGACAGACGTTGCCATCTGGCATGATTACGGACATCGACTTTGCAAATGTGCGCGTCCACTGACGTGCCTGAATCGAATCTGGTCGATTACTTGGCTTATTGATTTGAAACGAGAGGGGAAAACGTTCTATGAATCCACGCCCGTTTGTGCTCGGGGCGGTCACGAGTCTCTTGCTGGCCGGAGGAACGGCGTATGCAAGCGCTACGTTTCGGCACATTGAAGCGTCTTATGCGAACATCTCGATCCAGGTCAACGGCAAACCGGTGCCGACGAGTGCGGAACCGTTTATCTATAACAAGAATGTGTACGTTCCAATCAGCACGGTGGGGCATGCGCTCGGCGCGAACGTCCAGTGGATCAACAACCCGGCGACGGTGAAGGTGACGCCTTCAAGCACGGTGCACCCTGTCTCGGTCTATTACAATGGACAAGCGCTCCCGTCGGGGATTACGGATGGGTCGACGTTCCTCGATGTGCCTGCGTCCTCGACGGCGTACACTTCGGTGACGGGGCTTTTGCCGACGATTGACAGCGCGGGCAATGTGGATATCAAGCAATCGACGCCTCCCGCGTTTCCAACAGGGTCGACGCCGCTTGTCTTATCGATGCAGCCGACGCATTTGTATGGGGACTTTGCGAATACGAACCTGTACCCGAAGGGGCAACTGTCTGGCTATTGGAACGCGACGGTGCTAGGACAAGTGTACCCAGGGATCTACACGATGGAGTGGGGCGTCGTTCCGGGGACAGCTGCGCAGGTTCCGGGCGTCGATTATGCGCTCAACGGAAAGTACACGACGTTTAGCGGCACGCTTGCGATTGATGACCTTTCAAAAAATTACGGCGGCGCGGTGCAGTTGGTGTTTTTGGGAGACGGCAAAACGATCGGGCAAACGGGCTGGGCCCACGGTGGGACGGAGCCAATCTCGTTCTCGGTGCCCGTCGCGGGCGTCCAGACGCTTGAGATTCAGTATGAGGTCAAAGGGCCAAATGGCAACATCCATTTGATGGGTTCGACCTATACGCCGCCTGCGATCAATCCAGACGGCTCGAAGACGGATCCAATTCTCGTTGTCGATTTGATGAACGCGGCATTGCAATAAATTGTTAGGCGGCCTTCCCTCGCTTCCCGCGGGTTCTCTGCAGGTGTACAATAGAGAAATCCATAGGTTGCGAGAGAGGGGAATGGCACTTGGCGCTCGTCGATCGGTTTGAACGGGTTCACGATTATCTGCGTATTTCGGTCACGGATCGGTGCAATCTCCGATGTGTCTATTGCATGCCGGCGGAAGGCATGCAGTTTTTGGATGAGTCGGAGGTCATGACGGATGATGAGATTGTCGGTATCGTGAAAGCTGGCGCAGAGCTTGGCATTCGCAAGCTGCGCATCACGGGCGGTGAGCCGACGGTTCGCAAGAATTTGGTGGAGCTGGTCGAGCGGCTGGCGGCGATTCCGGGGATTGAAGATATCGCGCTGACGACGAATGGCATGACACTGCGGGAACAGGCGCACGCGCTCAAGCGCGCGGGGATCTCGCGGCTCAACTTGAGTCTTGACTCGATGAAACCGGAAGCGTTTCAGGCGATCACGCGGCACGGGGATTATGTGCGCGTGTGGCGGGGGCTTGAGGCGGCGATCGAGGCGGGGTTCTCGCCGATTAAGTTGAACGTGGTGCTGGTCAAAGGATTTAATGAGACGGAGATCGTCGAGTTTATCCGCCTGACAAAAGAGTGGCCGCTGATCGTGCGGTTTATCGAGTATATGCCGATCGGACAGGACGCAGAGCAGTGGCGCGCGCGCTATGTTCCGCTGACGCAGGTGTTCGAGGAAGCAAAAGCGGCGGGGCTCACGCTTGAGTCGGGGGATCAAGTGCGCGGCAACGGGCCTGCGGAGTATTTTCGCGTGCCGGGATTTGCGGGGCAGATCGGCCTTATCCACCCGGTGAGCGATCACTTTTGCGCGACGTGCAATCGCCTGCGTCTTACGGCGGATGGGAAGCTGAAACCGTGTCTCTATTGGGAAGACGAGGTGTCGGTGCGGGACTGCGCGCACGATCCGGAGAAGCTCAAGGAGCTTTTTTATCGGGCGCTGAAGCTGAAGCCGGAGAAACACGAGATGGCGCGCGCGGGGGAATTGCTTGAGAATGGGCTCACACCGACGTGGCGCGCGATGTCGCAGATCGGCGGCTGACGTGTGGCGAGGCTTGTGGCGTCGTGAAGGTCGACGGGCGTGTGGCGAGTGTGGTCTGCTCGCGCCGGGTGACTGAAACCGATTTGTTCCCTGCTGTTTCTATGCGGCAGGGAATGAATCGGTTTTTTATTTTTTGTTGAATAGTCCGTCAAGGAAATGGATCATGGTCCTGCTTGTCCTTTTATTCGAAAATAAAGATATATTATAGATGATCCCGGTTTTAACGTTTTCCATGGAATGACCAGGGAGATTGACGATCATGAGTTGATCTTCGGATGTATTCTGATAGCGAAGGCTTATATAATAATCAATTGGCGGGAGTGGAAGCCCGCTATAAATTGCACCCCTCGGGATGACCCCATACTCTTTGTTGAGGAGATCCATTAACGTTTTAATTTGCTTTGATTGGTGGATATTAAAGAGGCGTGACTGTACATTCGTGGATGCGTACACGCGGGTTACAATAACCAATTGCGGGTTGGGCGAGAGCGATTGAGAGGCGTATCCTGGGGATTGTAAACCATGAATGACAATGCCTGCCGTGATCAGTAGGGCGACAGCAATACCTACAATATACACTTTTCCCTTTGCGTTGATGATCATGTACGCACCCGCCTCAGATCGCAGAATATAAAGATTGCGGAAATCAAGATGCGTCAATAGGTGGCCACTTCCGAGATGAATGGAGGACACGAAGAATCTCAACCCGATCCTGCAGGACTCGATAATGGAGAACAAATGAAGTCTCAATTATCACGAGTTCCCTCGTTCCGCTGCTTTAACACCTTGTACAATGGCATGAATCTGCCGGTCCTGCGTCTCTAAATAGTCTTGAATGCTTGGCTAGCCAGATCGGCCTGGGTGCGGTCAGTGGCTTTTGAAAAGACTTCCAAACGATCCTTGACTTTGGAAGGGATACGGACCAGTCAGTGTCACTGTTTTCATGGGGTCAACCTCCGTTGTGTACATGCGAATAGTATAATACACAGAAGAAAACAAGTGATCACTCCCCTTAATTACTTAAATGCGGTATGGGTATCTCGGTCAAATCCATCAAACACGAGGCATGTCATGCCCTTGTCGGGTGCCTGAAATCGATTCGTTTGATAAATCCTTTAAAAATGCTTGAAAAAGGCTTGTCACACCGTGTCGTATCTTGTAGAATCAAGAGCATGGAGAATAAGCAATTGGGTAGAGTTTCTGCGCGTAGGGCGTAGTTTTCTAGTCCCCCCTAGAACGCATGTCCCCATGGCGTTCTACGCGCAACTTTATAGCAATTTTTATGGATTCATTCTTATATCTTCGCGGCATGACTGCGCGGTGTGCGGATTGCCTGTTTCGTCAGGATGACCTTGACTGCACCCACGAGTATGATCTTCGGCGTGACCTTACCACCCTTCGCGGGTGGTTTTTCTTTTTCTCAGCGATGTTTGGACATCCTAAGAAAAAGTGACGAGGGGGCATCTGCTCGTGAAGCGTTTTTTTCGATCAGGTCTTATGGCGTTTGGCGTAACTGGCGCGACGCTTTTGCTGGGGTACGCATGGATGGCGCGCCAGCCAGCGCCGATCCGCATGGTGCCGGCGCAGACGTCGGCCGTGGCGGCCGCGCAAACAAACGGGGAAGCACCGCGCACGGGAGTCGCGCAGCCAGCGCAAGGGGCAGCGGGATCGTCTGGCGCGCCAGGTGTTGTGGGCATGCCAAGCGACGCGCAGGGCGCACCTGATACGCCTGCCGCACAGACGCGAGCGGGGACGGCGCAGACACGAACGCAGACGGGGACGGGTGCTTCTCCTGCGCAAACGGATGAATCGAGTTCAGCGCTATTGCAGTCGCTGTTTCACGCATCGCCGCGGCAGGCGGCTCCGCTGTGGCTGATTGTCGGGACGGATTCGCGGGCGGGTGAGTCTGCCCGCTCGGACACAATGCTTTTGGCCAAGAGCAATGCGGCAGGGACGCGCGTGCTGCTTATCTCGGTGCCGCGCGACATGCGTGTCGCGATCCGCGGCTATGGTATGACAAAGGTCAATCACGCGCTTGCGTACGGCAATCTTCCTCTTCTCAGAAAAACGCTTGATGAGACGTTTGGCTTCCATATTGATCACGCGCTGTCCGTGGATTTTGACGCGTTCAAGGAATTGGTCGACGCGCTTGGCGGCGTGCCGATGACGGTGGAGCGCGCGATGGATTATGACGACGCGAGCGACGGAACGCACATTCACTTGCGGCCGGGGCGGCAAATCCTCGATGGGAAAAAGGCGCTTGACTATGTGCGCTTCCGGCATGACGCGCTTGCGGATACGGGTCGTATGGAGCGCCAGCAAAAGCTGCTGCGGGCGATTGTGACGACGAATGTGCCGCCAGACCATTGGTTTGCGGTGGCGAAGACGGCGGTGACGATGCCGACGCACTTGCACACGGACGCGAGTGTGTGGGAGGCGGTGACCGCGCTCATGCATGTGATGCTGAGTCCGCACCACACGGTCGTCACGGAGATGATGCGCGGGCGAAATGCCGTAGACCCGATAGACGGCTTGTGGTATTTTTACGTAGATCCACGCGAATTGTACAAGGTGCGCGCTGAGATCGACCACTTTGGAAAATGATGAGGGTCGCTACGTGAAACAGCCAGACGAGACGGTGCTATGTATCTTAAATGTTCCATTTACAACCTATACAGAGAATGAAGTGATCGCGCGCTGTACAGACTATGCCATGGATCAAAAACCGCATGTGGTCATCACGGCAGGTCCTGAGTTTGTGATGCACGCGCAGCGCGATCCTACGCTTTTGCCGCTGCTTGAAGGTGCGGATCTGATCACGCCGGATGGGATCGGCATCGTACTCGCTGCGCGCTTTCACGGCCATTCTGACCTGGAGCGTGTGACGGGGGTCGCGCTTGCGGAAAAGCTGCTCGCGCAAAGTGCCGCGCGCAACTTTCGTGTTTTTCTTCTCGGCGCGTCGCCGGAGTCAAACGAAAAAGCGCTGAATGCTGTCAGAGCGTTGTACCCGGAACTTGTCGTGAGCGGGCGCAACGGCTACTTTGACGCGACGGAATTGCCTTCAATTTTAGAACAGATTCGAAATTTTGAGCCACACATTCTGCTCGTAGGACTTGGACAACCACGGCAGGAACGCTTCATTTGGGAGCATCGCGACGCGCTGTCCGTTCCACTGATGATCGGGGTGGGTGGAACCATTGACATTCTAGCGGGCACGGTCAAACGTGCGCCGGCGCTGTTTCAGCGGATGCATCTGGAGTGGCTTTATCGGCTCCTCACGGACCCGAAACGGTGGCGTCGACAGTTGGCGCTGCCCCAGTTTGCGTATCTGGCGTACCAAGAACGGCTGCGTAAGGGGTCTTGAGATACGATTGAGTGAGTTTTTTTTACGATGCACACGCTTTGTCGTGACACTATCGCTGCTTTGCTCTACGCTGCTTATTCGCATACCGAACGCATTTGCCGCAAATGACTCGTCCAGGGGACAAACTGCGCTTTCACATTTGGGTAAAGCGCGATCGGGACTGTCAGGCGGCGCGCTTGACGTTTCAATGAAAGCGCAACCCTTTTCTCTGCTGCTCGTCGGCATTGATCGCGACCCGGAGAGTCCGCTTGCGTGGCGCCATCAGGAAATGCAGGCTGACGCGCTCGTCTTGCTCACGGCGCGTCCGGAGACGGGTGTTGTCGATGCGTTACATATTCCTCGCGATACGCGTGTCGTTGACGCGCGCGGGAGGTACCAAAAGATCAACAGTTTGCTCCTCTCGTCAGGTTCTGGGGGACTCAAGCGCGCGGTGGAACACTTGACGCATCAGCCGATAAGCGCCATGATGTCGCTTGATTTTGCCTCATTTCGCAGAGTGATGGCGCACCTCGGGCCCTTGCCGTTTCATGTGGATCGGACGGTGGATTCGCCGGAGGGCGTACACGTGCGCAAAGGGTGGCAGCGTCTGTCGCCACAGGCGGCGCTCGCAGTCGTCCGCTTTCGCCACGAGCCGCTCGGGGATATTGGACGAATTCATCGGCAGTCGCGGTTTTTGCGCGCGTTGATTTGGCATGTGGGAGGGCTTCCTTATCCGGTGTTTGCGGCGTGTATCAAACTGACGACGACGGATCTGACGCCGGGTGCGACGCGTCAATTGTATGACGCCTTACAGGGGCTCCGCGCATATCACGCGCATACCGTACCCGGCAATTTCAGTGTGGGGAGTCCGAGCTATTGGCTGGTCGATGAGGACGCGATGGCGGTTTGGCGCGATGAGTGCAGTGAAGAAATGGGTGCCGTTCCTGCCCTTTCCCACCCGCTTGAGCGCGCGGCGCGCGGCGACGCGGATGACGGGCGCGACCGCTCGCTGTAGGTGGGATTTGCCCCAAGATGTGACGTCCTAAATTGCGTGATTGGAGCCACACTAGACCTGTACACCGAATGCAATGCGTCGCAATCAAGTGTCGCGACGCGTGAGGAGGTCACACGGATGGCGAGTGGATTCACGCAAGTGGTAAAGGGCGCGCATAAGGCGCTCGATGATCTGAAGTACGAAATCGCGGGCGAATTGGGTCTCCCCGTCCATCAGGGCAGTGAGGATTATTGGGGGAACGTGATGACGCGTGATGCGGGAACGGTGGGGGGTCATATGACGCGCAAGCTTGTGGCGTTTGGCCAACTGGCGTTAAAGGGGAGTCAGCCGGAAGGGAAGTAATGTTCGAGGGTACGGCTGGGTGGCTGCGTGAGCGGCCGCCTTTTTCAAGTTAGGAGCGTGTGTGTTTGACTCCGAACCAGGAGTGACCGTGAACCCGAACCGGGCCTTCTTCATATCGTGAGGGAAGGCAATGGCCTAAAACACAGGGCTTGGGAAAGGGTGCGCGTGGAAAATGTCTGTTTTTCCGTCGATTCGCTTGGGGTCCACAGGTCACTACGTCCGTCTTTTGCAGGCCGATCTAAACGGTTTGGCGCTCAATTATAACGGATTTGCGCTGGATGGACATTTTGATCAAAAGACGAGTGACGCGGTCAAGAATTTTCAGGATCGATTTTCTTTGAATCGCGACGGCATCGTCCGAAACAGCACATGGAAAGTTCTCGTGGATAATGTGTTGGCGGTGCAGCGACTGTTAAAGCAAAATGGGTACCACGCGGGTTACGCGGACGGCTGGTTTGGCGCGACGACGACGGCGGCAGTCATCGCGTTTCAAAAAGCGCACGGTCTCTATCCTTCGGGGATTGTTGACCCGAGAACGAGACAAGCCCTGTTTCATCCACACGACAAGGATCACTACCAAAATCGGCCGACCTCTGCCTCGCTTGACTCGCTCAATCCGCACGTGGCGGCGATGGCTAGACGCTTTCTTGAGTTGACACGGGCGAACCACATGGATGTGCGGATCTACACGGCGTTTCGCAGTTGGGATGATGAAGATCGCCTGTTTGCACAAGGGCGATGGACGCCGGGGCCGATTGTCACAAATGCGCGCGGAGGAGACTCTTACCATAATTGGGGATTGGCGTTTGACGCGGCGCCGTTTGAAAACGGCGCGATGACGACGGATGTCTCAAAGTTTAGGCTGATGGGTCAGCTTGGCAAGCAGGTGGGATTGCAGTGGGGCGGCGATTTTAAGAGCATCGTGGATTATCCTCATTTCCAACACACCTTTGGGCTAAATACATGGGATCTTTTGGATGGCGTCCGACCGCCTGGGGAATAGGAGCAAACGGGGTATATCGGCGTGGATGCAGCGTCGTCCGGATGGCGCGGGCGGATGCTGCATCGTCATCGCGTTCCACACGGCCCGCAAACGGGGCTGTATTTTGTTCTGGGTAAAATCTGTTCGTTGACACAGATTGTCTCGTATAATACAGTTACAGTGTTTGTGCAGAGTCAGGAGGTGTCTTTTATGGCGAAACGCCGTTTATTTACATCTGAATCCGTAACTGAAGGACATCCCGATAAAATATGCGATCAGATTTCCGATGCGTTGCTTGATGCGTTCTTAAAACAAGATCCATATTCGCGCGTAGCTTGTGAAACTTCTGTGACAACGGGACTCGTCTTGGTGGCGGGTGAGGTGACAACGGAGGGCTACGTGGATATTCCACGCGTTGTTCGCGAGACGATCCGCAGCCTCGGTTATACGCGCGCCAAGTACGGCTTTGACGCGGATACGTGCGCGGTGATCACGTCGATTGACGAGCAGTCGCCGGATATTGCGATGGGCGTTAACAAGGCGCTTGAGGCGCGCTCGGGCGAGATGTCTGATGATGACATTGAGGCGATCGGTGCAGGTGATCAGGGGCTGATGTTCGGGTTTGCGGTCGATGAGACGGAAGAATTGATGCCGTTGCCGATTTCACTGGCTCACAACCTGGCGCGGCGGCTTTCCGAGGTGCGCAAGCAGCGACTGGTGTCCTACTTGCGCCCGGATGGCAAAACGCAGGTGACGGTGGAGTATGAGGATGACCGTCCAGTTCGCGTCGATACGATTGTCATCTCAACGCAGCACCATCCGCTGGTGGACAAAGAGACGATTGAGCGGGATCTGAAGCGACTTGTCGTGGAAGAAGTCGTGCCGCGCCATTTGCTTGATGAGAACACGAAGTACTTCATCAATCCGACGGGTCGCTTTGTCATCGGCGGACCGCAGGGCGACGCGGGACTCACGGGCCGCAAGATTATCGTTGATACCTATGGCGGCTATGCGCGTCACGGCGGCGGTGCGTTCTCTGGCAAGGATCCGACGAAGGTTGACCGCTCGGGCGCGTACGCGGCGCGCTATGTCGCGAAAAACATCGTGGCGGCAGGCCTCGCCCGCAAGTGCGAAGTGCAGATCGCGTATGCGATTGGCGTCGCTCGCCCTGTCTCCATCATGGTAGATACGTTTGGCACGGGTACGCTTGAGGATGAGCAGATTGCCGCGCTGGTATCGGAGCACTTTGATCTGCGCCCGGCGGGAATTATTCGCGCGCTCGACTTGCGCCGCCCGATTTATCACCAGACGGCTGCCTACGGTCACTTTGGCCGCACGGATCTGGATCTACCGTGGGAGCGTACGGATCGCGCTGAAGCTTTGCGGGCGGCAGCGCTGCGCTGAGTGGTTGATGCCGCTGCGTGCATCGCTGAGTGATGGGTGACATCGCATAGTTCTCTACGCATAAGTTTCTGGGTACCCCCAAAAATAAACTGGATGGTACGAAACCTAATGGTGAAAAACCCTAACCCCTATGGCGCCGCGAAAGCGGCGTTTTTTTTTGTTTGAAGATGTTTGCTTGAAGATGACTGTCGCGATAAGACTGGGTCAGAGACTGAGAGGGGAGGTGCACTATCGCCAACTGTCTACCATCATCTGCCTATCGGGACAGATGTGTAACCGCTAATCGCTCCTCAGCATACTGTGAAACCCAAGTGCGAGAAAGCGATGGGAGGACGTTATGTATGATCGATGCGTTGATCATTTATGGCCTCGCGTTCTATGGCGCGATTTTGCTGATATGGCAACTCTTGCACCGTTTAAGTCACAGGGTCGATGGGTGTCACGCGCAGGTTATTGTGGTGGTCGAACACGCGCATTTATGGGTGGAATGGTTCATTCGAACGCTATCGCTTCAGTGTTTTGCGCTTGGGAGAAATGCGTCGGAAGTCGTGCTTATTGATTTGGACGGTATGGGGGAGACGGCGCAAATCATTGAACGCATGCAATCCTCATTTCCATTCATCACATACGTTCCCAGTTCGCGGAATCGCCGTTGGAGCGATATTCTTTCAATCCTTGAGACGGCGAAACAGACACAGGCGCTTTTACTGGAAGTTCACACAAAGGATGAGATTCAGCAGGCGGTGCAGATGATTAGTCGCGTCGTGAAGTAAGCGCCTGGAGATCATTTGCGCGTGGAAGAGCGAGCTTGCGGCAATGGGTGCACGATGGCAAACCTGAACGCGATGCGTGAAAGAATCACGCGCGATAAGATTCAGATAAAATATTGGAATTCTTTGCCGTTGAGACTTGCCAGATTGTAAAAAACAGGTTAATCTTCTAGTATTCTTACTAAGCTAAACATCCTAGGACAAGACTCCTAGGTTTCCTCGACCATGAGGAGGAACACTGTTGAATAACGAAGTTGGTACCAGATACCGAGTTTGTCTCGCGTTGATGGTGGCCGTGGCCTCTCTCCTCTTTATTTACAACATGATGACAGCTCCGGTCAATTCTCCACACGAAGGCAATGGACTGCTTTTGCTCGCCTATGTGACACTCCTGTTATTTACGTGGCTCTTTCCCGTTCGACTCGGTGAACAATCGATCAATGTCTCCCTTGGAATTATTGTGCCGCTGTATCTTCAGTTTGGCGTGGTACCGACGGTGATTGTTGTGAATGTCGCCTGGTTTCTGAGCCATCTCGTCATGAACCGGCAGGTGCGCTCTCATCGCTTGATTGCGAATTTGAGCATGATGTCACTCATGGCGATGTTTTCTGATCTCGGATTTCGACTTGCGGCTGGATTCGGGCCACCTATTTCGTGGTCTGTCTCTCCGCTCAGCTATGCGACTCCGATTATCGTGTTTATGAGTGTCCACTTCCTGTCAAACTATCTGATTACACTTATCTTGGAAGCGGTGCGAACGGATGGAAAAGTCGGCGCCTGGAGTATGGGCGTGCTGTGGGATCTTACTGCCTTGGGGATTGAATCACTGATTGTCATCCTTTTGGTTAGCCTGCAACACGCGCTTGGCCCCATTGCCCTTTTGTATACGGTGCTACCCTATATCGCCTTGATCTATATCTTTCGGCTGTATTCCAATCTGGTGATTGCAAATCGACAACTCTCTCTGATTAGTGACCTTACCATAAAGTTAAACAAGGACTTGAATGAAGAAGAAATGTTGGATACGCTGCTCAAAGGTGTCATGGATCTTGTTGTCGCATCTGCGAGTTTCGTCTTTGCACCACACGACAATGGATACTTGACTCCGATCGTGGTGAGAGGTTCGTCCGCAGAGATGGAGAATCAAATGCGGGATGTGACCTATCTTGGGGCAGACCCGAAGCGATTGCCTGACGCATCGAATTGGCTGCGAACTACGGCGGATGCCTCCCTTGTGTATCGCGAACCTGTGCACCCTGCGTTGCGCGCAAATTCTGTGCTGAGCGTTCCGATTCAGCATGATGAGTGCATGCTCGGTATGCTTGTCGTGACACACGCAGAACGCATCCACTACTCAACGCGCGATCGCGAGATGCTTCAAATTCTTGCGAATCAGGCGGCGATCGGATGGCTCAATGCGCAGCGCCTCAAACGCTCTGAGCAGCAAACCGTTATTGATGAATTGACAGGGTTGTTTAATTATCGCTATTTTGAAACCATGCTCCCTGTGTTGTGTAGGCGTGCAGATGAGAAAAAGGAATCCTTGACGCTCCTCGTCCTTGATTTGGATAAATTCAAATCAATCAATGACGAGTATGGTCATCTCCCTGGAAACGAAGTGTTAAAAGCAGTTGCGCAGATCATTCGCGAACAAGTGCGTGACGGGGATGTCGTATGCCGCTATGGTGGAGAAGAATTCACGGTAATTCTACCCGGCGCAAACTCTGAAGTTGGCATGTACATCGCTGAACGTCTGAGACAATCGATCGCTTCGACGAAAATTTTGATCCCGCCTCAGGGGAACACGGTGATGTTCCCACTCAGCGTTACAGTCAGTATCGGTGCGGCTACCTATCCCGATACGGCGGATGTACCGCAGAGTTTGCTTCGAAATGCGGATCGAGCCATGTACGTTGGTTCGAAGCAGCGTGGAAGAAACCGTGTGGCACTCTATGGTACACATGACGCATAAAGATTGTGCACTGCGTTCTTTTTGGGTATGTTAGATCTTTGAAATGTTAAGTGATGGAGGTTTTTTGTGTTTTCTACATTTTATGAGTCTGTCGCCTATCTCTATCAATCCTACAATGATGCAAAAAAAAAATTCGTTTTTGGCTATGACCGCGAAACGCGTACACCTCACTATACGAGAATCCTTCTTGATTCGATCGGCGCGCCTGATCAGCACACGAAAACGATTAAGATCACCGGAAGTAAAGGAAAGGGGACGACGTCGCGCTTTACTGCCCGTCTCCTTCAATCGCAAGGTAATAAGGTGGGCCTTTTTACGAGCCCGCACATGGTCGACTTTACGGAGCGAATTCGAATTGACGGCAAGGCGATTTCAGAGGATGATTTCATGGCCATTTTGTCGGATCTTGTTCCGGCGATTGAGCAGATTCGCCGTGAACTTCCTGACCATGCATATCTTGGACCTGTCGGCATATTAGCCGTCGTCGCGGCGCGTTATTTCTATTTAAATGATACTGACGTTAATGTGTTTGAACTTGGTCGCGGTGCACGTCACGACGATGTGAATCAAGTGCGGGGAGACATGGCGATTCTTACTCCGATTCGCCTTGAGCACAAGGAGCAGTTAGGTCCAACGCTAAACGATGTGGTATGGGAAAAGGCAGGAATTATCCAAGCAGGCGCAAGTGCGATTGTATCTGCGTCGCAACTTCCAGAAGTTACGGTGCTTCTCAAGCAACAGGCAGAGGCGCAGGGCGTGCCCCTCTTTTCACGCGGTATTGATTTTCACACAGACATTCTGTCCTCTTCTATTGCGGGGTCGCACATTCGCTATTGGTCTAAACGCGGTGTTTCGTCTGACTTTGAACTCACGATGCCTGGAGAACACGCGATTGAGAATGCGTCTGTTGCCATGTTTGCTGTCGAGCTGTTTTTAAAAGGCGAGTTGCGCAATGAATCTTGGCGCAACGCAATGCGAGAGGTGAGCGTCCCGGGACGCGCGCAGTGGTTGCCTGGGACATCGGAGGGAAGGCCTGCGGTGCTGCTCGACGGAACGATTCATCGCGACAGTGCCCGAGAAATCGTGCGTTTAGCCAAATCAGCTTTCGCATCCCGCGTCGGCGTCATACTCGCCGTCCCTGAAGATAAGGACTACGAAGGTGTCATTGAGGCATTCGCGGAGATTGCTTCTTTCTTTATCATCACGCGCGCCGCAAATCCGCATCTGGTATTCTCCCCCAACGCAAGCGCGTATGCCCGACAATACCGAACGACACTTGAATGCGCTACGCTTGCTGAGAGCGTACATGCAGCGTGTCAGACATTGGGCACACGAGATTTATTAATCATTGCAGGTACGCAGTCACTCATCGGCGATGCGTTGCAGTTCTTCTCTATTCAGACGAGGGATGCATAGCGGCGAATAGACGCGATCAGTTCTTCGATCTCTTCGACGGCGTCTGTTGCGCGTAGCGTTTCAATGAGTAGTTCAGAAGTTTTCGCCATGTCATCGTACCGTCTAAGCGTTTGTTGTTCTTGAAAGGCGGCTTTTAAAACCGTTTTTCGCAGCGGATCTTGAATGGGCTTTTCCTGAACCCATCTCACTAAGTGGTCTGCGCGCTCTGCGTATGCATCGGGCCACAACTCGTACGTGTCAAGCGTATTTTGTATGGCAATCGCGACGCCTTCGCCAAACGTCTCCTGCCAAAGTGCTTCAAGCAGCGCGTAGCTCAATTGCTGTTGCGGCGTACCTGCGAGTTCCAATTGGTGTTTTGCGAGTGTCATGAAGGTCTCGCTTTGTTCAAGGTTGCGGTTTTGAATCGAAGTCCTGGCAGCGTGGATGGTGGCGTCGAGGGACAAGGCAATCCACGCTCGCGCATCCAGTCGGCTTTTGAGGTGAGCCATCTGCTGAAACTTCGCGGATTCTGCTGAATAAGGTTCTGCGCGCCACGCAGCGAGTGAGTCTTGTAGCATTTTGTCTGCGTAGGTTGTAAAGCTTGGGTGTGCCGGAAACGGGCTTTCGCGAATGAATGCAGAATCGTCTGTGCGAGATGATGCAGACGCTTTTGGCAACACTCCTGGTTCAATCGATGAGAGCAACACGTCTACCTCAGACTGTAGAATTCCCTGAGAAAGCTGCAGTTCCTCACTCACATAGCGTGTTTTGCGATACAAGTAGGCGGCCGTATCCTGATCTTGCAGGATCATGTGTAAGTCACCGATCTTTTTTAGAATCTCCGGCAGAAGTTCAACGTGATACTCTTTTGCGAGTGAGAGGGCAGTATGGTATCGGGCGTAGGCTTGTTCCAATTGGCGATTTGTCTCAGCGATCTGCCCGAGGAGAAAGTGGACGGCTGCAACGTTTGGAATATCACTTCCCAACTTGCTTAAAACTTCTTTTGCATCGGTGACGCGTCCGAGTGCCAGACATAACGCTGCAATTTCAATTCCCTGCGTGCGCGTTGCATCCTCACCTTGTGTAACCTCGTCCAATTCACCGACTGCGTCGAGCCGCTCCGCAATCTTTTTAAGGAGGGCAGAAGAAGGTTGCGCTTTTCCCGCCTCGATTTGGCTAATCATACTCGGGGTGACAATGTCTTTTGCCAATTGCGTCTGCGTCATGCCGCGCATCAATCGCAACTCGCGAATACGTTGACCAATCGAAGTCATGATCCGTCCCTCATTCATTTTAGTTTATGATATAGAAACAGGTTAATCTTCCATGCAGAAAGTTGCAAGGGGATGTTACTTATTATTTTGGAGATTTACTTTTGTCACATGTGACACTCAGACTATTGGATGCACGTTCTTGATTTGATTCGAGTTCAAATTTAGAGATAATGGAATCGTGGCATCGCAACATGAATCTTTACAACAACTTGACAAAAAATAAATCATATCGTGATAGGATGAAAACAGCAGGAGGGGTTTAAGATGGAACCGCGACGACAATTTCATCAGGACTTAGAAACCCTCCAGCAAGATTTGCTTCGCATGGGCGCATTGGTTGAAGAATCAATTTATAAAGCCGTGCGCGCTCTCACGGATCAGGATCCAAAACTTGCTGAAGAAGTTCTCGAAGGCGATGATCAGATCGACCGCATGGAGATCGAGATTGAGACGCGGTCGCTACGCTTGATTGCGCTTCAGCAGCCGATGGCTGGAGATTTGCGCATTTTGGGGACCGTCTTGAAAGCGGTCACCGATCTTGAGCGTATGGCAGATCACTCGGTCGATATCGCCAAAGTGGCTCTGCGGGTCAACCGGCAACCGTGGGTAAAACCGCTGATTGACATACCGCGCATGGCGAATATCGTTCAGGGCATGGTGAGAGACGGCCTGAATGCGTATATTCGCCGCGATGTTCAGATGGCGGAAACGCTCGCGACACGCGATGACGAGGTTGACGGATTGTACGGACAGATTTTTCGTGAACTGCTCGTGCTCATGCTGTCGACGCCTACGTCTGTGGAGCAGGCGACGCAGCTTTTGATGGTCGCGCAGTTTCTTGAGCGCATCGGCGATCACGCCACAAATATCGGCGAGTGGGTTATCTACATGGTCGACGGGGTGCGCCGCGACCTGAACGTTTAAGGTGGCCACGCAACGTCTGCGGGCGACGACTGAAAAGCTCTTGGCAGGCGGACAGAGTGGGTTTGCCGCGTTACGCTTGAGGCTTCCAAACGGCGATACGCTCACCGCCATTGGACAATTTGACGAAGTGCCCTTGGGCGCTGAGTGTGACTGGGTCGGTTCCTTTGAATTTCACCCGGTTCACGGGCGTCAGTTTCGCGTCTCTACCTTCACTGTCGTCCTTCCCACGAGTACACTCGGAATGGAGCGTTTTCTCGCGAGTGGCGCTTTTCGGGGGATCGGTCCGAAGACTGCGAAGCGTATCGTCGACACGTTCGGCGTGCGCACCTTGGATATCTTGCGTGAAGATCCGCAAGCGATCAAGAAGGTGCCGGGAATCTCTCGCGCCAAAGCGGAAGAACTCGCCAAAACGTTGGCGGAAAAAGGTGAACTGTCTCGACTGGGCGCCTTTTTGACAGGGCATGGCATGGGAATCCACCTCGCAGATAAGCTGGCAGGCGTATATGGTGGAGGACAAGCTGCACTGCAGGTGCTTCAGACGGATCCCTACCAAACGATTTCGGACGTGCGCGGGATCGGCTTTCGCACGGCGGATCAACTCGCGGCCGCGCTTGGCATTGATCGCTTGGCGCCTGCACGCGTCACAGCGGCTCTGCTGCATGTGCTCGACGCATCCATTGAAAATGGGCACATCTATCTCCCATACTCCATGTGGCTCGAAGAAGCGATCGCGCTTCTCGGCATTGAGAAGGATGCGGTTGCGGCAGAGGCGCAACGCCTCCTGGCACGCGGGAGTGTGGTAGCCGAACAGCACGAGCTTCCGGAGTTGTGCATTTATGGGGCGCGTCACTATCGCTTGGAAACGCAGACGGCGTCGCTGTTGCGCGTCCTGAAACAGGGTGGGAGTCTCTCTGGCGCGCTCTCGCAGGGAACTGCGCCGCGTGAGGGATCATCGCTCGAAAGTATGCAAGAGGGCGCCGTGGGCGACGGTGCGCAAGAATGCGCAAATGCGAAAGAGGATGACACGATTCAAGCGCTGTCCGAGGAGCAGTTGAGCGTCTCTAAGCTGGTTGACGATCACCCGCTTGTGATTTTGACGGGAGGTCCAGGAACGGGAAAGACGACTGCCATTCGTCACGTGGTCTCCTTTTTCGAAACCCTCGGCGCAACGGTTGTGCTCGCTGCCCCCACAGGAAAAGCTGCCAAGCGTTTGGCGCAAAGCACGGAACGTCCCGCCCAAACGATTCATCGGCTGCTTGAGATGGGAAAAAACGCCCAAGGCCGCTTTGGTTTCGGGCGCGACCGGAGTCACCGGATGGACGGGAATCTGTTTATCATTGATGAGGCTTCAATGATTGACGCGCCCCTGTTTTACAGTGTGCTCGAGGCGCTGCCTGATCAGGCGCACGTTTTGCTCGTCGGAGATCCGGAGCAGTTGCCGGCGGTCGGACCAGGCATGATTTTAAAAGACCTTATAGACTCTTCACAGTTTCCCATTGTATCTTTATCTTTTGTATTCCGGCAGGGACTCCATAGTCAGATTATTCGAGTCGCACACGAGGTGCGGATGGGGCGTATTCCCCAGTTTAAACAGGATCGTGAGCGACAAGAGTGCTTTTTTATCGAGGAAGACCGCGCGGCGAACGCGGCTGAACGGATTGCCGAACTCGCGACGGAGCGCTTGCCGCGCTATGTGGGGTATGACGCGCACCAGGGGATTCAGATTTTGTCTCCGATGAAGCGTGGACACACTGGTACGGATCGATTGAACGAAATCATCAGTGAGCGTCTACGGATGAGCGATGAAGCACTGCGCGTGGGTGAGCGCACGTTTCGCGTCGGAGATCGCGTGATGTATACCAAGAATGACTATGACCGCGAGTTGTTCAATGGGGACACAGGGCGAATTGAAGCGGTCACGCGCGACGCGCTGGTGGTTCGCTTTGCAGATGAAACGCTGGAGAGACGCATGGAGTTTACAAAAAACGAGGCGCACGCGCTGATCCAGGCGTACGCAATCTCTGTTCATAAGAGCCAAGGCAGTGAATACAACACGGTGATCTTGCCTGTGATGCGCGAACACGCGGTGATGCTCTTTCGGCAGTTGCTGTATACGGCGATGACGCGCGCCAAATCCCTCTTGGTGTTGGTGGGGACGCGCTCGGCGTTGGAGCTCGCCGTGCGGCAAGAACAGATGAATCAACGGTTTACTGGGCTATCCTGGCGTTTGAAGGATCGCTGACATCCCATTTGGTAGAGGAGATCGGAACGTGAGCCAGAAGCTGCTCGTCGTCGATGATGAAGAGTCGATTCGTACATTGGTTCGTTACAATCTCGTTCAGGCAGGCTTTGACGTTACGCTCGCAGAAGATGGCGAGGCGGGGTTTCAACAGATTCAGCAGGACACGTTTGATCTGCTGATCCTCGATTTGATGATGCCGGGCATGAGTGGGCTAGAGATATGCAAGCGCATGCGTCAGATGCACAAAGATACGCCGATCATCATGCTGACGGCGCGCGGCGAAGAGATCGATCGAGTGCTTGGCCTCGAAATGGGGGCGGATGATTATATTACGAAGCCGTTTAGCCCACGCGAATTGGTGGCGCGCGTGCGCGCGGTGCTCAGGCGCAAGGGCGAAGGGGAGCGCGAACAGGAGCAACAGGAGATTTTCCAGGTTGGCACGGTGCGGTTGGACGTGTCGCGTTACGAAGTGACCGTAGATGGAAAACTGATTGATCTGACACCGCGCGAGTTTGACCTACTCTACTTTTTATTGCAGCATACGGATCGGGTGGTCAGCCGCGATCAACTTCTGGATCGCGTGTGGGGATACGATTATGCGGGTGACACGCGGCTTGTCGATGTGCATGTGAGCCACTTGCGTGAAAAAATTGAGCGTGACCCTAAATCGCCGCGGTATATTAAAACGGTGCGCGGTGTTGGCTACAAGTTTACGCGGAGTGAGTGAGTGTGGTGTATCTCGATTTTGCGCTGGTTCTCACGGTGCTGTCTCTGTTTTCGATCATCGTTATGGGGTTGCGCGTGGCGCAGTACAGGAGTATGGGGCGTGAACTGATCAAGTCGCTCGAAGACGTCCTCTATGAAGGCGCGCATCATCAATTGGAGTGGCCGGATTTGCCGGAGCGCAGCTCGGCGTTGACTGAGCTGCGCTTGCGCGTGCAAAGCGCGGTCGTGGCGTTACGCGAAGAGCGAGAGAAGACGGTGCAAGAGCAGAGCAAACTGAGCGGTATCCTCGGACATATCTTAAGTGGTGTCATGATGCTTGACCGGGCTGGACGCATCGTTTTCGTGAACCCTGCGATGGAGACGCTGTTTGGATTGCCTGCGGAAAATTGGATCGGCAGATGGCACTGGGAAACGGCGTATCCGTACGAGGTGGCGGCGCTCGTTGACGAGTCGCTGTCGCTTGGCACGACGCAAAAGCGCGAGGTCACGGTGCATAAGCCGCACGATTTGACGCTTGAAGTGCATGTCACCCCCATTCTGCACTCGACGGGCGGCGTCGCGGGTGCGGTGCTGCTTCTGCACGATGTGACGGAGTGGCGCAGACTTGAGAGCATGCGCAGTGATTTTGTGGCGAATGTGTCGCACGAGTTGCGAACGCCGATCACAGCGCTGAAAGGGTTTGCGGAAACACTGCTCGATGGGGCGCTTGATGATCCTAAGGTGGCGCGTGAGTTTCTCGAAATCATTCGCGCGGAAGCCGATCGCATTACGCGACTCGTGAACGATCTCCTGGATCTCTCAAAGATTGAGGCAAAACAGGTGCCGCTTCATATGGAGGATGTGTCCCTTCGCGAGATGTTTGCGCGCGTCACGCAGGTTTTCATCGCGGATGCGAAACAAGAGGGCGTCACAATTCAATCGGAACTTCCAATCCCAGATGTGCGCGTCTATGCTGACATTGACCGCTTGCAACAGGTACTTGTGAATCTGGTCAGCAATGCGCTGCAATTTACGCCGCGCGGAGGGCAGATTACGCTTTCTGCCGAAGCGGTGCATGACCGGATGGTTGTTCGGGTGCGCGATACGGGCGCGGGCATTCCTGCTCAGGATTTGGGGCGTGTGTTTGAGCGGTTTTATCGCGTTGACAAGGCGCGCAGCAGGCGATCGGGCGGAACTGGCTTGGGCCTTGCCATCGTCAAGCACATCGTGGAGGCGCACGGCGGGCGTGTCGGTGTCTCCTCTGAATTCGGTCAGGGGAGCGAGTTTTTCTTTGATCTTCCGACGTCACAAGAGACGACTCCTCTCTAGTATAAAGATGAGCGTTTAGTTGATCTCCAAAATGATGATCGTTTCATTCGCGATTCTATGCTAATCTGTGAAAAAATGGTGTGGGAACGCGACGTCGCGGGGTGCCGTTTAGCATAGATGGATGCTCACGGAAGCGCGATGAGATGGAGTGTGCGGGATGAAGATTGCGATCGTTACAGATAGTACGGCGAATTTGACAGAAGAAGAGTGTAAAGCGTGGGGCATTTCGGTGGTTCCACTCTATTTGAATTTGGGCAGTGCCTCGTATCTTGATGGGGTGGAATTGAGCTCTGAGGAATTCTATAAACGCATGAAGGACGAGAATACGCTGCCAACAACTTCCCAACCGTCTCCCGGACTATTTTTAGAGACGTTTGAGCGCCTTCTCAAGACGCATGACTGTGTGGTCGCTGTTTTGTTGAGCGGAAAGCTGAGTGGAACGGTGCACTCTGCCGAGACGGCGCGCGATCTTCTTTGCACCGAGCGCATCCATGTGATTGACTCACAGGTCGTAGAGTATGCGCTCGGCGCTTTAGTGCTTGAGATGGCAAAGGCCGTGCGGCTTGCGGATGAACAGGGCACAGTGTGTGATGTGCAGGGACTGGTCGAGCGAATGGCGCAGATTCGCGCGGAGATGCATATGTACATCGCGATGGACTCGCTTGAAAACTTGCGACTTGGTGGCCGAATTGGGGCGGCTGCCGCTCTGCTCGGCTCGATGATGCAGATAAAGCCTGTGATTTGGCTGAGTGATGGTCAGGTTGGCGTGTTTGAAAAGGTGCGCACGTATAAAAAGGCAGTCGACTCGATCATGAGTCGGATGTTCGAGCAGATGAGGAACGCAGGGCCGTGCGAAATCATGTTGATTCACAGTGTGACTGATCTCGATGTCGTGAGACGCTGGGTGGATACGGTCAAAGAAGCGCTTCCTGAGGCGCGTGTATCGTATCGCATGTTGGCGCCGATCGTTGGCGTGCATGTGGGATTTGGGGGACTGGGAGCAATCTATTATGCGCGGTGTGAGGCGCAGTGAGCGGTGAGCGCAGGAGCCGCGCCAGTCGCGATGACCACCGTGCCAGCCGCGATGACCACCGTGCCAGCCCTCAAACGATGGGGCAGGTGCGTCGGATGCGTCAGATTCGCCAGGTGCGTCGAGCATTTCGGCGAAAGTATTTCGCGCTTCGCGTGAAGCGGATGACGATGACACTGTTTTACCCGATGGCGGCAAAATGTCCGCGCTGTGAGAAGCTGTTTCACCACGTTCCGCTGGATGTGGCAGCTCCGCAATTGTGCAGCGACTGTGACCGTGATGTCGAACCATTGACCTCTGGAATTTGCTCCGTGTGCGGTCGAAAAACAGCGAACGGAATCTGTCGAGAGTGTGCCAAGGGTGTTCACTCTTTTTTTGCTGCGAGAGCCTATGCTTCCTATGACGGAACGGCAGAGCACCTTATCAAAGCGCTAAAATATCAGGAAGATTTTCGCGTGTTGCCCATCTTACAGACGTGGATCTGTGACGCGTACGCCGCGCACTATGGCTATTTCGACATGATCGCGCTTGTTCCCGTCCCCATGTCGATTGAAAAGGAACGAAGTCGCGGATTCAACCTCTCCTATGAGCTGGCGCGCGCCGTTGCGCGGCGGTTCCGTTTGCCGATGATCGAACCGCTTTTGCGCATCGCGCAGGATAAGAGTCAGACGGTGCTGCACGGATGCGAGCGCAGAAACGCGATGGAACACGTGTTTCGCTGTGTCGATGATGCGCGATCGCTCGTTGGCAGGCACCCCTATTTGCTGATCGTTGATGATGTGTTGACGACCGGTGGAACGGCTGACGCTTGCGCGCGTCGACTGTTTGAGGTTGGGGCACAGTCCGTGGAAGTTTTGACGATCGCGCGCTAGTCTTGTAAATTATCCCATAGAGAAGTAGAGTATGAATAGAGATCTTCTATGAGGGGAGACCGCGAAAGTGATGTTGGCCAACTGTGAAGTATGCAACCGTCTATTTGCACAAACTGTCAGTCCTATGTGTCCGGATTGTGCAAAAAAAGAAGAGGACGATTTTGAACGAGTATCGCATTACTTGCGAGAAAATCGACAAGCAACGATTAATGAAATTGTTGATGCATTAGAAGTGCCAAAAGGGCTCATTCTAAAATTCTTGAGAATGGGTCGACTTGAGCAGAGGGAATCTCTTAGTTATCCTTGTGAGGGTTGTAGTACGTTAATAACAAAAGGAAACTATTGTGAAATTTGTCAAGTGAAAAAACAGTTGATCATGGATCAAGTATCCAGTGGATTAAAGCGTACAAATTCAAAATCATCGAATGGATCCTATTATAGTCGCTCTCATTAATAAGGGTGAGACGAGGAAAATCCTCTTCTCACTCTTTCACTTGAGCCCATGTTTTGGCCCAGCTCTCCCAAAATTCAATCGCACTTGCACGCTCTTCTGATTGTTCATCAATGATGTTTGGTTGCATGTACCAATTTATGCTCAGTCGATAGAAATAGGCGTACGTTTGATCCGTTTTCTGGGCTGCTTCTAGCGTAAGATCAAGCGAAGAGCGCAAAAAGGAGATAATCTCCTGCAATTGTTCAATTTTGGCTCGTCCCTCCATCACTTGATGATTGAGCGCGTCGGTGTGAATGCCGCGAACAAGGATTGCTGCCTTTTCGTGTAGTTGAGATAATTGCACATGTAAAGGTGTGGTCATCACACTTTGCGTTTGGTAAGATGCGATACGGTTCATAAAAAGCTCTCCCTTCTTGGTTTGGATCATTTGTCCAAGCTGTTTGCTAATATTTTGTAATAGCTGCGAATCTGGAAACAGTGTCAAGCCGTCTTCAACGTGTTTAAGCGCTTTTTCCGTTTGATTTTTTTGCAATAATAAATCACACTCCAGTGCGATTTTTGAAATGGTCACGGGTGTTTCGAGGCTTTTTACGATGAGTGCCTCGACGAGTGGAAAGTGTCCTTTTTGAAAGGAAGATAATGCATCCCATTCTAGCCATAGACTGTGTTCTTGCAAGGGACGGCAACCTTTGAAAATGTCTTTACGCGAGGTGTGTCTAAACCACCCATAAAAGTGATCGGCGTCTTCTGCGTATGGAAAAAGTAATGCAATGAGTGGGTAGGCGCGCGCGGCGATCAGATCCTTGATCACGCCGCTGAGAAGGCCGCCCTGAGAGGGCGTTCTGATCCACGCTGCGAGGTTTCGGCCGCGACTGGTATGATCAAGTAATGAATAGCCAACTTCTTCACGGCCCTCCACCACGTGGATGATCCCGTTTATAACACGTGTCATTTCATCATCAGAATTTGCATACGCAGATCGAAGCAGTGTGTACTTATCTTCGCAGTCCGTGAACCACATGCCTCGCTGAATCCATTCGGTTTTACCGACGCGTGCCGCAATTCGTTCGATTACGTTTTCAGCGCCCGGCAAACGAAAGAGTGCGTACGATTCAGCGTAGATAGAGAGGCACAGCGCATCTTGAATTCTTGACTCAATATTTGTTTTGAGGAAGTCTTCATTTGCGGGCATGAGACTCAATAGATACGGAATAACGGTGTCAAAGGATGGATTTTCAAGAAAGGATTGCAAATACCATTTCTGTGCGGTGACAGGGTCACCGAGATGCATATAACACATCCCCATGTCAAAGGAACTATAAAAAGTGGACATTCCTTCCAATGTATCGACAAAACTGAGCTTAGGTTCACCTACTCGTTTGCATTCCTTTAAGACTTGAATTGCCTTTTGGTAATTTCCCTTTCCCATATAGGCAATTGCCATTTTTCGATAGAGTTCTGCGATATAAGGAAAGCGCGTCACGCCTTGCTCTGCGATCATGATCGCTCTATCCCAATCTTTTAATTCTGAGGCTGCTAAGGAACTGATGTTAAATAACCTCGGTAAATATAAAGGGAGCGCATCTGCAGACAAATCTTTTACCAGATCATATGTTTCTTCATAAAGTGGGAGGACATTTTTAAAATCTCCGATTCGCGCATACTCTACAATCATGTTTACAAGATGAAAGGGGTCAGACCGAGTTTGATCAAGTTGTTCTTTAAGCATGGCCATGTTTCGTTCGGGTTTCCTTTTGTGGGCAACAAATTCGCTGATATATCCAACATGGTGTATGGTGATAGGTGAGAACATAATATTATGGAACTCATGGTTTGTACCCAGATCAATTTGCTCATGAATGGAACCCGTATAGCGGTGTTTTTGCTTGAAGATTCTAACGGATTGTATAGGTGACGTTTTTGTTAATTTATTTACGCTACCCAAATAGTTGACGATTTGGACAAGGTAACCGTCAGCGGAGTTTGCTTCAAGAAAGGTGCGTATTTCAATCTGATCTTCTTCTTTAAAGTACTCGTCCGCATCAATGGTTAAAATATAGGTACCTTGAGCTGCTTCAATTGCTTTATTACGAGCGTTTGAGAAATTCCCATCCCACGTATAGTGAATGATATGTGCTTCATGATTTTTGGCGATTTCGAGTGATCGATCTGTACTTCCTGTGTCTGCAATGATGATTTCGTCTGCAATTCCTTTGAGCGAACGGAGGCATCGATCCAGGAGTAATTCTTCATTTTTAATAATGAGGCAGGCTGTTAACAGCATGGTAAAACTCCTTATTCAAATTTCCGGCTGGACATTGATTGATTCATTTGGTATGCGCGAAGTGCAGGGCTCGCTTTTACAAATGACGAAAACTCTTGACTGTTTTGCTTAATGATTACCGAGATTCGTTCGGCAATCTCCTGCGTTTCGTCATAGAGTTTATTGAGTTGTAACTCGGAAATTGTATCACTCTGTAAAGAGAGCACCAATTTCTGTAGGATAGACGTACGTTCGTAAGCGAGATACGGTAGAGTCTCTACTCTACCGTTATCGATTGCAAGAAGTACCTCTTGATATAAAGCGTGTGCTCGCTCAACCATCTCATGCGCCGAGATCATGGTATAGCTGGTGCACTGCTTGAGGATGAAGCGCTAGAGCCGCCTCCGCCCATAAGTGAGGATAACAAGCTCATCTGTGACTGACTGTGCGCTAATGCGGTATTCAACGCATTGAGTTGGGCAGCGAAGTTCTGGACTTGCGCAGTAATTTGTTGATTAACTGTGGTCAAATAGTTTGAGATCGACGTTTGCTGCGCGCTGATGCTTGTCAATTCGGTTCCGATCTCACCAGAACCAGCGATCGTTCCGTACCTGCTTAGCATCGTGGATACGTTCCCTAGAAGACCGCTTACGGGATATGCACTGGATGAGGTAATACCACTCACAACGCCAAAGAAAGATTCAACAGCATTTTGATTTGAAGTGAGAGCTTGTGTAAACAAGGTCTGTCCGTTCTGGAGGGGTGCGCCACCAGCCTGAAACCCTGCAGAGGGTTGAAATTCGAGATGGCCTGTTGTGGGATCTGTGACAATTCCGATTTGCGCAAGCGCAGAAATTGTCCCACTCCCAACAGATTGATTGAGCGAATTGGGCAGTTCAAAAAGTAATTGATTTGTGACCCCGTCTGAAAAAAGAGGGCCAACACTAGCTGCTGTATTACCGCTAGCAGGAGTATACGCTGTGCCACTGTGTATAAGATCGATGAGAGAGTTATAGGCGGACATCCACGATTGTACAGATTGAATCACACTGCTTGTATTCTGGGAAATTTGAACTGACGATGTCCCTCCTGACTGCAGTGCAGTGAATGTGACGTCAGGAATCGCATTGGAAAATGTATTGGTCTGCGATTGGACATTGATTGAGCCATCGATTGTGGCAGCTGCGTTTTGGGCAGTGACGGTTGCTGTTGATGCGGAGAGCTGGCTTGCACCTGTTGAAGTTGCTGAATCAGACAGTGTAAAGGAATTTGACAGACCCGTCTGTGTCGATTGAAACATCAACTCGTAAGGCGTTGAAGAACTTCCGGTATTGATTACGCTTGCTTGAACTGCGGTCGTCGCATTGTTCACGGCAGCTGCAATTGCTGAGAGACTCTCACCAGATGTTATTGAAATGGTGACTCCGCTTTGTCCACTTGGCGTGATTGAGAGACTTCCGCTTGCCAGTGTGGAACTTGCAGTGGCAGAAGACTGATGACCTGCCGTGGCTACATTGACTTGAGCCTGCGCGAGCTGTGTCACTGCGATCGTGTAGTTTGAATTAAGCGCACCCGCTGTAGCAGAAACGGCAATGACCGCTGAATTTGAATTGGTAACATTGACAGGATTCCACGTTAATGTGCTTGCCAATGTATTACTCGCGTTTTGAAATGCGCTGAGCGCGGACTGAAGCGATGTTAATGCGGTTTGCGTTCCGGACAGTGTGGCAAGCTCTGAAGTGGAAACACCGGTTAGTTGGGCAGTCAAAACCTTTTGCAGGTCCGTTGTATACTGCGTAACGGGAACGCCAATCCCACCTGGATTCGGAATTGTATTCAATTGTTGCAAGAGGTTGACGGACATACGCTCATCTCCTTAAGGTCTTAGGGAGGACTCGGGCGGTGAAGCCCGAGTCCATCGTGTCTGCGAAGATTAGCTAAGTAATTTGAGGATTGCTGCAGGCTGTTGTTGCGCCTGGCCAAGCATCGAAAGACCAACTTGCTGAAGAACTTGGTTCTGGCTGAACTGCGTATAGGCGGCCGCCATGTTCGTGTTCGTGATAACGGACTGCGCGTTTGAAAGGTTTTGCGATTCATTCTGAAGGCCGGTAATGCGATAGTTCAACTGATCCTGAACAGAGCCTAGGCTCGCTTGGTTGCTCGACAATAGGGAAATTGCCGATTGGATTGCGGAAATTGCAGAAAGCGCAGCCGATTGGGATGTAATGTTGACAGATGCTGCAGATACGCCGAGTGAAGCTGACGTGATGTTATAAAGACTGAATGCGAGTTGGGACAGGCTAGATGAGTCAAACCCGACTTGCAATGTGACGACTGCGGAACTGGATCCATTGAGCAGGTGAATGGTGTTGAATTGTGTGCTGTTTGCCGTATTATCTACCTGAGAGACAAGGGCGTTCATCTCAGACTGCAGGTTGTTTAGATCCGCCGTATTCTGTGTTCCGTTGGCCGCTTCGACAGCAAGGCTGTTCATGGTTTGCAGAATGCCTTCGACCTGGTTCATCGAGCCTGTCGCAGTCTGAATCAAACTAACGCCTTGTTGAGCGTTTTGCACAGCTGTGTTGAGTCCGTTGACCTGGGAGGTCATCTGCTGGGAGATCGCATATCCAGCAGGATTGTCAGCAGCCGAGTTGATGCTGTTGCCAGATGATAATTGGGTGTAGGACGTGTTGATGTTGTTTTGAACGTAGTTCAAGTTGGACAAAATATTGGATGCTGCCGAGTTGTTGTTTACACTGAAATTGACTGACATCTAGACACACCTTCCTGTATAATAGAATGGGGTAAAAAATTAACCGTTTGGCAAATAGGTGACGAGAGATGGCAACAGGATGCTTGCGCCCATCTTCAACGCAGCCTGATAGACGGTCTGGTCTGTGTTGAATTGAGTAATGACTTGCGCCATGTTCGCGTCTTGGATCACCCCCTTATCCGTACTCAGTGTTTGTGCGTACGTTGATAACTGGTTTTGTAAAGCGGTCAATCGATCCTGCCTGGCACCTACAGAAGCATTAAGGTCGGAGACCTGGCTGATGTTTGCCTGCAGGTTTGAAAGATCGCTTTGCAGAGCTGCGTTTGTTCCTGACGCGAGGTCGCTCGCGATGTTTGAAAGTGTCGTCTGTAAGTCTTGCGTTGCCCCGCTTGGCGTCGATTGCATAATCGAAGTTGCCGTCACATTGATAGATACCTGGATGCCGTTTGCGACCGTGTATTGAATCGATCCTGACGCACCACTTGGTGAGGTTCCTGTCGATAATGCATAACTCGAAGGTTGGACCTGATCAGCAAAGCCCCCGAAGAGATAGCGATTCTCTACTTTCGTATTGAGCAATTGACCGAGATTGCTCACGTCACTTTGTGCGACGTTGGCAAGCGCCTGACGGGCAGAGGAACTCGCTGTTGGCGCGTTTAAACCTTCTAGTACAGTAGACTGCAGTGATTGCAGTGTGGTCATCATCGTTTGAAGTGTGTTACTCGAATTGCTGAGCCACATTTGACCTGCTGCAATCGTTCCTGAATAGGCTGTCGTCTCTGAAAGCGATGCGCGAATGGCCATATCTTGAGAAACGGCTAAAGGATTGTCGGAAGGCTGATTTAACGTTTTGCCTGTTGAAAGCTCGAGTTGTAGTGTCTGCATGTTTGCGTTTGCTTGCGTTAAGTTGTATAAAAATTGGCTTTGCATCATGGACTCTGTGACTCGCATCTTTTTCCCTCCCTTATGGAACGATTCCTAACAAGGTCTGCATCATCGCATTAAACACGGTGATATATTTGGCGGCGGCTCCGTAAGCGTTTTGGTACTGAACCATGAGTGACGCCTGTTGGTTTATATCAACACTAGAAACGGACTGACGCAGTGTTGATGACTGTTGAGCGAGCGCCTGAGCGGTCTGGGCGTTATTCTGAACATTTGCGGTTTCGTTTCCGAGTGAAGAAGTCATTTGTGAAATGAGTTGATCTAATGTTCCTGTTGCGCTTGTTGAAGAGCTTGTTCCACTCGGAGAAGCGATCGTGTAAGAAATTGTGTAGCTCGTATTTTGTTGTGAAGCTAAATAAGATGCAAAATTACCGTTCCCGGTTTGGCCGGGAGGTGGGGCGTCAGAGGCCGGCACTGTGTTAGGTGTAATTCCGGAATTTACGCTAAGAATTGCATTGCCGAATGCGTCTGTTGTGACCGTAAAGAACTGCGGACTCGGTGTGCCTGAATTGATGGGGTAACCTGTAATCGTTGTTCCGCTCGAAGTCGTTCCTGGATTTGTAAATGTTGAACTGATCTGATTTGCGATACTGCTCAATTGCGATAAGTAATTTCCTGTATCCGTCAATCCCTGACTATCTCCGGCAATCTGTCCGCTGCCGATCAACAGGTTTACTGAACCTGGTGTTTGCCCCGAAGCGGGTGTTGTGGGCGAATTGATCATCGTTGTGGTAGACGTCCCTGTCGACGAATTGACGATGGTTACAGAGCCAATCATGACGTTAACCGCTTCGCTTGGTATCGTTCCTGTACCGGAAGGAGAAGGGAATGCATTTGAGGATTGAGTGATTGTGATATTCGCGAGCTTAGCCATTTTATCGAGAATTGCGCCTCGTTGATCAAGAAGCGTGTTTGGACTCTGTAAGTTCTTTTGGACTGCAAGTATTTGATTGTTTAGTGTTGCCACTTGCGTTGCATACTGGTTGAACTGCGTGTACTCCTGGGTCACTTGAGACTGAAGGTTGGTTTGAACGGTTTCTAATTGGCTCGTGATCGTTTGCAAGGTTTGCGCCAATCCTTGGCCTTGAGTAATCACAGATTGACGCGCGGCTGTGCTTGAAGGGTCAGTCGAGAGTGTTTGCCAAGATGCGAAAAATTGGTCGAGCGATGTTTGAACACTCATGGAACTAGGTTCATTGAGTATACCTTCAATTTGAGTGAGTATCGTTTGATGCGCATTATACATTGCAGAGGTGCCTTGATTTGCTCGATCCTGCTCATTATAAAAAGCGTTGATTTGTCGCGATACGGATGTGATTGAGGAACCTTGTCCCATTTGTCCGCCTATGAGCAATCCAACCTGTGTGGATGCTGGCGGGAAAGGCGTTGCTTCTGTCGCGTTAGCCGTCTCCTGCACGTAGCCAGGGGTATTAGCGTTTGCGATGTTATTTGCAATCACATCTTCGGTTTGTTGTGCGCTGTTCAGCGCGCTCATTCCTACATTTAGGGCGTAAAATGTTGATATGTTCATCGTTTTTCACCTCCTACGCTTTTTCTTGAAAGGAACGGGATGCCATAATCGTGCCCATCATTTTCTCTGAGAGTTTTTCGGCCTGCTGAAGCAACTGCTGTTGGGTATCACACATTTTATAAAGTTTGCCAAGTTCATCTCGTTGAGATGCTGTCAGTTGCGTGTTTTGTGATTCGATCATTCGTACGGAACTGCATTGTTCTGCAATGTAATGCAGCAATACATCTGGCCGGTTTTCAATCAATGCAGCTTTCGCATTTTCCAAAGATGTGCGCAATTTGTCGATCCACGAATCAATCGCGTTGCTATTTTCTACAAAATTCGCCGTCATTATGGTGAAAACCTCACATCTGGAATTTCGTTAGTTCGCTCGTGTTCATTATTTTTTGAGCGAGTGGACCCAAATCGATTACATAGGCGCCTTGGGCGATCGTCTGCTTTAATTGATCTAGTTCTTTTTGACGAGTTGCCGAAACCTTTTTTGAGTTTTCAGTCGCTACAGTTTGAGCTGTCTTTTCCTGTTTTACTTGATTCCCACGTTCTGCTTTAGTCTGGCTGTTTGTCCCGTGTTGAGCAGGTGTGGCGATCGACTTTGATAACGAATTAAAATTTGTCATCGGTGATCTACCCCCTCACTCCTATAATCGGTCGTATTTCGACTGATTTTGCGCTTTATCGCGATACATCCAATTTTTTTTTGAGTTTTTCTATGGTTTTTTGATAACGACGCGTAATGGTTGAGACAGCCACATCCAAAACGTAAGCAATTTCTGTGAAATTGTATCCATCCTTGATGTGCAAAGATAAAAGGAGTTGTTCATCATGACTCAATTCTTTTAACGCATTCATAACGTCCATCCACAGTTCCTGATCAATGTTTCCGTCATCTGATGTAATATCAAGCGCGTGATCAATCGAGATCGTATTTGGCATTTGATAAGCCTGTAGTTTTTGTTGATAGGAGCGTGTGACTTTTACTGGATACGAATTGCGCACAGCGTCGCGCATAGCAAATTTGACTTGTTGGCGGAAGATGATAGCCAGCGCGTCAAAATCCCATGGACTACCTTCTTGATTTAGCCTCACACAAAACTGCCACCAACGATTTTTTGCGACCGCTATAAGGTCGTCCGCGTCAATGATGCTACTCTTGCGAAGCTGAGTGTAGCGGTACGATAAACGTCGTATATAGGCGGTTTGTTCATCAGTTAATGAAAATAGATCCATAGATGTTCTCTCCGTTGATCCGCTTCAATAGAATTGCAAACTATAAGATTTACCATATCACAAAAGGGGACGAAGTGTCTGAAGGAATCAATAATATATATCTAAAAATTCCGCCGATCGTTGCGCGAGAGGTGTGCGGTGGTATAATAGGTGCATCTTCCACAGGGAGGCTAGCGTATGAACATTCACATTCGTGGTGATCATCATTTGGACGTCACGCAAGCTCTCAAGCAGTATGTTGAGAAAAAAGTGGGGCGCATGGAGCGCTATCTTGAGGCTTCGCAAGTGCACGATGTGTCAGTTACGATGAGTGTCACGCGCGGTATTCATACCGTTGAGGTCATGGTTCCGTTGGGACAAGCTATGCTCAGGGCGGAAGAACGCTCAGACGATATGTATGCGTCAGTCGATCTGGTGATGGATAAACTTGAAAAACAACTGGAGAAATATCGGCATCGCGCGGGTCAGAAAGTGGGGCACCGCCTTAAAGTAGAAGGTTTCAAAGCAAAAGAAGGTCCACGCGTAAGCGTGACGGATGAGCAACTGGAAGAAGATGAAGCGGATGTTGTGCGCGTGAAGCGTTTTGATATGAAACCGATGTATGTTTCTGAAGCGATTCTGCAAATGGATCTTCTCGGTCACGATTTTTTTGTCTTCGCGAATGCAGAGGATGAGAAAACGAGTGTCGTCTATCGCCGACGCGATGGACAATTCGGATTGATCCAGTCGCTGTAAGACGGTATTTGCCGGGCAGTTTGATTTCGCGAGAGGCGTGAAACCTTGACAGGCTCCTTGCATACAACTAGAAAACAGGGCGTTTTTTCGACGGGGCTTTGTCGTTGAGACGCGTGTGATCGACGGTGTAATGTGAGGGAGTGAGAGGCGTGGGACTGCTTGTGTGGATCTTGCAGATCATCGCTTTTCTCGTCGTCTGGAAGGTTGTTCATCTTCTTTATTGGAATGCGCGTAAATTGCTTGGCTCTCGGTCGCTGCTTTTGACAATGTTTGTTACGTTTTGCATTGCGTTGTTGGCAGTGATCCTGTTTCACGCCTTTCACACCGTTTGGGCGGGCGTGTTGATTGCGGCGTTTGTTCTTGGAATCGGTAACGCAGAGTACGAGTTGAACCGTGAGGCGCCGTGAGTACGATGAAGCGCGTGACCTAGATATGCAGTGTGATGGTAAGGGAGGGGTCATGCGCCCCTCCCTTTTAGGTTGCGCGCACTTAGGCGTACAAGGTACAATGCATTATTAGGGGACGTATGTCTCAACTGCGGTTTTGCAAATCGCCGCTGACAGCAGCGGAGGGAGTGAAGCCCACGTGATCGGGCTGATTAAACGAGTTGTTGGTAGTACAAATGAGCGTGAAGTCAAAAGACTACTTAAAATTGTTGACAAAGTTCGCGGGCTGGAGCCGACCTATGAAGCGATGTCGGATGATGAGTTGCGCTCGCAAACGGATCTGTTCAAAGCGCGTTACCAGCAAGGTGAGCGACTTGACGCCATGTTGCCCGAAGCGTTTGCGGTTGTTCGCGAGGCGGGCAAACGCGTGCTCGGCATGCGCCACTTCGACGTCCAGTTGCTTGGGGGGATGGTTCTTCACCAAGGTCGCGTCGCTGAAATGAAGACCGGTGAAGGAAAGACGCTCGTTTCTACGCTGCCCGCTTACCTTAATGCGCTGACGGGAAAAGGCGTTCACATCATTACGGTGAATGACTATCTCGCACGGCGTGACAGCGAATGGATGGGGCGTATTCACCGCTTTTTGGGTCTCGCGGTGGGGTTGAATGTGCATGGTCTCTCGCACGCTGAAAAGCAAGAAGCGTATTTGGCTGATGTGACGTATGGTACGAATGCAGAGTTCGGGTTTGACTATCTGCGCGACAACATGGTGATGAATACAGAAGAGATGGTTCAACGTCCGCTTCACTACGCAATTGTTGACGAAGTGGACAGTATTTTGATCGATGAGGCAAGAACGCCTTTGATCATCTCGGGGCCGGGCGAAAAATCAACGGATCTCTATTTTATGGCGGATTTATTTGTGCGTTCGCTGGTGCATGAAGAAGATTATACGTTTGATGAAAAAGCGCGCACGGCGAACCTCACCGATCAAGGTGTGCATAAAGCGGAGCGCTACTTCCGTCTGGAAAACTTGTTTGACCCACTTCACATCACTACAAATCATCACATTACGCAAGCGCTCAAGGCGCATGCACTGATGCATCGGGACAAGGATTACGTCGTTCTCGGCGAGGAAGTCGTCATTGTCGATGAGTTTACAGGGCGGATGATGCAGGGCAGGCGTTATAGTGACGGATTGCATCAGGCGATTGAGGCAAAAGAAGGCGTCAAGGTACAGAATGAGTCGCGCACGCTCGCGACGATTACGCTGCAGAATTATTTCCGCATGTATGAAAAGCTGTCTGGTATGACCGGGACTGCCAAAACGGAACAGCAAGAATTTGTCGATATCTATGCGATGGATGTAGTGACGATTCCATCGAATCGCCCTAATCTGCGCAAAGATATGTCAGATGTTGTCTACAAGACCGTGAAAGGGAAATTTCAGGCGGCTGTCCTTGAAATTGAAGCGAGACATCGCACGGGTCAACCGATTCTTGTTGGTACGACATCCATTGAAAAATCGGAGTTACTCTCCGGGATGCTTCGCGCCAAAGGTATTCCTCATCAAGTCCTCAACGCAAAGCACCACGAGCGCGAGGCTGAGATTGTCTCGCACGCGGGCGGGCATGGCATGGTGACGATCGCCACGAACATGGCGGGACGGGGAACGGACATTCACCTTGGCGAAGGTGTCGCAGAATTAGGCGGTATGCATATCATCGGTACGGAACGGCATGAGAGCCGCCGAATTGACAACCAATTGCGCGGGCGCGCCGGTCGTCAAGGTGACCCAGGGTCGTCTCAATTTTATTTGTCACTGCAGGACGATCTCATGCGACTGTTTGGATCGGATAACATCATGGGGCTCATGGATAAGCTCGGTATTGAGGAAGACCAGCCGATTGAGAATGGAATGGTCTCAAAAGCGATTGAACGCGCGCAGCGGAAGGTCGAGGCAAACAATTACGATGTTCGCAAACACGTTCTAAAATACGATGATGTGATGAACAAGCAGCGCGAAGTGATTTATACGCAGCGTCGCCGCATTCTGCAAGAGCAGGTTCTGCGCCCTATTATTGAAGGGATGTGCAGGGATCTGGGGGATTTTATGATTCAAACGTATTGCCTCCAAGATCAAGTTCCCGAAGATTGGGATCTAAAGGGGCTTCTTGAATATGGGGAGCACACTTTCTTGACGCCGCATAGAGTGACGGAAGAAGAACTGCGGCGCTTTGAACGAGAAGAACTCCAGGAGTTTTTGTACAATCAGGTGGACGTTGAATACAACTTGCGCGAAGAAACGCTGGGCGAGTTCGTTCGCGAGCTTGAGCGAATTGTTCTGCTGCGCACGGTAGATTCGAAGTGGATGGATCACATCGATGCAATGGAGACGTTAAGACAAGGCATTCATCTTCGCTCGTACGGTCAGCTGGATCCGCTTACGGCGTATCAACAAGAGGGTTTCCAGATGTTTGAGGATATGATTCACAGCATTCAGGAAGAGGTCGCTACGTATGTGTTTAAGGCGCAGGTCAACATGCCGGATTTGCCGCCTGAGACGCCGGAGCCGCTTTATACTTCTTCGTGATTTTGCAAAGTGAAAATCGTGGGGTAGTAATTAGGTAGACCGCAATGCGCGTGCAGTGTGCGCGTGCATTTTGCGGTCTTTTCAATAGAATCAGGAGGCGGTTTTTATGGCAGAAACGTTTGGTGAATTGCGTCAACAGCTTTCGATTATGGACCAACGCTTGGTCGACATTGGGAGGTCTCTTTGACGTCCCTGCCAAAACATCGCGTATTGCACAACTTGAGCATCAAATGTCGATCCCGACGTTTTGGGATGATGCGGATGGAGCTAAACAAGTCATCGCAGAGTTGAATCAGATCAAAGGTGTCACGGAGCATTTCGGCGAGATGCGTACACGGATGGATGATCTTGTTTTAACGCTTGAGCTTGCGCAAGAAGAAGATGACGGAGAACTATTCAAGGAAGCGAACAGAAAAGCGGACGAATTTAAATTAGCGTTGGACGAGTTCGAATTGGAGCTGTTGCTCGACGGTCCGTATGACCACAACAACGCCATCTTTGAGCTTCATCCTGGCGCTGGCGGGACGGAGTCGCAGGACTGGGCAGCGATTTTGCTGCGAATGTACACGCGGTGGGCGGAAGGTCGCGGTTATAAAGTCGAGACGCTTGACTATCAGCCTGGTGACGAGGCAGGCGTAAAGAGTGTGACCCTTATGATCAAGGGATACAATGCGTATGGATACTTAAAAGCGGATAAAGGCGTCCATCGGTTGGTGCGGATCTCTCCGTTTGATAGCTCAGGTCGGCGACACACGTCATTCGCGTCGGTTGATGTGATGCCGGAGCTTGATGACAGCGTGGAAATTGATATTCGCACGGACGAGATCAAAGTGGATACGTATCGCTCAACGGGAGCTGGCGGACAGCACGTGAATACGACAGACTCTGCCGTGCGCATTACGCACCTTCCAACGGGTGTCGTTGTGACGTGTCAGAGTGAGCGTTCGCAAATTCAAAACCGTGCGGTTGCGATGAAGATCTTGGCGGCGCGCCTCTATGAGCGTAAGCGCGAAGAACAAGAGGCGGCACTCGCTGCAATTCGAGGCGAACAGAAGGACATTGCCTGGGGTAGTCAGATTCGCTCCTATGTATTTCATCCGTATTCGATGGTTAAAGATCACCGTACAGGGTACGAGGTAGGAAACGCGCAAGGGGTAGTTGATGGCGATCTCGATGGGTTTGTGAATGCGTATTTGCGATGGCAATTGCATCGTCGCTCTTCGCAAACGGATGCTGAGGAGGGGAATTTGTGATTGGAAATGAACTCCTGAGTGAACGCGCCGTGACAAGGCGCTTTCACGTGGTGGATGCAGTGATGACAGAACACGGCGCGCGAATGGATGCTACTGGGGATCGCTGGTTGCTCGAACAAACGATTGCGACGGGGAGCGAGCGACGCAATCTTTTGCGAAGAATTCCGCTTGTCGAAGGTTCGGCCGTTCTTGACGTCGGGGTGGGATTTGGAGCGCTTGCGTTTGACGTGGCGGCGCTTTATCCAGTTCGTGTGGTAGGCGTCGATCAAAATCCAGAGATGATTGACCACGCGACAGTGCTCTGCGAACAAATACGCAGCGCAGATGGATTCATTCCTGGATCTACGCTCTCGTTTCAATTGGGGGATGCACAAAAATTACCTTTTCCTGATGGGTCGTTTGACATGGTCATGGCGCGCTTTGTTTTTCAGCATTTATCCGAACCTATTGTCGCGGCAAAGGAAATTGCGCGTGTCTTAAAGGTTGGGGGTGTGGCGTGTCTCGTCGATGTGGATGAGGCGTTGTCGCTATCTTATCCTGAAGAATCCTCTGCGTTTACACTCCTTTATAGTGCGTTTCGAGCGTTGCAGATGGAGAATGGCGGTGATCGTCAAGTCGGGCGAAAACTTGCGCACTATCTCGCGGAATTTGGGGAGCTTGAAGTCATTGGCACTTTTGTAGACCATCAGGCGCATCACGGTCGACTCTCTGATCTCTCCATGCAACTGACGGTTGCGCGTTTTGAACAGGTGCGTAGTGATGTGATCGAGCGGGACCTTTTGGATGCAGAGCGTTATGATCATGCGTTGGAAGCGTTTCGGAGGGAAGGCCAGGCGGCGCGGTTTCAATCGGTTGGACAAGTCACTGTTTTCGCACAGAAGAAGCTTTAAAAAAGACTTTTGTTAATGGATACAAATTCCAGTATAAAATGTGGGATAAAAGGTTTGACATGATGCGCGAGGGGTGATATATTA
>NZ_LSUQ01000014.1 GCF_001642725.1 Ferroacidibacillus organovorans
GTACAGTTCAAGCCCCACCTTCACACAGCGGCACGCGTCACCTAGCTTCTCGAGAAGTTCAAACGCCCGACGGCGATTCTCCACGTCGAGCGCGACGTAGATCGGCACATCGACAACATGCTGCTCGCTCACAAAAATCGCCCTTTCGCGTGAGGTTTTGCCGCGCCAATCAGCGTGTTGATATCCTTAACGCCTGCCTCGTCACAGTACGCGTGAAGCTCTTCGATGATCCGTTTGCATGCGAGCGGATCCGTGAAGTTGGCCGTCCCCACCTGGATCGCCTGTGCGCCTGCGAGCAAAAATTCCACAACATCCTCACCCGTTGTGATTCCACCGATGCCAATGACCGGAATCTTTACATGTGAGGTAACCTCGTACACCATGCGCACGGCGATCGGCTTGATCGCAGGACCTGAGAGACCGCCCTGGCCATTGGCCAAAAGGGGAGCGCGGCGGGCGATGTCGATTTTCATGCCGATCAACGTATTAATGAGGGAGATCGCATCGGCGCCTGCCTCCTCCACCGCGAGCGCCATTTCGGAGATGCTCGTCACATTGGGCGACAGTTTGACGATCACTGGCGTGCGCGACGCGCGCTTTACGGCGCGCACCATCGATGCGGCCATCTCCGGGTCTGTGCCAAACTGAATCCCACCACACTTGACGTTTGGACAGGAAATGTTCAGTTCGATCGCCGACACGTCAGGGCTGTCATTCAAACGCTCAACCACCTGCACGTAGTCTTCCATTGCATTGCCGGCGACGTTTACGATGATCGGGATCCCGTATTTGCGAAGCGGTGGAAGTTCTGTCTCTATGACGCGCTCAACGCCCGGATTTTGTAGTCCAATGGCGTTTAACATCCCCGCCGCCGTCTCCGCCAGGCGCGGCGTCTTATTGCCCTGCCGTTCATCAAGCGTCGTCGCCTTCACAACGATTGCACCAAGCACGCTTAGATCATAGAATGCGGCGACCTCTTTCCCGAAAGAAAAGCAGCCGGATGCTGGCATCACCGGATTTTTGAGGTGAAGCGAACCCACCTTAACTGCGAGATTCACGAAAAGACCACCTCCTCAGCCGGAAAGACGGGGCCTTCGACACACGTCTTGACATACGACTCGCGCCCCTCGCGCCGCACCTTGTGCACACACCCCACACAGATGCCGATGCCACATCCCATGCGCTCTTCAAGCGAGAGATAGCCCGGAATGTCGCGCTCACGCAACACCGTCTGCACCGCGCGCAGCATTGGCGTCGGCCCACACGCATAATAGCGCGTCACGCCTTCACACTGTTCGGGCGTGAGTACGTCTGTCACACGCCCACGCACACCTTCTGTCCCGTCATCCGTCACGAGATGGACCTGTCCATACGCTTTGAGCTCCTCGCGCAGGATGATTTGATCAGCCGTTTGAAAGCCGATGACGGAGACCACCTCACTGCCCTGCGCGTGAAGATGGCGCGCTAACTCGACGAGCGGCGGCACACCGATGCCCCCCCCGATGAGAAGCGCCCGACGATCCCCCGCGTGAAGCGGGAATCCCTTTCCGAGTGGCCCCAGCACATCAATCGCATCCCCGGCTCGCAAGCGCGCAAGCCGCCGCGTGCCCGCACCCTGCGCGCGATACATCACCGTAAGCGCGTTTCGCTCAACGTGCACCTGACAGAGTGAAAGCGGACGACGCAACACAAAATCGAACGAGTCCGTGACGCGCAGATGCAAAAACTGTCCCGGCTCATAGCCTCCTTCGCTCAGTTTTAACGGCGCTGAAAACGTGAGTGCGTAAAGTTCAGGACCGATGACACGCTGCTCAAGCACGCGCTGTACTGCCATTCGCGCCACCTCCCTGTATGGGGAGTGCCAACGGCTCTGTTTGAAAGCGAATGCTTGTGAGCACCTCATAGACGGCGCGCGCGGTGTCGAGAGACGTGAGACAAGGAATTGCGTTTTCCACTGCCTCACGCCGAATGCGAAACCCATCACGCTCAGGCGCCCGCCCGCGCGTCAGGGTATTGATGACCATTGTCGCCTCGCCGCTGCGAATCAAATCGAGCAGTGACGTTTCCTGCCCGGCTGACAGCTTGTTCACGAGTTGCGCGCGAATGCCATAGCGTTCCAGGAAGTTGGCTGTGCCTTCCGTCGCATAGATGAAAAATCCGAGCTTTGCAAAACCGCGCAGGATGGGAAGCGCCTCTTCTTTATCCTTGTCTGCAATCGTCGCGATCAGCGCCCCTTGCGTCGGCAGGCGAAACCCTGCCGCGAGCAACCCTTTGTAGAGTGCCTTTGGAAAACTCTGATCTGTCCCCATCACTTCACCGGTTGACTTCATCTCGGGACCAAGTTCCACATCGACATCGCGCAATTTAGCAAACGAGAAGACAGGAACCTTGACTGAAACCGTCTGCGCTTCGCGAACCAACCCTGTCTCATAGCCGATGTCTTTTAATTTGCCACCCATCACAGCGTGCATCGCGACATCCACCATCGGGATGCGTGTGATCTTGCTTAAAAACGGGACCGTTCGCGATGAGCGAGGATTCACCTCAATCACATAGACGCGTTCATCCTGAATGACGAACTGTATGTTCACGAGACCCAAGACACCGAGTTCGCGCGCGATCTTGATCGTGATCAAAGCGATGCGCTCGCGCACGCCGCTTGACAGCGACTGTGCCGGATAGACTGCAATCGAGTCGCCTGAGTGAACGCCTGAGCGCTCGACATGCTCCATGATCCCCGGAATCACGACCGTCTCCCCGTCTGAGATCGCGTCGACTTCCACTTCTGTTCCAAGCATATAGCGATCAATCAACACAGGTTGATCCTTTGACACGCTGACGGCCTCGCGCATATAGCGGGTGAGCTCTGCCACCGAGTCGACTATTTGCATGGCGCGACCGCCAAGCACGTAGGAGGGGCGCACGAGCAGCGGGAACGCCAGCTTCTCTGCCGCCACAATTGCCTCTTGCTCGCTCGTCACCGAAACGCCCTGCGGACGCTCGATCGAGAGTTTCGTAAGCATTTCGTCGAACCGTTCACGGTTCTCCGCGCGATCAATATCATCGACCGTTGTACCGAGAATGCGGATTCCGCGCTCTGTGAGCGGTTTGGCCAGATTGATTGCCGTTTGCCCACCGTATTGAACGATGACGCCAAGCGGCTTCTCCCGCTCAATCACGTGCATGACATCCTCAATATGAAGCGGTTCGAAATAGAGGCGATCGGACATGTTGAAATCCGTCGAGACCGTCTCCGGGTTATTGTTAATGACCACCGCGTCATACCCTTGTGCGCGCAACGCGAGCGATGCGTGCACGGAACAGTAGTCAAACTCGATGCCTTGCCCGATGCGAATCGGACCTGACCCAAGAACGAGCACCGCGCGATTCTCACCGCGCGCCACCTCATCTTCCTGCTCATAGGTTGAGTAAAAATAGGGCGTCACCGCCTCAAACTCGGCGGCACACGTATCGACCATTTTATAGACAGGGCGCAGCTTTTGCGCCATGCGCAGCGCATAGATTTTCGTCTCATCCTGGCCTGTCAAGCGTGCGATCCACGCATCGGTAAAGCCGAGCCGCTTTGCTTCATAGAGCGTCTCATTATCCAACATTTTCGCGATGCGCTCCGCCATCTCGGCGATGTGCAACAGTTTATCAAGAAAGAAACAGTCGATCTTGGTGATCTCGTGAAGCGTTTGCGGAGTTTCCCCGCGCGTCAGAAGTTCATAGAGCACAAAGAGCCGCTCGTCATCCGCATGCGCGATGCGCGCGAGAAGATCTCCGGTCTTTGTCGCCGCATACGCGCGTGAATCGAGGCCGTCCTGCCCGATCTCAAGCGAGCGCACCGCTTTTTGCAGCGACTCTTCAAACGAGCGCCCAAGCGCCATCACCTCACCCGTCGCCTTCATCTGCGTGCCCAAGCGACGGTTGGCCGACGCAAACTTGTCAAACGGCCAGCGCGGAATTTTCGTGACGACATAGTCGAGCGCCGGTTCAAAACTCGCGTACGTTTTTCCCGTGATCGGATTCATCAGTTCATTGAGCGTGTACCCGAGCGCAATCTTTGCCGCCATTTTGGCAATCGGATAACCTGTCGCCTTTGACGCGAGCGCGCTGCTGCGGCTGACGCGCGGGTTCACTTCGATCACATAGTACTGTAGGCTGTGCGGGTCCAGCGCAAACTGGATGTTACAGCCCCCCTCGATACCGAGCGCGCGAATGATGCGCAAGCTCGCCGAGCGCAGCATCTGATACTCTGTGTCAGAGAGTGTCTGGCTCGGCGCCACCACGATACTGTCGCCCGTGTGCACACCGACTGGGTCAAAGTTTTCCATGTTACAAATCACGATGCAGTTGTCTGCGCCGTCGCGCATCACTTCGTACTCTACTTCCTTGCACCCCGCGATGCTTCGCTCAAGCAGCACCTGTGAGATCGGCGAGAGATTGAGTCCGAGTTCCGTGAGTGCACGAAATTCTTCGTACGTCGCTGCAATGCCTCCACCTGTCCCGCCAAGCGTGTACGCCGGACGAATGATGACAGGCAGTCCCACGCGTTCGACAAATGCACTTGCCTCGCCCATCGTCGTGACAATTTGGCTGTCCGGGATCGGTTCGCCGAGCTTTTGCATCAATGCCTTAAACTCCGCGCGATCTTCCGCCATTTTGATGGAAGGAAGCTTAGTGCCGAGCAGTTTAACACCCGTCTGCTCAAGCACGCCCGCTTCAGCGAGCGCGACGGCAAGGTTCAGTCCCGTCTGCCCGCCAAGCGTCGCCAGCACCCCATCTGGGCGCTCATAGCGGATAATCTGCGCCAAGAAATCAACGGTCAACGGCTCGACATAGACGCGATCCGCCATATCCGGATCGGTCATAATGGTTGCCGGGTTTGAGTTGACGAGAATCACGCGCACGCCTTCCTCGCGCAGCGCCTGACAAGCCTGCGTACCCGCATAGTCAAACTCAGCCGCCTGTCCAATGACAATCGGTCCTGAGCCGATCACGAGAACGGTCTGAATCCCATCCAATTTAGGCATGTGCGGCACCTCCACGCTGCTCATCAATCATTTTCATAAACTCGTCAAAGAGATATTCACTGTCATCCGGTCCGGGCTTTGCCTCAGGGTGAAACTGTACAGAAAACGCGCGCAGTTCACGGTGCGTGACACCTTCAATTGATCCGTCGTTTTGGTTCACGTGCGTGACATCAAGCGGCGAGTCGCCAAGCGATTCATCAGCGACAACGTAGCCGTGATTCTGTGATGTGATGTACACCCGCTGATCTCGCAAATCGCGCACGGGATGATTCACACCGCGATGGCCAAAGCGCAACTTCTCCGTCTTTGCGCCGCACGCCAGACTGAGTAACTGATGCCCCATACAAATTCCAAAAATTGGGATGACACCAAGCAGTGAACGGATCGTCTCGACAATCACGCCCAGATCCGCCGGATCTCCCGGACCGTTTGACATCATGAGTCCCTCTGGCTGCCAGGCGAGGATTTCCTCGCGCGAGCTGTACGCGGGCATGACGATCAAATCGCAACCGCGCGCAGTCAGCGAGCGCACTGTGTTCATCTTGACGCCAAGATCAAGCAGCACGACGCGGCGCAAAGGGCCCGGGATACGATAGGGTGTGTCCGTTGTCACTTGCGCCACTTGGTCGCGCAACGTCGCCGTTTCACTCAATTGAAGCAGCAAGTCACGCGTAGACTCATCTGAGGTGGTGATCATACCGCGCATCGTCCCATGCTTGCGAAGCGTACGCGTAAGCTGTCGCGTATCGATGCCCTCGATGCCAACGACGTGATGCTCCTTCAGATACGCATCAAGCGTCATCTGCATCTGATGATGACTCGGGTGGGTCGCCGCCTCGCGTACGACAAAGCCGCTCGCCCATGGACGCAGGGACTCGCTGTCATTGACGCTCACACCGTAGTTTCCAATGAGTGGATAGGTCATCGTCACGATCTGACCGCAGTAGGACGGATCCGTCAACACTTCCTGGTACCCGGTCATGCCCGTATTAAAGACCACCTCACCGAGCGCCGTGCCTTCGCTGCCAACACTCTTTCCTACAAACTCTGTTCCGTCTTCAAGAATCAACCGCGCTTTATTCACCTTATTGACTCCTCCTTCGCTGCACGCGTAAATACAATCTTACCGCGATGGATGGTAAGTGTCGGCCAACCAGTCAGTTCCCGTCCTGCAAACGGCGTCGCCCGCCCTTTTGAATAAAAGGTTTCCGGGTCGACACGCCGAAAAGCGTGAGGATCAATGAGCGTCAAGTCTGCATATCCGCCCACGTTAAGAATGCCCGCATGCAGCTTAAAACGCTCCGCCGGTATGCGCGCCATCGAATCAACCAATTTGCCAAGCGCCATAATTCCGCTGTGCACAAACGCGGTATACATCAGCGGGAAACTGATCTCAAGGCCAACAAACCCAAAAGGGGACGCTTCAATCGGTCGCGCCTTCTCTTCCGCAGTATGCGGCGCGTGATCGGTTGCGATCATCGAGAGTGTTCCGTCGATCAACCCTTCAACGCAGGCGGCGCGATCTGTCGCAGCGCGAAGTGGGGGATTCACCTTTCCCCACGCGCCAACGCGCAACGCTTCTTCTTGCGTGAGCAGGAGGTGGTGAGGCGTAACCTCTGCCGTGACAGGAATTCCCGCGCGAATCGCGTCGCGAATCACGCGGACAGCACTTTTCGGGCTCACGTGGCAAAAATGAACCGCGCCGCCTGTCGCCTCGCTGAGCACAATGTCCCGCGCGATCATCACGGCTTCTGCCTCACTCGGAATTCCTTTGATTGAAAGCTCCTTTGCGACTTCTCCATCGTGCAAGTGTCCGTCGCGAGAAAGCGTCTCGTCTTCTGCGTGCACGACAATCGGCACAGCGAGTTCCTTTGCGCAAAGTAGCGCCTGGCGCATAACATCCGCGCGCTGTACACCTTTCCCGTCATCCGTAAATCCGACTGCGCCCGCCGCGATGAGCGCCGCAAAATCGGTCAGTGTCTCGCCGCGCAATCCATGCGTGATCGCCGCAATCGGATGAACCTTTGCATAGCCATAGGAATCCGCTTTTTCAATGATCGCTTCGACAATCTCTTTCGTGTCGATGACAGGGGAGGTGTTTGGCATACAACAGACATGGGCGAAACCACCCGCGGCTGCCGCCTTTGTGCCCGTCTCGATCGTTTCTTTGGCGGTCTGCCCCGGTTCTCTCAGGTGCACATGCGGATCGACCAACCCTGGTAAAACGATGCGATCACGCGCGTCGATCACCTGGCTGTCCGTCAAAGGCAAGTGTGCCCCCATTTCCACAATGCGATCTCCGTCAATGCGCAGATCGAGTTCCTCGAGTGAACCATCGGGACACAATACGCGTCCTCCGCGAATCAAGTAACGCATTCTACGACACACCTCACTTTTATACAATATAATGAATAAAAATTCAATCGGTTGTTAGGCATTCTTTTAAGACAGCCATGCGCACAGGGACACCATAGTGAGACTGACGGAAATACGCAGCGCGCGCATCGCGGTCGACCACTGGGTCGATCTCACCGGCGCGCGGAAGCGGGTGCATGATGATACTGCGCGCAGGAAGCTTGTCGAGTATGCGTGCGTCGATCACATACTTTGAGCGTAACGCTTCATAGTGTTCGACACTCGGAAAACGTTCTTTTTGCACGCGCGTCTGGTAAAGCACATCCGCCTTTGCGGCGGCGCGCGCCAAATCTGGCTCAAACGAGACGTGTACGCCGCGCGCCTCCGCGTATGCAATCACATCCGCCGGAAGCGGGATCGACTCTGGCGCCGTACAGACAATGCGCACGCCGCGAAACAAGCTGAGCAGATAGACCAGCGAGTGGACTGTACGTCCGTAGAGCAGATCGCCAACAAGCGTCACCGTGAGATCGTCGAGCCGTCCCACTTCTGTCAGAATCGTGAACATGTCAAGCAGCGCCTGGGTTGGGTGTTCGCCCGCCCCATCGCCCGCGGAAAGCACTGGGATCGAGCTCACATCTGCCGCGCGCGCGGCCGCTCCGATCTCCGGATGGCGCAAAACAATCACATCGGCGTATCCAGCGACGACGCGAATCGTATCCTCAAGCGTTTCACCCTTTACGGCCGAGGAAAACTCCTTGGCGTTCTCTGTGCTGACAACACGCCCATTGAGGCGCAGCATCGCCGTCTCAAAAGAGAGTCGCGTCCGCGTAGACGGTTCAAAAAACAGCGCCGCCATGACCTTGCGAGAGAGCAAATCAGCCCCCCCGCGCGCTTGAATCAAGCGCATCTCCCCCGCTACAGAAAGAAGAGATTCGAGCGCGTCACGCGAGAACGATTTTGCACTGATCACATGTTTCATTTCATCACGCCTCCCGAAACTTCTGCACGCGCATCCGTCTGTTTGAGAAGAATCACCTGTTCTTCGCTGTCGAATTCCCGAAGTCGGACAAGCACGCGCTCGCTTCTTGCCGTCGGAATATTTTTGCCGACATAGTCCGGTCGTATCGGAAGTTCACGATGACCGCGATCAATCAATACCGCCAGTTGAATGACGGGTGGCCGCGCATGGCTCAAAAGCGCGTCAAGCGCCGCGCGCACCGTGCGCCCCGTATAGAGGACGTCATCCACGAGCAGGACTCGGCTTCTCCCAAGCTCTGGTACCCCTGCGAGCGCCGAGGGCTCAAACGAACCAGAGGCAGCGAATGCAGTCGCGCCTTCACGCTGCTTTTGATCATCGCGATACGCTGTCACGTCCAGTGAGTACACGTTCACCTTCCGTTTTTCGATCGCTTCAATCCGCTCAGCGAGTCGTCTTGCCAAAGGTAGGCCTTTTCGCATGATGCCGACGATGGCGAGCGGCCAATCATCTTCTGTCTTTTCCACCACTTCATGCGCGATGCGCGTAAGCGCCCGCCGAATCGCCTGCTCGTCCAAAAGCGAGACCGATTGCACCACAGTGCTCACCCTCTCCACAAAAAAATGCTCACCTGCGGGCAGGTGAGCACATCGGCATGAGCATGCCGAATTCATTCGCTTCCTTACCAGCCTCACAGGACTGATTTAAAGGACTATTCAATTCCATCTCAGTGTACGTAAGTTTGCTGTCCGCTGTCAAGCTAGAGCAGTGTTCGTCGCAGCGTCGCGAGCGTCTCTTCATAATAAGCGGGCGGATCGGCGTGAAACGTCAGCGCCTCCGTCGTGACGGGATGCATAAACGACAGCGATTTTGCGTGAAGCGCCTGCCCGTGAAGGCGAAGCGGATTTGAGCGCGCATAGAGCGGATCTCCTGCGACGGGACAGTGCATCGCTGCCATGTGAACGCGAATCTGATGTGTTCGTCCCGTTTCGAGTTGACACTCTACCCGTGTAAAACCACGAAAGGTTTCCAGTACCTTGAAATGCGTGACTGCCCGCTTCCCACCGCGGTAGGTCACTGCCATTTTTTTGCGATCATGAGGATCACGCCCAATCGGTGCGTCGATCGTTCCACTCGACGATTCCGGTTTCCCGTGGAGGATTGCGTCATAGACGCGGCGCACCGCGTGGGATTTCATCTGCTCGGAGAGCGCCTGGTGTGCGCGATCGGTCTTTGCAACAACCAAAAGCCCACTCGTATCCTTGTCGATGCGATGCACGATGCCGGGACGTTCTACACCGCCGATTCCAGAGAGTCCGCGCACATGAAACAGGAGCGCCGACACAAGCGTTCCCCGCTCGTGTCCGGGCGCCGGGTGTACGACCATCCCTTGGGCTTTGTTGACAACGACGAGATCATCGTCTTCAAAGAGGATGTCAAGCGGAATGTTCTCCGGTTCTAATTGCAGTTCCCGGGGCTTTGGGGGATTCGCCGCAATGAGATCCCCCTCCCACACCTTCTTGCTGGCCTGGTCTGCAGTTTTACCGTTTATAGAAATAAACCCGGCTTCGATCCACTGCTGAATCTGCGTGCGCGAAACTTCGAGTCGCTCGCTAAGACAGCGGTCGAGGCGCTGCCCGCTTGAAGCTTGTAGAATCTCAAACTCTGACGTTTGGGACTGCACTTCATGTTCAGTCACTGTGCACCTCTTCTGCATTTTCAGCGACGCTGCTTGTCGATTCTTTGCGAAACCACGCTCGCCACACCATATAGAACACGGAGAGAACGATCGCGCTGTCCGCGATATTAAACACAGGATAGTGAATGACCGACACATAGATATAATCGATGACATACCCGTGCAAAATGCGATCCAGCAAATTTCCCGTCGCCCCACCCATGAGACACCCAAGCGCGATTTGAAGCGACCGTTTTCCGCGTGCATAAGTGCGATTCGCATAGATGATCGCGGCGACGACGACCAGCGCAATGCCGATCAAGAGTGCGCGTTGATTCAGAAGCATGCTAAACGCGGCGCCGCGATTCTGAATGTAGAGCCACTCCAATATCCCTGGAATGACGGGAATCGCCTGATTGACCGCCATATGTGTCACGACGATCCACTTTACAAATTGATCAAAAAAGACCACAAGGGCCGCAACAAGAAAGATCACAATCACGCCTCCTACGCATCTCATCGTACCACGATTTGCTGCGTAGAACCAAAACCATCAAGAGCACCACGGATTCAGTCTGGCAGTTGCGCCTTGTATTGCTGATTGGATACCTGATCCAGCGCATCAACGTATCCGTTGTTCTCGCGATGAAGGTGCTGGTCCTCACTCGCGCTACGATCGACGACATTGTTCATGCTGGCGAGCGCCTGCCAGGTGTCTTCACCGTCAAAAAAGGTTGCGTCAGCGTCATCCATGTTGGTTCGCGCAAACGGCACTTCTAACACCTCTTCTTCGACAGGACGGCGCGCCAAAACATCACGAAGCGGTTCATCGATCGCTCGCTGGCACGCGATGCAGTTGAGCGCCGCCGGTTCTGCCTCAAGCCGTGCCGCTTCGATTGGCTGTTGACAGCGCTCGCACGTGCCGTAGGTCCCGTCTGCAAAGTGGGAGAGTGCACGCTCCACTTGAAACAGACGGTTCATCTCGTGCTGTGACAGGCCCAGATCCTTCTCGCGCTCAAACAGTTCTGTCGCCTGATCCGCCGGGTGCTGATCATAGCTGCTGAGCTCTCCCGTCATATTCATCATGCCCGTCTCTACGCCGAAGTGGCGCGTCTCCGTCATGATGTGCTGGATCTGATTTCGCTCTTTAATCAGTTGCCTACGCTGTGCGTCAAACGCCACGTCGCTCACTCCTGTGTTCTCTCAGATGGTCGGCGTTCGCAGTTGAGCCTGTACGATGCGCACGATATCTGCGATGTACGCGCCGATGAAAGGGAGGTTCCAGACGGATATCTTTTGCAAAATGATCACCAACAGCGCCGCGAGCATCGTAAATCCAATGCCAATTCCGACACCGCGTGCGAGACCGCCAATAAAATTAAGCCAGATCATATACCACGGCCGCTGTAAAAGCGTTACGTATGCGCCGTAATTGACGCGCTCGAAATAATTTTTGAGCCACGCGATGCCAGCCTCTTCCCGATCCTTTTTGGCGTCATCCACAAAAGACCCCCCTCCTTTCACCAGTATTCGCCAAGCGCAACGCGTTCATCCAAAAGACAGAGGCGAGAGTGCCCGACGATTGCAGGCGATGAACGTGACGATGAACTTACGCGATGGATTCGCGCACGATCGGCGCGCAACGCGCGCACAGTTCCGGGTGATCTTCATCAAGCCCGACATCTTCGCGGTAGTGCCAGCAGCGCGCGCATTTTTCACCTGACGCGCGAGCAACAGCAGCGTGAATTGCGACACCCTCTTGAAGCGACAACTTTGAGACGATGAACCACTCTTGCAATTCTGCCGCGTAGGGCAAAAAGCGAGCAATCGCTTCGCGCGGCAGTGTCAGTGTGACGTGCGCCTCGAGCGATTGTCCAATCTGCTTATCTTGGCGCGCAGCTTCAAGGGCGCTAAGCGTCACATCGCGTAACGCCATTGCTTCATCGAGGCGAGTGCGTGTCGGCGCGTCGAGCAAGTGCTCTGTGCGAAAGTTCCAATTTGACAATTGGGCGCTTGATTCAGAAACCGCAGGGATGTAAGACCACACCTCATCTGCCGTGAACGTCAGAATGGGCGCAATCAATTGCGTCAACCCGCGCAGGATCTCGTAGAGCACCGTTTGCACCGCGCGTCTTCGCGGATCGTTTGCCCGTTCGACGTAGAGCACGTCTTTCGTCACGTCGAGATAGAAGCTGGACAATTGCACCGCGCAGAAGTTTTGAATCGCGTGAAACACAGTGTGAAACTCATACGCTTCATAGGCTTCCTGACAGCGCACGCAAAGCTCTGCGAACTGATCGAGCACATACTGATCGAGTGGCCGCAGCGTTACAGCAGCGCCTGCATCCGGATTAAAATCATACAAATTACCAAGCAGAAAGCGCAGTGTATTGCGGATCTTCCGGTAGACTTCGGCAACCTGTTTTAGAATCGCATCCGAAATCCGCACGTCGGCGCGATAATCGACCGATGAGACCCATAGACGCAGGATATCTGCGCCCAATTGTTGAATGACTTTGAGCGGATCGATCCCATTGCCGAGGCTCTTTGACATCTTGCGTCCTTCTCCGTCAAGCGTAAATCCGTGAGACAATACCTGACGATAAGGAGCTTGCCCCGTTACCGCGACGGCAGTTGAGAGTGACGAGTTAAACCAACCGCGATACTGATCCGACCCTTCCACGTACAAATCAGCAGGCCACCTGAGCTCCGGCCTCGTCGCCAGCACTGCGAGATGACTCGAACCGGAGTCAAACCACACGTCCATGATGTCGGTCTCTTTGCGAAAACGCGAACTACCACAAGCACACACGGTTCCTTGGGGGAGCAATTCTGCCGCGTCACGTGCAAACCACGCCTGTGACCCGTCTTTTGCGAACACGTCTGCAACGTGATCGATCGTCTCTTGCGTCATCAGCACCTCGCCACAGTCCTCACAATAAAACGCCGGAATCGGAACGCCCCAGGAGCGTTGCCGCGAGATGCACCAATCCGTGCGATCCGCGACCATGTTGTGAAGTCTGATTTTACCCCAAGAGACGGCCCAATCCACCTTGTCAATCTCTTCGAGCATTTGCTCGCGAAACGCGGCGATCGAAGCGAACCACTGTTCTGTTGCCCGATAGATGACTGGGTTTTTACAGCGCCAGCAGTGCGGGTATTGATGTTTGAAGCGACTTGTCGCAAGCAGTGCGCCCGCATCGCGCAGCGCGTCTACGATCACAGGGTTTGCCTTTTCGTAAAACATTCCTGTGAAGGGTGTAGCGTCTTCTGTAAAACGCGCCTTGTGGTCGAGCGGCGCAAAAATGGGGAGACCATACGTAAGTCCAACCAGATAGTCATCCATCCCGTGACCGGGCGCCGTGTGGACGGCACCTGACCCAGAGTCAAGTGTGACATGATCGCCAAGGATCACAAGTGAATCTCGACCATAGAGCGGATGCTTTGCGACGAGTCGCTCAAGTTCGCGCCCCTTGTGTGTCGCGAGCACCTGATACGAACCTTTTTCCCAGTGAACGTCGCTCGCAACTTCAGCCAGACGATCAGACGCTATCACGTATACCTGTCCATCGTGTGAAACGACGCTGTAGGAGAAGTCTGGTCCAACCGCGATGCCATAGTTAGCTGGGATCGTCCACGGCGTCGTCGTCCAGATGACCATTTGCGCGCCGTCGGGAATCACGCCGCGGCCGTCAGGTACAACAAAGCTGACATAGATGGAAAACGACTCTTTTTCTTCATACTCGATTTCCGCCTCGGCAAGCGCAGTCTCGCACGACGGACACCAGTAGACCGGTTTCAACCCTTTGTAGATATAGCCGCGCTCAACCATCGTGCCAAACACGCGGATTTGCGCCGCCTCGTAAGAAGGGTCAAGGGTGCGGTACGGGTGATCAAAATCGCCGCGTACGCCAAAGCGCTTAAACTGCTCAATCTGGAGCGCAATATATTTTTTTGCATACTCCGCGCACGCCTCGCGAAATGCAACCGCGCTGAACCCGTGCCGATCGAGCTTCTGCGCCTTGATGATCGCATTCTCGATCGGCAGTCCGTGTGTATCCCACCCTGGTACATAGGGCGCGTCGTATCCAGCCATCGTTTTTGACTTTACGATCATGTCCTTGAGCATTTTATTGAGCGCGTGACCAAGATGCGTGTCGCCATTCGCATAAGGGGGCCCATCGTGAAGAATAAACTTTGGCTTACCTGCCTGATTCGCTTGAACCTTTTCATAAAGATCCATGTCTTCCCACTGACGCAAGATCTCAGGTTCTCGTTTGGGGAGGTTTCCCCGCATCGGAAAGTCTGTTTTCATTAAATTGAGGGTTTGATCGTAATCCATCTTATCCATCTCCTTCTTTAAATACGACAAAAAATCCACATCCCACAGGGACGCAGATCGTTTTGCGCGGTACCACCCTTGTTGATTGTGGCGACAAAAGCGCGCCACAATCCTCTCAAAGCGCAGATAACGGCTGCGCACCGGCTACGCTACTCAGGCTTTCGCCCTTCACATCGCCTCTATAAGGGGATTCTCCTGCCATTTGCCACACCCCACTTTCAGCGCGTCAGAAACGACGGCAGGGCTCTCTTTGAGGCGCATCGGCAAGACGGTCCTTGTCAATGAGTTTATTGATTTACATGCCATTTCTCTATACTGTACGTGAAATAAAGCGAGAATGCGATCCCACCACGAAAGTCACACTCGAGTCATCAGAACTCTTCGATCGGTTCAGGCGCAATTTTATCCCACTCTGTTGACTCAAGCATCTCGGTTTGCGCCTGCATCAGCGAGCGAAAACGCGCGCGAAAGACGGCCGCCTGCTTCTTTACCTCATCAAGCTCAAGCGCCGTTCGCCGCGCTTTGTTCAATGCGTCCTGAACGATGCGATCCGCGTTCTTCTCAGCTTCGCGAATCACCAGTTGCGCCTCTTTGCGGGCGTTTACTTTCAAATCTTCCGCGGTTTCTTGCGCGAGCATGATGGATTTACTGAGCGATTCTTCCATCGACTTAAAGTGGCGAACCTGTTCTTCCATTTGCGAGCAGCGCTCTTCGAGCTCCTTGTTTTGACGAATCAGCGCTTCATAGTCTTTTATGACGCGATCCAAAAAATCATTGACCTCATCTTCGTTATATCCACGCAAGGAACGTTTAAACTCTTTATTGTGAATATCCAGTGGGGTAAGCGGCATCGATAATCCTCCTATCACGTCAAAGCACTGACAACTCTTCTTTTTTCTAATGATCAAATCGCTCCATAAAGCACGCGGAGCAAAAAAATCCGATCAGTTCGACCGCAATCGACCCGCCCGAATCACGAGACGCCCCTTTTTCGACGTTCCCGCGAGTTCGATCACCTTCGCTCGACCAAACCCGCGTAGCGAGATTACATCCCCCTCGCGAAGCGTGAAGGCCGGATCAACCCTTACGCGATGATTCACTTGAACCAAACCCGCGTGAATCGGTTCCACTGCCTTACTTCTCGACATCGAAAACGCATGCGCGAGAAACGCGTCAAGACGCAGGGACGAAACGGTAAACTGATGTTCCTCCCAATTTTCAAAAGTGCCTTGAAGCACAAGCGATTCGCGCGCCTCTACCACATGCACCGCGTGCGGCCCCACGCGAGAAAGCGTTGAAAGAAGAAATGGCTTGATCGCTTCAGTACAAAAAACATGCGCCGTATTGCCCGTCACCAAAAGATCGCCAAGAACATCGCGGTTGAGTCCCAGCCCAAGGATAGAGCCGAGAACCTGTCCGTGCGTCATGTGATCCTGAACACTACACGTGACGGTAAGACACGCGATCTCATACGCGTCGTGCGCCACGTCCGGCGCGTCTGCAAACAGTACACGCACGCGTTCTGCGCCGGGAAATCCGCCATACGCGTGTACCGACATCGACTCGCGTTTTGCCGCAATTCGCGCGAGTTCTGTTTCGCGCGGCGAACCAAAAGCGGAGAGTGTCCAAATGCCTTTTTGCGATGCGCGTCGAGCCAAATCGGCCATCCGTTTTAAAAACACCTGTTCATCGGCCGCAAGACCCTGTCCATTTTGTTGCATCTGACAGTCTCCCCTAGCCAAGCCCTATGGCATTAAACAGCCATATCACCACGGCAAGCAACCCGCTTCGGATAAAAGTATACGCAATCAGCGCGACAATAGAGGAAAGATCAATATACGCGCCGCCGAGCGAGACCATAGGGATCATGCGGCGGAACAGTCCGAAGTAAGGTTCTGTGATCGTATACAGATAGCGACCAAAAGATGATCGTTGTGCATCAGGAAAGTAACTCAGGATGATACGCGCGAGCAGCACGTACCAGTACACTTCAAGGATCCAACTCAAGAGATTTAAAATCGTAACCGCCACATACTCACCTCAACTGTGCTCGACTCTCATTCGCCAAATACTCACTGATCGTTCCTTGCACGTCTACATTGTCCGGCGCGCACAGAAAAATGAGGTGCCCCAACTTTTGCATTATGCCGCCAACCGCATAGACACATCCACTCATAAAGTCTACCACACGCGCCGATTGATCATACGGACAGCGGTGAAGATTAATGATCACGGAGCGGTGCGCTTTTAAATGATCGGCAATTCCCTGCGAATCTTCATAGTTCGTCGGTTCTACGAGTACAACGCGCACTTGTTTTTGCGTGTGAAGACTCACAACGGTCGCGCGTTTCCCCTGGGTCAACGGCTCAATCTCCGGTTCGGGAGCATGTTCTTCAAACAAGCTCTCATCCTCCTCTTCTTCGTCGGCGAGTCCGAGAAATTGCCACATTCTGCGCAACACGATCTCACGTCCTTTTATCCTTATGATAGCTCATCTTCTAAGATACACCATCTCGTAGAATTGTTCGAGAGGAAAACGCGATTTATGGGAAATCAAATCGAATCCTGCAGGTTTTTGCCATCTCCCGTGAGTTCGCGTCCCACGCGCACCATGGTGGCTCCCTCTTCAATCGCCCACAAAAAATCGGCTGACATCCCCATCGACAGTTCGGGTAGCTTTATGTCAAAGCGCGCCTCTACGCGGTCGCGCAGAGCGCGTAGTCGTGCGAATGTGGATCGCGCAGCGTGTTCGTCCGCGCCTTGTACACCGATGGTCATAAGCCCTGCAACTTCGATTTCGCCTTGTTTAAGCACATGTTCGAGTAGCCCGTCAATCTGCTCTGGCGCTATGCCTGATTTTTGCGACTCTCTGGTCACATTGACTTGGATCAACACGCGCACCGAAATTCCAGCATTCTGCGCCTCACTTGCAAGCGCGTCAGCCAGCTTCACGCGATCCAAAGAGTGTACATAGGAGACGTGACGCAGAACCTCTTTAACCTTATTGGTTTGCAGCGGTCCAATAAAATGCCACGATACAGGAAGGTCAGCGACAAGCTTTTGCTTTAATACTTGCCAGCGATTCTCGCCCATATCCCGCAGTCCCTGCTTATAGAGTTCCGCCGTTTCCTCTTTTGAAACATATTTTGTCACCGCGATCAATCGCACAGAATCGGTTGGCCTACCTGCGCGCGCGCACGCCTGTTCAATGCGCTCTCGCACGCGCAAAACGCGCGCCGTGCGCAGAATTGCCTGTACGTCCATTTCATCGCTCATCGCATTCTCCCCCGAAGCGACAATCGACGCGGCTTTATCGCGATGAACCCCGCGTGCCGTCCCGCTTTGCCACGAAGCTTTCGATGCGAAAAAAAACCGGGCATACAGTGTGTGCAAATGCTGGTATCAATCACTTGCCCATGCGGAACACCGAGCTGTTCTGCCTGCAACCGCGCAAGCGTCGGCAAATCAACCATCGTCCGTTCTGCCGCACGCTCCGACACGCGAAACGGGATTGGCTCTCGCGTCGCCAGCTTGCGATACATGTCTTCAAGCGCGTCAGTGACCGGCTGGTCGACCTCATAGCAGCAGCCGCGGATCGCCGGTCCCAGCGCGACGAGCATGTCCTCTGGGTTTGCCCCCAGTTTTTTCATCTCTTTAATCGTCTCCATCACCACACCTTGCGCAGTGCCTTTCCAACCTGCATGCGCCGCTCCGATCACACCCGCGTATGGATCATAGAAGAGAACCGGCGTGCAATCCGCCGCGAGAATGGCGAGCAAAAGTCCGCGCGCCGTCGAGACGAGCCCATCCACCCCTTTGATCGCATCCGCCGTGTCAAAAGCGCCGCGCCCCGCGTCATCCGCGTGAACCACCGCAACGCGCGCGCCGTGAACCTGCTCGGCATACACGATGCGCGTTTCTGAAATCCCTGCAATGTCCGCCGCGATTCGTCGGTTTTTCTGAACCACTTCTGGATCGTCCCCGACATGAAGCCCCAAATTGAGCGAGGAAAACGAGTCACAACTCGCACCCGGCGCGTCCGAACGCGTAAACTGCGCGATCGCGCCATACTCTTCAAACTGCAATAGGCGTAGCGCGTCCATAAATCCCTCCATCAAAGATTACCCTTCCTGATGGTATCAAAAAAACGCAGATGGGTCACCCCTCTCCCATCTGCGTAATGGATGCAGTGCGTCAATATCCGTTTGATGTGTGTGAAGTGTGGGAAGAGAGCAGTGGGGACTCACGCTGCGCGCGCAGATCCACCAAAACCACATCTGATCCAATCTTTACGATTTGTGTAAAGGAGATCACCACCTCTTCGCCGCTTGCAAACATGCCAAAAAATTTTCCAGCAGGAGGGATGATCAGCGTTTTAATCATTCCCGAATCGAGATCGATATCGAGATCCCCAATCGATCCGAGTCGCCTTCCATCCCCAATATTAATCACATCTTTCGCTTGCAGTTCCGAAGCCCTCATCAAAGCGCCCCCCGGTCCCGCCATCTGAGCCGTGCAACGACCGCTTGTCGCTGTGTTGGCGCTGGTCCACTACAAGCCTATGTACGTCCTGCCTTATTCTTTCCACCTTTCTGACACCTGGACGCACGCGTTTTATATTTCTGTCGACTGCCCACTACGTAATGAACTTTTGCATATGCGAAATGGCCGCCTTTTCTAATCGAGAAACTTGCGCCTGCGAGATGCCTATCTCATCCGCAACTTCCATTTGCGTCTTTCCCTCAAAAAATCGCATGGACAAAATCCGTTTTTCCCGCATCGAGAGTCGACGCATCGCTTCGCGGATTGCGATCCCTTCCACCCACGTGACATCCTGTTGTTTGTCATCGCTGATCTGATCCATCACAAAAATGGGATCGCCGCCATCGTGGTAAATCGGCTCAAACAGCGAGACCGGATCCTGGATCGCATCGAGCGCGAAGACCACATCTTCTTTGGGCACTTCCATGGCCGAAGAGATCTCGGCGATCGTAGGCTCACGCAGATTCCGATTTGTGAGCTGATCGCGAATTTGAAGCGCGCGATACGCAATATCGCGCAGCGATCGACTTACGCGTATGGGATTGTTATCACGAAGATAGCGTCTGATTTCACCAATAATCATGGGGACAGCATAGGTCGAGAATTTTACATTTTGACCGAGATCAAAATTGTCGATCGCCTTCATGAGACCAATGCATCCAACTTGAAAGAGATCATCTACATACTCACCGCGATTGTTAAAGCGCTGAATCACGGAGAGCACGAGACGAAGATTACCGCTGACCAGTTTTTCGCGCGCGGGTCGCTCCCCCGCTTGCATGCGGGCAAACAGATCGCGCATCTCAGCGTTTGTGAGCACGGGAAGTTGCGAAGTGTTGACACCGCAAATCTCGACTTTGTTGCGCTTCAAGGCTGTCCCTCCAGACGAGCATTCCGGTACAACTTGAGTACCAGTATGTCCCGGCGGAGGGGAAATATGCAGACCGGTCGCCTATGTCAGCTTGTGAAACTCTTTACGCAAACGTTTGATAATTCGCTTTTCCAGGCGAGAGATATAGGACTGTGAAATTCCCAGAAGATCGGCCACGTCTTTTTGTGTCATATCCTTTTCACCCGTCAAGCCAAAACGCATTTCCATGATCTTTCTCTCGCGCTCCGTCAATTTCTCAAGCGCGCTATAGAGTAGGTTGCGATCCACTTGGTCTTCGATATCTCTGTAGATGGTGTCGCTCTCTGTCCCGAGAACATCAGACAAGAGGAGTTCGTTTCCATCCCAATCCACATTGAGTGGTTCATCAAAGGATACTTCGATTCGAATCTTGCTGTTCCTGCGCAGGAACATGAGAATCTCATTCTCAATGCAGCGAGAGGCGTACGTTGCCAGTTTAATCTTTTTCTCTACATCAAACGTATTTACCGCTTTGATGAGTCCGATCGTTCCAATGGAAACGAGATCTTCAATATGAATTCCCGTATTCTCAAACTTTCTCGCAATGTAGACGACGAGCCGCAAATTGCGTTCAATGAGCATGGCGCGCACCGCTTCGTCGCCGCTTGGCAAGCGAGAGAGAAGATATTCTTCCTCATCGCGCGAGAGCGGAGGCGGTAGTGCCTCACTTCCTCCAACGTACCAAATGGACTCCGGGGCGCGCCCGATGCTAAGCAGGATGCGAAGGACGAAGAGGCGCGTCTGCATTCGGACGCGGATGGGAATGTTCATGCTGTGCGCTCCTTTCCCCAAACGCTGTTGCGGGCAATATACCATCATAGTGATCTTTGTCTGACATCGGCTGAATCCGCAGTGCGATGACCAGCGGCATGAGCGACATGTTGCCCTGGCGCGCCTGATACGTCACATCGGTCGGCCGAAACGCCAGGAGCATCCCTTGCTCTGCGCCAATGCCGCGATAAGGCACCATCGTGAAATGCATGTTGCCTTCTCCTAACCCGATCGGCGCTTTGTAGAGTGCTTTGACAGGATCCTCCCCGCGCGCCACCACCTCACAAAGCCATGGGGGCAAGAGGCTCTTTATGCTCTGCGCTGTGACGACGGCAACAGGCGCATGCGTGATTGGATCGATCAAGGCGTTACCTGTATCGACAAGACAAAGCGCTTCAACCGACTCTTCATGTACGGTGATGGTCACGCGCACCGTCTCGCGATTCATCTGCTGTCGCCGTTTTACCGTCGATGTTGCATAGCGCACACTAAAGAGTACGATTGGGGCAAGCGCCACCGTGAGCCAAGCCGGAATGCTAGTCCACCAGGCAATGCGGCCACGCACGAGTTCAAGCCCAGGCATTACGCTTGTCTTACCAAAAAAACTGTAGCTTCCATACACGGCGCCAGCCAGACAGAACGCTGTGAGATAAAAAACGGCGAGCGTTCGCGCGAGTGACCCCCCATAGCGAAGCCGCCCTAATTGAAAGGAGCCGCGCGGTTGCAAAAAGGCGAGAAACAATACAGAAAATACGGTTTTGCACCACGCTGCGTTTAGCTCTGTACCCCACGGAAAGAGCGACAAAACTGAGTAGAGCGAACCGAGACTCGCCGCCAATCCTATCCTGCTTGGTCGCGCACGCAATCTCAAGAGATATGACGTCAACCAAAGAAGCATCGAATCAACCAACAAATTCACGAGGAAGGTGAGATCGAGATAGACAACCACTAGCGCACCTCCCTCGGGAATGTGCCCAAAGTATAGTACATATGTATTGCAAAGGTTGTCGATTTAGCCCGCTTGCAAGAGGATTTTTCCTGTCGAAAACCCGCGATAAACACGGATGTCCCCAAAGCGCCGCGCTTTCTGCACTTAAACGTGAGGGGTGGGATCAGATGGTTCTTTGGCTTCGCATCGTGCGGGACATCGCGGCCCTCATCCTCGCCTTCGCGGATCGCCTTTTGCTGCGAAGGTAACGCAAAAAACCGTCAAGGTTCACCTTGACGGCGTGAGGACCTCCCTGCGGGGTCCTCCTTTTCACATCGCACGTGATCGCATCACGTGTTTTCAAACCTCAGGGGAAAGATCAAACGCGGCCCGAAGGGCGATTACGCAAAAATGCAGGAATTTCCAAGTTATCTGTTCCAGATACAGTAGCAGGGCGCGGATCAACACGCTGCGCAATCGGTCGCGGTGTAGACGTCCCCGCCCGGTGCTCAAAACCAGTCGCGATTACCGTGACAATGAGTTCGTCTTTTAGTTCCGGTTTGATCACCGCACCAAAGATAAAGTTCACTTCCGGATCTGCCGCCTCTGCGACAATATTTGCCGCCTCGTTAACTTCAAACAAGCTGAGGTTCTCGCCACCCGCGACATGAATCAATACGCCGCGCGCACCATCGATCGGCGTATCGAGAAGGGGGCTGCGGATCGCCTTTTGCGCAGCTTCTGCCGCACGCTTTTCGCCACTCGCGACGCCAATCCCCATAAGCGCTGACCCGCGCTCCGTCATGATCGCCTTCACGTCTGCAAAGTCGACGTTGATCAGTCCCGTTTCTGCGATCAAGTCAGAAATGCCGGATACGCCTTGACGAAGCACATTGTCCGCTTCGCGAAACGCCTCAAGCATCGGTGTATTCTTCTCGACAATCTCAAGTAATCGATCGTTCGGGATGACAATCAGCGTATCCACTTTTTCTTTGAGCGCGGTGATGCCGCTCTCTGCCTGGTTAAGGCGGCGTCTTCCCTCAAAGGTAAACGGTTTTGTAACGACACCAACCGTTAGAGCGCCGAGTTCCTTTGCAATTTCGGCAACGACCGGCGCGGCGCCCGTTCCGGTGCCGCCCCCCATTCCAGCCGTGACAAACACCATATCGGCGCCTTTTAGCGCCATCATGATCTGCTCGCGACTCTCTTCTGCCGCGCGTTTTCCGATATCTGGATTCGCGCCCGCACCCAAACCGCGCGTCAATTTTTCGCCAATCTGAATTCGTTCGCGCGCTTTAGAGAGATGTAACGCCTGCGCATCCGTATTGACCGTGATAAAATCGACGCCTTGAATGCCGCCTTCAATCATACGGTTCACTGCGTTGCATCCGCCGCCGCCGACACCAATCACTTTGATGTGTGCGAGCGAATCCATTTCATAATCAAACTCGAGCATTTCATGTCCTCCTTGACGAAATCGACGCTACAATCAAATAAAATCCTGAAGCCAATTTTTTAGGCGTGAAAATGCCGATCCTGACGATTTGCGTTTGATACTAGAGGATGCGGCAACCATTTGTTTGCCAAACATGCGCGAAACGTACTGCACCATACTGACACAGCTCACATAGGACGGATCGCGAACACCGACAAAGTCAGGAACTGCGATGCGCACTTGCGCATCCAATTCTTTTGCCGCCAAGCGATCAGCCCCGCGCAAAAGCATCCCACCGCCAGTCAATACATAACCGCCTGGCAACCCTTTTGGGTAGCCTTGGCGTTCCAATTCAAGTTTTACCAGCGCATAAATCTCTTGCATGCGAGATTCGATAATATATTCGAGCTTTTGTACCGTAAATTCTTGCTCTTCCTGACTACCTATTCGATGCGCCTTAAACTTTTCCTCTTCTTTCACAAGAGAAATATCGGCGATTCCGTAGCGCAGTTTGACCATCTCCGCCGTGTCATACCCGAGTTCCAGTCCGACAGAGATGTCATTCGTGACACTGTCGCTGCCAATCGGGATGATCGCGTACCGCTCAAGGAGTCCATTTTCAAAAACGGACACGGTCGTCGAGCCTGCGCCCACATCGACAAGCGTAACGCCAAGACGGCGCTCATCCGGCGATAAGATCATTCCAGCCGCCGCAAGCGGTGTGAACACCGTCCCCGCCACTTCCAGTCCCGCGCGCTCGACACAGCGCAGCAGGTTATGAAGCACCGTGCGCGAACCGGTCACCACATAAACGTCAACTTCAAGTCGAACGCCAATCATGCCGCGCGGATCAGAAACTTCGGAAAGGCCATCCACCGTGTATTCGCGCGGTACCACATCGACAATCTCACGATCAGGCGGAAGGTTGATCACGCGCGTCGCCGCGATGACGCGCTCTACATCTTCGTCGCCAATTTCCCGATCTTCCGATGAGACGGCGACAATTCCGTGACTCGGTTGCAATGCGATGTGATTCCCAGACACGGAAATATAAGCCGATTGAATATCAATGCCCACCATTCGCTCTGCGTGATTCACTGCCTCACGAATCGCGACAACTGTTTTATCGATATCAACAATCGCACCTTTTTTAATTCCGTCACTTTTGGCAGTTCCCACACCAATGACACTAATCCCTGAATGTTCGACTTCCCCAATGATCGCCCGGATAATTGACGTGCCAATATCCAAGCCAACGATAATATCTCCTTTGGTCAAGGAGCGGCACTCCCTTCTGTTGCACACCCGTTGCTATTCTAACAAAATCGTAATTATTCCCGAATATCTTAGCATGAAAAGACTAGTTTGGGGATGCAATTTTTGTTTTTCCTAAGATTTGGTGACGAATCGCGGCAAGATTGTTAAAGATCCTCACGCCAAACGCGACAACCGCGGCGAGCGCGAGATCAAGACCGAGGTAAGAACCGACAAAAGCGAGCGCGGCGGAAAGCACTGCATTAAAGAAAAATCCAGTCAAAAAGACACGCGCGTCAAATTGTCGGAGTAGAGACGATTTGATGCCGCCAAAAACGGTATCGACCGCGGCGAGAATCGCAACGGAAAGATAGGATGCATACTGCAAAGAAAGATGAATCGGAATGGCCAACCCAAGCGCAATTCCGACAAGCAATCCGACAAGTGGCAATGTACGCCTCATGCGTTTAATGACTCCTTTGCGTATGCACCTGGGAGTGGACCCGTGTACGCGGGCAACGTGAGGAGATGCGGTGCGCGAAACAGCGTGACGCGAAACGCTTGATCAAGAATGCGAAACTGGTCGGCAAATCCTTCTGCAGAGAGCACACTTGCTAACTGCGTCGGGTTACCTGCAGCCTGAATCACATAAGGCGCGTCAACCGGTTGCTCATTGATTTGAACGGCTGACGAAAATGGCCCTTGCGCCGCGTTCAGCCCCATCACCGAGCGGATGCTCGACGTGGTTACCAGGCGCTGTCCGTTGATCGCAATCGCTTGCGCGCCTGCCGATTCAAGAATGTTCACAACCATGCGCAACTGGGTCGCCTCGTCGACAAAGCGCAAACCTGGAATCACAGGAAGGTTCGGATCATAGGCAATTTGAATCGCTATGCCTGATCCCACCCACGACGTCAACCCAGACTGTTTCTCAACGCTTCTTAATTCGCTTTGCAGCTTCAAATATCCTTTCGCGGTATGCTCCGATGCGTCTTCCAATGTTTTCAATTGCGCGCGCGCCGCCGCGAGTTGCCGAGATACGATCGGCGTTCGTTGGATCGCTTGGGAGAGCGCATCTGTCGCGTTTAGATAGCTGCTGTAAGCGATCGCTGGACTCGTTCGGTTCATGTGAAATTCAAGTCCAATCATCACGCCGAGCAGGACTGCGACGCCTGTCACGGAATACCTTTGAAACGGCATCAGCCCACCCCTCCCGCAGCCAGGATCTGCACATCGCTGTGGGCGACCGGCTTTGACACCTGTAACCCGCGATTCGCCGCACGCAATGCGTCGAGCACCCCACCGGGTAGATTAAGCGCATCCGTCAAGAGCGTTTTGTTGCCAATCGCGCGAATGACAAATGGCGGTCCGAGTTTTGCACTGCCGACGCGGATCAGCGGCCCGATGCAAAAGATCCCCGTCTGCATCGTGATTCGCACTTGATTGATCGAGACGGCGTCCGCCCCTGCGAGGAATAGTTCATTGACTACAGACCGCAAATCCCAGTCGTGCGTCAAAAACTGTTCATAGGCAAAGCCTGTCAGATGCCCGTCGCGAATTGTCAGGGTCACTCCGGGTCCGTGCACGTTCGTCGAACCGTTCAAGAGCGCAGCCGAACGCATGAGGAGCAGCGCTTGCGAGGAAGCCCCCCCCTCTTGAATCATTTGCGATTCCAGTTTATTGATTTTTTGCTCTGTCACGCGCGTCTGTTCAAGAAGCCGATGATTCTCAGCATCCACCGCATCAAGTCGCGATACTGCCCCTGATATATCAGGCATCGTCGAAAAAAGGGCGGCGCCGCCAAGGGTTACGTCGCGATATTGAACGGCGAGCATCATTCCGAGCACAGAGAGCACGACCGTAAACGCCGCAATCTGGCGAGACGCTGATTCCATTGCTTCAAACACCTCACCACGAGCAAAAATCAATATGGTTTATATACGCCTTCTTGACTTGAGATCAGATCGACAAGACCAGGTGCCACTCTTGAACTGAGCAGCTTCGCGTGAATCGCTTCGAACATTTGCAGCGCTACTGCCAGGCGGTCGATCGGGAGAAGGACCTCAAAGCGATCCTTGGTATACCCGACAATCGCCAGCTTTCCTTGATACGGCTCGACGTTAAACTCAGAAAAAGGCGAGATCAACCCCGCAGGAACGTTCCCAATCGTGTGACAGAGCGCGAGCAGACCGGGATTTGTCACGCGCGTCCCAGGACTGACACTGAGGTTCCCTGTCACCGAGAGAATCGGAGCATTCGCGCCAATTCCCGTTGGATCCTGTGTTAATACCGTACCGTCTGAGAGGATCTGATAGAACGAGTGATTCGCGTCAAGGATGCCAACGAGACGCTTTTGCGTGATCGTCACGCGCACTGTCTGTGTCACAAAGCTGCGTGTCACATCGACCGACTGCACAATCGGAAAATCAGACAAAATCCGGTGCTCCGCCGCTGTGGCAGAGATTTGCCACAGGTTGTCCCCCACTTGAATGCCAAGATCGCGCGCGACAAGGGAAGCAGGAACATCGATTGTTCCGTTAATCTGTATCGACTTGACGACCGAAAGTGGAGATTTTAAGTAGGTGACAACCGCAGCAGATAAAAGGAATAGAAAAATAAAGAAGAGATAAAAAAACCTATGGCTCCGTTTCGGAGACGCCACCTCGACTGCCAACGCGTACTCCATCTCCCTTGATCTCATCCATTTAGCGTGCGGTGTGGCGTGTGCCGCGCCTCTCCTCTCGGATGTGGTGCGCGACACACGCTCGTGACTGTCACCGCGTTACGCGTGTGCAGTAAGTCCCTGCGCCCGCCGTTCTGGTTCACGGACGCGAATGATCTCGGCCCCAAGCGCGCGCAACTGCAACTCGATGCTCTCATATCCACGATCAATGTGAAAGACGCGGTCAATCACTGTACTTCCGCTTGCAGCGAGTCCTGCCACGACAAGCGCCGCGCCCGCCCGCAAGTCAGTCGCAGAGACAGGCGCACCTGACAACTCTTTGACACCGCGCACAAACGCTGTGCGCAGATCCACCTTGATTGACGCACCCATGCGCAGCAGTTCGGGCACGTGTCGGAAGCGATCTTCAAAAACGGTCTCCGATACGATGCTCGTGCCTTTCGCCATGGAGAGAAGCGCCATCAACGGTGCCTGGAGATCTGTTGGAAACCCTGGGAAGGGCGCCGTTTGAACGCGGTCGATCGCCCGCAACTCGCTCGATTCTCTGACTTCCAGTATATCACGGGAAGCAGAAATCTGAACACCGGCTTCACGCAGTTTCATGATGACAGCCGTAGAGTCACTCGGGCGCACGTTCGTTAATACAACATGGCCACCTGTCACCGCACCGGCGATCAGGAGCGTCCCTGTGACGATTCGATCAGGTGACACGTCAAACTGTCCGCCGTGTAGCCTACGGACACCTTCGATGACAATCGTGTCATCTCCGGCACCGCTGATGCGTGCCCCAAGTGTTGTCAAAAATGCGGCGAGATCGCGAATTTCAGGCTCGCGCGCGGCATTCCCGATCACCGTCTCCCCTTCTGCAAGGCACGCGGCCATCATCAGGTTTTCCGTCGCGCCGACACTCGGAAAATCTAGAAAAATAGCGCCGCCGCGCAGACGATTTGCTCGACACTCAATATAACCGTGGCGATCAATGACCTCTGCACCCAATTGTTCGAGCCCTTTTAAATGAAAATCAATAGGCCGACTGCCAATGGAGCACCCCCCTGGTTTACTGATTCGCACCATACCAAAGCGGGCGAGCAGCGGGCCCATAAGAAAAATGCTCGACCGCATCTGACTCATCAGATGGTCAGGAATGACGGTGGTCTCAATGCTCGTCGGATCAATGTACACTTGATGATCGACATAGCGCACTTTTGCGCCCACCGAGCGAAGAATATCGAGCATGACATGAATGTCTTCCAGATTGGGGACATCGCGAATGAGTGTCTCTTCATCCGCCATCGTCACTGCGGCGAGAATTGGCAATGCCGCATTTTTAGAACCATGCACACGAAGTGAGCCTGCTAAACGGCGTCCACCTTCGATCACTAAACGCTCCACATCGTTCACCCCTGCGTCTTCGCCTCACCGACAACACGCACCTCTGGGATGAGTTCCACGGCAAAGCGAGTTTGAATCGCTTCTTGCGCGCGCGACATCAATTCCAGTACGTCCTCTGCCGTTGCTGCTCCTAAATTCACAATAAAATTCGCGTGTACATCAGAGATCATCGCATCCCCGACCCGCGTATTTTTGAGCCCTGCCGCCTCGATTAGACGCGCCGAGTAATCGCCCGGCGGATTGCGAAAAACACTTCCGCAGTTCGGTTGAGACAAAGGTTGCGTCAAACGTCGACGCTGACTCCAAGCGCCCGTCCGCTCGCGCATTTCCATCACATCGCCTGCGCGCAGTGAGAAGGTGGCGCGCACGACCGTCCACGCATTTTCTGGCACCGCGCTGTGTCGGTAAGAGAACGCGAGATCCTGTGATGAGACATGTTTTAACGCTCCTTCGCGCGTCAAAACGAGCGCATCTTTCAAGACATCCTTGATTTCTCCGCCGTGCGCCCCCGCGTTCATCGTGACAGCGCCACCGACGGAGCCTGGAATTCCTGTTGCAAATTCCAATCCGGACAGACCCTCGCGCATGGATCGGTTCGCCGCCGAGACAATCGAGCGTCCCGCGAGCGCCGTCAGTGTTTGCCCCTCAATCCTAAGCTCTGAAAATGCATCGCCTAATTTGATGACAAGCCCGCGAATCCCTCCGTCGCGTATGAGCAGGTTACTCCCGCGCCCCAAAATAAAATAGGGGATTCCCGCGTCATAGGCGCACGCGATACACGCTTGCAGCGACTCAAGATCGCGCGGCGCGACGAGGACGTCTGCCGGTCCGCCAATCCGCCACGAGGTGTGCCGTTTTAAGGGTTCATCGATTCGCACATCGTCTGCCAGTGGCGCAAACAGAGCGTAGAGAGCTTGAGGATTCAACACAAACGACTCCTTTTTTAGGAAACGCACCGATCAGGGGCAGGTCTTGTTCGGTAACCTATCTTATGGCGATCCGCCCTCTCGCGTGACAATCGCCTACGCGAGCAAGCGTTCGATCTCATCGGCAATGCGCGTGAGAGCATCCGGTTTTCCCATGCGCTGGCTCGCCTTATGCATCCCTTCAAGGCGGATAGGATTCGCGAGCAGTGCGCTTAATTGGGTGGCAAGCATACCTTGCGCCAAACTCGCCTCAGAGAGCACGACGGCCGCGCCCTGCGCTTCCAGCGCCTGCGCATTATAGTCCTGATGGTGATGCGTCACATAGGGAGAAGGTATGAGTATCGCCGGAACACCGAGCGCGGTCAGCTCTGCAAGGATGGTCGCCCCCGCACGGCTAATCAAGACGGTCGTCGCCGAAAGCAGTGCCGGCATCTCATCCATGTAAGGAAGAATAAAGACATCTTTTTGCACAGGCATCGTAGAGCGTCGCTGACAGATCGCTTCATAGTGCACCTGTCCTGTGATCCACACAATCTGTTCGCGATGAGCGCGCGGCTTTTCAAGCAGTTCAAACACCGCATCATTGATCGGCCGCGCGCCGCGGCTACCTCCGAGAATCGTGACAATCGGACGGCTGCGATCGAGCCCGAGCGTGCGACATACGCGCGCAATTTCATCTTCGCAGACAGCGAGAACTTCTGTCGCGCGTGGATTGCCGGTCACCACGACGCGTGGCGCCTTTTGGAAAAAAGCCTTTCCCGCCTCCATGCCGAGTAGTACAGTGTTTACAAACCGGCCTGAGAGGCGGTTTGAGAGACCTGCAAACGCGTCCAATTCAAGAACGGCTGAAGGAACGCCAAGCGTTCGCGCCGCAAGCAAAACCGGGAGTACCACATAGCCGCCTGTCCCGATGACTACATCGGGGCGAAACCGTTTCAAGATGCGTCGCGCTGAAAAAAAACTTGTTCCGGCGAGAAACATTGTCTTGAATGCGCGCGCGGAGACGCGTCGCTGCAAGCCCTCTACACGCAAAAAGGCACACGGAACGCCCGACTTTGGCGCGAGTTCGCGCTCCAGCCCGCGCTCTGTCCCTATGTATAACACTTCAGCCGAAGGATGGCGCTCTTTCATGCGTTTGATAATTGAGAACGCTGGATAGATATGCCCACCTGTCCCTCCACCTGTTACGACAATGCGCACGTTATCCCTCCTGAAGGTTCGCACGACGCAAAGATTTGCTCTACGTCGTGCGGGAAATGGACATGAGAATTCCGACGGCCGAAAGCAAGAGCATGAGTGATGATCCGCCATAGCTGATAAACGGGAGAGTGATCCCAGTCACAGGAAGAATTCCTGTCACAACCCCGATATTTATAAACACTTGGATGCCGATAACGCCTGTGAATGCGGCCGCGAGATACGCCCCAAATCGGTCGCGCGCCTGCATCGCAACGCGCAGTCCCCGCCAAATCAAAACGCCAAACAGGAAAAGCGTCAACAGTGCGCCGAGGAATCCTAACTCCTCTGTGAGAATCGCAAAAATAAAATCGGTTTGTGGCTCTGGCAGATACAAAAACTTTTGCGTGCTGTTGCCAAGCCCTTGCCCTAAAAAAGAACCCCGACCGACAGCAATGAGCGACATGATAATATGATAGCCGATTCCGCGCGGATATTTCCACGGATCGAGAAAAGAAAGAATGCGCATGAGGCGATAAGGCGCCGCCGCGATCAACCCGGCAAACAGCACCAGGCCAACTGCGAGAAGGCTTAAAAGGTGTCGCGCGCGCGCGCCTGCCACGAAAACGAGCAGGAGTGTCGCACCCGCGATGACTGCGCTCTGCCCGAGGTCAGGCTCAAGCATGATCAGTCCGATAAACAGCGTCATGATGAGCAGCGGAGGAACGAGTCCTCTTTTAAAAGAGAGCATACGATCAGGCTCATCGCTCAAGTATGCGCTAAGAAAAATCAACAAACCAAACTTCGCAAACTCTGACGGCTGAATGCCAAAGGTTCCGATGCCGAGCCACGCGCGCGACCCACCGCGCACCTGACCAACGTGTGGAACGAGCACGAGCGCCAGAAAGACGAGACAAAAAAAGAGGATCGAGCGCGCATACTTCAAAAAAATCCGATAATCAACGCGACTCAGGCCAAACATGAAAAGCAAGCCGATGCCCGCCCACATCAACTGTCGCTTAAAATAATAGAATGCGTCCGCGTGCCGCTCGGCTGATAGGTACGTGCTGGCGCTGTGCACCATGAGCAGTCCGATCACCAGTAGACTGATGGTGGTGATCGGAATCATCCAGTCTGTCGTTTTTGCGCTTTGCACAAACAGCCCTCCCGGGAGAACTCGTCCATGCTACAGCTTATTCACCAGCTCCTTAAAGATGCTCCCGCGCTCTTCAAACGACTTGAATTGATCCCAACTCGCCGCGGCAGGCGATAATAGAACCGCATCTCCGCGCTGTGCCGCACCAGCGGCAAGCGCGACCGCCTCGGCAAACGATGCCGCGATGTGTACGTTTGGCACACTGGCCTGACGCGCCGCGTCCGCCATCCGCTCGCGCGATTGCCCAAGCGCAATGACGGCTTTGACGCATCCGCGCATACCGTCGCTCAATTCCTTCAGATCATCACCGCGTTCAAGCCCGCCTAACAGCACAACAAGCGGTTTGTCGAGCGCGCGGATTGCCGAGAGCGCCGCTTTTGGATTCGTCGCTTTCGAGTCGTTATAATAGTCGACGCCATTTACGCTTCGGACGTACTCAAGGCGATGTTCGACGCCGCGAAACGTCTGCAGAGTCGCCGTGATCGCATCGATGGGAACCCCTGCATAGAAGGCCGTGGCCGTCGCTGCGAGTATATTTTCAAGATTATGGGAACCAGGAAGCTGAATTTTATCTATGGATAAGAGGCAGATTGGCTCCACCCCTTCTGCCTCACGCACATAAATGTGATTTTCATACGCATAAACGCCGCACGGCACGGGAGCAAGACGGCTGAACCAGGCCACCTTTGCACGCGAATGATCTGCGAAGTGGCGAACATGCTCATTGTCCATGTTCAAGATCAATCGATCCATCGGGCCCTGACGCGTGCAAATGTTTTCTTTTGCGCGCGCGTACGCCTCAAAGCTTCCGTGGTAATCGAGATGTGCCGGATACAGATTGAGGACCGTCGCGATGCGCGGACGGAATTCGCTCGTGCCTTGCAGCTGAAAACTCGATAATTCGACAATCAGCACCGTTTCATCCTGCGCCGTCAGCACTGCCTCACTCAGTGGCAGTCCGATATTGCCAGCCACGCGCGCGGGTATGTCCGCCTCTAAAAACATAGCGCCGACGAGCGTCGTGGTCGTCGTCTTGCCATTTGAACCTGTGATCCCGATGATCGGCGCAGTGGTCGATTGAAAGGCGAGTTCTACCTCTGTAATAATCGGGATGCTACGCGCAAGCGCTTCTGCGATCAGCGGCATGTGATAAGGGATGCCTGGGTTTTTAACGATGAGTGACACGCTGTCAAGCAGCGTGAAAGGGTGTCCATCCGAAACCACCGGTATCCCCAAAGGCTGAAGCGTTTCGATCGCAGAACGAAGCGATTCACGGGGAGAAGCGTCATTGGCGACTACCTGCGCCCCCTTTTTGTGGAGCAATTTTGCCGCAGCTACGCCGCTGCGCGCAAGTCCCACCACAAGGACGCGCTGATTCTTTAGGTCCATGCCGTTCAACCTTTCCGTCATGTCGAATCAAGCTGTTAGGGGCGAATCACAAAGTACAATGCAGTCAGACTACACAGAATGCCAGCCAGCCAAAAGACGGTGACCACCTTCCACTCTGACCAGCCGACAAGCTCAAAATGATGATGAAGCGGACTCATTTTGAAAATTCGCTTGCCTGTCGATTGAAACGAAATTACCTGGAGGATGACGGAGAGTGTCTCTACGACGAACACGCCGCCAATCAGGATGAGCCACACTTCTGAGCGAGAGAGTACGGCGACTGCGGCGAGCGCGCCGCCAAGCGCCAGAGACCCCGTATCCCCCATGAACAGTCGCGCGGGATGACGATTATAGTATAAGAAGCCAAGCAGGGATCCAACCACTGCGGTTGAAAAAGCGGATACGTTCCACTGACTATTCCACCACGCTAGCACAGCAAATGCCGCGAATGCAACCAAGCTTGTCCCCGCAGCCAATCCGTCGAGTCCATCCGTAAGATTGACCGCGTTAGCCGTCCCGATCATAAAGAGAGCGAGGAAAGGGAGATAAAAAATGCCGAGGGTTAATGGATGTGCAAGCCCCGGCAGATTCAACTCAAAATGCCAACCGCGCGCATAGAGAACGAGATAGAATATCACCGCAACCGTGACTTGACCCAGCAGTTTTTGGCGCGCCGTAAGTCCGAGATTGCGTTTGCGCACAATTTTCAGCGCATCGTCTAGCATGCCCACAAATCCAAATCCTAGCATCGCAAGAAGCAGAATCCATGTGGTGGGGGAGTTTGAAAAGCGCCAGGCGGTAAACGTCGTGGCAAGGACAAAGAGGATGCCCCCCATCGTCGGCGTGCCTGATTTTGCCTGGTGACGAGCCGGCCCCTCTGAGCGGATCGATTGGCCGAATTTAAAGCGGTGAAGGAGTGGAATCGCAAGCGGTCCCAGAAACATGACGATTAAAAATGAAACCACCAGAATGAAGGTGAGTGATTTTGCGTCCAATGTCATTCCCCCTTAAGCGCGGCAAACGCTTCTCGCAACGCTGTTGACACGCACTCAAGACCTACCGCGCGCGACGCTTTGACCAAAATGACGATGTCACTGCGCGCTGCGTGTGCGCACTGTACGTTTTGCACGACGCGTTCCACCGCTTCCTGCGCAGATGCAAAAATCTCCACATCCGCAATCTTCGCCTGACGCGCGCCACGCTCCATCGCGGCGCTGTGGCAACCGATTGCCATCAACTGCGTGACGCCAAACGCGGCGAGCGATTCCCCAAGCGCAACATGCTTTTCAGCTTCCGGTTCGCCAATCTCGCGCATGTCCCCGAGCACGGCAAGCTTCTTTTTGTGTGGCATGTCGCGCAAAACTTCGAGTGCGCGCGCCATGGAGGTAGGGGATGCATTGTACGCATCATCGATCAAGAGAACGCCTGGGGCGAGTTCCTCCAACGCTTGACGTCCCGCCGAACTGACATACGACCCGAGCGCCTCTACAATCACCTCGTCAGCCATGCCGAGTTCTCGCGCGATCGCATAAACGAGCGCGCCGTTTCTCGCCAAGTGAATACCTGGCGCGGCGAGTTGCACGACACACCCTGGTGGGTCGAGGACAAACTGCGCACCGCCGACGCCGCGACTCTCATACGCCGACACACGCACATCCGCCTGTTCTGACTCACCGAACGTAATGACGCGAACACCCGTTGGCGGCGCACGTTTTAAGAGCGGCTCATCATCCGGAAGAACTGCGAAGCTCCCTTTTGGGAGCGCCTCGACCAATTCCCATTTGGCGTCCGCAATCGCGCTACGCGAGCCAAGGAGTTCCAGATGTGCCTCGCCGATCAGCGTAATTGCTCCGATGTCAGGCTGTGCGATGCGACACAGTGCCGCGATCTGGCCTGGTCCGCGCATCCCCATTTCAAGAATCGCCACCTCTGTATTCTTCGACCACGCAAGGATCGAGAGAGGTAAGCCAAACTCATTGTTCAAATTTCCAACGGTGGCAGCCGTCTTGAAACGTTTTTGCAAAACGGTCGCCAACATGTCCTTTGTCGTCGTTTTTCCATTGCTACCGGTGACTCCAATGACACGCGCGTTACACTGCACGCGATACGCCGTCGCAAGCGCCTGCAGCGCATCGACACCACTCTCGACGAGTACGTGCGGATCATCGCGCAGCGCAGCCGGAAGTGGTCTGTGCCGTTCCCACAAAAAAGCGACACAACCGCGCGCAAGCGCGTCTTTCACAAACGCGTGACCGTCAAACGTCTCGCCGGCAATCGGAATGAAGAGTTGTCGGTTTCCCGCCGTACGCGAATCGATGGAGACGCCTGAAATTAGAACATCCGCGCCGGAGCGTTCACCACCTACAGCTTCTGCCACAAACGAGAGTTGCGCTTCAATCATCGCATCTGTTCCTCCACGATCTTTTTCGCGACCTGTCGATCATCAAAGTCGTGATATGTCGTCCCAAGGATCTGATAGGTCTCGTGCCCTTTTCCCGCAATCAGCACAACGTCGCCCGGCTTTGCTTCACGCAAGGCGGCGCGGATCCCTTCCTCGCGAAGGGTGATCCGCGCATAGCGCTCATCCGCTACATCGCGAATCCCAGCTTCCATATCGTCGAGAATCTTTTCAGGATCTTCTGTGCGCGGATTATCTGATGTGAGCACAAAAAAGTCGCTGCGCTGCGCCGCGACACGCGCCATGATAGGCCGTTTGGTGCGATCGCGATCGCCGCCACAGCCAACGACTGTGATCACTCGTCCACTGCAAAACTCGTGTATCGTTTCGAGCGCATTTTGCAGGCTGTCCGGCGTGTGTGAGTAGTCGACGAGAATCGCATACGGTTGGCCGGCGCGCACGGGCTCAAAGCGACCTGCCACACCGGGAAGCGCTGAGAGCGTGCGCGCGATGTCTTGTAGCGAGAGCCCTAGTGCGAGACAACTCGCCGTCGCGCAAAGCGCATTGTAGGCGCTAAAGCGACCCGGAGTCGCTAAATGCACTTCTGCGCTGCCAGCCCATGAATCGATGACAAACTGTGTTCCTTCCGCGCGAATCACGACATCGCGACCACGCACGTCCGCCGGATGGTCGATGCCATACGTGACGACTTGCTGAACGGTGTCGGCCGCGTAGGTGATCGCTTGCGCGTCATCCACATTCAACACCGCGACTGGCAAACCGCCGTCTGCGAGCGTGTTGAAGCGATTGCCTAGCCGAGAGAACAGCTTCCCTTTGGCACGCGCATACGCATCCATCGTTTTGTGAAAGTCCAGATGATCCTGCGTTAAATTGGTAAATGCGGCGACGCGATACGAGAGCCCGGCCACCCGCGCCAGTTCCATCGCGTGCGATGACGCTTCCATTACGACATACCGCGTCCCGAGATCACGCATCTCGCGCAAGACGTTGGCCAGTTCTACTGCTTCAGGCGTGGTCATCCCCGACTCTCGCACAACGCCGCCACTGCAACGCTGTGCAATCGTGCCAATCAGGCCAGTCGGATGCCCCGCCGCGAGCAGAATTTGCTCAATGAGCGTTGCGGTTGTCGTCTTCCCATTCGTGCCCGTCACAGCGATCATGACCATATCATCGGCAGGATCGCCGAGTACCCACTGCGCCGCAATCGGCGCGATGCGTCTCGTCGATGGCACGACCAACTGCGGGACTGAAACGGAACACGCCTCTTCGACCAGGAGTGCAACCGCGCCACGCGCAACCGCCTGTTCTGCATAAGCGTGCCCATCCACTCGATTGCCGCGAATCGCGACAAACAGCCCGCCCGGTTTCACTTTTCGCGAGTCATCCGCAATGCTGCTGATCTGTACGTCAAGCGATCCGGTCGTTTTGACAAGAACGAGACGATCTGCCAATTGCCGTAGTTGTTTCACGAGCGATCCCCCACTTGGTCTATATCCTAAATTTCTACGCTTTGTCTCCGTGAATGTGTATGCTTTCTATCGGTTTTGACAACCCAGTTTGAACCGCCCTCAAGCGGTTGTCAACTCTATGAACCACCGGTCGCCTTGCCGTCCGTCTGCGGTCCTGGACCTAACATCAGACGGACTGTCGCGCCCTGTTCAAGTTTTGTACCCGCCGCTGGAGCTTGACCGATCACATACGGCCCGCTCCCCGTGACTGCAATACGCAGAATGGAGCCGCTTTGCGTGATCGCCTGCACCGCGCTCTGATAGGTCTGACCGGCAAGACTTGGGACGACCGTAAGCACAGGATCGATGCCATAGCGATACTTTTTGGGGATCCCCGTCACTTGTGGTTTAACGCCAAGCGCCTGCAGACTGTCTGCCAGCACACGCCCAACGACCGGGGCTGCGATCACGCCGCCAAAGACAGGCGAACCTTTTGGCCGCGGATAGTCGATCGCAACATAGGCCACGAGCGATGGGTTGTTCGCCGGGGCCATCCCGATAAAAGAGACGATGTAGTGAGTGCCTGAATAGCGACCATGCTCGACCACCTGTGCCGTCCCCGTTTTGCCAGCGATTCGATAGCCTTCATGATACGCGTTTGCGCCCGTACCCTGCGCGACTACGCTCTCAAGTGCGCTTCTCACTTCGCTCGCGGTCTGCGTACTGATGACACGGCGAACCGCTACCGGATTCACCATCTGAACATGGCCGTTTGTCGGGTCGAGAAACTCTTTAACGATCTGCGGTTTCATCAAAACGCCACCGTTAGCCACAGCGCCAACCGCCATCACCTGCTGAATCGGGGTCACCGAAACACCTTGGCCAAACGCAGTCGTCGCCAGTTCCAACGGACCGACGCGCGCTGGTGAAAAGAGAATCCCTTTTCCTTCCCCCGGAAGCGCAATGCCCGTTTTCTTTCCAAAACCAAATGCGCGAATAAACGAAAAGAGCGACTGCTTTCCCAATCGCTCGCCCAGTTGAACGAACCCTGGATTGCATGAGTTTTCCACGACATTTAAATAGGCTTGACTGCCGTGGCCGCCTGCTTTCCAACAGCGAATCTTGTGACCTGCCACTTCATAGTAACCCGGATCGTAAAACTTTTCTTTAAGGTTTACCTTTTTTTCTTGAAGCGCCGCGGCGAGTGTCACAATTTTAAAGGTTGATCCAGGTTCAAATGTCTGCCAAATCGCCAGATTGCGATTATAGACGTCTGGCGGAACATGCCGCCAGTTGTTCGGTTGAAACGATGGGTAATTTCCCATTGCGAGAATTTGTCCCGTCTTTGGATCTTCAACGATCATCGTCACGTGATCAGGGCTGTACGTCGCCACGACACGCTCAATCTCCCGATCGACAAACTGTTGAATCTGACGATCAAGCGTAAGCTCTACATCGAGTCCAGGGACAGGCGGGACATAATTGTCATTCGTATTCGGAATCTCTTGTCCGCGGGCATTCGCGATAAATTGAAGCGCGCCTTTACGACCTTCGAGCTCTTTGTTGAACTGCTTTTCGATTCCGCTAAGCCCTTGACCGTCGCCACCCGTAAAACCGAGGACTTGCGCCGCCATACTACCGAACGGGTATGTGCGCGTCCCTTCTTCAACGAGATAGATGCCCGGCATGCGAAGTGCGCGCACGGCGCGCGCTTTCGCCTCGGACAGTCGCATCCCGTATGGCTTAATGTAGCGCGTCAGTTTTCCAGGGAGTAGTCCCTTTTCAATCGATTTCAGGGGACCGCCTAAAATTGCGTGAAGGCGCAGCGCCGTCTCTTTTGGATTCTTGATTTGACGTGGCACCACAATGATCGTCGCAGCGGTGGCCGTATAGACGAGCGGCGTGCCGTTGCGGTCAAGAATTTCACCGCGCACCGCTGAGATGGGTAAATCTCGCACAAGCACAGCGTTTCCTCTCGTGCGATAAAACTCGTTAGCGGCAATCGTGATGTGAAATACACGGCCGAGCAGCAATCCGATTGCGGCCAATAGACCGATCAGCGCAAAAAAGATTCTGCGGCGAATTTTTGACTGTGTGATGCGCATGACGTTCCCCTCGAATCGCTGGACTGTCTGTCCACACGATTCTATGCAGGAAATCATCGTTTAGACCGCTCCGCCACTAGTTGCCACCTAGCGCAAGTGCCGGAGTAAACTTGACCGTGATCACAGAACCAATCGGTGTGACTGTCCCTGCCTTGATCGATTGCGCACTCGCGTACCCAGATCCGCTCGGTTCGAGCGTAAGCCCGAGAATCGCGCAGAGATTCACCGCTTCTTGCATGGGCACCCCACTAAAGTTGGGGACGCGCACACTCCCTGCTTTGGCGATCGATTGATTACTTGCGAAGGCGACAGCTGAACCGCTGGCGACGCGCTGACCAGCGGCCGGCCACTGGCGAACCACCCGACCTGCGCTGTCAATCACATCCGGATGCAGGCCGAGCTTTTGTAGCGTCGACGCTGCGGCAGTAACGGTCATCCCTTGCAGATCGGGCACTGCGCGAAAGGAGGTAAGAGAGACTTGTGCGAACGGAGTACTCGGGTTCGCACCGACCTGCGGAACGCGCAAAGCGCGCAGAGCCTGTCCAATAATAATCTTAGCCTGCGGTGATGATACATCGTTTCCGTACTGAATCGCATGGTGCGGCTCGCTGACCGTGACATAGATGTCAAGTGCCGGGTGATTGGCGGGCGCAAATCCGATAAAAGAAAGGTTGTACTTATTCGCATAGTATCCGCCTTGTGGGCTCGGAATTTGCGCGGTTCCCGTCTTACCGGCAACGTCATAGCCTGGCACGTAGGCGGAAAGCGTCGGATCTTGACTCACATCCTGCACCATGATGTTGGTGATCGTCTTCATGATGCTCTGTGGCGCAACCCTGCGCACGACATCCGGTTTGCGATAATACACCACGCGTCCATCTGGCGCGACAATTTTTTGAACCACATACGGTTTCATCAAAAGGCCGCCGTTTGCCACAGCACCGACTTCTGCAACCTGCTGAATCGGCGTCACCGCGAGTCCCTGACCGAACGTCGTCGTCGCAAAATCGACTGCGTTGATATGTTTAGGGTCAAAGAGGATCGAGGTGCCTTCCCCTGGCAGATCAATACCCGTCGGCTTGTTCATGCCATAGAGTGCAATGTAGCGAGCGAGCGTTATCGGACCTTCCGCCTGTCCGATGTGAATAAACCCGGTATTACTCGAAACGATCATCGCCTGCCGATACGTGATGCGGCCCCAGCCCCAAAGATTCCAATCGCGAATCGGCACGCCGTTTACATAGTCAACCCCTGACATATACGTTTGATTGAGATTGATCGCGTGCGTTGCAAGCGCACCGGTCAACGTCACAATTTTAAAAGTTGATCCCGGTTCAAACGGATCAGAAATCGCCCAGTTTGTGTCAAGCGTGGAGGCTGGATACTTCCAGTACGTATTCGGATTAAACGTTGGCAAGGCGCCCATGCCAAGAATTGCGCCTGTTGTAGGGTCAGCGACAATAATTGCCGCGTGCGCCGGATGAAACCGTTTCTGAATGCGAACAAGCGCCTGATCAACCGATTGCTGAATGGAGGCATTAAGCGTGAGATACACGCTGTCCCCGTTTTGAACAGGTTTGGTCACGACCGGCTTAAACGGAATCGGATTTCCTGACGCATCCGAGACAAAGGTGCTCATCCCTGGTTTCCCGGCGAGGTAGCTGTTGTATTCAAGCTCTGTTCCGGCGACGCCCGTCCCGGTCTGATCGACAAATCCGAGCACGTGCGACGCGAATGTGCCTGCCGGATACTCGCGCAGGTACGTTTTGTTCGGATTGACATCTTGGCTTACGCTCAACGCTTGAAATACGTTTACAACCGCATTCTTTTTCGTCAGCGTGAGATTGACCATTGTTGGATACCAACGCAGCCAAGTGACACCTTTGCGTTCGATTTGCGCGGTGATCGCGCTCGCTGAGACACCGAGAATCGGACTTAGGCGATTGGCGATTTTTGCGACAAACGCAGGCCCGCGCGACGCGAGATCTTGAATGTCCATATCGAGGTTGTAAGCGGGGACGTCAAACGCGAGCTGATCGCCATTGCTGTCATAGATCGACCCGCGCATCGGTTTAATAATCGAATGAGAATACCATTCACTTTGTGACCATTGTTTAAAACGTGCGTACGCGTGCTGAACAGCAAACAAACGCACGAGAAACAATGTAAAAATTAACGAAAAAAAGATCCGCAAGAGCATCGAGCGACGGTTCGTTGTTCGCTCATTCAAGGGTGTGCCGCTCCAATCACAACTGGCGTCGCAGCCTTCATGTGAAGTGATTTTTCTGCGATTGTAAGAATGCGCTCTGGGGACGACAGTTGAAGAACCTGTCCCTGTAGCGATGCGTCAAGCGCATTTTGCTGTGTGAGTGTCTGCTTGATCTGATTGATGTCCTCGCTTTGCGTGACGAGCGTCGCATAGCGGCTCACTAAAAAAACACCGACCAAGGCGCATAAGAGTAAGCTTCCAATAAGCCCGAGGCGATCCTTTACCTCGCGCTTTGCGTGCAGATCGGGCCTCTTTGGTTGCAGGGGCTGCTCGATTGCTTTAGAACGTGGAATCGGCGCATAAGCCGAGTGATTCGATAATGGTTCAATCGCCATTTATGCTAGCTCCTCATGATCCATCGATCTATGGTTTAGGGCGCACTTTCTATTCGCTCAATGATCCGCAATCGCGCCGAACGCGAGCGCGGATTCTCTTCTTGCTCGCGTTCGGACGGAACAATTCCCTTTTTCGTAATGACGCGAAACTGCGCCACCCTGCCGCAGACACATTGTGGAAACTGTGGCGGACAGACACATCCTTTTGCCGCCTCTAAAAATTGTTGTTTAATGATGCGGTCCTCAAGTGAGTGAAATGAGATCAGCGCGAGCCGCCCGCCTTCAGACAGGCGCGCGAGCGCCATAGGAATCAGTCGCTCCAAGGAACCCAACTCATCATTGATCGCGATGCGCAGTGCCTGAAAAACGCGTTTTGCCGGATGCGGCCCTGTTCTGCGCGTCGACGCCGGAATCGCTTCCTTGATAATTTCTGCCAGTTGTCCTGTCGTGCGAATCGGCGTCTGTTGACGCGTTGTGACAATTCGCTCAGCGATGCGGCGAGAAAACCGCTCTTCACCATAGGTAAAAAAAATGTGCATTAGTTCTTGCAAAGAACGCGTTGCGATCCATTCTTCTGCCGTTTCCCCACGCGTTTGATCCATACGCATGTCAAGTGGTGCGTCAGATTGATAGGAAAAACCCCGCTCGCGACGATCGAGCTGTACAGAAGAGACGCCGAGATCACAGAGGATTCCAGCGACGCGCTCGATGCCTAGCTGTGTCAAGTGATCATCTAAATTCGAAAAATTGTCGTGTACAAGGGTCACGCGATTTGGGTACGCCTGAGCCCACTGCGCCGCGTATTGAAGTGCGGTTTGATCGCGGTCAAAACCGATCAGTCTCCCGGTTGGATTTGACGCGTCAAGTATTGCGCGGGCGTGACCACCGCCGCCAAGTGTCCCGTCAACATAGAGTCCACCCGGATGAACAGCGAGCAATGTGACCGCTTCTTCACATAACACCGTGCGGTGAACAAACGTGCTTTCCATGCGTGACCATCTCCTGTTAAAGATTGAGATCCATAAGGCTCTCCGCCAATTCGTTAAAGGACGATTCCGCCCCTTCGCTATAGGCTTTCCAGCGCTCACCGCTCCAAATCTCCACACGAGGCCCCACGCCTACCACAAAACAATCTTGCTTCAGGGAAGCATACTCTCGTAAATTGGCCGGAATGAGGACTCGCCCCTGTTTATCAAGGTCACACTCCGTCGCTCCACTGAAGAGAAAACGAACAAACTGCCTTGCATCACCGCGCGAGAGTGGCATCGCTCGGAGCCTTTCTTCAAGCGCCTCAAAGTCCGCTCGGGGAAAAACAAAAAGACACTGATCGAGCCCCCGTGTAAGAATAAATGAGCCGCCGAGACCGTCGCGAAACTTTGCAGGAATCGTTAAGCGTGCTTTATCATCCAGGCTGTGTTGAAACTCACCTAGAAACATATCAGCACACCCTCTTCCTCACAAAGTAACCCACAACGCCCCACTTTTCACCACTTTCTTTTGAATTCGTGACGTAAATTAAAAATCCTGCCTCCATTTGTCATGGGGACAGGATTTTTTATCATTCTAACAAGCTTTATTCCATTTCTGATCGTTTAAATTTCGAGATAGATCATGTCGTTCATATCCGTCGCGTCCAAGTCAGCGAGGCTATGCATCCACGATGTTCCAAAGTGTGCAATAACAGACAGTGGAGAAAGGAGACGCTCTTGCTCTCCTCCCTTTGGTTCGAGCCACGATATCATCCGCTCACTGAGCGCTGCGTGTTCCACATGTTTTTTTCGAAGCACTCGCTCCGAACGCAGCGCCAGGCGCTCCATCTCGCGTATAAACGAATCCTGCGCTTTGTGCAGATCGCGTCTGGCGCGCCCACCCACTTTTTCAAAATAAGATTCGCGACCGCCGAGCAAATCACGGATCTCCTGTTTCATCTCTTCCACCACGCGACGAAGCGGCGGATCCATACTTTGCGCCACTTTTTCCTGCAGTGCCGCGTGCACATCATCACGCCACGATAGCCCTAGTTTTTTTGCAGACCGCACAATCGACGGTGGTACGAGTGTCACCCGCTGACGCAAAAAAAGAGGTGGTATGGTCCTCCCTGCTTCGTGGAAAATACCTCCCATCATGGCGTGATATGAAACCTCCGCCGCGCCGCCCACATAGGCGAGAACTGGCAACAGATAATCCTGAACAACTGGCCTGTAGAGTACACCCGCCGAAAAAGCTTCCGGTTCATCGCGCAACCGTTTTTTTAACGTATCGATCGAAATCGATTCACCAGAGTCACGCAGTTTTAGCGCATCTTCTCGCTCGCACAAATCAAGCGGTGAGCGGACACGATCCTGAATGAAATAGAGCAGCGAGTGTTCCGCACTAACGTCCACTTGCGCTTTAAAAGAGGCGTCGCGCAACCGCTTTGCGCCCGCAAGCGCCGCATCGCGAAAAACGCGCGGGCGATCCAGAACCTGTGCGAATGCGGCGGCCGCCGCCCGTCTCATCGCGCGCGTTGTAGGATCAATCACGAGGATCGGAAACTCTCCCAGCCATGCTTGCAACGTCTTTTGAAAAAGTGTCCCCATTCGCGAATGCGCCGCATGAAGCGTGTTCAGCTCTGCGACGAGATCTGCCGTATAGAGCCCATCGCGCAAATCTGCAGAGATCTGCTCAAGCATTCCTCTCATTTCGCGCGCGGGCACGTCGTGAATTCCTACAGGCGTACGCGGAACGGGTCGGGTCTTTAGCGAAACGCGCCGCAGCGTCCCTTCATCCGAAACATAGTGCGCGCTAGCCACTTCGTCAAAATCGTGATCTTCAGCCGCAACCCAGAACACCGGGATAACGGGGACATTCATCTCCTGTTCCATTTGTCTTGCCAGCGCCACGGTCGAGAGCGCCTTGTGAATCGTATAGAGCGGTCCTGTAAATAGTCCTGCTTGTTGGCCTGTGACAACGACGAGCGCGCGTGGATCGCGCAATCGCTCCCACTGCGCACGCTGAATCTCTGTCGCATTGCTGAGTTGTTCGCGAATTGCCTCAAGCAAGAGGTCACGCTGCGTCTCATCGTAGTGCTGAGCGACATCGAACGATCTACGTTTTAAGCTCGCTTGATCAAACCCATAGTCATAAAATGCGCGGATGCGCGCGTCTCCCTCAAGATAAGCGTCAGTCACATCGTTGCCGGTTCTACATCGAAGTCGGGACAGTTTCATAACGTTACGATCTCCTCGCCAATCTGGACAAATCAAAGAGTAAGGGTCATCGACTTCACAGCGACGATGAGCCTTACTTATTGTACATGAACTCACTCACTAAGGAAAGTAAAGCGTCTATACGTATCGTTTAAGTCACGCGTGCTTGCAATTCTCATGAACAATCCAAATCGCCTTTGTCAACTCGCGAATCAAATCGACACGCGCCTGATCAAACTGCATACCTGCCTTTGAATACGCCTGTCCATCTGGTCGCGAACTGTAGTGTGGCGTCAAATGGTTGAGCGCAATCGCCAACATGTCCGTTTTACAAATATCACACGCACACACGTCGTCCATGCGTGTCAGCATGTCATCAAGCGTAAAGCGCGCAACTTCTTCTACAACATTGACAAGCAACTCATCCACCACACTTTCCGATCATCAACACCTTGTTTCACCCTATCACACAAGTTTAGCCGATTCAATCCTCGCTTTGGACATACTGTAAGTAAAATCGACTGCGCAAAGGTTTGAAGGAGGAACCCATTTGTGACACAAACGTGTAACCAACGCATGCGCGTGAAAATGAGCGGACTCGGAGATCCTGACGCACGCGCGCAGATCGAAGCGCTGCTCAGCATGGTCGAAGGCATTTTATCTGCCAAGGGAAACCCACACACAGGCAGAATGCTTATCCAATACGACGATCGATTTTTGCGCGCCTGGCAAATCAGCGCACTTTGTGGTCGGCTGGATCGCTCTAACAAAGACATCCGTCGCGCCGCAACCTATGTGATGTCGGCGCAAAAAGTCGCCGTTGCACTGCCCCTTCTGACGATCGCGGGAACCCTTTTGCGCAGGGTCATCTTTGGCCGAAGCAATGCGGCAGACAGTCTGATCGCATTCGAACTCTCCACCGCCGTCTCTGTGGCGAGCGGATACACGCCCGTGCGCAGGCGCATCCATCTACTCGGACAGCGTCTTCATGTCAGCGACGACGCACTGCTCACTGCGGCGGCGCTCTTTGTCGCAGCACTGCGCGAATCTTACATCGTTCTTGCGGCGCTCTTTTTACTTAACTTTAGCGGCTATGTTCGCCGCCACCATACACTCTCTGCCGCCGCCAAAGCGGGTGAGGCAATTGTACGCATCGACCAAGAGAACGTCGAGCCGCTCGCTTTGACTGCAATCTCTGACCGATTGTCAAAAACCGCGCTTTTCTCCGCGCTCACCTACGCTGTCGTCACGCGTCACCCACTGCGCGCGCAAGGGTTATTAATCGCTCTTAACCCGCGCATTCTACTTTTGTGTTCGCGCTATCTCTTCAATATCGCTGAGCGCGTAACCCATGAAAACTGCCTGATGATTCCAATGTATACAGGGATGGATCTCTATGAGATGACGCAGGCAAAGACGATTGTCTGCGCGTGGAATTCTGAGGATGATCTCGCCGCCTATGCGCGGCTATGCCATTTTGCAGACACGCGAAACCTACGGGTTTCCTGCAACGCAACCATTTCTCGCGTCAAATTGCTTGAAACGGTGACACGCGATGCGACAATCCATACGATCGTTCTACTGAAAAAAGAGGATGAACCACTGGAAATGCATCAGCGCCACGGAACTCATCTCTTTTTACAAGGTACGCCAGATCAATTCATCGAGACATACATCCTCGCTGAGCACACCGCAACGCGCATCACGTGGATTACTTGGATGGGACCACTCTTAAACGGGGTCCAACTTGCCCAGTTCTTCTTCGGAGTGCCCCTGACACGCCTGAATCGGACAAACGACTATGCAACCTTCTTTTTGCTCGCCGCGTGTGACCACGCGATGAAAGCAGTCCAGCCCCCACCGCATTTCGGAAAGAAGGAGCATCGAAGTGATGAACTTAGACTTTGACTTCTGGTCAAATGCCATCAAAAACGGCGTGTGAATGGGACCCCATTCACACGCCGTTCCTCGTGTCATCGCCGAGTTACTACCCGACCCATCACGTGTTACAAAAAGGCAGATCTCCTAGTCTTGCAAGCTGCATACCGTTGCCGTTCGCCAAGCGCTCACTCAGTGCTGAGGTTCATTACCTTGGAGCAAATTGCGATACTGCGGCATGAGCGATGCTCCCACGTCACGCACATCCTCTTGAAACGCTTTTAATTGATCCTGATTGCGCAGCGCAAAATCACTCGGCACCCCGCCGCTCGCGCGCGGAGGTTCCTGATAAGCGCTCTGTGGCGGATTCTCCTGACTCGTCAGGGTGGACGCTTCCGGTTTTTGCTCAGCAACCGTATACGAATCCGCAACCGCCTGGCTCGACCATTCATTCGCGGCGCGCTGCGTCTTGTCATCCACAACTGGCATGCCGATCGCTCCCGTTTCAACGTCTACTTCTCGCTGATTAAGGACGGAGCGCACGCCGCGCGCAACCGAATCAGCCGCGTCAATCGTCGTCGCCACACCGTGTACAACCTTATCTCGCAGCCACGACCGCGGATCAATTGTTTCGTGTCGCATCGTTTCTCGCTCTGTCGACGCGTCTTCAAAAATTCGACGCGTTTCCGTCGTGACGCGTTGCCCCGCTGTGCGAACCGTGTCGCCAATGCGCATCGCGCCTACCACCGCGCTTACGGTTGCTGTTCGCAGTGCCCGACGTACAGGCGGAAGCGCGACGAGCGTCGCCACGCCAAGCGCAATCCAAGCCGTTGACGAACCCGAAAAAGGACGTCTCATGCAGTTCTCCCCCTCTAGACCATGTTCCTCCCAAGCGAACGTTACGCGTGAGTTGCACAGCGTAGGGTTCCCGAAAACTGGGATGCGCATGCAGGGAAAGAGACTGACGCACACTAAGCGCACACGGGACAAAAATGCCGCTCGAAACGAGCGCGACCTCTGCGAAAGGACGTGACCGCGTGAATCAACGGGTATCGACAGAAGGCATCCTCTTAGGCGCTGGAATTGCACTCTTTGCGACCGCCGTGCTGCCAACGCTTCGCGCGCACAGAGGCGACGTCTTTCAAGCCATCGGGCACACCTTCAGGCGCGCCACACGCATTCCAAGGCGACTGACCGCGACAGTGCGTGAAGATCTTGAAGATCTTCTTTTTGACATCCAGATGGAGCGCATGAAGCGATCTCTCGACCGCGAATTACAGGTCCATCCGCACGGAAACGCCCATTAAAGCACATCACTCAAACAGGGTACACGGCGTGTTTGCGCGTTGAGAAAACTTCATCTTTCGTCGCCAGCGCCGCAAAGCGAAGGATGAGTTCATCGCGCAACTGTTCGGGTTGCACAATGTGATCGACAATCAGTTCTGAGGCGAGGCGTACAATCTCAATATCCTGACGGTACGCCTCACGCTTCTCTTCGACAAACGTTTGGCGCTCTTCACCCGAAAGCGTCTCGATCGTGTTACTGTACACCGCGTTAACAGCCGCTTCCGGTCCCATCACCGCGATTTGCGCAGTGGGCAGCGCAATCACCACATCCGTCTCAAACGCGGGGCCCGCCATCGCATAAAGGCCTGCGCCATACGCCTTGCGCACAATGACAGAGATCTTCGGAACCACCGCCTCCGCCATTGCGGCGATCATCTTGGCGCCGTGACGAATAATGCCCGCCCTCTCAACTTTGGTTCCGATCATAAAGCCGGGGACATCGGCGAGAAACAATAGTGGAATCGAGAACGCATCGCAAAGGGTCATGAAACGTGCCGCTTTGTCAGCGCTATCGACAAACAGCACACCGCCTTTGACGCGCGGTTGGTTCGCGACGATGCCGACAACTCCCCCAGCGAGACGAGCAAATCCCGTGATGATCTCCTGTGCAAAACTTGCCTTGATCGGAAAAAAGCTGTCTTCATCCACCAGTTTCTCAATCAATTCGTGCATGTCAAACGGCGTATTTTGCTGCTCAGGAATGATTTGTTCAAGCGTTTTTTCAAGCGGTTTCGGCGCTGCCGATTTTTTTGCGACTGGTTTGAGGCGAAAATTCTGTGGCATGTAGGAGAGGTACGCTTTTGCCACGCGCAATCCTTCCTGTTCTGTTTTAACAAGAATATCGCCACATCCACTCACAGAGCAGTGCATAAGCGCCCCGCCCATCTCTTCAAGCGTCACTTTTTCACCGATGACCATCTCTGCCATGCGCGGCGAGCCTAAGTACATACTGGCGTTACCTTCTACCATGATGACCACGTCACAAAAAGCGGGTATGTATGCGCCGCCTGCCGCCGATGGCCCAAACAGGACGCAGATCTGTGGAATCATGCCGGACATGCGCACCTGATGATAAAAAATGCGTCCTGCACCCCGCCGACCGGGAAACACCTCCAATTGATCCGTGATTCGCGCGCCTGCAGAATCGACGAGATAAATCATGGGAACCTGTAACTTCATCGCCTGCTCCTGGATGCGCAAGATTTTTTCGACCGTTCGCATACCAAATGACCCAGCCTTAACCGTCGAGTCGTTCGCCATGATACAAACGGTTCGCCCATCCATTTGCCCGAGTCCAGTAATGACACCGTCGGCTGGCAAATCTTCTTGTTTCGCATTCGCAAAAAGACCATCTTCCACAAACGATCCCTGATCCACGAGAAGAGCAATTCGCTCACGGGCGAAAAGTTTTCCGGCTTCTTGATTCTTTACGTGATAACGAGGGTGCCCACCCTGCTCGATCCGCGCGCGGATTGCTCGCACATCCTTCATAACCATTCCCCTTATCTCAGTGGCTCTAGCGTCAGGATGGGATCTCCCTCATTGACAAAATCACCTGGATTTTTATGAATCGTTGCGACACGACCTGCGACAGGCGATGAAAAAGGGACTTCCATTTTCATCGATTCGAGTATGTACAGATCTTCACCCGCGGAAACGGTCTGCCCTACAGTCACCAGAACCTGATACAATGTCCCCGCCATTTCGGCTGTAAACGCCTGCATCGAAATACCTCCCTCGCCATCTTTTTTCTCCCGACCGTTTGTTTGATACTCCCACCACGAGCAACGACGCAGCTTGCCCGGGGAATGACATCTTCACTTGGAGTGTAGCGAACCTTTGGTGTATTGTACAGGAGGTAACCATTGGGAGTGATGAAATGAGTCAGACCCTGTCAACAACGAGACCCTTGTTCGGTCAGACCGCCATCGTCACAGGCGCATCGCGAGGCATCGGTCGCGCCATCGCGCTCGCGCTCGCCAAAGCAGGCGCGAATGTAGCCGTGAATTACTTGACACGCGAAAAAAACGCGCGCGAAGTGGTACTGCACTGCCGCAGTTACGGCAGTAATGCCTTAGCGATTCAGGGAAATGTGACCCTAAAGCCGGATGTTACTCGCTTGTTTGAGGAGGCGTCAATGGAACTCGGCCCCGTGACGATCCTCATCAACAATGCGGGTATTGCACAATCACAACTGTTTCTTGACACGACAGAAACCGATTGGGATCAACTGATGAACGCGAATTTAAAAGCACCATTTTATTGCATTCAGGCGGCGCTCCCCACGATGCTTCGCAAACAATACGGACGCATCATCAACATCAGTTCGATTTGGGGCATTGCAGGCGGCTCCTGTGAAGTCGCCTATTCAGCCTCAAAAGGCGGATTGATCGCGCTGACCAAGGCGCTCGCAAAGGAACTCGGCACAACCGGAATTACGGTCAACGCGGTCGCACCTGGCGCGATTGACACAGAGATGATCCAGGCGCTCACAGAGGAGGACCGCGCGCGAATCAGCGCAGATACACCTGTAGGGCGTCTCGGTACGCCTGACGACATTGCAAACACGGTGCTCTTTCTGGCAAGCCCACAGACGTCCTTTTTGACAGGACAAATTATCAGCCCAAACGGCGGTCTGCTCACCTAGACATGACAAAACGGCTCCCCGCACCATGTGACGGAGAGCCGTTTTCTGCCTTTTTCAAAGCTGTAACCTGCGCGTTAGACGCGCTGTGAGGACATCTTCTGCGCCTTTTCACGATCTGATTTCTTAAGCACACGCTTGCGAATTCGCACAAAGTGCGGCGTAATTTCACACAATTCGTCCTCCGCGAGATACTCAAGCGCTTCTTCGAGTGACAGGGTGCGCGGTGTCTTGAGTCGCACGGTGTCATCTTTTGTCGCTGAGCGAACGTTTGACATGTGCTTCTCCCGACAGACGTTGACGACCAAATCCTGATCACGCGAATTCTCGCCAATAACCATACCTTCATAGATCTCGGCGCCAGGTCCGATAAAAAGAGTACCGCGCTCTTCGGCTGAACTAATCGCATACGCCGTTGAGGTGCCCGCCTCACTCGCAACCAGAACCCCATTTTGTCGCTCTGGAATGTCTCCGCGATACGGCTCGTGCCCGTGGTACGTGTGATGCATGATCCCGTAGCCGCGCGTCGCTGAGAGAAGCTCGTTGCGAAACCCGATCAAACCACGCGCCGGAACATAGAACTCAAGTCGCGTGTTCGAATCGCTCGGCACCATCTGCACCATCTCCGCGCGCCGCGAACCGAGTTTCTCCATCACGGTACCCACGTACTCTTCCGGTACATCAATGACCAAGTGTTCAATCGGCTCGAGCAGTTCGCCCGCCTCATTGCGTCGGAAAATCACGCGCGGTTTGGAAACTTGCATCTCGTAGCCCTCGCGACGCATCGTTTCAATGAGAATCGAGAGATGCAACTCACCGCGCCCCGAAACGAGCAGCGAATCAGGGCTCTCTGTATCCTCGACGCGGAGGCTGACATCTCGCTCAAGTTCCGCGTAAAGACGACTGCGCAATTTGCGGGATGTGACATGTTGACCATCCTGCCCGATAAATGGGCTGTCATTCACCGAGAACGTCATTTGCAGCGATGGTTCCTCAATCGAAAGACTCGGCAGCGCCTCCGGAAAGTTGACGTCCGCCACCGTGTCACCCACCATCAAATCGCCGAGACCCGCGATCGCGACGATGTCTCCCGCCTCAGCTTCCGCCCACTCCACTCTGCGCAATCCTTGAAACCCATACAACTTGCTGATGCGCTGATTGACAGACGTTCCATCTGCTTTGAGAACAACCACCGTTTGCCCAGACTGCACCTTACCTCGAGCAATGCGCCCAATCCCAATGCGTCCCATAAATTCGTTATAGTCAAGGATGCTCGCCTGCCACTGAAGAGGAGCGAACTCATCCACATTTGGCGCTGGAATCGTTTCAAGAATGGTGTCAAACAGCGGGCGAAAATCCGTTCCCTCAACTTCCGTATCGAGCGTTGAGATGCCGCGAATCGCCGATGCGAATACGACAGGAAAATTAATCTGTTCGTCGTTTGCGCCGAGTTCCATAAAGAGTTCGAGCACCTCGTCGACCACTTCAAGCGGGCGCGCCATTGGACGGTCGATCTTGTTGACGACGACGACCGGCTTTAGCTCCTGTTCAAGCGCTTTACGCAAAACAAACTTCGTCTGGGGCATACAGCCTTCAAACGCGTCGACGACCAGCAACACGCCGTCTACCATCTTCAAGATGCGTTCAACTTCACCGCTAAAGTCAGCGTGTCCAGGCGTATCGACAATGTTTAGAAGCGTGTCTTGATACGTGATGGCCGTGTTTTTTGCAAGAATCGTGATCCCGCGTTCGCGCTCTAGATCATTCGAATCCATCACGCGCTCAACCAGATGCTCATTGTCGCGAAAAACACCGGACTGCCGCAACATTTGGTCGACGAGTGTTGTTTTTCCGTGGTCTACGTGTGCAATAATGGCCAAATTTCTCATCAATTTCAACGGAAGATTCCACCTTCATTAAAGTTGCCAATGGAGATTGACACTTCATTGTATCATAGAATTCTCAAATTAACGAGCCCCTGAACCAAATTTAAACCCATACCATATGCTGATGGAAAGGAGCAGTACCGCAAGGGTGTAGACGATGACGCGCAAGCGTTGATTCGTTCTCATCTCCTTGCGCTCGTCGAGCTTGCTGGAATACACCACGTGTAGACGATGACGCGCAAGCGTTGATTCGTTCTCATACTTTATGCCCCCCATCATAACGTAACATCACGTATCCACGGTGCATACCGCGGGCTTGAGGTGTCGAATGAAAACAAACGTACGAAAGAAAAAAAAACAACCCGCCGCACTGTCCCATACTGCTCGAAAGCGACTCGTCTCAGAGAGTCGCGCGCTCGGGCTCACGCAGCGCGAGTATCTCGAACTGATCACCCAGTTGGCTGCCACGCTGCGCCAAAATGTATGGCCCAAACCGATTAAAAACAGTGAAATTTTGCGCACAATCGTTGAGAATCCTGCCCTGTTACAGATGATGGTGTCACTCGCTGGAACCCTTTATCGTTCAACGAGAGACGATGAGGAAACGAAGATTGAAGCCACTTCTGACAAACCAGATGCGGGAACCAGCACAGAGCGCGATGCAACTGCTGAGCGCGCGCATTCTCTCAATACGGTGCGTTCGGCGGCGCCCGCACCCTCACCCGAACGCGCTCGCTATGTTCGTGATCCCTTGACAGGAAGACCTATCGCCATTCACGCTCCAACCCATTCTCCACAGTAACAGGATGTTCAAAACGGGAGTAAAGCATTTGTGCGTTCGCTGCGTCACGGAATGGAAGGCGGCGCAAGCTGGGTGCCCAGCCTGCGCACATTGGTCTCGACGCTTAATCGAATCTTCACAGTAGGGAGTTGCTTATGCCAATCATAGGCCAGAAGTGCCTGATTGGTCGGAAACTGTGCGCGCGCATAGCGGAAAAAGCGAAATGGATCTGCGCGATCACGAGCGAACACGCGCTGCATCAGAAGCATTTCTCTCGAATGGATCATGGCACTCATCGCGCTCGCCAGTTTGCGACGATTGGCCGGCGGGACAAAATTTCCGTTTGACTCATCGCCAAGCAATTCCGCCTCGAAAGACTGTTTGATCGATAGCACGGGATGCGGACGAAGTGTCAGGCTCACATGCATAGGTTTCGCATAGCGAATCGCAAGCGCAACATACCCGCCTTTGCGAATCGGTGAAGGAACGCTCAATACCAAACGCTTTATCGAACCAGATAACAACTGGAGACTGCGCGTTTGCTCTCCTGTCAATAAATCCACCATCTTGTCGCCGCGAAAGACCGCGGTTCCCACATCTTCGACAGGATTGCCGCCGCTTCGATTCACCCCCCCCGGCGTGTCACCAATCTCTCGACGAGACAAACCATTTGCTGACCCAGCCGTCTTCTTTTTTTGCGCAGCCACTCGCTCATTCACTGAGAGCACGGGTGCGACCGGATCTTCATTCGGCGTTTCCATTTCCGTAAGAAACTGATGAACCTGCATCGACGGCGCAAGCCCTGTGCGTTTTGTCGTGGATTGAAAATCTTCAATCACACGCGTAGCGGACGTTTCCAAGACCGGTTTATCGTGTAAAAAGATATTAGAGATCGCACCTTTTGTAATAAAAAGAAACAGTGTTCTGCGAAATTCACGATACCGTGTAAGCGTGTTTAAATAAGGGAGCATCCCTTCACGCGCGACATTTTCGCTCACCATGACAGCGGCCAAATGAGAGAGGTTGATCGTTCGCTCCACCCCGGCGTTCATGACGTTTAGCGCTTCATTCAGCGTGTATCCACTCGCTGAGACAATCGGGG
>NZ_LSUQ01000015.1 GCF_001642725.1 Ferroacidibacillus organovorans
GTCTCCCTATGCGGCACTCGGCACGAACAAGCTCGCGGGCACGTTCGCGTCATCGATCAGCACGCTCACGTACATGCGCTCGGGACGAATTCATTGGTCACTGATTCGCGGCATGATTCCCTTCACACTCGTCGGCGCGTGGCTCGGAGCGACTACAGTCCTGCACGTCAACCAACGCTATCTACAGTTGACCATTTTTTTCGCCATCGTCATCATTGCCATTCTTACGCTGGTCAGGCGTTCCCTCGGAAAAACCAATGCGTTTGCAGGTGTGACGACCGGTATCCGGATCAGCTCATCCATCGCGGCATTCGCACTCGGTTTTTATGACGGGTTCATCGGCCCTGGTACGGGCTCCTTTCTACTCTTTCTTTTTCTCAGCGCATACCGATTTGATTTTGTCTTGGCGGCAGGCAATGGCAGAGTCCTCAATTTCGCGAGCAACATCGCCGCTCTGGTTTATTTTGCTTTGCACGGTGAAGTCGCGCTTTTGGAAGGGCTGCCAATGGGCATCGCGATGATGATTGGCGCGCGCATCGGATCAAAGATGGCTGTCAAGCGTGGCGTTCCGTTTATCCGCCCACTGTTTGTCGTCGTTTCGCTCGTGCTCGCGATCAAAATGGCGATCACTGTCTTTCATTGACGATTTGACGTTCCCCGTATAAGCTAAGAAAAATTGCGAGTGACGTGATCGAAGCGATACGAAATTTGCAGGAAGTGAGAGAGTCATGGAAGAGAAAAAACATCCTCAAGAGATCGGATCAGCAAACGCAGGGAGACACGAACCCCTTATGGCGCGCATTGAGCGCGAGGTTTTGATTGCTGATGGCGCGATGGCGACGCAACTCTACCAAATGGGGACTCCCGTCGGAACTTGCTATGAGGCGCTCTGTATCGAGCGACCAAACGCAGTGACGTCCGTCCATCGCTCCTACCTAGAAGCGGGCGCTCAGCTGCTTGAGACCAACACGTTTGGCGCCAATGCGTATGGCTTGGCTCGCTATGGGCTTGAAGGAAAAGTGGTCGAGATCAATCGCGCGGCTGTGCGCCTTGCGCGCAACGTTGCAGGAGAGCACGCGTATGTGGCAGGCACAGTCGGCTCGGTCCGCGGCGTGCGTCCAGCGGGGCCTGCGCGTGCAGAACTCGAAGCGATTTACCGCGAACAGATTGATGCACTGCTCACAGAGGGACCTGACGCGCTGCTTTTTGAAACGTTTTATGATTTGGATGAATTGGAGATTGCTCTTTACGTCGCACGCTCCTTGACCGCACTTCCGACGATTGCGCAACTGTCACTGATTGATCTTGGAGTAACGCGCGACGGCGTCGCGCTCTCTGATGCGTTTGCAAGGCTCTATGAACACGGCGCGTCGGTCGTCGGCCTGAACTGTCGCTTCGGACCTTCGGATATGCTGCGCGTGTTAGAAAAGGCCCGTTTGCGAGAGACCGATCGCATCTCCGTGTTTCCCAATGCCGGGTTGCTCAGCGTCACAGATGGCGCGTATCACTACCCGTCAGAGCCTGCCTACTTTGGCGAAATCGCACAGGCTTTTCACACGATGGGTGTGCGTATCCTTGGCGGATGTTGTGGAACGACGCCAGAGCACATTCGCGCGATGGCGCGCACTGTAGCCGGTAAGGCGCCAATGCCTGTCAAAGTAGGTGGGCAGACGGTGAGCGTCGGGGTAGGGGACGCGCCCCGTTCGCGCGTGACGGAGCGGATTGACGAGCGCCGGGACGATGCGCAAGTGCTGGTACACGAGAAGGCGCGGCACGATTACACGGTGATCGTCGAACTTGATCCGCCGAAGGATCTCTCGCCAAACGTTTTTTTAGAAGGCGCGCGCGCGTTGAGCGATGCGGGTGCCGACGCGGTGACGCTCGCAGATAACTCACTCGCGGTGACGAGGATGAGCAACATGGCGCTTGGCGCGATGATGAGGCAAATGGACATTGAGCCGCTCCTTCACATGTCCTGTCGCGATCGCAACCTGATCGGCCAGCAATCCCATCTCATGGGACTCCACGCGCTGGGAATTCGCCAGGTGTTGGCAATCACGGGCGATCCCTCGCGCTTCGGTGATTTCCCTGGCGCTACGTCCGTGTTTGACGTGTCCTCTTTTGATTTGATCAAGATGATCAAGCAACTTAATGAGGGTCGTTCGTTTACAGGGCGGGCGCTTGATGAATGCGCGCGGTTTACGGTTGGCGCGGCGTTCAATCCACATGTCCGCCATCTCGACAAGGCGATTCGCCGCCTTGAGCGAAAGATTGAGGCGGGCGCAGATTTTATCATGACCCAGCCGATTTATGATCCGGAATTCTTTGACGTGCTCGCAGATCTGACGGCGCATCTGAATGTGCCTATCTTTGTCGGCGTCATGCCCCTTTTAAGCGCGCGTAACGCGGAGTTTTTGCACAATGAGGTGCCTGGCATTACACTGACAGACAATGTGCGAAAACGGATGGCGGAGGCAGGAACTGGCGCACACGCGCGAAGTGTGGGCGTCGAGATTGCGCGCGAGTTGGTCGATGCCGCCATGAAGCGGTTTCGCGGAATCTACCTCATCACGCCAATGATGCGCTATGAAATGACGGTCGATCTTGTAAAACATGTCGCGCGCGTGGCGCGTGAGGTGGATCAGGCGGGAGCGACGCCCGCGTAGGGGATGCTTTTCGATGCATGCGTTTGGAGGAATGCGCGATCGATGAAATAAGTTTGGCGATTATACGGTTTTTGCAGCAGGATGGACGGATCTCCAATACGGAGATTGCTCACCGCCTAGAGATCTCAGAGGGCACTGTGCGTGCGCGCATCAATAAGCTTATAAGCGATGGGGTACTGCGCATCGTTGCGGCGGTTGATCCGGTCAAGGTGGGAAAAAAGGCGCTCGCCATCATTGGCCTCCAGACGTCGCTGCCAGAGCGCGAGCGTGTGGCGGAAAAATTATCGGCGTTTCCTGAGATCCGATTTATGGCATACACCACAGGGAATTACGACATCATTGTGGAAGTATACGCTGAGTCAAATGAGCAATTGCTGGAGTTTGTGAACCAAAACCTGTCAACGATTGAAGGTATACAAAAGGCAGAACTATCTCTTCAACTAAAAATTGTCCGGGATTCATATACGTGGCTGTGATGTCACGCAGGAGAATTGGATCTTGACGTTTCATAGGATGGGAACCGCTGTTCTACTAAAAAAGAAAGCCCGCGCAAAGGTGGGCTTTTTTTATGTTTGCTCTGTTGTATAATAGACGCTGACATTATAGAGGGGGAGAGCCGTTGTTAACAAAGCACGATCAGATTTTGCAACATATTGAAGGGCTCCCGGTCGGATACAGAATTTCAGTGCGACAGATTGCGAAACAGTTAGGCGTGAGTGAAGGAACAGCTTATCGCGCGATTAAGGAAGCGGAAGGGCAGGGCCTGGTGTCCACGATTGAGCGAGTGGGTACCGTACGTATTGAGCGAAAGCAGCGCAGGGATATCGATCGTCTCACGTTTGCAGAGGTGGTCAACATCGTCGACGGATCGGTGTTAGGCGGACGTAGTGGACTTCACAAAACGCTTCACAAATTTGTCATTGGCGCGATGGAACTCGAAGCGATGATGAAATATGTGGAGTCGGGTTCTTTGATGATTGTCGGCAATCGTCAGGAGGTTCACGTCGCAGCGCTGGAGATGGGGGCGGCGGTTCTCGTCACGGGCGGATTTACGGTCAGTACCCGCGTGGCTGAACTCGCTGATCGGCTCGAACTCCCGGTCATTTCGTCGACATATGACACCTTTTCTGTCGCCTCGATGATCAATCGGGCGATCTATGACAGGCTTATTAAAAAGGAAATTCTGCTCGTCGAAGACATCCTTGGGAATCATGTGCCTTCTGTGCTTTATGACACGCAGACGGTGGAAAACTATCGCGAGCTTGTCGATACGACGGGTCACTCGCGCTTCCCCGTTCTTCGCGAAGATGGCAAACTTACGGGTGTCATTGCGGCAAAGGATGTGTACGGACAAGAACCTGTGACGCTGATTGCGCGGGTGATGACGCGCCAACCGATCTCGGTGACGCCAAAGACGTCCGTCGCATCGGCCGCTCACCTCATGGTGTGGGAAGGCTTGGAACTGCTCCCGGTCATCGAGTTTCGCCGCCTGGTTGGCGTGATCAGTCGCCAAGATGTCATTCGCGCGCTTCAATATAATCAAAAGCAGCCGCAGATGGGCGAGACGCTTGAGGATGTCGTTCTCAGTCGCTTTGCTGAGACGTACGAGGAGCAGACGCTCTCACTCGCGGGCGAGGTGACACCACAAATGTCGACGACGCACGGGGGACTCTCGCCGGGTGCGTTTATGACAATCGTAGGTGAGGCGGCTATGAATGTTTTGCGCAGACATCGCGACACGAACATGCTGATTGAAAACGCCACACTTTATTTTCTGAAACCCGTTCAGATTGATCAACGTGTCGAGGCGCGCGCGCGCGTGGTAGATGTCGGTCGCAAGATGGGAAAGGTGGATGTCGAGCTTTTCCGTCAAAATGAATTGGTGGGAAAAGCGCTGCTGACCGTTCAAATGTTAGAGCGGTAATCGACAGGATTCGCGGCGCGTATCGAAGTGATCCGATCTCTGGTGTAGACTGCGCGTGGTTTGAGAGGATAGGGAGACGAAAGACCGATGATTCATCTGCGAACATACAGTGAATATAGCCTGCTCTACAGCGCCGCGCGCGCCAGCGAGCTGGGCTCGTTTGCGTTTCGTCAAGGGATGGAGGCGCTCGGAGTCGTTGATCGCTTTCAACTTTTTGGCTTGCCCGCGGTCGCGCGTGCGCTTGAAGATCAGCAGGTGCGTCCGCTCCTTGGCATGACGGTGCGTATCGCGCCGACGCTTGAGGAGCGAGACCGCAGGCGTGCGCTTTTGCAAATTAGTGAAGTGAGCGTGCTTGCGCAGTCAGATGAGGGATACCGTCAACTCATGCGGCTCGCATCTTCTGTGTCCCTTGATCCGCTCGATTTGAAGCGCATCAGTGAGCAGACGCTGTTTGAAAATACCCGCGGCCTGCTTTGCTTGACGGGGGATCGCGAGGGGCCTGTGGAAGTGGCGCTTTCGCAAAATGAAGAGCAGCGCGCGCTGCGCAGTCTCTCAGCGCTCATAGAGGCGTTTGGTCGCGATGCGGTCTATATCGAGATGGCGAGAAGTGGACAGGCTGACGAGCGGGAGCGCGGAGAGCGATTGCAGGCGCTTGCACGAAAGATCGGATTACCCATTGTTGGGACGAGCCCGGTGCGTCACATGACACCGCCTGACATCCGTCTGCTTGATGTGCTGGCAGGCGTCGAACAGGGCATCACGCTCGCGGAGGCGGCGGCGCTGCGCCCGCGCGGCGCGAGCTTCCATTTTCGCTCGCAAGAAGAGATGGAGACGCTTTTTGCGGATTGCCCGGCGGCGCTCGCGACAACTGTCGAGGTGGCGGATCGCTGTCGAGCCATGATCCCGTCGCAATCGTTCGCCATGCCGCGCTACGCCCTGCCCGAGCGGATGACCGAGGCGCAAGCGCTCGAAAAACTCGCATATGATCGTTTGACTCGCCGCGTCACCCAGCCAACGGATGTCTACACAGAACGGCTCCGCTATGAGCTCGCGGTGATTGAGCGGATGGGGTTTTCCGGATATTTTCTCATCGTCTGGGATTTTATGCGCTTTGCTCGACGGCAAGGCATCACGACAGGCCCTGGGCGTGGATCGGCGGCCGGCAGTCTGGTTTCATACGTGTTGTCGATTACGGATGTGGACCCGATTGTGCACGACTTGTTGTTCGAGCGTTTTTTGAATCCGGAGCGCGTTTCTTGGCCAGATATCGACATCGACTTTGAGACGGAGCGCCGCCACGAAGTGGTTTCGTATGTCGCGATGACATACGGGCTCGATCACGTCGCACATATCGGGACGCTTGGAACGTTTGCTTCGCGCGCCGCCGTGCGTGACGTTGCGCGCGTGCTCGGCGTAGCCGCTGGGTCCCTGCAACCGCTGCTCGACGCGCTTCCGTCGATACCGGGGACAACGCTTGCGGGCGCACTGCGTGAAGACGCAGCGCTCGCGCAGCGCGTCGCGCGCGATCCGACCATGCAGCGCGTTGTACAGTTTGCCCTCGGAATTGAGGGCCTTCCCCGCCACACATCGATCCATGCGGCAGGTGTCGTCATTTCACCGCGCCCGCTTACCGATTTGGTTCCACTGATGGCTGGGGCGGATGAAGTGCGGGTCACACAGTATGCCATGGAAGATGTTGAGGCGTTGGGACTCTTAAAGATGGATTTTCTAGGACTCAAAACGCTTACACTGTGTGATCGCACCATTCGCTACATTCGCGATGTGCGAGGGGAGAGCGTGCACGTCGAGGCGTTGACACTTAACGAGGCGACGATTGAATTGCTCTCACAAGGGGATACAGACGGTTGTTTCCAACTCGAATCACCTGGCGTTAAACATGTGTTGCGCGAGATGAAACCGCGCAACCTAGAGGATTTGATCGCTGTCATCTCCTTGTACCGGCCCGGACCCATGGAGCAGATTCCTGCGTTTTTACGCGCGCGAAGCGGGACCGTCGCGCCGCGCTACGAGGTGCCGGAACTTGAGCCGATCTTGCGTTCGACGTTTGGCATTCTCGTTTATCAAGAGCAGATCATGCAGATTGCGTCGCGCCTTGCCGGATTCTCTCTGGGCGAGGCAGACGTTTTGCGCCGCGCGGTATCAAAAAAGAAACGTGACGTTCTGGATGAGTGGCGCGGAAGATTTTTAGAAGGATGTGCGTCCAGAGGTGTTATTGCGCTTCACGCAGAGCGGGTGTATGACCTGATCGTGCGCTTTGCGGACTATGGGTTTAATCGTTCGCACGCGGCAGCCTATGCGCTGCTCGCGGTGCGCACCGCGGCGCTCAAGGCGAATTATCGCCCGGAATTCATGTCGGCGCTGATGAACGAGCAGATGGCCCGCCCTGACAAGTTGGCGCACTACGCGAGTGCCTGTCGGCGCGCGGGGATCGCGGTTCTGCCGCCTGACATCAACTTGAGTGGAGAGGAATGCCGACCGGAGCGCACATTGTCTGGCGCGGTCGCGATTCGCTTGAGTCTTGAGGCGATCAAATACGTGGGGAATGCGGCTGTACGCCACCTGCTTGAATTGCGTGAAGCGGGGGCGTTTTTATCGGTGCGCGATTTGCTTTTGCGATCGGATAGCCGGGTGCTGACACGGCGAGTGACCGAAAGTCTGGTGCAGGCGGGTGCGCTCGATTCGCTCGGAGGGCGAAATGCGATGCTTTACGCGGTGAAACAATGGTTTGATGAGCGGGAGTTGCCAAGTTCGCGGGGGAAAACACGGTTGACAAAAAACGCTTCGGAGTCAGCGCTGTCCCTTTTTGATGATGACGTGCGCGAGGCGCTACGCGATAACCCCGCTGAGGCTGCTGTTGGAAAGGTCGTGGCGAACGATCCGGTCACGCTTGAACTTCCGGAGCAGTGTGACGCGTGGGAGCGGGAATTGATCGGATTTGTCGTTAGCCGCGATCCGTTTTCAGAACTGATCATGCTGCGCGAAACTGCACGACTCCCAGATCTCGCGCGGGCAAAGGAGCGCGCAAAAAAGGAACCGACGGATGTCGTGGCGCGTCTCCTACACGTGCGTCAGACAAAGACCCGACGCGGAGAACCGATGGCTTTTTTGCAAGTGGAAGATGAATCGGATCGCGCGGAGGTCGTCTTGTTTCCGTCTCTCTTTCGGACGCTCCGGGAGGAACCGACCAGCGGTCGACTCTGCTTTTTGCAGATGCGCACCGATGCGCGCTCCTCAGGACTTGTCGCAATGCGCTTCTCGTACACCCCCCCGGAAGGCGTAGGGGTGTCGGTGAGTTCACCTCCTGTTGCGCTGACGCAGGTGGTGGATGCGCGCGCGACTTCAGCAAAACGCCTTTGGTTGCGCATCGATCAGGAGCTTGATCACTCCGTTGAAAGCTTGCGCGCACTGCGCGAGATTCTGGTGCGTTATCCAGGGGATGTCCCCGTAATCCTCAGCTATTCATCCGGTCAAAATCGGCTGCTGGAGTCTGTTCGCGTCGATCTCTCAAAGGCCTTGGCGCGCGAATTGCTTACGCTTTTGTCGAAGAACGCAATCCGCGTAACAGATGAATAGATAAAAAAATGACATCTTTCAGAAGCGTGCTATAATAACTTCACAATTTATGCGTAAGCGTTTGCGAGAGTGGACGTTGTGAGAGGGCGGATTGATGTATGGCGTTGCGGGATGACGCACTGAAGTTACACAAGGATGCGGTGGGGAAGATTGCGCTCTCCCCGAAAGTAAAGGTCGTCACGAAAGAAGACTTGAGTCTCGCTTATTCACCTGGTGTGGCGGAGCCTTGCAAAGAGATCCACCGTGAACCCGAACGCGTGTACGAGTACACCTCGAAATCGAATCTTGTCGCAGTTGTCAGCAATGGCACCGCAGTGCTTGGCTTAGGAGACATCGGCCCAGCCGCGGCCATGCCCGTCATGGAAGGGAAAGCGGTATTGTTCAAATCGTTTGCAGGGGTTGACGCTTGGCCGCTTTGCATCGATGCACAGACGGTCGATGAGGTGGTTGCATTTGTGAAAGCGGTTGCCCCAACCTTTGGCGGGATCAATTTGGAAGATATTGCGGCGCCCGCCTGTTTTGAGATCGAGGAACGCTTAAAAGCGGAACTTGACATTCCGGTTTTTCACGATGATCAGCATGGAACGGCGATTGTCACAATGGCGGCGGTGTTAAACGCCTTGATTGTGGCAGGAAAGCGGCTTGAGGACGTCCGTATTGTCGTAAGCGGGGCTGGCGCTGCGGGGATCGCGACGGTCAATCTCCTGTTGTCGGCTGGCGCCAAGCATGTCGTCATGTGCGACACGAAGGGCGCGATCTATGAGGGGCGCGGTGATCTAAACACGTTGAAGCATAAGATTGCAGCGGTGACCAATCCTGATCGGATCGTGGGAGATTTGGCACGCGTCCTTGAAGGCGCCGATCTTTTTATTGGTGTCTCGGCGGCGAATGCAGTCACGAAAGAGATGGTGCACTCTATGAATCGCGATCCGATCCTCTTTGCGATGGCGAATCCTGACCCGGAGATCACACCGGCGGATGCGCTCGCTGCTGGGGCGTTGGTGATTGGGACGGGGCGCTCGGATTATCCGAATCAGGTCAACAATGTATTGGCGTTTCCGGGAATGTTTCGCGGCGCGCTTGATACGCGTGCGAAGGAAATCAACGAGGCTATGAAGGTGGCGGCGGCGCACGCGATTGCGAATCTGGTGACGGCTGATGAGTTGTCAGCCGATTATGTGATCCCGCGTCCGTTTGATCCGCGTGTGGCGCCTGCAGTGGCACAGGCGGTGGCCGAGGCGGCGCTTGCGACAGGTGTTGCGCGAATTCGCGTCGAACCGTCAGAGATCGCTTTGCGCACGCGACTTTTGTCGAGCATTCGCTAGGCTTTCTTTCTTGCACGTCTTCTTTTTGCCGTGTTAAGATGGACGATGAGATAGGGTAGCGAGGTGATGCGCAATGTGGACGGTGATCTATATCGCCCATACGTTGCGCCTTGCGGAGCAGATTCAGAGCCGCTTGACGACGGATGGTTTTCTAGTGAAGTTGCGAGCGGCAAACGGTATGCACCAGCAGTATGAGATCCTCGTCCCGGAGACGGAACTGGAAGACGTGCGAGATACGCTTCGGGAGATTTTGCACTCTTCCTTGCTCGGATAGAGTCGTAATGAATCCATGATGTGTCTGAGCCGAATGAAGCGTTGATGATGAGGTGACCTGTTGTTAAAGGATTTGTTTCCTAAGAAAAGAAAGTTTGCAACCATTTCACCAAACCAGGGCGCTAAGGATCGAGTTCCTGAGGGACTCATGAATAAGTGCAAACGGTGTGGTGAAATTCTTCTTTCGCGGGAATTGGAGAAAAACGTAAAGACGTGTCCGCACTGTGGGTATCACTTTTCAATGACGGCTCCTGAACGCATTGACGCGACGCTTGACGAAGGGAGCTTCGTTGAGTTTGACGCGCATCTGCTCACTGGAGATCCCCTCTCTTTTCCGGATTATCCTGAGAAAGTCCAAAAGGCGCGTGAAATGTCAGGCCTTGATGAGGCGATTGTGTCAGGCTATGGGACCATCGCTGGTTTTCCGCTCTACATCGCTGTCATGGATTTCCGATTTATTATGGGAAGCATGGGCTCGGTTGTCGGGGAGCGACTCGCCCGAACGGTCGAACGAGCGACGGATGACGGGGTGCCTGTCGTTATCTTCACTGTTTCGGGTGGAGCGCGGATGCAGGAGGGGATTTTTTCGCTCATGCAGATGGCGAAGGTTTCGGCCGCGTTGCGGCGTCACGCGGATGCGGGGCGACTGTACATTGCGGTGTGCACAAACCCGACGACGGGGGGCGTGACAGCGAGCTTTGCGATGCAGGGCGATTTGAACCTCGCGGAGCCGGGCGCGATGATTGGGTTTGCGGGCAGGCGGATTATTGAATCGACCATTCGCCAACAGCTCCCGGAAGAGTTTCAGACTGCAGAATTCTTACTCGAACATGGCATGTTGGATGAAGTTGTGCACCGCAAGGATATGAAACCTTATCTGGCGACCGTCCTCGCGATGCATTCGAAACGGGGTGAACCGAATGGCCACAGAACTGCCTTTTGAGAAGCCGCTTGTTGAGCTTCGCGTGAAGATCGATGAACTGAAACGCTTTACGGAAGAAAAAGGGATCGATATGAGCGAAGAGGTGGCGACGCTAGAAGCAAAGGCGAAGACGCTCGCGGAATCAATTTACCGCGATCTAAAGCCGTGGCAGAAAGTGCAGATTGCGCGCCATCCGGAACGCCCCACTGCGCTCGATTACATTCGCGCGATGTGTGGCGACTTTATTGAACTGCATGGCGACCGAAACTTTCGCGATGATCCAGCGATGGTCGGCGGCGTGGGGTTGTTTCGCGGACGTCCCGTCACACTGATCGGAACGCAAAAGGGCAAAGACACGAAAGACAATATACACCGCAATTTTGGAATGGCTCACCCGGAAGGTTATCGCAAGGCGCTTCGCTTGATGAAACAGGCGGAAAAGTTCCAGCGACCTGTCTTTACATTTATCGATACGGCGGGCGCTTATCCGGGCGCCGGGGCGGAAGAGCGAGGACAGGGCGAGGCGATTGCGCGCAACCTGATTGAAATGGCGGGTCTGCGCGTTCCTGTCGTCTGTGTTGTGACGGGTGAAGGTGGAAGTGGCGGAGCACTCGGCCTCGGTGTCGCGGATGAAATTTTGATGTTTGAGCACGCGTATTACTCAGTGATCTCGCCTGAGAGCGCGGCGGCGCTGCTCTGGAAGGATGCGACGCAAGGACAGCGCGCGGCGGACACGATGTGCATTACGGCGCAGGATCTAAAAGCGTTTGGCATTGTGGATCAGATCGTGCCCGAACCGTTTGGTGGTGTGCAACGCGACCGCGCGGAAGCGGTGAGCGCGCTTAGCGATGCGTTTGCACAAGCGCTTGATCGATTGGATGCGTTGGGGATGGATGCACTCCTTGAAAGACGTTATGACAAGTATCGAAAGATCGGGAATTATCGCGAAATGACGGAAGAACTGCCTAAACATTCTGTTGCGATGCAGGAATCGTGACGTTCGCGTAGAATCCTTTTCATAAGGATTGGGCGGACGTCCAGTTTCTTCACACTATGTGGGACGCATTTAGTCCCGCGTGGACGAAATGCGTCTTAGTGGGTGGTTGACCAATCAGGCACTCGTGTATCCCGGTATATGAAAACTCTGAGTGATCATGGAATGAGCATGGGGGTTTGCTACGTGGGAAGTGCTGGACAAAATAAGATTGAAAAGATTGCCGTTCTAACGAGCGGTGGCGACTCGCCAGGGATGAATGCGGCGATTCGCGCGGTTGTGCGCAAAGGGCTGTACCACGGGCTTGAGGTGATCGGTATCAAGCACGGCTATGCGGGGCTGATGCGCGGTGAAATGGAAGTGATGGATCTCGGTTCTGTCGCGGATATTATTCAGCGCGGCGGCACAAAACTCTATACGGCTCGCTGTGAGGAGTTCAAGACGCCGACAGGCCAGGCGCAAGGGGCTGCGCGTCTGCGCGAGTGGGGGATTGACGCGCTCGTCGTCATTGGCGGCGACGGATCCTTTCGCGGCGCGCGCGCCCTCTCAGCGCTTGGCATTAACACGGTGGGTATTCCTGGCACAATCGACAATGATATACCATGCACGGACTATACCATTGGCTTTGATACGGCTGTCAATACGGTCATTGAAGCGATAGACAAAATTCGCGATACGGCGACTTCGCATGAACGCACGTATGTCGTCGAAGTGATGGGGCGAAACGCGGGAGATATCGCAATGATTGCAGGGCTTGCCGGAGGCGCGGAGTCGATACTGATTCCAGAGGCGCCTTTTCAATTGCCAGAAGTGTTGCAGCGTTTGCAGCACGGCATTGAGCGTGGCAAGCGGCACAGCATCATCCTTGTCGCAGAAGGTGTCGGACACGGCATGAAAATTGGCGAACAGATCTCTGAAGCGACAGGGTGGGAGGTACGAGTGACCGTCCTTGGTCATCTCCAACGCGGCGGCTCGCCAACGGCGTTTGATCGCGCACTGGCATCGCGCATGGGCGCATTTGCAATTGATTTGCTTTTGCAGGGGACGACAAGCGTCATGATCGGCGTGCGTGGCCAACAACTTGTACCGATCGATATTGAAGAGGCGCTGCGAACGCCGCGGTCGTTTGACATGTCGCTCTATGAACTCGCGGGCATTCTATCCATTTAATCTGAGGAGGAAGTGAACGGATGAGAAAAAGCAAAATTGTTTGTACGATGGGGCCTGCATCCAATCAATTGGAGACGCTTCGCGAAATGATTCGAGCGGGGATGGACGTTGCGCGTTTAAATTTTTCGCACGGAACGCATGACGATCATCGCCGCGTCATTGAAACGGTGCGCGATGCAGCGCGTCTTGAAGGTAAAGCGATCGGGATCATGCTTGATATTAAAGGTCCGAAAATTCGTACGGGTCTCATTGAGGGAGACGAAGTCGAACTCATTGACGGAGAAACCATCATCTTGACCACGGATGCTGTACTTGGGACGAAGCAGCGTGTCTCGATTAGCTATGAAGGTCTGCCAGAAGATGTGACGGTAGGCTCGGTAATTCGCATCGATGACGGACTGATCGGGCTTCGCGTCTTGCAGGTTGTCGGACATGACATTCACTGCACCATTACCAATGGTGGTACGTTAAAAAATCGCAAGGGCATCAATGCGCCAGGTGTGCGCCTGCGCTTGCCTGGCGTGACGGAAAAAGACATCGAAGATATCAAGTTTGGCATTGAGCAAGGCGTCGATATCATCGCGGCATCCTTTGTGCGCAAAGCATCGGATGTCTTGGAAATTCGCGAATTGCTTGAAAATCATCACGTCAAGATGGACATCATCTCGAAGATCGAGGCGCAGGAAGGCATCGATTGCATCAGTGAGATCCTTGCGGTGTCCGACGGTCTCATGGTGGCGCGCGGCGATCTCGGCGTGGAGATTCCTACAGAAGAGGTTCCGATTGTACAAAAGCAACTGATCGAACTCTGCAATCGCGCGGGAAAGGTCGTCATTACGGCGACGCAGATGCTTGACTCCATGCAGCGCAATCCGCGACCGACGCGCGCAGAGGCGACTGATATCGCAAACGCGATTTTTGACGGGTCTGACGCGATTATGCTCAGCGGCGAGACGGCGGCAGGTCGCTATCCGATTGAGTCGGTGCGCACGATGGCAGAAATCGCAGAGCGGGCTGAGCGGGCGATCCTTGAGCGCGTCGTGATGGGGCGCCATCGCGACATCGTTGAAAATACGCAGACGGATGCGATCAGCTCCGCGGTGCAGCGAATTGCCGATGAGTTGCAAGCCAAAGCGGTGATAACCTCGACGGAGTCAGGATTCACTGCGCGGATGATCGCGAAACATCGTCCGTGCTGCGCGATCGTCGCGGTGACACCGTATGCGGCGGTAGCGCGTCGCTTGGCGCTTTGCTATGGCGTCTATCCTGTGTTGGTGAAAAAGACGCATACGACCGATGAAATGCTTTCTGTCGCAGTCGACGGAGCGCTTGCGTCTGGCTATGTTCAGAGTGGCGATCTCGTCGTCATCACGGCAGGCGTACCGGTCGGTGAGACGGGGACGACCAATATGTTGAAGATTCACACAATTGGGGATTCGATCGGCAAAGGTGTTGGCGTTGGGACGAGGAGTCTTGTCGGCCGCGCGGTGGTTGCAACGAATGTGAGTGACGCCTTGGCGCGTGTGGAGGACGGTGATATTCTGGTGACTGTGGCGACCGATCGCGACTTCATGCCAGCGCTTCAGAAGGCGGGCGCGCTTGTGACCGAAGATGGCGGCGTAACGTCGCATGCCGCAGTCGTAGGCCTCTCGCTTGGAATTCCTGTCATTGTCGGCCTCGCTGGCGCGACGCGTCTCGTGAAAGATGGGGAGACAGTGACGGTCGACGCCATTCGCGGACTCCTCTACCGTGGAAAAACGCACGTGCTTTAAGATGATTGACGAATGGATTTGACCTTGTGACAAGAGTGGAGATTGGACGATGAGCAAAAAGAGTGTCACAACGGTTCGCGTTCGCTATGCAGAGACGGATCAGATGGGTGTGGCGTGGCACGGCAATTATATCGCGTGGTTTGAGGCGGGGCGCACCGATTGGATTCGCGCGGCGGGTCTGTCGTATCGCCAGCTTGAAGAAGAAGGCGTCCTCCTCCCGGTGCTGCGCGTCGAAGCGGAGTACTTGAAGGCTACACACTTTGACGATGAACTGACGATTGAGACGCAACTCGCGTCGTATGAAGGGGTTCGCGTGTCGTTTGGGTATGTTGTCTACGCGGTCGATGGACAGTGCATGGCAAAGGGCAAAACGGAGCACGCGTTCGTCTCGCGTGAGATGAAACCGCTGCGAATTCCGCGCCATCGCCCTGATCTGCACGACATTTTTATCCGCAGACAGGAAGCGTGACGTAACACATGAGCCACACCACGCCGCGATTTGCGTATGCGCTGCTGTTTCTCGCCATTTTCTCTGTGTCATTCGCGGCCATTCTGATTAAACTTACAAACGCCCCAGCTGAAGTGACAGCATTCTATCGCATGAGCATCACGGCAGTTCTGCTCGCGCCTTTTGCTGCGCGGGGACTGCGCGCGCAGATCAGCTTGTTGACACGTCGCGATTGGGGCTTGCTCGCGATCAGTGGGGCATGTCTGGCGATTCACTTTGTTTTCTGGATCGGTTCGCTCTTCTACACGTCTGTCGCGAGTTCGACCCTCTTCTTGTCCCTTCAGCCCATTTTTGCGATGATCGGAAGTTTCGTATTCTTTCGAGAGAAAACGCGCGGGGCTGCGTGGCTATACGCGAGCATTGCAGTTCTAGGAACCGCGCTCATTGGCTGGCAAGATCTTCACCTGGGTGGACGAGCGGCGTATGGCGATCTGCTTTCCGTCCTTGGTACGCTGTCGGTGGTCGGTTACATGCTTGCCGGGCAGCGCCTGCGCCAGAAACTTTCATTTCTCCACTACAGTTTTCTTGTGTATTGCATCTGTTCCGCGCTTCTCTTCATCTACAGCGTTGGACGAGGCGATCAACTCACAGGTTATGCGGGTTCTGACGTCCGTGCATTTTTACTTCTCGCCATCATTCCGACGATCTTCGGGCACACGATGTTCAACTTTCTCCTGCGTTTCTTTAAAGCACCCACCATCGCAATGACGATTGTGGGAGAACCGCTCATTGCGACTGCGCTCGCCTATCTCTTTTTCGGAACCAGAGTTCACACCATTTGGTTTTTGGGGGCGACACTCGCCGTTTTTGGCATCATTCAGTTCATGAGAAACACGTTGCAATCTAAAACTTCGGTGCGCGCACCCTCAGGGGTTGATCTTGAGATGTGATGCTGGACGCTGAGAGAGTAACTGTCTTACAAAAAAACCGCGGCTGTATTGCAAGCCGTGCAATGCGTCTCTTTTTCGACAATCGCGAGAGCGTTTGGCCAACGGCGTTTGGCCAACGCTCTTATTTTTGCCAAAAGCCCTTACTGTGCGTGCGATTGTATGATGTATGCGCCGTAAATTGTCGGCCGTAGATGTCGAATTTCCCGGGAAATTGTCACACGCTGTTCCCGGATGTTCGTGCTACTTGCAAACTGTTTGTTGCCTGGAAAGATCCTGTGCTATGATGGGGAATGTAACGTATTCATGGGTGCTTTTTCGAAAGGGGCTAGTCCATTGTCTCTCTTTAAGCAACTTGAAATGCCGAAGCACGGCGAAAAGATTTCCATGCAATCATCCGGGTTACATGTACCCGACCATCCAGTCATTCCGTTTATCGAGGGTGACGGAACGGGTCGCGACATTTGGCGGGCATCCGTACGTGTCCTCGACGCGGCAGTCGAAAAATTGTACGGTGGAAAACGCAAAATTGAATGGTTCGAAGTGTATGCCGGAGAAAAAGCGTTCACACAGTTTGGGGAATGGTTGCCTGACGACACGCTTGTTGCGCTTCGCGAATACTTGGTCAGCATTAAAGGTCCACTCACCACACCGATTGGCGGCGGATTTCGCAGTTTGAACGTCGCGCTTCGACAGGAGTTGGACCTTTATGTATGTCTGCGTCCTGTGCGCCATTTTGCGGGAGTGCCTTCTCCTGTGAAACGGCCCGATCTTGTCGATATGGTAATTTTCCGGGAAAATTCGGAGGATATCTACGCGGGTATTGAGTGGGCAGCAGGAACGCCAGAAGTTCAAAAAGTGATCCGTTTCTTGCAAGAGGAGATGGGCGTTAAGAAGATCCGCTTTCCAGAGACGTCAGGGATCGGCATCAAGCCGATTTCGAAAGAGGGGACGGATCGGCTGATTCGCTCGGCGATCGAGTACGCGATTGCGCATCAACGGAAGTCGGTCACGATTGTCCACAAAGGGAACATTATGAAATTCACGGAGGGCGGCTTTAAAAACTGGGCTTATGAATTGGCGGAGCGCGAGTTTGGCGATCGCGTCTTTACGTGGGCGCAGTACGACCGCATCAAAGCGGACAAAGGATCTGCGGCGGCTGATCAAGCGCAAAAGGATGCAGAGACGTCTGGAAAGATCATCGTGAAGGATACGATTGCGGATATCTTCTTGCAGCAGATTTTGACGAGGCCTGCGGAGTTTGACGTGGTTGCGACGATGAACCTAAACGGTGACTACATCTCGGATGCGCTCGCGGCGCAAGTCGGCGGAATCGGGATCGCACCTGGCGCAAACATTAACTATGTCACAGGGCACGCCGTGTTTGAGGCGACGCACGGCACGGCACCGAAGTATGCAGATCTCGACAAGGTGAATCCTGGTTCGGTCATTCTTTCTGGCGTGATGATGCTTGAACATTTGGGCTGGCAGGAGGCGGCTGACGCGATTGTCGCGTCACTGCAGGCAACGATTAATCAGAAGGTCGTCACGTATGACTTCGCGCGTTTGATGGAAGGCGCAACGGAAGTAAAGACGTCCGAGTTTGCGGATGCGCTGATCAAGAATTTGTAAATGAAATCAATAAGTGTTGAAGTCGATTTGCGCTGAAATGGAGGCGTCCCGCAGGGGGCGCCTTCTTCTACTTTTCGGCTGCGGACCGCGTCGATGTGAGGCAATCGAGCAATGTACATGGTACAATCATGGTCAATGGAAGGTTCGGCTGCGAGGTCGGAGGATCGTCGCATAGAGAGGATTGACCGTGCATGACCGATGGGACGAAGCGCCCCAAACTACTCCTGATTGACGGGAACAGCGTGCTCTATCGCGCGTTTTTTGCCGTTCCCCTGTTATCAAACTCGCAGGGTGCCTATACAAACGCCGTATATGGATTCGCTCAGATGATTCTAAACGTGTTGAATCAGGAACAACCGACGCATATCGCGGTGGCGTTCGACAAAGGGAAAGCGACATTTCGCCACCAGGTTTATGAAGCGTATAAAGGGAAACGCGCGAAGACGCCGCCGGAGCTTAGCGGCCAGTTTGAAATGGCGAGAATGCTGCTCGACCAGTTTCACATGCGCTATCTTGAGGCGGAGGATTATGAGGCGGACGATTTGATCGGGACGCTTGCGCGCGTCGGCGAAGAAGCCAACTTTGATGTGATGATCGTGACTGGCGACAAGGACTTGTTGCAACTCGTTTCGAACCGGGTGACGACGTGCCTCACGAAAAAGGGAACAACCGACTTGACGCGCTATGACCCTGAGGGCGTGCGCGAGCGTTTCTCGCTCGACCCGCTTCAAGTGATCGACTTGAAAGGGTTGATGGGAGATGCGTCGGACAATATTCCGGGCGTACCGGGCGTCGGCGAGAAAACGGCGATTAAGCTCTTGACACAGTACGGCAGTGTGGAAGCTGTGCTCGACCATATTGATGAGATCAGCGGTGCAAAACTTCAGGAGCGCCTGCGTGAACACCGCGAGCTTGCATTGCTCTCGAAACGTTTGGCGACCATTGAGCAACATGCGCCGCTCTCTCTGTCGCTTGACGATCTGTCGTTTACGGGATTTGCGCAAGAGGATGTCACGGCGGCGTTTCGCGCGCTTGAATTCAAATCACTTTTGGCGCGTGTCAGAGACTGGCAAGGCATCTTTCAAGATACGCCGAAAAAGAGTGAGCAGCGCTCCTCAATCGTAGAGGATGACACTTCGCTGCCTACCAATAAGATGAATGGAAGCGACGGCGACGCGGATGGAAGCGCGGCTGCCAATGCGGATCGAGTGGAAGGTCGCGAGTATGGCGAAGCCGATGTGCGGATCGCGTCGCTCGCCGAACTTCCGGAGGTCATTGCGTCGCTTGAGGGGCCAATCGCGATTCTGGCAGATGGATTGCGGCACTATCACACAGACCGGCTCGCAGGCGTGGCGTTCGCAACGAGTGACCACGCGGTGTATGTGAGAATCGTTGCAGACGAGGTGCTGGCTGATGGAGGGATTGGCGCGGGGAAGGGCGATCAAGCTGCAGATGAGAGCGATCTTGCCGCGAATGAGCGTGTCATGGCGCTCTCACGGCAACTCGCGCCACTGGTTGATCTGCTCTGTGACGAAACGCGCGAGAAGGTCGTGTTTGACGCAAAAGCGTGGCGGGTTGGACTCTATGCGCACGGTGTGAGGGCGGTGGTAGAGCGACCGTTTGCGCAGGCGCTTGATGCGCTGCTCGGCACGTATTTGTTGCGCGCTTCAGAGGGCGTGCCGGAACTCGCAGATGCGATCATCTATGCGGTCCCTGAACTGCCGATTCCAGAGTCGCTCTACGCAGCGCGCGAGATGAACGGGGAACCGTATCAGATCGGGCTTGCGCAGTGGGCGCGGATGCTTGCGCGCGCGCGCGCGGCGATGATAGACCAACTGAAGTCGAAGAACCTCTGGTCACTCTATGAGGACGTCGAGGTTCCACTGTCTTATGTGCTCGCTGATATGGAAATTTATGGTGTAAAAATTGATGCGTCACGCCTTGAGGCGATTGGCGCGGAACTGGCGGTTGAGATTGAGCGTCTGACGAAGCGAATCTACGAACTCGCGGGGACGACCTTTAACATCAACTCCACGAAGCAGCTCGGGGAAATTTTGTTTGAAAAGATGGGATTGCCTCCCGTCAAAAAGACGAAGACTGGTTATTCGACGAGTGCCGACGTGCTTGAGAAACTCGCGCCGCAGAGTGAGATGGTCACGGAGATTCTGCGCTATCGCATTCTGACGAAGCTTCAATCCACCTATATTGAGGGGTTGCTTCGCGAGATTCGCATGCCGTCATCGCGAATCCACACGTCGTTTCACCAGGCAAAAACGGCGACCGGCCGACTCTCAAGCGAGGAGCCGAATCTGCAGAACATTCCGATCCGCATGGAGGAGGGAAGGCGGCTTCGACACGCGTTTGTCCCGTCGCTGGACGGATGGAAGATGGTGGCGGCTGACTACTCTCAGGTGGAACTTCGCATCATGGCTCACCTGTCGCGTGATGAGGCGCTCGTCGACGCGTTTATGACGGGGGTGGACGTTCACACGCGCACCGCGAGTCAAGTGTTTGGTGTGCCGGAGTCTGAAGTGACGTCGCTGATGCGGCGGCAGGCGAAAGCGGTCAACTTTGGGATCATCTATGGCATCAGCGATTTCGGACTCTCGCAGAATCTGAACGTCTCTCGCGCACAGGCGGGCGCGTTCATCGAGCAGTATTTCGCGAAGTTTCCGGGTGTGCGCAGCTACATGGATCAGGCTGTCGCGTTTGCCAAAGAGCACGGCTATACAGAGACGGTGCTTGGACGGCGGCGCGATCTGCCGGGCATCCACAGTCGCAACTTTAATGAGCGGAGCTTTGCGGAGCGGACGGCGATGAACACGCCGATTCAGGGAACGGCGGCAGACATGATCAAAGTGGCGATGATTCGCTTGGCGGAACGGCTGCGCGCAGATAGACTTGAGGCACGGATGTTGCTGCAGGTGCACGACGAGTTGATCGTCGAGTGCCCTGCGCGTGAGGTGGAGGCGGTTTCGCGTCACATGGCGGAGGCGATGGAGCAGGCGATTGAACTCAGTGTGCCGCTGCGCGTTGATTTGCACGTGGGCGATACGTGGTACGATGCGAAGTGAGGCTGTCTTTGAGGTGGGAAGGGTGAACGGATGTGCCTGAATTGCCTGAGGTGGAAACGGTGCGCAGAGGGCTTGACTCGCTTCTGGCGGGACGCGTCATCCTCGATGTACATGTTCATCTCGCGCGAATCGTACGCCAGCCGGACGTGGATACGTTTACGACGCTCTTGCGTGGGAAGCGCATTGAGAGAGTGCGTCGGCGCGGGAAGTATCTGTTGATCGATCTCGACGGGTGGACGCTGGTTTCTCATTTACGCATGGAGGGACGCTATGGGGTCTTCGCGGCAGATGGGGAGGTCGCACCGCACACACATGTGCGCTTCAGGCTAGATCGCGGTGAAGAACTGCGCTATCGGGATGTTCGCCAGTTTGGAACGATGGATCTTTTGCCGACGGTAGAACTCGATGTGCATCGCGGCCTCGCAGCGCTTGGGGTGGAGCCGCTCGCTGACGCGTTTGATGAGACGGAGCTTGAAGGAAAGTTGCGGTCGCGCTCGGGGGCGATCAAGGGTGCGCTTCTGGATCAATCGGTGGTGGCCGGGATCGGTAATATCTATGCGGATGAGATCCTCTTTGCGGCAAAGGTTCATCCGGAGCGCGCGGCCAATCGGCTCACGCGAAATCAGACGCGCGAAATCGTTCGCGCCACAAAGTTGATTTTAGCCGCTTCGATTGAACAGGGTGGAAGCTCAGTCAAATCGTATGTGGACGGGTTTGGTGAACAGGGGCAGTTCCAATTCGCGCTACGCGTCTATGGACGTGACGGGTTGCCGTGTGATTACTGCGGCAGTCTCATACGAAAAGGGCGAGTGGCCGGGCGCGGCACGCACGTTTGTGTCGCCTGTCAAACGCCGCCTCGCGGTGCGCGTATCACATCTCGAACGGGTTCGGAGTGAACAATTTTGTTGGTTGGGCTTACTGGCGGAATTGCAACAGGAAAAAGCACCGTTTCTACGCTCCTTATCGCGCGCGGAATTCCGGTTCTTGACGCGGACCGCATTGCGCGGGAGGTCGTCATGCCGGGAACAGAGACACTCAAGGCGCTTGTGGAGGCGTTTGGCGACGGAATTTTGACAGATGACGGAACGCTCGATCGCGCTGCGCTCGGACGTTTCGTGTTTCACGATGTGGCTGCGAGGGAACGCGTGAATGCGATCACGCACCCGGCGATTCGGTCGCTTATGGTGTCGCGCGCGAGAGAATTGGAGGCGGGCGTGCGGGCGCGCCCGATTATTCTTGATGTGCCGTTATTGTTTGAGGGAGAAACGCATAAAGTAGTCGATGTGACGGTGCTTGTCTATGCGAGCCGACCGATTCAATTGCAGCGGCTGATGCAGCGCAATCCGCTCACGGTGTCAGAAGCGAACGCGCGCATTGACGCGCAGATGAGTACGGAGGCGAAGCGCCGTCTGGCAACGATCGTTATCGAGAATGACGGGTCGCTCTCTGAATTGGAAGCGCGTGTGGATCGCTTGTGTGAAATTCTTGGGAAACTTGCGCGCGAAGACGAGATGGGCGAGGTGCAATCCGATATAAACTCGCGGAGCACACGTCCTCAGGTGGTGATTTCATGAGATCTTCAGGTACACCCTCACGCAAAGAGGAGGGTGGGATGGCTTCGCGTGATCATCGCGGGCTACGTGTGGGACGCATTCGCGCACGCTCGAATCGATCGGGTCAATCTCCGCGGGGAGGAAGTACATTGAAACGTACACGATGGGCGCGCTGGCGCGTCGTGCTTTCGGTGGTCTTGCTTGCGGGTCTGATGGATCTGGTGTTTCGACCGGACTTTCTCCAGTTTGTCTATCCAATCTACTATCAGCCGATCATCGAGCACGAGGCTACCGCGGCGAATGTCGACCCGATGCTTGTCGCGGCGATCACGCGCGTTGAGAGCCATTTTCGAGAGGATGACATTTCGCACGCCGGTGCAGTCGGCCTCATGCAACTGCTGCCGGGAACCGCTTCGTGGATTGCGGTACAGATCGGGATGCCCCAGCCGACCGCGATTCAACTTGCTCAGCCTTCGATCAATATCCGGTTTGGCACCTGGTATATCAGCTATCTCCTCAAGATGTTTCACGGACGTTTGCCGGAAGCCATCGCCGCGTACAATGCGGGACCAAACCGCGTGAGCGGCTGGCTGCAGTCAAACGTGTGGTCGGGCGACGAAGTATCCATCGAGGACATTCCGGTGCTTGAAACGCGCCACTTCGTTGCGCGCGTGTTGTATACGTATCGCCTGTTCCATCAACTCTACGAGTGAGCTAGCTCCCTCGGCGCGGATTCAGTGTTAAATGGAAGGGTAACATTGGCGATAGATGGGGACGAGTTTGACGCAGATCGCGGTGCTACTTTTTCAGCAGTCTATTTCCGCGACATCTCTTGCGTAGATGTCCAGGTTGTGCTATATTATTTTCGTTGACCTCAGAAGAAGAATGCACCATCCATGTCGGGGTGGCGGAATTGGCAGACGCGCACGTTTGAGGGGCGTGTGGGGTAACCCGTGCGGGTTCAAGTCCCGCTCTCGACACCAAAAATCGTAGAAAAGCCTTACTGCATAAGGGTTTTGGAGCCTTTTCGCTCCGAAGCCCTTTTTCGCGTAAAAACGCTCAAAACCAGGGGGTCCGTCACCAAGATGTGTGTGATCACACACTTCATGATGTGTGCTTGACGTGTCCGACAGCACACATCTGGAAAAAGGGGACGTGTGCACCATGCCCAGACGTCGTCAAAATATCGTGTCCTTTGGGACCGCGTTGGATCAGGACGAAACGCCGAAAAAAACCGTTTGGTCACTCGCAGAAGCCAAAACCTTGTTTCTGGAGGACATTCGCAATTTGGCCATGCATACCCAACGTTGGCATCGGGAAAACCTAAACGCGCTTGAAAAAGTGCTGGAGAAGCAGGGAATCGTTGTGCAAGACATGCGCGAATTGACGATGCCGCTTTTGAAAAACAATTTTGTGTTTTACATGCGTGACACCATGCATTTAAAAACGAACACCATCAACGGTCGTGTGCGCACGGTGCGCGCCCTTCTTCACTTTGTGTACGAACAAGGGTACGTGGCGCGCGATCCTGGCGCGGATGTGCCTTTGTTGCGCCCCGAACGGGTGATGATTCAAACCTTTTCAGAAGAGCAGATTACCCATCTCTTGCGTCAGCCGGATCGGCATACATTTACGGGACTGCGTGATTATACGATGATGCTTTTGCTGCTTGAAACCGGAATTCGACTCTCCGAGTGTGAAGGCATTACGCTTTCGGATGTGAATCTTCAAGAGGGCACGATTCTCGTGCATGGAAAAGGTTCGAAGGATCGGACGGTTCCCTTTCAGAGCAAAATGAAAAAGGTTCTGCAAACGTACATCGAGGCACGCGGAGCCGCGCAAACCGATCGGCTCTTTGTGACCCTCGAACGAAAGACGATGAGCCGGCGGTACATCCAGGAACTGATCAGCCAGTACGGTGAAGCGGCGCAGATTCGCGGTGTGCGCGTATCGCCGCATACCTTTCGGCACACGATGGCAAAATTTTATGTGTTGGCAGGGGGGGACATTTTTAGTCTGCAACGCATTCTTGGCCACAGTTCACTTGAGACGGTTCGAATCTATGTGGAGATGTTCTCCCATGAGGTGCAGCATCAGCATCAAAAGTTCAGCTTTGTCGAGCATCGCTTTCGATAAACCGTCTCACACGCTTTGTGTTTCGAGATAAGGCGCATGGCGTAGATATGGGAAAAACGATGAGCCTGTCGATGCGGACGGGCTCAAGGTTGAACTTTAAATTTTCGTGAGGGTCATGGCACCGAAGGGTGGAACAGGGGATCAGTGATGGACCTAGAAGAAAACGAAAAAAATTTCTATGAAGGGCTTGACAGGCCTAGGAGTAGCGTTACAATGGAGGTGTTTCAAGGATTGTCTGACACCTAGATAATCCTGTCGATGACAAGCGTGAGATCCCTAGCTGATCAAGGCCCACCATGCCTCAGCGACTCACTGCTCGAGACTGGGGCCGTAAAGCATACGGGAAATGGTAGTCCATTCGTTTTTTATACTCCAAGCTTTTGACGAATGGCAACGGTCCGGGTGAAGGAGTTATATCCTCGGCTTACATGATAAACGACAGCGAAGTATCTGTCGTCAAACCCAACGGATACGGGATCCTTGCGTCTTCAAATGCATCGAAAAGTGAAACTGGATTTGATCCATAACTTGTCCCATCCCCGGGATGAGATAGACCACAAAAGCCTCCGACAGAACATGTGTATACCCCAAACGACACGGGATTGTCCGTGTGAAATTTTCCTTTCACCCAAAAAACATTCGTATGAAAAAAAACGAAGCTCGTTTAGATTTCGTGTATGGATTGAATCGATGATATTGCGTGGATCTGTAAGTCGGTCCGTGCCAAAAACCTGGAATGCTTGCGATGGAAGGGTCTGATCCTTCCTTTTTTGTATTTTCTGTTTTTAATCTCCGTTTTACTGCATGCGATTTGTGTCTTGCTTTTGCTTGTTCGTTTTTCCTGTCCGGATGATATCTACCTTGCAAGGAGTGGAATCTGTATGACCCGTCGGCAAAATCAATTACTCGTTGTTCAGAATCCGCAACACAATGCGATCGCAAAGCGTCAGGCATCGGTAGCACTTGTGGATGCCATTGCGGCCTATCTGGAGTGGCACACGCTGCATGGTAGTTCAATGTACACCATCAAGCACGAGAGGGAGAATCTGCAAGCTGCGCGGAACTACCTGGGCGAGTTTGTGCTGGATCAATTGGCGCCCGCTGACATCGAGGTCAGATTTATTGGCTTTATGCGCGCAAAAGGTCTGAGTGGTAATACCATCAATTTACGATTAAAGACCCTGAAGCGATTCTACAAATTTGTAGTGCAACAAAAATGGGTCGCGTTTGACCCCGTGGCATCCGTCGCCAAAGTGAGATCGGTCTCGACAGAGATCCCGTCGTTAACGATGGAGCAATTGACGTGCCTCCTTGCACAACCGAACCGGACAACGTTTACCGGCGAGCGCGATTACACGTTCATCTGTTTGGCGGTTGATACAGGCCTTCGTTTACGGGAGATGCTCGATCTAACCGTCGCGCAAATCGACATCAAAAATCGCGTGATTAAAGGCGTGCTGGGCAAAAACCAAAAGCGTGAAACCATCACCTTGACTCGCGCCATGTGTGAGCAACTCCAAGTTTATCTCGACGTAAGGGGAGCGCATGTAGCGACCGACCATCTCTTTGTTAATTTGGATGGCGGAGCATTGCACCGAAAGACAGTTCAGGATCGGATCAAAGCTTATGGAACAAAGGCAAAAATCACGGATGTGCGTGTCAGTCCACACACGTTGCGACACACGTTCGCCAAGCAATGGATCTTAGGGGGCGGCGATGTGTTTTCGTTGCAGCGCATGCTCCGGCATTCCACCATGGATCAGGTCAGACAGTATGTGTATCTGTGGGGCAGAGAGATCCAGAATCAACACGACAAATTTTCACCGTTGGTAAAGCTTCAGTTGTCGCAAAAAGATCGAAACTCAGGAGTCTAGTTGCAAATAAAGTTTTGTAACCTTTTTTGTTCGAGAAGAAGTATATCAAGTATTAGGAGCAAGCAACCAAAGCGATGGTGCTGCATTATGACAAAAAACGGCAAAGTACATGCCAAGTCTACCCTTAAACTCCCTCCGGGGTATTGGGACGATTTGGAAGGAAAACTCAGTAAAATTACGGCAACCCCGGATGGAATGTCTAAGAGAGTGATCTTGGATTTCCTAAAGGAGGCGAAACGTAAGTGGGGAGAGGATCCGGAATGAAAGAGTCATCGGAGTATCTGTGGCCAAGAGAATTCCCAGCGAGTGACTGCATCACACTGACAATCCATCGTCATCGTGACGGGACAACGACGCGTCATGAGTCGTATCAGATCGCCATGGAGTTCACGGATAACGATGATCAAGCGAGAGAGATCCTGGCGGATAGTTCTAAGCTGGCGGGGGCAAAATAACCCATCCGTGGGGGTGGGCTATTTTGAGAAAAACTCCTAAATTAACAAAGCTAACATTTATGGAAGTCGATCATCGCCATGACGTTACAGAACGCTGGATGCGTAGGATCATCCAACGCATCCTGATCCAGGCTTTGGAACTTCCCACGCAGGATGTGGCCGATTTTTTGTGGAGTTCTCGTCAAGACAACAATCAGGCTGATGCTCATATTAGTGCAAAAGAGCATTGATAAAGCCGGACTTAATGGAGTAACTCGATCTAGGAGGTTATCAATGTGAGTAATGTATTAAAAGTAGCGCATTACACTCGTACCGTTGGTTCTTCGCAAAGTCTACGAATCCAAATAGAGGCTGCTCGATCAACGCTCAGTTCATATTCAATGGATCGAATTGTATTGTTCACTGATCGTGGTAGTGCGCGCCAGGGTAGAGGCCTTGATGCTCAACCGCAATTGAATCAGATGCTCGAGATGATTAAAGATGGAAAAATTGGCACAGTCGTCGTGTATGATCGCATGCGTTTAGCCGGAAATGTCGAAACCTACTCGGGAATCATTAAGTTGTTCTATCGTTATCGCATCCATGTCCTATTTGTATCAAACTATGAAAGGCCTTTTCATCAGTCGAATCTCGCAGAATTAATGGAATCGGCGATTTTACATGAGCAATTGCGTAGAATTGTGCGTCCCATGAAAGCATAGAGGCATCTGTACTTATGCTCACCGTGTACCGAATTTTCTGATGTGGGGATGTGTCGTGAAATGGGGAACCTAGGTATAGCGTTGTACATTCGTGTTAGCACAGCACAACAGAATATCGCGATGCAAGAGGGATCTGCTGGCTCGATACTGAGCCAGTTCCCCGCATCGCAGATTCATCGATTTATTGATGAAGGGGTTTCTGCTACAAAAACAAAATTACGTGAGCGTCCCGGATTGCAGAAGTTAATCCAATCCATTCAACACAGGGAAATTGGTACGGTTGTGGTGTATGATCGATCACGAATCTCGAGAAATACGTACGAGTATATCGCTTTTGTAAAAATCATCCAATCATATAACGTGCGAGTGATCTTTACTGGAGATAAGGAACCTGCATTTACTTCATCCCATTTCATTGAGGCTTTTTACGCGTTACATGCACAGGGTGAAGGAAAAAAAATCAGGCAACGTGCGTTAGACGCGCAAAGACACTTTCCTTCCAAGTTAATTGGGTACATAAAAATAGAGGAAAATGGACAGGTGCGATATATACGTGATGAACCAAGGGCGACGTACATTCAATCCTTATTTGAAAAAATGGCGAATGTCTCAACAACCGTGGAAATGGAATCGGTTTTTTTGCAATATCGAGCAAAGATAAAGCGCCCATACCTACGTCTGTTTAAAATCCTTAATACTCCTTTTTATAGTGCGATCGTACTTAATGAAAATCAGTGCCAACAGTTGGAGTATGTGGAGCCGATCACAACACAAGATCTTTACAATCGAGTTAAACAAAATTTGAATGTCATCGCAAGCGCAGATCAGCAAGTTAAAACGGAGCAACTAAGTTATCGCATGATGCCGGTATGCGGATATTGTGGAGAACCGATGAGCGTGCAATCCGGTGACTATTTTCATCGGAAAATGGCGACGTATGTGTGCAAAACAAAAATCCATAGGAGAAATGCGATTTCTATTCAAGAATATGAGAATGAAATTATGAGCATTATTTATGATTATTTGAAATCGATCGATATAAAGAAAATGGAGAAGATGTGTTTTCAGTATATTAGGGAACAGGAAATGAAGTCTAAAAATAAAAAAAGGTCTTTGGAGCAAGCATTAGTTCAAATAAATGTTGAGATCGTAACGTTTCTTGCGATTAAGAAAAGAACGGATGCCCTCTTAAAAAGGAAGGAACAACTTCAGGTGGCTTTACGGGATCAGGATGCAATGATTAAACGTTTGGATGACATTAAGGTTAACTTTTCAGAAATGGCATATTTAATAAAGGTTCGTTTAATTTCGGATCTGATTCAAGACAGTGATCTGTGGGACTTGGCGGAAGACTTGATTTGTCAAATTTCTGTTTTTAAATCAGAAATTAAGATGGTGTTACGATGCAAAACATTTATTCGAGAGGGTGCGTTCTAAAATGCAGCAAGCGATTGGGTATTGTCGGAGATCAGATGCAAAACAGGAAAATAACCACTCGATTGAGATTCAAATGATGTCAATAAAGGATGCTGCTAAACGTTTTAACGTCGAAATTGTTGAGTTTTATGTTGACGATGCAGTGAGTGCCTATGCATATAACGCCAAGGAAAGATTAGCAATGAAACGTTTGAAAGATCGCGTGATCAATGATCATAACATTAAAGTTGTCTTATTTTATGACGAATCCAGAATATCAAGGCAAATCGATGATTTTGTGAATGATGTTTTCTCTGAAATAAAAGAATTAAGATCTGATGTTATATTCTATAGCACTGATAGCTCAACTCAAAAAGCTTGGGATCCGAATGATTTTGAGACGATGTTGCAGCTATTGCTGGCCAATGAAGAATCTACGAAAAAATCATCGCGTGCCATGGATTCTCAAAAGAATGCCTTGAGAAAAAATAAGCCGGTTCGACCTGGATCTAAAGCGCCGTATGGCTTTACTAAAGAAGGAAATACTTTGGTGCATAATGATCAGGCGCCAATAGTTTACTTTATTTTCCATATGGCGAGTTACGGGTACTCTGAAGAGCAGATTGCTCAATATCTAAACCGAGCTGAAATTCCATCGCCATCCAATGGCTTATGGGCCCCTAGCAGTATCAATATGATCGTAACAAAGCGAGTATACGTTGGGGATCTCGAATGGTACGTGCGGAAAAATCGGAGAAATGGCGCAAGAAGCGATTCCACGCAGATTTCGTTGTTTCCCGCTATCTATGAGCCTATTATACCTTTAGATTTATGGGCCTTGGTACAAGAATTAAAAATGGAAAAAAAGACAACTAAACGCAAAATGAATTCACAATATATTTTACAGGGCTTGCTTAAATGTGGCCATTGTTTTGAAATACTCAATCACAAAAATTACACGCCAGGAAAGGCAAAAAAGCAATATGCAAACTATTCGTGCGAAAGTTGTGGTTATCGAATGGATTCTCGAGACGTAGAGGAACGAATTGTTAAAATGATCGCTAAAGATTGGGAAATTCATCCCGATGATTTTGTGCGACAAGCTAGTGGCATGCTGAAGGATTGGATTAAATCACTGGAAAAGGAAATTTCGACTAAAGGGAAATATCTGCAATACGCAGAAGCTGAGTCGAAAAATACACCTCTAAGTCCGGAAATAAATGATTCAATTGAGGCTGTACATCAATTAATCAATGATAAGGAGAAGTTAAAAACACAAATTTCTTTGTTTCTTTCTACAGAAGATGTGATCTGGAAAACACGGTTTGGCGACAAGATCGATATACAAAGTTTGAATACGACGGAGCGTCGAACGTTTTTATTTCAGATCGTGGAGGAAGTTCAAATTCGTAAAAACGCGAATGGGGGTTTTACGCCTAAAATTGTATACCGCGAAACCCCATTTATCTACTATAATAAAGTAATGAAGCCATCAGAAGAAACTTTATGAATTTGAAAGGTCATCTATTGGAATAAATAATCATTTACATTTTGAACACGGCATTTCGTAAACCGAAAAAATTCCATGCGAATTGCAAATAAGGTAGGCCTCAAGGTTAATTAAAATAATAAACAAAATTATTAAAAACGATAAATTATATCTGAATTAAAAGCTTAGATGAATTACGCATATTATTTGACGTCTCGAATGGCAATGCTCAACGATGTCAAGGTTATGTGATGCTTACGAGAAGAAGAAAATGATGATACATAACGAAGGGAAATATTCATACCTATTCATATTTTCGGTAGATGAAAAGGTGAAAACGTAGCAGATAGATGGGAACGATTAAAAGTCATAAAACGTTAAATATTCAATAATTATAATATTTGCGATCAATTAATTCGTCGATCTTTTGAAATTTAAAATGCATAATTATTCGCGGATATTTTGATCTTAATATTCTGTGATAAATTCGGGTTAGTGCCCAATATAACTATTTAGTTTTCGGTAAAGTACTTGTCTAAGGATCCTTAGACAAGTACTTTACCGAAAAAAAGGCTTGAGAAAGCCTTGTATTAGCGGGATTCTTAGGACCTCCGTTTTGGGGTGATCGCTCAGTCAATCGGATGTTTCGGTTTAGCGACCAATCAAAAAAGCCGTATATTGACCGTTTATTCCGATAATAATGAGATAGGTATGGAATATTTGTATAAATATACGGTTCGATTTGCGAAAATAATCGGGGTTATGACAATATATTGCAGGAGATTAACGGATAAGACAATAAACGCCAAAATATTTTTTTTACAACTATGCTCGGCCGTAAGGATAAATTGGAGTTAGCTCCATTGACCCCAGGGAAGTTCCGCTGTCCTCGCAGTATCGCTCAGCAGAATGTGGTTTTCCGAAGTTTCGAAACCATCGACTGGAACGACTTTTAAAGGAGATTGGACGCATGCAACTGTTCATTTTGGATGAGTGGGGCTCCGTAATCACGGACGACCAGATGGCGGCAGCGATGATTGACCGTGTGGTCCATCATGGGCACCTGTTAAATTTCGGAGGAGTGAGTTACCACATGAAGGACGCGCTGATGAAACAGCGCTAAAAATTCCCTGTCAGGGGCATGGAGAATTACCAATGACAATAACGGGTATTTTAGCTTGACAAAATACACAACCGCAGCATCGGTTCTCAATCGGGAAAGATGCGCATGACTCGCTCACGACGGCGAATTAAATTCTCTCGTTTAACCGCTCTACATTGTTCGTCGTTCGCAACTTCCGACCCAAAGTTGCGGGTAATGCCAAGACCGCAATCGCATCCTAAATCCTTCTTCCAACACTTTGATCATCTTGAAAAAGGGACTGCAATAGATCGAGATTTATCGTAAACTATGGTTGAGACCAATGGATTCTTCTTCTGTGAATAAGTGCTTGACACAACTATTCTACCAGAGGAAATCGAATGGCTCATCTTATTTAATAGAGTCTCGACAGCCTCGAGTTTGCGCACTTTTACACATAATACCGGACATAATTCTGACGAATAGTATTCTCTACTCACGACGATAACTTTGCAGTACTCCTCACAATAAAGTTGCGTAGTCGCGATGTGGTTCAGTACAAATTGGACGGTTACGGAAAGCAAGGGTCTTACATCATTTGGGTCAGATGATTTGGGCTTCAGTGTGTGATTTCATGCGAATGTCATTTAACTTATTTAAGACAGTGCTCTTTACCATGTATAGCTGCTTGACGTTCCATTCGGGTTTGACGGGCTAGATGATAAACCTGATTCTGTCAAGAAGTTCGAATATATACATCAACTTAATTGATATCATCTATGAAACTTCATTTTATTGAGAGGAACATTATGAAATGCGAAAAGCATACGATACATTTTTGCAATCCGAAGTATCTGCGGATTTAGCTACCAAAGCTGGTAGTTTTGAACCGTATCGTTATGAGTGCGCACATTGTGGCGAAGAAGTTCGATTTGCTGCGGTGGGAAGCAATAGTATGGTTCCGCATTTCAGACATCGCAGCGGGAATAGTGATGTTGAATGCGAGTATTATCTTGGGCAGTATCGTGCTTTTAGCACGGATGCACGTTCAAGAAAAAGCAAAAGCGAAAGAGCCGAATTCTACTTTGATAACAATACAAAGATGTTTTATCTTGGGTTACGGTTAAGTGACGACGAGATTTCCGATTACGAACTACGGTCTACTACTTTTGAGTTGAGAACCATGCCACATGCGGCCGCATTCTATTCATTGCGCATCAATGGCAGAAACTTTAGCCCTGATGTTCAGAGAATGATACCTATAGAAGAATTTTCATACAACTATTTTTTATCTAATACACTGAATGACGTTAAGCGAAAATACGAGGTTTTCAATAATGCTAGAAATGGTGCACCCACTTTTTTTAAGATGCAAATTGGGGATAGAGATTACAGGGCAAAATTGGTTCGCAGTTCTGTTCTCTATACTAACATCCCTTACCTTGTAGTATATCAGAGTCAGTATTGGGTTCCAGGAAATGTTCACTTGCCGAATGAAATCAACATTGAAAGTTCCTTCAAGTTTGAAACCATGGGCAGAAAATTCTTAGGAAAGGTTTTGACTATAACTTCGAAAACTGCACAAGTTGATTCATTATTGTTGTCTTGGGGATATCAGTTAGAATTCTCAGAAGAGCTAACACTGTTATGGCCGCCTTCGCCACTTGTTGACGAATCAATACTCGTTAATGCTGACAGTGCATATCTGTTCTCAACTTTTGAACTGCAAGCGCAGGGTAACATAAATGCTCATTCGCAGGACCTTAAGAAGATCGCCGACGGCATTTCAAAAGTACCGGTTCGGTCCAGGACGAAGGTGTATAGGAAAAACGCCGAACTGATGATTGAAAAGCGTGAACAGGCATCGGATTCTTATTCAGCTATTCCTGTGGCGCGTAAAGTTTCAAGAACTTATATTGTGCAGGATGACAGCACTTTTTTATTCAACCGTTCAGGTGTTTCACACTTAAATAAAGGTATGGCTGTCTTGCTGACCCCAGAAAGCGAAATAAGGCATTTTACATTTGGGTATCTTGATGGGTGCGTTACTCCTTCAAGTCATGATGCATTGGCAGGAGATCTTTTGCTTCAAGACCTTCTTATGTACTATAAGAGAAAGGAAACCTTTAAATGGGATGACTATGAATCGCTTGAACTTAGTCAAACCGCCTTTCAGTACATCGAATCATGCGAAAAATCAGAACTGATAAACTCTGCGGCAAAATGCTTCATCGAGGAGGAGCGTATATGAAATACCTTCCTATGATGACAGAAGATGAAATCCGATATGTTTGCTCTGTTTTACCGCTTCGAGAGTCGGTGTTGTACTTCAAGCGCTATCCGAAAGATTTTGGAAAGGTCATGCCTGGTTTCAGGGCTACAAGCCTGAAGAGCCAAGAACAAGTTAGTGGCGTTTTGTTTAGAAGCCGCAATCAGCACTTTATCTCGTCGTTCATAGAAAAACACATCATCCAGTGGATTGACGATATAGGCACGTCCATATCTGAAGAAATGGCCGCTGGCGCAAGCAAAGAATCTGCTTGGCTTCAAGTTTTGCCGCACTGTTTCTTTGTTGACAAGATTGGACTGTATTTTAAGCTGACGGGTGAAGAGCATTCTGAAGAGTTTATCGCAATACTCGGTGCAAGCATAAAGTTAACCAAGGATTCCGAAAAGGAACGCAAGCGTATGGAGGTTGTCCTCAAAGATAAGTCTTCTGAGGTCAGACGTGTTGAGGCAGAATTTGAGCGCGTTCAGTCAGAATATAATGAAACAAGAAAAAAACTGAGTGAACGTATTGGTGAAATAGAGGTCCTTAAGCGTACCAGTGCCGGCCTTGAAAATCTGAAAGAGACTATCCAGTCCCTAGAACAGGCGATTGAAAGATTGAAGCAGAAAGCGCAAGAGCGTGAGGTCTATATACAAGGGCTAAAGGGTGAGTTGCTTTCTGCGAGAGACGAGCAACATCATCTTAAAGAGAAAATCAGAGAGAGCATTGAGAAACAACGGGCAAAGGAGTATATCGAGCAAGAGGTCTTTCGAAAACCAAGATGTCCAAAAGACATTGACGAATTTAAGGATTATTTGGGATATAACCTGCAAGACCTTGGTGTACCAACAGATGCTGACTATTACGTCCTCCTCAAGGATTATCTGGGTGAGGTATTGTTTCAAGGGAAGCCTGTTATTGTGAGCAGAAACACAGGAATGTCCCTAATGAAATGTGTGTCAAATACACTGATCAATACGACCGATGTGCCAACGCTGGTTTTTGCTTCTGATATAACAGAAAGAGCAATTGATTCTTTCTTATCGCGGAGCAAGCGCATTGTTTGCTTGGATAATTTTATTGGAAATTATAATGAAACGACTCTGATAACAATTAGCGATAGGCATAAAGATAAGGTTATTTTCTTAACTGTCGCCTATGACCGAACGCTCCGCTATGTCCCAAATGAGCTAATGAAATATTGTCATTACTTAAATCTTAACCGCATTGAGGAATTTACTGCTAATAAGGAATTGTCAGAGGACCCGTCTATCGTAGATGAAACTGAAGTATCTAACGATATATTCACCCCGGATTCACGGTGGTCACAGCTGTTGAGAGAATTGCTTGATGAGTTCGGTATACGTGGTGCTTTGTCTGCATACAAAAGCGCTCGTGTTTCTGATGAAATGAGCCTTTCCCGTTTATTGGCTTTTGATGTTCTCCCTTACTGCGTGGATGTTCTTCAGATTGCTCCGTTTAATACTTCTGAGCGGTTAGTAAAGTATGCTGGAGATGGAGGCAGATGCTCCCATAAGGATTTGTTCAAGAGGTGGTTTGCGTGATGAATGACTTGTTGAGCACGATGTCTATTGATATGGGCATCCCACCTTTCCGCAATGAAACCGAAGAGTCCTTTGTTTATAGACTCTGCTACTCAGCGTTAGGGCAATGGTGCCTGACTACTGCGCGAAACTCGTTGGGCAATATTATTGGCACAACTAAGCATAATCAGACGATTGTGCTTAATGGCCTATTGGCAAGGTTCACAGAGTTATTCCCTTACATTGCTCACAGATTTACTGATATCGGCAAACAGCAAGCAAGTCTTGCTGTCAGCATTCGTAGGGCGTACGAGGAAACAGGGTATTTGCTGACGCATGTCGATAATCATAATAAAATAGCAGACTTCGGTAGAAGTATTCAAATTGGGGACAAAGCGCTATTCTTTGGATTACCCAATACAACTATAGAGGTCAATGGACTTGGGGTCTATGCAAACTCCACGGAGTATTTGGTTGATTTGAAAGACTTTCTGATTAGAGACACTCTAACGAGTGAGGAGTATTTTTGGTCACGGTTTGACCCAATTGATTTTTACGAAAGAGACATTAGCTTAACCGATTTAGAATTTTTCAATCCAAAGTCAAATAATGTTCCGTCAATGTCATGGCGCAAGAAGCCGGAGACGGATTGTACCGTAGCACGAAAAACTGAAACGGGACCGTTCTACCGAATTATGAGAATTGACGATACGTTTCATTTTGCTGATGAACCAGTCGAGCAGCAAAATGACAGCTTCACCTCGCATGAGTATAGGCGGTTGTACTTCGCGTTGAAAACGCATTACGACAATCCCCTGAAAGCTACAATCACAAAATTTGACGAGTTGTACTCGAAAATCCGAGTGGGAGGGCACTTGCCAAACCGCGAATACTACCTGCTGTTGCTTATGTCGTGGCCGGAAAACAACGCCTTCGACAAGGTGAATTTTATAATAAGAAATGACTTACTGCCACCAGCAATCAACGCACTTGAGAACATGGGCATAAAAATTAAGGGAGGACAAACGAATGAATAATCCTAGCGGTGTCCGTGAATACTATCAGGCTATTCGAGATAGGCTAAAGAACTACATTAAATCAGATTACTTGGCCAATAGCGAAACACTATTGCTGTATGTCGATGACCTACTCGGCGAGTTGAGTTCTGAATCTACGAACATTGCGCGTGAACCATATATTGAAACATCTGCCTCCTACAAGAAAATACAAGATGGTATCAAAAACTCTTCACGCATTGAGCAAGGAGTTAAAGAGTCTTTGATCAAATTGGTTTCTAACGGACTCGGCATCTTTCCTGACCCCTTTGAGCATCAGGTTATGTCACTGGAGTGCTTCCTTGCAGGTCGGGACTTGTTTGTTTCGACAGGTACTGGCTCAGGTAAGACCGAGTGCTTTCTCTGGCCAATTATTGCGAAATGTTTTGATGAAGCTAAGAATCACCCGAAGACTTTCAGGAACGAAGCTGTGCGGACTCTCATAATCTATCCCATGAATGCGCTTGTCTCTGACCAACTGGCTCGTTTTAGAAAAATCATCGGTAGCACAGAATTTGTGGATATTTTTACGCGAGATACACACGCAACGCGCATACCTCATTTTGGCATGTACACAGGCAGAACGCCTTACTCTGGAGATATGAAACCGGCAAGTAGTCGAGAACTGGCTAGGACTTTCCGTGACAATTATTTGATCGATGAAACCGCTGATGCAAATAAACAAAGAAGGCAAGCTAACAACATTGAGGGACTAAAAAGCATTAATAAATACCCAGCCAGATTTGGAGAAGACGGGCTTCGCATTTTTATCGAGAATCTCGAACGCAACATACACAGGCCGTCACAATACGACGCAGAATTGATTACTCGTTTTGAGATGCAGAATTGTCCACCGGACATCCTGATTACCAACTATTCAATGCTGGAATATATGCTTATGCGGCAACGCGAAGCTAACATTTGGGACAAAACAAAGGAATGGCTTGACGCTTCACCGGACAACAGACTTCTTATTGTCTTGGATGAAGCACATATGTACCGTGGTTCTGCCGGTGGAGAAATTGCTCTTCTGCTGGAAAGACTGTTCTATCGATTAGCCATTTCTGCGGAAAGGGTTCAATTTATCCTAACGACAGCGAGTATGCCGCAAAACGAGAAAGAATCAATTAATGCTTTCTACACAGGGCTAACAGGGAAAGATTCTGCTTCTAGCGAATTTATCTTCGGATCAAAAGAACAGATACCAGACGAGCAAGAAGTAAGAACGGATATCGATTCATTGGCTTCGATAGGTTCTGACCAAGCCCAAGGAGATGAAATAACCAAACGGATTGTCGCTTTTGCGTCGTCCGTGTTCAAAACGGCTTTGCCTTCAGATATAAGTCAAAGCGACGCCAAAGTATGGCTTTATGACAATCTCCCGAAATATGAGGCATTTGTTAATCTGAATAAACTCTGCCGTGATGGTGCGAAATCCTACAACGAAATTAGAAATGCACTTTTTGGAAGCGAAGCCAATAGCGGAAAGGCTCTTGACGCTCTGTTGGCATTAGTTTCGTTGGCTGCAAAAGATGACACTATTCTGTTCCCTGTCAGGCTACATATGTTCCTTCGCGGTTTACAAGGACTTTACGCTTGCTCCAATCCTAAGTGTACTTCTGCAAAGCACTCAGCGAGTGAGAAACTACCACTTGGAAGAGTAATCTCTATTCCAAAGGCCAAGTGTGAATGCGGCGGCAGAGTATACGAACTCGTCAACCACATTAAGTGCGGTGCGCTTTATTTCAGAGTTTACGTTCAGAAAAACGAAGGGCGCCCATTCTGGTATGTTTTCCCGCAACGCGGATTAAGCGGAGATGCCGGCTCGCTTAAAGAAATGTTGCTATATGTGATTCCGGAAAACTATCAAAAGGGGAAGAAAGACAAGATTGGGGCGCTCGACCCCCTAACGGGTAAGCTGTATTTAACTCCACAAGACGATGAGTCTTTACTTCATGTAGTCTACAACTTCGGGGTATGCCCCAAATGCAAAAAGCCGATGCCCTTGAAGAAGCCTGTTGACTTGTCAACAAAGGGCAATATACCGTTTTATAATCTCACAAAGGCTCAGTTTGAACTTCAGTCTCCAAAATCAGACCTTATCAATCAAGGCAAAAAGGTCTTGTTATTCTCAGACTCGCGCCAGAACGCGGCCAAACTTGCATTAGACCTCTCAAAATCGTCGGATGCAGATGCTTTCCGTCAAGCGGTGATGCTTGCGTCGCTGCTGTTGGAAGTGAATGGCAAAGAGCATTCTTTGGCAGACCTGTACCCTGCGTTTTTAGATGTTTGTATCCAGTACAACCTTACTTTCTTTAGCGGAAAGAGCAAGGAAAAATTTTCTGACGATAAACGCAAGTTTGGTGCCTCAAAATCACGGGCAGAAAAACGTGGTCGAGCCGTTGAATATGCATCTCTTTCGTCAGAATACCGCTCTTTGCCCGATGAATATTACGAGCAACTACTTACATTCTTTACAGAAAGTCCGCGTTCGTTTAAGGATATTGGAATTGGTTTCTTGGCGCCAGTTTCCGCAGTTCTGGATGATTGCTTGTATGACTTAGAAGATGCCGAGATTAGTATTGGTAATACTATGTTGTATCAGTTACTTGTCCTGATGTTTTGGGATGTTATGGACGACAGTGCCGCCTTGGGAGAGACCATTCAAGATGATGTTCGAAAAGGATTGCCTGGGCGGAGCAAAGGCCAGGTTTTTGGTTTGAGTTATGACTTTTCTACTTCCCTAGACAAGGCACTACTTCAGCGCATTCAGGAGTTACTTGCTCTTGATAACAGTTCAATGGGCAAGATTGTTGAAAAAGTTCGTGACTTGTTTTTTGCTTCATCGTCCACGAATCGGTTTTACATTAAATTGAGCGCAGTGAAGATTGAGTTAGCAAGCGCAGATTTTACATGGTACCGTTGCGTCAAATGCGGTAAAATGTCACCGTTCAAGATTGGAAATTACTGTGGTGCTTGTTTTGATTCGGTTGACTTGGTTTCCATTGGAAAAAACGAACTTGCCCGTTTCGATTTCTGGCGAATTCCGGTTCTGAACGCACTGAAAAAAATCGAGAGTATTCACACCATTGATACTGAGGAACATACTGCGCAGCTTTCCCATAAAGAAATTCGCAGTGACACTTGGAGTCGTACAGAAAAATATGAAATGCGGTTTCAAGACATTAACGCAGGCGAAAATGGCGAAGATGCGATTGACGTGCTGAGTTGCACGACGACGATGGAAGTCGGTATTGACATTGGGTCTTTGACCGCTGTTGGGCTTCGCAATATACCGCCAATGAGGGAAAACTATCAGCAAAGGGCAGGGCGTGCTGGCCGTAAGAATACGGGGATATCCACAATCGTAACCTATGCTTCGGGCGGTACACACGACAGCCATTATTTCCAGCACCCAGATGAGATGATATCAGGGGCTCCGCGTAAACCGTGGATAGACCGAGACAATCCCAAAATCAAGCAGCGCCATGTAAATATGTTGGTGCTGAATGGATTTATGTCAACGCAAGATATGAGAAGTCAATTTGATGGCATCGTCGATATAGGAATCATCACATTCTGCGAATCATACGGCGAGAACTTTGTTGAATTCGCGGAGCAATTTGCGCGTTGTGATACGGGTTTGCCAACAACCAAAACGATTGAACATTTCCGAGAAATATGCGGGCTTGTTTTAACAGAAGGCAGGCGTGACGAGTACATTAACGACAACAATGAGACACCGGCGTTTGATATCTTTTACCGAGAGGGTTTTATTCCTTCGTATTCATTCCCGAAGAATGTCGTCAAGTTCTTCGTTGAAAAAGAATCTGAAAGAGGAAAGAATGCGCCAAGAGAAATTCAGTATGCTCCCGAGCGTGACATCGCCGTGGCACTCAGTGAATACGCGCCTGGGCGCTTTGTTACCATTGATAAGAAAATCTTCAAAAGCGGTGGGATTTACGCAAATCCCCGTCCACGTGGGTTTGAAGGGAATCAGGCTGAGTTTTACTTCAAGAATAATGACTACTACAAAGACATCTTGATCTGCTCCGAGTGCAATTGGTTTGCCTTACAGGAGGAGGCCCATCGTTCGAAATGTCCGTATTGCGGGTCTGATATTGTAAAAAACAAAATGTTGCGTCCTTGGGGTTTTTCCCCTATGAAAGGCGATGAGGTGAAGTTCAAGGATGAGGACGAACAGTATACCTACGCCGAAGCGCCGTATTACTCCTATGTGCCTGAAGATACACGGATGGATAGTTTCGGGCAGAGCAAAATACGCTTTGCCAATCTACCCGATCGAAAGGTATTAACTGTTAATATGGGCACGGGCAAGGACGGCTTCAACGTCTGCAAGAAGTGCGGCGGAGCAGAAGTTGCTGACACTAACGGAAATGGCGTCTATTCATTTTCACAGCCTTACCATGATAATCATCCGATTTGTCGGCATGACGGGACGGTTGCCCCTGGTATCTATTTGGGATATGAGTTCCTAACAGATATGTTTATGCTCGACATATCCTACGATTCAACAAAACTCGTTGGGAATAGAAGCGCGGAAGAAAAAAGCATTCTCCGTGCTGCCGTAACTACTCTGCATGAAGCTTTTAAAAAAGCCGTCTCACTTGTCTTGGATATCGATTATAACGAAATTAGCGGAGGTTGGCGTCCGAGAATCAAGACTGACGGGAATTCACATATAGAGATGTTCTTCTATGATAATCTGACCAGTGGTGCGGGTTACTCTTCACTGATTGGCTCGATTTTGGACAGAGTTCTTGAGAGGGCGCGAATTATACTGACGGGCTGTGAGTGCTCATGTTCTTGCAGAAACTGCTTGGACAATTACTGGAATCAGAGACACCATCAGTTATTTGACCGTCACCTGGGGTTGCAACTGCTCGACTACGCCCAATATGGGCATTTGCCCGGTGACTATGATATAGCAGAACAGCAAGAATATCTTCGCCCATTGCAGAAACTGATATACGAAGATTCAGGTTTGCCATCGAACCAATCCATCTCGTTTGAGGTTATTCCTGCAATGCGAAAGAAGCCAGACAACACACGAAGCCAACTTTATCTTTATCCATACGATTTATCTGACTGGCTTCCAAATGCGTTTATGACATATAGAAATCTTGTGAACGAGGGGTAGTAATATGGCTAAGTCGCTTTCGCCCCTTCGTTATCCGGGCGGAAAATCGAAAATCTACGAAAAAGTTAAGAACCTAATCATTGCTAATGGCTATGAAGACAGAACCTATGTCGAGCCTTTTGCCGGCGGTTTTGGTATAGGGATTGGTTTGCTATGCGAAGGCATAGTGAAGGTGGCCATTCTGAACGATTTCGATGTGCATATTTATCATTTTTGGCACTCCGTTTTGAATGACACGGAAAACCTCCTTCGCTTGATTACTGATACGCCGATAACGATTGAAGAACGAGAAAGGCAAAAGCTGAATTACAGAGATGTGGACGCAGACCCTTTGAGCGATGGATTCGCAACGCTATTTTTGAACCGCGTTAATTTTTCCGGAGTTATTAAAGGCGGACCTATTGGGGGTTTGGCTCAAACAGGAACCTATAAGGTTGACTGCCGCTTCAACAAAGCAGATATACGTAGTAAAATCGAGACAATCGCCAAGCTTAAAGGGAAAATAAAGCTGTACAACAAAGATGCTGGTTATCTTATAAGAATGAGTTTGATGAAGATGAAAGCACCGATGTTTCTTAACATTGATCCACCATATGTTGTAAAGGGCAGTCAGCTTTATACAAATTTTTTCACTGAAGGAGACCATCTTAACCTTCAGCGAGTTATCATCAGGCACTTGGGTGAAGAGTTCCCTTGGATAATTACTTATGATGTATGCAATTTGGTCAGGGATTTATACAAGCGATTTCATATGCAAGAATATGGGATTACTCACAACGCCGGAGGTACCGTTCAGGGAAAAGAGATTGTTATTACAAATATCCCGACGGGCAGATTTGTATGGTGAAGCCAAGCGGAGGAGGTTACGAATGGTAGAAAAGCTGTGATCTATATACGAAACGTTCCTTACCTGTTGCGGCGTGCCCAAACTGTTTTCGCGCATACTAGTATAACATTTCATAAATAATGATATTACGAAGAGGAACCGGTCGCGGATTGCATTTTATACTTCCACCAGAAGGTTACAGGGTTCCGATTTACCTCTTCCAAGTAGAGCAGAATGCGTTCTCTCAGTTCTTCTTTGGATTGGACCCGTATGCATGCTCTTCGTCATCTTAGTAAAAAAGGATTCAATTATATTGAGCTATGATGCATGCTTTGGGGTGAAAACAAATTCAAACCGATTCGGCACGGTTTGCAGATAAGCCCTCGTTTCTTTTGAGGTATGGGCGGAGTGATTGTCCAAAATAAATTGAATTTTGGCGGTGTTCGGATATTCTTCATTAAATTTCTTGAGATAGGCTACGAATTCACAACTGCGATGGCGATCCTCAACACTCCCGATAACTCGCCCCGTCATGAGATCAATGCCTGCCAATAGGCTGAGCGTGCCGTAGCGTACGTACTCATGATCCCTCTGTACGGTAGCATGTTTGCCCGGTACAGGCGGCAAGTCTGGTGCCGTGTTGCCAATGGCTTGAATGCCCGGCTTCTCATCGTACGAGACGACGACCATCTCCCGCGTTTGAGCAGACCCATCCTGAAGGCACCACTCAACCTGTTGGTACACGATCAATACCTGCGCCATCTTCTCATCGAAGTCTGGATCTCGCCGCTCCAAGTAGTACTCAACCTTGTGCGGTTTAATGTCCTGCCCTGACAAAAGGCGGGATATCGTTGCAGAACCAATGTTTACAGCGCTGGGATGCCCCGCATAAAGCGCCTTTTCCCTCACGTGACGACTCAATAAACGCGTTGTCCATACTTCATAGGAATACCCAAGATCCTTTGGTTTCTGACAGGCCAAGGAGGTGATCCAAGCGTGTGCATCCGGCGTAATTTCAGGGGGTCTGCCCGATCGTTTAAGATCATCCAATGCTGCAATCGGTCCAAGTTCCAGCGCCTTATTCAGCAGACGATAGATCTTAAGGGTCTTCATGCTCAACTGTTTACCGATCTCGTTTGGATGCTGCCCTTCGTCCAACAACAAAAGCAGTTTCGCTCGTTCTACACGGCGAGCTTGGTCGGTGCGAGAACTGGAAACGCGAGATAGAACATCATGTTGATCCTGCGTGATTTCAAGTTGGGTTTTGGATCGCTGAAAGGGCATAGGGATTCCTCCTTACCCTAGGTTCCATATCCAGCATATAATATCGATATTTATGGATCGATCTACTAGATAGTTACCCCTGAAAAAGTCGGGCATTTTTTGACAAAACAAAAAGGAATTCGGCACCTCAAAATGGAAATTGTTATTGTCGAGACAACAAAGTTCCAAACCCCGAGGGAAGAATTCCTTTTGTTAGGAATTCAACGCAAAGCCTCGGGAATCCTTCCTTGAGGTGAAGAAAATGTTGAAACTTCGCGACGTACAACTTACGATGTGGGACGCTATTCTGCTGGAAGCTGTACGTGCACTTCCTGCCGAACTTGCGATCATCGACGCGCTTTTGGATGACGAACGTTTTCTTCAGCCGTTCGTTAAGCTACACCCGAAGGGTAAGAAAAGCGGCCGTCCCACGTTCGCTATTGAAAAGTATGTACGTCTCATGGTGCTTAAGCACAAATACAATTTGGGTTACGAATCGCTGGTAAAGGAAGTTGGCGACAGCATCACCTGGCGGATGTTTTGCCGGATCGCAATCGATGAACTCATGCCGGATCCATCCACGCTCATCTATGCTCGCAAACGCTACGGCAACAAGATCGTCGAAGATGTCAACGCCGCATTGGTAAAGCAACTCGAGGAAAAAGCGATTCTGAAAACCCGTAAATTCCGGACCGACACAACGGTAGTGGAATCCGACATCCATCACCCGACAGACGCCACGCTGCTACAAGATGGTGTAAAAGTCATGAGCCGAATCATTCGAAAAATCCGTAAGGTCGCTTCTCATGCCGTTCAAGGAATGGAGGATCGCACCTTGGAAATCAAAGAAAAGATTCTGTCCATTGCCAAGGTCCTTCGTCGGCGCACTCGCGAATCATGGGAAGAAGTCGACAAGATTACGCAAAGCGTGATCGAAATAACCGAAAACGTCGTTTCTCAAGCCCATGCCGTCATCGAGAAATTACAAAACCAAAGGAAGACCATTGTTCAGCAAAAGAAAGAACGTCTCGTTACCGCGGTTCAGCTTACGGAGAAGCTGCTGGATCAAGCGAGGCAGGTCGTTTCCGGTAACCGAATCATTGCAGATCGCATGGTTAGTTTCTTTGACCCGGAAGCAAGACCGATCAAAAAAGGGAAGCTCGCGAAAGGTACCGAGTTCGGGTACAAAGTTCGGATCGACGAGACAGAAAGCGGCTTCGTTACCGGCTATGCCGTGTATGAAGGAAATCCGTCGGATGATGAATTGCTCGTTCCTGCCATTGAAGAGCACATCAAGCAGTTCGGAAAAGCACCGCAGGCCGTAGCCACTGACCGCGGTTTTTCGAGTAAGAAAAACGAAATCGCGATGACTGAACTTGGTGTTAAACGGGCCAGCCTACCAAAAAAAGGTAAGAAAGGCGCTGCCCGAACGGAATATGAAAATGAAAAATGGTTCAAGGACTTGCAGCGTTACCGTGCAGCTGGAGAAGCGAAGATTAGCCTTCTCAAGCGGAAGTACGGTTTGAACCGCAGCAGGTACCGGGGATTTGCTGGCTCAAAATGCTGGATCGGATTCGGAATTCTGACCCATAACTTGCAAAGGGCGGCAAAGATGCTCCAAAACTAAGGTAAATACGGAAAAACGGGGAGAATCCCCCCAAAAATCAGTGCGGCAGGAAGATGCATTTTTGAAATTCATACTTTTTCAGGAGCAACTAGATAGTTTCACCATTTTACGGATTTATAAATTGAATTCCACGACTTTAGCAATCCCACGAGGCTGTCCCCTTTGATTACGTGTAGGTAAGGGAAAGGGTGTCTCGCCACCTCCATAAGCGTCTGGTATCCATAACTCCCAATACCAATGTAAGATCCGGAGAAGCTAACACCGTCACTAAATTCCACTGTAGTTAGCATTGGACCGTAGGAAATCGAATCGTTGTGCTGAGTTTTCCGAAATATTGGGTACGGTAAACTAGGTATCCCAGGGACAACCTCGCGGCCAAATAGAGTTTCGTCAAAGTAATAGGAAAAGACTATTGCAAAAGAACCAAACGCGCGTTTCCAACGGGAATTTAGCGGATGGTGCGACATTGATATTCTTGCATACATATTGCCGTCTGTACCCACGGTGTACGCTGTAATTCGGTTAATTATTGGCAAAGAAGCGACGGGAGGATCCCATGCAGTTGCGTATACTAGTGGAGCGGCTTGAGAAAGTGCGGTTAACGCCGCGAATTTGCAATCCGCCAAGGCTTCGCTAATAGTAACAGGACGTAACCCTCCCGCCTTACTTACGTTTGCAATAAAGGATGCCTCTGGATAGGTAACATGGAATATCACTTTTCCCATGATAGCATAGCCATAAAGTATCGTCTGAAGGAATTGCTCTTCGGACATGCCATATTTTTTATGAAAAGTTGAAGCTTCATTTGGATTTAAAAATTGCGACATTGACATGTGAGCCACAGTTAAGAAAGCATCCACTTCCTTCCTGCTCGCGTTCTTACCTAATCCGCCATAATGAGATGCTGCTATAGAAGGCTGGGGCGGGAAGCATTCGATTAACAGTAAGCAAATCACCAAAACCGCAACTACCCGTATCTTTTTCATGGTGTCCCGCTCCTTGCAGCAGTCTCTCTATACGTCACCTTTATCGGTTTTGAACAACGTTTCCACTAGTCGAAGTTAACTAAAGCTCACCACTATATTACTATATTTTCTTAGTTGGGGAAATAGTCTCTTTTCATGTCGGGCCTCTGCCTCTGTCTTGTCGCATCCTGTGGTACGACGCGGGAGCATGTGGTATTATGTCAATAGAGTAGACACCGCGAATTGAGAGAAATTTTCCACTGACCGGTGCTTGTTGTACTGTACCATTCTCGTATTCCTCCCAGTAGATCAGTTGTTGACAAACTCATTCTACCAAAGAGGGACGAGGTGCCACTTTTACATTATGTCAACTAGTGCGTTCACTGAATTTACACCAATTATACGGACTCAACTCAGGTGGATGGCTGCCCAATTGGCATATAATAGTCTTTCATCTTGGTGTACAATAATGGCAACCGGTGCCTCGTTTAGCCATTTTTCTACTTTTTCCGACGAAATACTCGAGCCCTTTTTCACAGAGCATCCACGCCTTTCTTCCATGTTGTAAAAATTGATAAAAAGGTGATCCTTATGACTTCTTTTTTTTCATTGATTACATTAAAGCGATTATCTGTAGAGAAACGAATTTTGAGTTTAATTAGGGACTGCTTAACGGCACTAAACGGCCAACCCGGTTTCCTCACGGATGATCAGAAAGAGTGGACAGAATTGACGACAAAAAAGAAGCCGTAATCTCCTCTCCAGGTTCATCACCAGCAGTTGGATAGCAATCACCGTCGCGCTCGTGTTTGCCAGTCGCGCTTTAATAAGACCAAGCCCGTAGATTCGCTTGCCTTCGCCAAATTTTCCTTCGACGGCATTGCGCTCCGCCGCATCAAGCTTCGCCTGTCGTTTCTGTTCTTTGCGCTCTCCCTTCGCAGGCCTTCCAAGCGCCGGGCCACTCAATCGAATCTCGTGTGTCTTGCAGTACTGGAGATTTTCTCGTGTCCGGTAGATCTTGTCTGCCAACACCGCCTCTGGATAACAGCCGTACCGTTCTCGGTACTGTTCAACCGATGCCTTGAGTGTGGTGCCTTCGTTGTAACTGTCCCACTGCAAGCTCTCCATTCGGGCAAAGCCGTCCACAACGCTGATCGACACTTTCGCGCCAAATTCCACCGCAGCCTTCGCTTTTCCTCGCACAATCGGTCGCACATGCGGCTGTGAAAGATTGACGATCCGATCCTCGATCCGATGGATTCGCTTGCTGTGCATTTCTTTCTGTTGTCGGTAAAGCTCCGAGATCACCAACAACAGTTTGTAGTTTCGCGCGCTCAGGGATGTCAGGCCGACGTGTTCCTTAAGCTTCTCCACGATGCGCAAATCTCGATCCACAAACCGCAGTTGCTGACCGACCGCCTTTCTGATCGTACGCTCGCTCGCACGGCGCTGTTTGGCGACGACCAAATACGCTTTGCGCGCAACCTCTCGGTATGTGCGTGGTTTCGGCACCTCTTTACGCAAGGGGGCATGCAGGAGATCGATGAAATGCTCAAGCTTCTCACGCGCTTCGTTGAGCAAAGACAGATCCGTCGGATACGCGATGTCTGCCGGCGTGCAAGTGGCGTCAAGCAACAACTTTCCTTGATTGGGCGCGTCCTCGGTCGCTTCATGTTCTAGTTCTGCTGGTGGGACAACTTCTATTTTCGTTGCTTCCATGCCGCTGTCATGATCGTTTTCCTTGTCGACGCTGCCTCCATCTTCATCACAAGTCTTTGGATCGTCCTTCTCATCGTCGCCTGCGATGATCCAGTCGTTAACCTGGTTGATCACATCATCAGGGAAACGTTTGCGAAAATGAACCAGAGAGCTTGGGTGAAACGGGGGCTCTTCTTGAAACTGGGGCAACCCAATAAAGTACTGGAGGTATGGGTTTTCCGTGATCTGTCGAACCGTCTCACGGTCACTCAGATGGAGTCGCTGCTGGATGATGAGCGCACCAAGCGCAATACGTACAGACATGGCTTGTTCCCCTGTGTTAGAGGGTTTGAACGAATGGGCATAGTGAGCTTCAATTTTCCACCAAGGAATGAGGAAAGCGAGTTGAACCCACCGATTCTCCTTATTCAATTTCCCGCCAAAAGGTAGGAAAAAATCGTCTGGCATCACGAATTGAAGCTCTGTATATTTGTACATGTCGCCCTCCATGTGCAAGGATTTAACCAGCTACTCCTTAGAAACCCATGCATACAGATTCGACATAAAGCCTCATAAATCCTTGTATTTATTGTGATTATGAAACCATCAGCAGTCCCTATATAGAGATGAATCATCGCTGATTCATCATGCTGTTCTTTTTGTTATAATGGAAATACGAGGTGAGTGATGATGGGTAATTTAAAAAAGGTCTCTTTAGACCCATCTGTCCAGGAAAGCTTGTGGAAATTACTCCAGGATCAAAATGATGTCGTGGCAAATGTGATGGGAAGGGAAGTGCACTTGTCCATCATCGATTCCGGTTTCGACGAGATTGCTCATGAAATTGATTCCGACCCGGAATTGCGCGAGGTCTTGTTAGCGTCGGAAGAAGACATTAAAGAAGGACGCACCTATACAACGCAGGAAGCGATTGATTACATCTTAAAGGAACATTCGCTTTGACCCGTCGAATCACTTTTTCTCAGTCCGCTTTGAAACAGATATCCCGAATTCAAAGTGAGCGGTTTTCCGTTGCGGAGACTGCCGATTTTCAGGTGCGACTGATTCAGGAAATAGAGAACCGCTTGATAAATGTCGGGTCAGAAGAAGGACTCCGTGAACATTACCACGGGTCGTGGGCAAATACGAGAAGAGTAATCGTCTTTGGTTACCGAGTCTATTACGTTTGGGAAGCTGATGAGAGAGTTACGGTCCGGGGCTTGAAGGCGCCAGGAATGAAATAAAGCCCTCGGCCCTATTCGTCAAGGAATTTTTGATGAGATACATTGCCACAAAGCGACAAACGGGCGGTTGCCATTCGTGGTGATTGCCCGTTTGTCGTTACCTTTTTTGATATCTGTCCAGCATTTTGGGACTGACTAGATCGGGAGAATGCCGACGGCAAGGTCTTCAGTGTCGATAAAGTACGAACCGAGCTCTTGGCTGGAGCGGATTCTCTCGCGAAATGGGCTAGTGAGCGGGGAGATCGTTTCGCTTCTTCGCCGTTTAGCGTGTCATAGAACTACCCAAACATGGAGCGGTTTCATCGGCTACTGATGAAAGATGGGTGTTTATCGACTTCGACAGTTACGGGTTAATCCGCTTGGATCTACATTTGCGGCGGAGAGGTATCGAGACTCTCGTGTTGTATGATATCGCTACTGGTAACGGCGTATACACGCCCGCACGGGAAGCATATCAGCATGCGACTGATGTTGTGACAGGACTTTTATGAATACGACTATGTCTTGAAGCACATCTTTTCAAGGCAGAAGAAGCCGTGTAGCGGACAAAATTGTGAATGCTTTGAAGCAGGGGTGAGTGAATGGAATCGATCGATTTGCAGGGGATACATGTTGTAGTAACCGGAGCGTCGAGTGGACTTGGACTTGCTATGGCGGAAGCACTGCTTCAATCCGGCGCATCAGTTGCTTTGGCGTCTCGGTCTGGGGAGAAGCTGGATGACGAAGTGGGGCGACTGAAAGCAACCGGATATGATGCGTTCAAACTGTCACTTGACGTGCGATTCGAGCATTCCGTAAGCGATGCAGTCAGGTGGGTTCGGAAGACATGGGGCAAGTTGGATGTACTTGTAAACAACGCCGGGATCGGGATGAGAACGGTCAATCCCAAGTTCATGATGGAACCACAGCCGTTTTTTGAAGTAACGTCTGAGGGATTTCGAAATGTGATTAACACGAATCTGACTGGATACTTCCTTGTGGCTCGTGGCTTTGCGCCAATGATGGTCGATCAGGGTCACGGAAAGATTATCAACATTTCGATGAACCACGAAACGATGCGTCGGCGTGGTTTTGTCCCGTATGGGCCGTCTCGTGCCGGAGCGGAATCACTATCGTACATCATGGCCGAGGACTTGCTGCCTTATGGGGTCACGGTCAACATGTTGCTGCCGGGCGGAGCAACCGAAACTGGTATGATCCCGGAAGAGTTGAAGGCACAACTGATAATGCCATTACTTCGGCCAGACGTGATGGCGGAACCGATTGTCTTTTTGGCATCGGAACAGTCGGATGGGATCACGGGTGAAAGAATTGTAGCCAACAAGTTTGCGGAGTGGTACAAGAGCAAGATTAGAATAACCTGAGACCGCTCGTAGTGAACCGCGAGTCTCCAGTGGGAGTCTCACGGTGACTTGGTATCAGAATGGGGATGAAAGGCCAACAGAGCGCGCTCCTGCAAGCACGGGAGGAGACTCGCTACGCAAACCCGCTCCTAAACTAGCTGACAGGCATACGGAGCTATAGACGAGGGTATGAAAACGAACATGCTTACGAACCAGGAGATATACCAGAGCTTGTAAGCCATCGATCCGAGGTTCATGTCGCTTAGCCAAGTTGAGGAGATCATTTATCACCAGGGGTATGAGGCGGCCAAGGACAACTTCGACTTCTACCACAGCAAGGTAAGGTATCTGATGGTATCCGAATACGCATACCACGCCTTGAGATTCTCGCTAAGTAACTAAAGTTACTTGCCGAAGTCGTATCATTGATAGAGCTGGATGTTTCTAGCCTCTCAGCTGAATCTCATAATCTGCGACAACTTTTCCGTCGTACTGAATCATTTGGCCATTTTGATTCTTGTCAGACAGGATAATGTCGGTACACATTTTTCCAGCGGCTTCAGGAGATTTGACGAAGCCGCCGTGTGCACCAGCTTCCATGCCGTTCAAGTCGGTCGCGACAGCACCAGGCATAATGCCGAAAATCTGGCGGTGGCTGCCCATTTTTTCAAACTCGTAAGCGTAAGTCAGTGTCATCACGTTGAGTGCTGCTTTGCTCGTGATGTAAGCCAGGGGATGCCAAAAGTCGGTCGGCGAAATCGGAACGGTGATGTTAACGATTTTCGCGTTGTCTGTCAGAACGGACAGCAGGTTTTTCATGAGTTCGTGTGTACCGAGAAAATTCGTTTCCATCGTCGTGCGTAAATCCTCAGTTGTATAGTCAAATGTGTGCTTTGTGAGGTCAAGCGCCGCGCGCCCAGGCTTGACACGATCAGGAATTCCAGCATTATTGACCAACACATCGAGCGAATCAATCATTTTACCTGCTGTGTACAAGCTATCAAGACCATTCAAATCAATCTTGATGAACGTCGCTGATATGGCTTCTGCGGCAAGTTTTTCGACTGCTGCCTGCCCACGGGCTTCATCACGCGCCCCGACGAGAATGTCATAGCCACGCTTTCCAAGATTTCGAGCGATTTCAAAACCGATTCCTTTATTTGCGCCTGTAACGAGTGCTTTCATAAGCGAGCTCCTTTTCGTTTTTACTTGACACACACACATTATAACGTAACGACAGAATCATCATCGAGGTGGATAAGATGGCAAAGTGATTCGATACGGCGCTTTTTCTTGACCCGCGCCAGCAACGTGTCTCTTAATGAAATTCGCGCGGTGTGGGAGACTAACGTGTTTGGCGTCCTGCCATCTATCAGGCGATGCTTCCGATTTTGCGAGAGGTGTCTGCAGCCCGCAATGTGTTAAGTGGCGTCGGTTCGTTGATGAGAAGGCAGACCGAGCTATGCGTATCGAAAGTATTTCAGAGGAGATTACGGCTCCTTTTTTTGATCGCCCATGAAGATGGACACCACGGCGCACTGCAGGCACAGCTGGAGCAGGCAGCAAGCCGAGCCTGTGACGTGCCAGGCGCAGACCAAAAGCGTTTCTCCATTCGCACACCCAAGCGGTACATGGCGCTTTACGATAAAGGTGGACTTGACGCGTTGCATAACGCGCTTCGCCAGATCATTCGCGTTATCCGCCAGGAACTGTTAACTCCCATATCCCATCTGCATCAAAATGACATGAATCCGTTTGAGAATCTCAGCAACACTTCTCCCGTTGGCTTGTAGTTTCGGGGGCTGTTTAGAAGGTCAAGCCCGCAATTATGTATAACTTCGTGTAATTTAGTTTTTGGTCTGTCGATGGGGGGTCTTACCCTTTCATTCACGCAATTGCATAGTACGGGAAGTGAGCCAGTATTAGCAATGTTCGAGTCAGTGCCCATACATTCCGGCGTTATTTCAGGGTATGGATTACGAGCGATGATGACTGCTTAACGGTTGTTGCTTTGAACCCGAAGACCATCTAAGAACATGTACTGTGACGGCCCATCGCTGTATAATGAATGCATGGAATTGAGGAGGTGACAGAGGGACTATGGAAGTCATTCATACCCCACATGAACTGATGGAACGAATTGAAAAGTTAGACAAGGAGCACTCTGTGTGCCAGGTCTTCATTCCTGGAAAGGGACAGGTCACGATTGTATTTCAAGCCAATGATGTGGATACCATCGCTTCCGAAGTGCAGGCTGACCCTCAGCTAGGAGAATTGATTCATAGTAGTCGGAATGCATACCAACGAGGAGATGTCATGACAACGTCCGAATTGCTTACATCTTTATCCTCGAAGGATTTTGCTCAGTGACAACCCGAAGAATCATCTGGCCTTTTCCTATTCGGTTAAAATTGCTTACCTTGGAATTTCTCGCATTGTGATTCGAAAATTCAGGGTTTATTTTGAGGTATCAGGTCATGATGTCGTGATCCTTGCTATAAAGTTTCCGGGTGAAGCATGATAATATGGAAACTGTCTGAGAGCGAAGCGAGATCCAAGTCTACTCCGCTTTTTCCTCGTTCACGTCGTCAAATTGAGTAATACTAACGGTTCCTCCGTCGAAAAAATCCCCCAAGAAGTTCACTCTCAAATACGAATCGATTCGAACAGCGTTTTATGATAAAACGGCAAAAATGCTACTAAAACGTGTGCTCGAAAAATATGGCGAGAAGGCCCCAAGGCGTTCGATGTGTTGGAAAGAGGGCTTGTGGATGCGAAGGCGGTCTTGGCATTACCTGCATCGTTTCGTCGAAATTTGCGGACGACGAACAATATAGAGCAGTTAAACGAGAAAATACGACGTCGTGAGCGAATGATTCAATCGTTGTTATTTACTCTTTTTCCTTGCTCGAGTCTGTGCGAGGGCAGAACCTGCCACGCTTTTAGAGGCTGCACTGAATCGTTTGTCACGCAGAATGCGGGAGGCCTCTGAAGCAACCGATTTGCTTGTGACCTTACGAGTGCTACTTTTTATGGCACATACCCCATATTATATTGCAGAAATAATACAATGTTACATTAAATCCGCCAATTAGGCGTGCCAGCGTATCACTGGCTAATAAAACGATTTCTATGGCGTAGCCATTCCTATTATTATCCATCCCGATGGAGGTATATTTCACAGGAAATTCGTACACACTTCTATATGATCACACATCTTTGGACGTGATACCTCGCTTTTGTCAGATCGAGTTTTGCGGACGTGTGCATAGTTCCGAGAATTGCGCACTCAAAAATCGCGATAAAGCCTTATGCAGTCTACGATTCTGGGTTTTCTCTGTGTTTGTCAATCGAAAAGTTGACCATGTTGCTAACTGAAGAGTTGACCACCCCGGCATAATAAAAAACTCTTGTTCTAGGCTGTTACACCAGACCTTTGTTGGCTTTCTCGAAACCGGTACGACTCTGCGTCAAACAACAGGATGTGCGAATGGTGGGTGAGTCGGTCAAGAAGCGCAGTCGTTAGTGTCGCATCATGAAATACGTCAACCCAACGGGAAAATTCTAAGTTCGTCGTCATCAGAAGACTGCCCTTTTCATATCGATCCGCAATGAACTGGAAGAGTAGCGTGCCGCCCTGCGACAAGGAAACGTAACCTAATTCGTCGAGGCAGACCAAGTCGTATTTGTCCCAATTCCTCAAATAGCGTGGCAGTCGAAACTCCGCTTCTGCCTGTAGAAGTTCCTGCA
>NZ_LSUQ01000016.1 GCF_001642725.1 Ferroacidibacillus organovorans
GACTTGCGCCATGATGTGCAGATAAAGGATATGCACCGTTTGATTGATGCCGGCCGACTGCACAACCGGCTCCACTTCGCTTTGCGCCGAACCGAGCGGTACGATGCGAATCGGGATCGACGGCCCGAGCGTGGCGAGAATCGCACTACCGACGGCCTGGAGTGCCGGCACGTAAATCGTGCGTTCTTCAAGTCCTGCGAGCACATGCTGCACGCGGAGCGTCGTGAGACTCTCGATGCGCGCAACCTCAGCAAAGTTGAAGTGGGCGCTCGTCACCCGTCCAGCCTTATCCTTTTCATAGATGACCAGTTTTTCGTATTGCGCGTCTTCCGCAATCCGCTTCGTCAGCGCGTCATTGATCGCCTGCGTCGCCATCTGGCGGGCAAGCCCTGTCGCCATCGCCATAAAGGGCGGCCGCAGACTGCGATCGAGAAGATAGATACTCTCATAAAACAAACCGAGTGAAAAAACGAGAAAGAGCAGGCTCGCGGCCGTGGCGCGACGCACACGGTTCATTTTCCGTCGCGACTTGAATCGCATGAAAGATCACCCACCGTTTCCGCGCTCCTGCGAGCGAAACGCGACGTGGCAAGACGGCAAAACCGCCTGACGCTATGATCCATTCTATGCTGACAAGCCCCTGCATGAGTCCCTCTCTTTATTTATTGCGCGAAGTCTATACGAGCGCTGGTCTATCCCTGTACGTCCAACTTGATAAAACGCCGTTTCCCGACCTGCAGCACCATTCCCGTGCGCGGCTCAAACTCAAGCGCTGCGTCATTTACAGTCTCACCATCCATCTTTACGCCACCACCCGCAATCAGACGGCGCGCTTCCGAGTTTGACGGCGCCATTCCCGCCCGAACGAGCAGCGGGACAAGCGCAACGCGCTCTGCCTCAAGCGCAAAGCTTTCGATCTCATCCGGCAAGCTGCGCTTCTGAAAGACGCGCACGAACGCTTCTTGCGCAAGTTCCGCCGCCGTCCTCCCGTGAAAACGTGTGACAAGCGCGTGCGCCAGCTTCATTTTCGCATCGCGCGGGTGAACCGTCCCGCCTACGAGTCCCGCTTCAAGCGCCTCCACTTCATCTTTTCGCAGTCCGCTCACGAGCGTCAAATACTTTACCATCAGCTCATCCGGGATCGACATCGCCTTCCCGTACATGTCCTTTGGCTCATCGTCGACGCCGATGTAATTGCCAAGACTCTTCGACATTTTTTGGACGCCGTCAAGCCCCTCGATCAGCGGCATGGTAATCACGACCTGCGGGGACATGCCATACTCTTTCTGAAGCGTCCGGCCCATCAGAAGGTTGAACGTCTGATCCGTTCCGCCAAGTTCCACGTCCGTCTCAAGCGCCACGGAGTCATACGCCTGCATCAGCGGATAGAACAGTTCGTGAATACTGATTGCCACGTTCTCGCTAAAGCGTTTCTTAAAGTCATCCCGCTCAAGCATGCGCGCCACCGTCACCGTTGCGCCGAGGCGCAACACCTCTGCGAACTGAAGCGATGACAGCCACGTCGCGTTGAAGTGAAGCATCGTGCGCTCCTCGTCGAGCACTTTAAAAACTTGCGCGCGATACGTCGCCGCATTCTCCTGCACTTGCTCTTCCGTGAGTTGTTTCCTCGTCTCCGACTTACCTGTCGGGTCGCCGATGCGTCCCGTAAAATCCCCGATGACCAATTGGACATGGTGGCCCAAATCCTGAAACTGGCGCAGTTTGTTAAGCACGACCGTGTGCCCGATATGAATATCTGGAGCGGTCGGATCAAGCCCCAGTTTCACGCGCAGCGGTGTCTTCGTCTCCAAGCTTCGCTTTAGTTTTTCGAGCAATTCTTCTTTGGGAATGACATCCACTGCGCCGTGACTAAGAATATCGAGTTGTCGCAGCGCTTCTTTCTCTAGATCCAAGACCTTCCTGCCCCTTTCACCCATCCGCGTGGAATTACCGTCCAATTATCGCACATACTACCTCAAAGATTCACCAGAGATCGCACGCGATGCGATCTATCAGGAGGTGCACCTTTGCAGCGTCGCAGCGAGCGTATACCAAAGAAAACTTCCCGCAAGCGGCGCCGGGCGCGCCTGATGGTGCTTGTATCTACCCTCGCCGTCACCGTGGGTTCTGCCTTTGCTCTGACCGCGTCCTATGTGAAAACCTTACCGACGCTCGATCCAAACACGTTAAACGAGACAAGTCAGTCGACCCTCGTCTATTCTGCCGACCAACAGTGGCTCGGGTGTTTTGCGGCAGACGGTGATCGCCGTCCGCTCAAATCCTTGCGCGACGCGGGCGCGTGGCTTCCACGCGCGTTTATCGCGGCAGAGGACAAAGATTTTTTTCATCATCACGGCGTGGATTTTTCCGCCATTGCGCGCTCTGCGTTTCAAGACATGAAGTCACGCTCCATCGTCGGCGGCGGATCGACAATCACACAGCAATTGGTGAAACTGACGATTTTCCCACGCCAACAGCGCACGATTGAGCGAAAAATTCAAGAGATCCTCTTGGCACTAGAGCTCGAACGCCGTGAGGCCAAACCAACCATTCTCTTACAATACCTGAATGCGCTCTATTTCGGAAAGATGGGTGGCGTTCAAGTCTACGGCGTCGAGAGCGCCGCACTCCACGCGTTTGGAAAACACGCGCGCGACCTGACTCCAGCGCAAGCGGCGCTGCTCGCGGCCATTCCAAACCAGCCGACGCGTTTTGCGCTGCGCGCGGACAATGTGCATCTGGCTCGTCGTCAGGCGTACATTCTATCTCGCATGCGTAATTTGCAGATGCTTTCAAATGCAGCATATCGCCACGCTGTCATAGAGCAGTCCCTCGCACACCTCAACCCAGAACGCCTTCATCCCGCGCCATATGAGAGTATGTACCCCTACGTGATGACCCAGGTGAGTCGCGAAGCGCCTACCTTGATCGCAAACGCATTGCAGATGACACCCCTTGAAGCGGAGTTGCAATTGCAAACGAGAGGATTGCATATTGTAACGACGATTGACAGTCGCTTGCAGCGTGCCGTCCACGCCGTCATGACACAAGACCGCCTGTTTTTGACGGCGAAAGACAGATTGCGCGAGGAGGCTGGAGTCGCACTGGTGAGTACTGCGGACAGCCGAGTCTTGGCCATCGGCGGCGGGCGCGATTTCACGCAAAATGAGGTGGACCACTCGCTCGCGCTGCGCCAGCCGGGTTCCTCGCTCAAACCGCTCATCGTGTACGCGCCAGCGCTTGACGCTCACCGCTTAACCCCCGGCTCGATCGTCGATGACGCACCGCGCAATTTCCCTGACCCAAACGCACAAAATCACATCTGGTTCCCTAAGAATTGGGATAGCAAGTTTCACGGACTCATGACGGTGCGCGACGCGCTGATGCAATCCTACAATGGCCCTGCCATCTCTATTCTCGAAGGCATTCACCCGGCGACCGGGTATCAATACGCAGAAGCGCTCGGACTGCACGGACTTGCGCGCGAAGACGCGATGAGTCTGGGGCTTGCGATCGGCGGGATACGCGGCGGTGTCAGTCCACTCGAGTTGGCGAGCGCCTACGCGGCGTTTGGGCACGACGGGTCGTATACGCCACCCCATCTGATCGAGCGAATCGAGGATCGTGATGGCCACGTCATCTATCAGGCGCACCCGCACGCCATCCCCGTATTTTCGCGCGCGACGACGCACATGATGACAAACATGCTGCAAAGCGTACTCGCAAGTCCTTACGGCACAGCCTATCCGCTGCACACCTTGGCAGGGACGTGGGCGGGTAAAACGGGCACCACGGACGAAAACAGGGACGCCTGGTTCATCGGCTACAACCGCGCGCTCACCGTCAGCATTTGGATGGGGTACGATCTGCCTCACCCCATTCCAGACGCGCCGCGCGGAACACTGACAGGACACCCGCTCGGCTTATTCTCCGCGCTGGCACACACGAAGGAGATGGCGCAGGCGCTTCGCACGTACGGACGAATAACCCAAGCCGAAAAAGCTGGGTCACCCGACGCTGCGTTCGTTCGCGCGCACGTCTGCACCAAATCAGGTGCGCTCGCATCCCCCTATTGTATTGCGGCGAAAGACGACGAGTGGGATGAATTTCCCAAAGGATCTGAGCCGACGTCCGTCTGCCTGATGCATCGCCAAATCGCAGTGACGTCCTATCAGCATCAGTGGGTTCTCGCCACCACAGAGACGCCACCCGCCGAGATTCGCTGGATGATCTTTCTCGATCGCCGCGTCATGCCGCAAGACAAAGCGCTAGACAAAAAGTATGAGCCGCTCGATTGGAAGATGATCATACCAACGCGCGCAGACCCGCGCGGTGGAACGCCACTGTGTGAGATTGGCGAGGCGCCTGAGCCGTCCGCTTCAACCGATCCGCTCAATCAAGCGAGTTCGATGACCGTCACGCCGCTGCCGCCTTCTCCCTCACCGCCTTGGCGATAGGTGCGAACGCGCCTATGTGTGCGCAAATAGAGAAGCAGGCCTTCGCGCAGCGCACCCGTCCCTTTTCCGTGAACAATGGTCACCTGGTGATAGCCAGAGAGCACCGCCTTGTCAAGGTAGCGATCGACTTCCACCATCGCTTCTTGCACCGTCTGACCGCGCACGTCAAGCGTTGGCGACACGCCTTCGCTCGCCCGTTTCACCATGACGACAGGCGCTTCAACCTTTTCGGCGCGACGCAAGAGTTCCATATTTTTGCGATTGACGCGCAGCTTCATTGAGCCGATAGCCACGAGCCACTCGTCGCGCCCCACCTCTGACATAAGCGAACCCTTTTGTCCGGCGAGAGAGAGAACGCGTACTTCGTCGCCTTCTGCGAGCGTTTCATTTGAACGTTTGCGTGGCGCCATGACAAGCGTAGGATCAGGTGCAAGCGCCCTCATCCTCCCCCTCACCGCCGTCAACTCGTGATCCTTGACTGCGCCTGAAGTCGCCATTTCACGAAGCTGCGCAATCAAATCGTCTGCCTCACGCTGACTGCGTTTGACATACGCGCGAATCTCTTCATCCGCTTTTTTCTTGCGCGACATCCGCTCTTCTTCCTCGATGCGCGCGCGCTCCTCCAACTGTTCGCGCAGGCGTTCGACATCTTGGCGCGCGCGATGCGCCTGTTCGTGATCTTCGCGCGCATCGTGGACGCGCTGCGTGAGATGGGAGATCAAATCTTCGACACGCTCATCTGTCGTTGTAAGCCGTGCCCTGGCCTGTTCAATGAGTGTCTGCGGTAAACCAAGGCGTTCTGCGATCGCAAACGCGTAAGACTTTCCAGGGATGCCAAGCTCCAGGCGATACGTCGGCGTAAGTGTCTCCACGTCAAAGGAGACACTCGCATTGATGGTTCCTGGCGTAGTGTACGCGTATGCCTTTAATTCGCTGTAGTGCGTGGTCGCGACCGTCCGAATTCCGCGCGCGCGCAGTTCATCGAGGATCGCCATCGCAAGAGAAGCGCCTTCCGTCGGGTCCGTGCCCGCGCCGATTTCATCAAAGAGCACCAGGCTTGTCGGACTTGCCTCACGCAAAATGCGGATGATATTGGTCATGTGGCTAGAAAACGTCGACAAGCTTTGTTCGATACTCTGCTCGTCTCCGATATCTGCGTACACCTCATCAAACCACCCGATCCGCGTGCCTTGCGCCGCCGTCACATAGAGCCCAGAGAGCCCCATGATCGTGAGGAGTCCCATGGTTTTTAGCGATACCGTTTTCCCGCCCGTGTTTGGCCCTGTGATGAGCAGTTGCGTAAACGAGTCTCCCAGGCGAATGTCAAGCGGTACGGCGCGCGCGAGATCAAGGTGCGGATGGCGCGCTTGAACGAGTTGAAGGATCGGTTGCTCGTCTAATTCCGGCTTCACCGCGCGTTCCGCGTGAGCGTAGGCTGCTTTGGCAATCGCAAAATCAAACGCACCAAGCACCTCGAACGCTTCGAGGAGCACATCCGCGTTCGGCGCTGCGTACGCCGACAGCTCGCTTAGAATGCGCTCAATCTCGCGCTCTTCGAGCAATGCATAGCGGCGCAGTTCATTGCCGAGTGAGGCGACCCGTTCCGGTTCAATAAAATAGGTGGCGCCAGACGCCGATTGGTCGTGCACGATGCCGCGCACATGTTGCGCCGCATCAGCGCGCACCGAGAGACAAAGACGGTCGTTTCGCATCGTCACAATTTGATCTTGTAAATAATTCTGTACACTCGTCGACTTTACCATTTCATCGATCGTTCTTCTCATGCGCTGCGTAACGGTGCGCATGCTCGAGCGCAAATCAGCGAGGGTCGCGCTCGCTTGATCGAGCACGCGCGCGTCTTCGTCAATACAGCGGAAAATTTCGTCTTCTAGCGTTTTAGGAAGATCCAGCGCCTGAAACCGCTCTGCAAAGCGCGAAACTTCTGCGCGCTCACTCAGCTCCATAAATATGCGCGCAAAGCGGCGCACGCTGCGCGCCGTTTCTGCGAGTTGAAACAGTTCACTGGGGCTGAGAATTCCTCCCACGCGCGCGCGCATCACGGCGCTTCGCAGATCCTTAGTGCGCGCAAAAACAGCTTCACCTTTCAGACGATAATAGGCGCTTCCTTCCTCCGTATCTGCGAGGGCGGTGCGCGCGTCCGTGAGCGTCGCAAATGGGCGCAGTGCACGCGCGCGCTCTTCACCATAAGGCGTTTGACAGCGCACCGTTACAGCCGAGACAATCTGTGCAAAATCGAGCAGTCGCAAGACGCGCTCGTTCATCCGTTTCACTTCCCAGTTTGTTGAATGATGATGGATAGGACGGTACGTACTTAGGCAACACTAGACGCACACATCCATGGAGGTGATGACTCATGCTCGGAGTCATAGTACGTTTTGTCGTATCCGCGCTTGTGCTCCTATTTATCGGCGACATCGTGCGGGGGTTTTATATTTCAGGATTTTGGACGGCCATCTTCGCAGCCATCGTGATTGCAGCGATCGGTTGGGGATTTGAAAAATTGTTTGGTCGCAACATATCGCCTTATGGGCGTGGAATTGTCGGATTTCTCGTAGGTGCGGTCGTCATCTACATTGCACAGTTCATCGTGCCTGGCATGCATGTGACCCTTCTTGGCGCACTCCTCGCATCGCTGATCATTGGTATCGTCGATCTCTTGGTTCCAACGACGATGCGCCGTCACGTGAATTCGTAATCACGCCTTGCGCCTGCCGCATCACGCAGGCGCCTTTTTCTTTTGCGACGGCTCAACCCGAGTTCTGGCGCGCTATGCTTTTGGCGGCTTGAATCCCTCTAAATGTTCGAGCGTCATGACAGGACCCTCAAACATCGGCGCGAGTGCAGAGTGGCGAATCTCTTGTTTCACGGGCACAGACGGGATGTAGGTTGCAACGCTCAAGAGCACTGCGATCAACACAAAGGCAACGCTTGCTCCCGCGATCAGTCCCGCCATGCGATTGACGAGAGACAACACCGGAAGTGAAAACAAGGCGTTGAGCAGATGCCCGAGGTAGCGAATCAAAAGTAGCGACACGTAAAACACGATCCCGAACGAAATGGCGCCAGCGATCGCCGTCACCGCCGACTGAACATTGTTAGTTCCCGTCAACGTTCCGACGAGCGGAATGTTTCTCAGAGAGACCGCTCCGTGAATGACATACCCTTTAATCCACGGTGTTACGATCGGCACAAGCCACGCGTGAAACTGCCACGCCGCGACATACGCAATGACGGTGCCTAAAAGGCGCACCATCTGCGCGATGATGCCCGTGCGATAGCCGTCCCACGCGCTAAAGAGCAGCACGAGCAAGATGACATAATCTGCAATATCCACGGATCTTATCCTTTCGATTCTTCTTCCTTTTTAACGATTCCCGCATCACGCTCAAGGGCTTCGAGAAGTGCATCATATTCGGTTTCTAACGCATCGTATTCTTCCGCGAAGTTAAGTGCCGCAAGCACGGCGAGCGCGTGACTGTCCAAGCGCGGATGTTGCTCAAAAATGCGATTCATCGCCTGATCCACGCGCTCTGCCAGGCGAATGACACGTTCCGGGTCGTTAGAACCCCTCACTTGATAACTATGGCCAAAAATTTCAACCTGCACACGTTTTCGTGGATCTGAATCCATGCGTACGGCACCTCCACCTGCATCCCAATTCGCGATTCTTCGAAAAAATCCTGCCTAGGAGCGCAAAACAGCGCCACAGACAGCGTGCGCTTCCGCGATGATCGCATCAATGCGCCCCGCGATATCTTCTTCACTCATCGTTTTTGCTGTGTCGCGAAACACCATTCGTAGCGCGACACTCTTCTCGCTCGCGCGGACGCGCTCACCTACATAAACGTCAAAAATGCGTACCGAGACGAGTTGCTCTCCTGCCCTTGAACGAATCGCATCAAGCAGTTTCTGGGCTGGCATACTGCGTGAAACAACGAACGCCAAGTCGCGCTCTACCGCCGGGAAGCGCGGCAGCGGTGTAACGGCGAGCGTGCGCTTTGCGTGCTTGATCAACGCGTCAAACGATACCTCAAACGCGACGCACGCCGGCGCGTCAAACGCCTTGACCACGAGGTCGTGCACGCGGCCGATATATCCGACCGTCTCACCGCCAACTGTGACGTCAGCCGCGATTCCGCCGTGCAAATAGGGGTGCGCCGCAGCGTGAAACGAGACGTCCTTGATACCGAGTCGCGCAAATACGCCCTGAAGATGCGCTTTTGCATCGTAAAAATCATAGCTGCGCGCCACTTGCTGAGGGTCTTGTTCCGTTGCAAGCCCTGTGAAGAGACCGATCAGCCGGCGTTCCTCGCGCGGCAATTCGGTCACCGGGAGCGCGCGCGGAGTAAACACGGCGCCGATTTCAAAGAGCGCGAATCCACCGTGCTGCCGTTTTGCGTTGTAGCCGGCCACATCGAGCAGCGCTGGCAGGAGGAGCGTCCGCAATTCTTGTCGTTCGTCAGAGAGTGGATTGAGCAGCGGTGCAGTTTTCGCGAGCGGGTGATCGTTCGGCAAGCGCAGCTTGTGTCCCACGTGCGGACTCTGCAGCGCATACGTCCAGACCTCCTGCATTCCGAAGCCCATCAACGTTTGGCGAACTGTCCGACGGATCTGTTGCGCATCCGTCAGGTGACCTGCCGCAAGCGCCATCGTTGGCAAGGTAGATGGGATCTGGTCATAGCCAACCAACCGCGCAAATTCTTCGATCATATCCTCTTCGAGTGTCACGTCAGGTCTGCGCGTCGACGGTGTAATCCGCAACACCGCGCCATCCAAGACAACTTCAAACCCGAGCCGCGAACAAATGGCGCGCATCTGTTCTGTGGGGACGGTAAAGCCGAGCACGTCACACACGCGAGACGGATGTACCTGAATTTGCGCGGGTCGGCGGCGGTCGCCATCGCCCTGCGCGATCACCTCTGACGCGACAACGCCTCCTGTCCACGCGACAATCAGTGAGACTGCGCGCGCGAGCGCCGGGAGCAGCACCTCTGTATCCACGCCCTTTTCAAAGCGCGCGCTCGCTTCTGAGCGCAGATTAAGATCACGCGCCGTCCGTCGAATGTGTTGCGCGTCAAAGCGCGCCGACTCAAGCGCCACGCGACGCGTCTCTGGCCCTATCTCTGAGTTAGCGCCACCCATCACGCCAGCGAGTCCAATGCTGTGCTGAGCGTCGGCGATCACGATCATGTCCGCTTCGAGTTGACGCTCGCGTCCGTCGAGTGTCACGAGTTTTTCACCAGTGCGCGCCTGACGCACCACGATGGTCTCTCCATGAATCGCTTCACAGTCAAACGCATGTAGCGGCTGTCCCCACTCCAGCATCACATAGTTTGTCGCATCGACGAGCGCGTCAATCGGGCGCACGCCCACCGCGAGCAACCGCATTTGCACCGCAATCGGCGACGGTCGATTCGCGACATGGTCGATCACTTGAGTCGCATAAAACGAACACGCCGACGTTTCGATCGCCACGTGCAAGGGGATCGCTTCCGCTGTCCGTGGTTGATGTACGGGCAAAGGCGGCATGTGAACCGACTTCCCGTAAATCGCTGCGACTTCATAAGCCACACCGCGCAGGGAGAGACAGTCTGCCCGATTCGGCGTAAGTTCAAGTTCCATCACCGTGTCATCAAGCCCGAGATAGGACACGATCGAAACCCCGATCGGCGCGTCATCCGGCAGCACGAGAATGCCTTCGCTCATCGACTTTGGCAGCAGTTTCGCGTCGAGTCCGAGCTCTTGCGCAGAGCAGATCATTCCCTCCGAGCGCACGCCCCGCTTATCCGCCGCCAAAATGGACCCACTGGGAAGCTGTGCGCCAACTGTTGCGACCGGCACCTTCTGCCCCGCCGCCACATTCGCCGCGCCGCAGACGATCTGGCTCCTATTCGCTTCTCCGATATTCACGCGACAAATGCGCATGCGATCTGCGTTTGGATGGGGCAACACTTCTTCCACATGCCCCACGACGACCCCGGACACATCAGGCGCAAACGTCCACATGGATTCGACCGGAATTCCGGCGCGCGTCAGATCAGCGGCTACCTGCTGCGGCGTTTGCTCCAAAAGTTCGACATACTCGTTGAGCCAATTCCACGTGATTTTCATGGTGCATCTCCTCTCCCTACCGTGCGAGTCCTGAAAATTGCCGCAGCAAGCGCAAGTCATTGACATAGAAGTGACGAACGTCTTCCACTTGATACATCAGCATCGCGACGCGCTCGACGCCCATGCCAAAGGCAAAACCAGTGCATACCTGCGGGTCGTAGCCGCCCATCTCAAGGACGCGTGGATGCACCATCCCGCAGCCGAGGATTTCAATCCAACCCGTGTGCTTGCACGTGCCACAACCGCTCCCGCCGCAGTAAATGCAGCGAACGTCAAGCTCGGCACTTGGCTCCGTGAACGGAAAATAGCTCGGTCGCAAGCGCACGTCCTGATCCGCCCCAAACATCTCCCGCGCAAACGAAAGCAGCATGCCTTTGAGATCGCTCATGCGGATGCCCGCACCTACGACCAGACCTTCGACCTGCGTGAACGCGTGAGAGTGCGTCGCGTCGTCGTCGTCGCGCCGATACACACGCCCTGGCACGATGATGCGAAACGGTTGGTTGTTCTCCATCCGCAAAAGGGTGCGCGCCTGAACCGGTGACGTATGCGTCCGCAAGAGCACATCCGGACTCAAATAGAACGTATCCTGCATATCGCGCGCCGGGTGATCCTTGGGGAGATTGAGCGCTTCAAAGTTGTAGTAGTCGAGCTCCACCTCAGGGCCTTCCTCAACGGTGAACCCGAATCCGACAAAGATATCCTCGATTTTCTGAATGACAAACTGCAGAGGGTGAGGCGCTCCGATCGCTCGGGTACGCGCGTCAAGCGTCACATCAATCGCTTCAGCCGCCTCCCGCTTTTCTCTCTCTGCGTCCTCCATTAGCGAGCGTCGCTCGCCAAACGCGTGTTCGAGTCGATCCCGCACATCGTTTGCCAATTGGCCCATCCGCGGGCGCTGCGTCGCATCCACCTGCGAGAGTCCGCGCAAAACGTTCGCAAGCTCCCCTTTTTTGCCGAGATACATGACGCGCCACGCATCGAGTGCCTCCAAGGTTTCCACCGTTTGCAGGGACTCAAGTGCGCGCGCTTCAAACGCCTCCATCTTCTCTTCCACACGCATTCCTCTCCTTCATATCGCGTCACAACACATGTCACACACATCGCCTTGCGGATCACACCAGCGTTTATCATCCTCAATTCAAACAAAAAAACCTTCGTCAAGGGACGAAAGTCGCGTCGTATCGTGGTACCACCCTAGTTTCACTTCAAAGCTGTGCGCACGAAAAAATACGTCAGTGAAGTGCTCTCATGCATAACGCGCATACGCGGAGCCGCCTACATGCCTCACCGTTCAGCGGTCACTTCACGAGTGAACTTCACTTCGCATTGATGAGGAACGCTCTCAATCTCGGCGTCCCATCCCTGAACATCTCGCGCAAAGCTACTCTCTCGATCATCAGTTTGATGAAGATTATACCGTTCCCCCTCCCTTGACGCAAGGCGTACCGGTTTGAATCCGCTGCTCACATTTTCGCGTGAACAGTGCCTTACTTTCGCACCAAGCGCTGGCGCAGCGATTCGTACAGAATGACGGATGCCGCGATGGCGACGTTGAGCGACTCTGTTTTCCCAGGCATCGGAATGGTGATCATCCGCTCGCACAGGTCACTCGCGTCAAACGAGAGCCCGTCCGCCTCAGAACCGATGAACAGCGCAAGTTTTCCCGTCAGATCTTCCTCGTAGAGCGAAGTGCCGTCAAGATCCGTGCCGATGACGCGGTAGCCTTCTTCGTTTAAACGTGCGCCGAGTTCTTCAAACGTGTCCGTCATGCGCGCAATCTGCAGGCTTGGAAGCGATCCCATCGCAGCGCGCACGACCTTTGGACTGTACACATCAACGGTTCCCGGAAGCGTCACAATGCGCGTGCATCCAACGGCGTGTGCGCTGCGCAAAAGGGCGCCCAGATTGCCCGGATCCTTTACGCCGTCAAGGAGAAGCAGCGGGGCGGCGGCAACCGTCGCATCTCCCTCGCCCTCGTCGACGATTGCGCGCCAGTCCGCGTCTCCCATGCGCGCCACCCCGATGACCCCTTGTGGATGCTCTGTGTCAGCGATTTTTGCGATTGCATTCGTTCCGACTGGGAGCACTTCGATCCCCTTCTTGCGCGCCGCAAAGACGAGATCGAGCGCCACGTCTGGCAGGGGTATCTCGTCATCATAAATGAGTGTCTGCAGGATGTCGCCACACGAAAGATAGGTGTCGACAGCGCGCACGCCCTCGACAAGGTAGAGCTGTTCACGCTCGCGTTGTTTCTTATCTTTTAGCGCCGCGAATCCCTTGACGCGCGGATTTTGCAGCGATGTGAGTGATTTTTCCATAACTTCTCTCCTTATGCAATCACGTTTCGTCCCGCATCGTGCGCCTCATACAAGCGTTCGCGCAGAATCCGATCGAGTACCTCAAGGGTTGTGACAAGATCTGCAAACTGCGTGTACAGCGCGACCGGCGCGAGACGAACGATGTTCGGCGGCCGAAAATCAGGCGTCACACCGTGTTCTTTGAGCGCCTTCGCAATGCGATCGGCGTGTGGGTGAAGCAGTGCCACATGTCCACCGCGGGCCTCGGCTGCGCGTGGCGTGCCAATCTGCAGTTCGGGGTATAGCGCGCCAAGTTGCTCAAGACCCTCCATGAGAAGGTCCGTTAGCGCGAGCGATTTCTCGCGAATCCGGTCGATGCCGATGTCAAGAAAAAGCGGAAGCACGCCAGCAAGACCGGCAAGGCTCAACATGTGCGGCGTGCCCTGCTGAAATGCGCCTGCGCCTTTTGCGCGCGCAAACGACGGCGCCATGTCAAACTGGCGTGTCTTATCCGATCCCCACCAGCCTGGAAACGCGGGGGGCACAGCGTGATGGCGCTCGTGGATAAAAAGTCCAGCCACAGCGCCCGGGCCCGCCGAGAGGTACTTGTAGTGGCACCACACCGCAAAATCCACCTGGTCATCATGCAACGCATGTGGCATCGCGCCAATCGAGTGCGAGAGGTCGACTCCCAGGAGAATCCCCTGCGATCGCGCTCTGGCTGCAATCGGAGCGATAGGGAGTCGCTGACCGGACTGATAGAGTACACTTGAGAAAAAGGCAAGTCCCACATCGTCGCGCATCTGAGTGAGCAAGTCGTCGATCGATAGGTGTCCATCACGCGAGTCCACCCACACGAGATCCCGCTCCGGATCGCCGCCTTGGTTTGCCACGTGCGCCTTGATCGCGTACACGTCCGTCGGAAAATTGAGCGCATCGATCAAAACCCGCCGTTTTCCGGCGCGCGGCTTATGAAGCGTCGCCAAGAGATGGTGAAGGTTGGATGTGGTCGAGCCGGTTACTGCGACCTCGCTCGGTTTGGCTCCGATGAGCGTGGCCACTCCCTTGGCGCATGACTCGGCCATGGAAAACCACGGATCCGGCTCGCTTGACCAGCCGTCAATCCCCGAGTGTTTCCACGTCTCAAGAACGCCTAACACCGCTTGTTCTGCGTCGACAGACAGAAGCCCGAGCGAGTTTCCGTCCAAGTAGATTCCTTGCGGAAGATAAAAGCGATCGCGCATGCTGCGCAGCGGATCCGACGCGTCAAGTGTGAGCGCTCGCTCGCGCAGCGCCTGCCAGTCTTTGCCGTTAACGTCTGTCCTAAAGCCCGCCACGCCTTTTACACCCCATTCTAATACTCCCACGCGCGGATGACTCGAAGAAACCATGTCAAGATCAGCCGCCTTCGCGTTAAACTCCACCTGCTCGACACTCTTGCAGCCGGGGATGACGCTTGTCACCGCAGGATGCATGAGGCACCACGCCAAGGCCCACTGCGCCATGTCGACACCTTCTGGAACCTCTGCGCGCGCGATCTCTTCAACCTGCTTCAATTGTGCCTGAACCGTCTCCTGCGCACGATTGGCTCGCACATCCTGCCCTGAAAAGACGGTGCCCGGCTTATACTTGCCGCTCAAAAAGCCACTCGCCAGAGGCACGCGCGCAAGCACGCCGAGATTTTGCTGCTCGCACGAGGGAAAGACGCGCTCCTCCGGTTTGCGGTCGATGCGATTGTACACGACTTGAATCACCTCCGCATTGACGCGGCTCGCGTTCTCCGTTTGGAGGAGATTGTCGTTGCTGCCAATTGAGATGCCCAAATGCCTGATCTTTCCCGCCTGTACCTGTTTGTCGAGCATCGTCCACACGTCATCCTGTTGAAACGAATCGTCACTCCCTGAGTGAAACTGGTACACGTCGATGTAATCCGTGCGCAGCGCCTTGAGAGAATCCTCCAATTGCTTTTTTATTTCATCGGCTGTCCACAGTTGGACTCGACTGGCATGTCCGCTAAACTTGTGCCCAAACTTTGTGGCAATCACCCACTGGTCCCGCTCGCGCGATGTCGCACCGCCGACGAGTTCCTCCGACAAGTGATCCCCATAGCACTCTGCCGTATCGATGAGATTGATCCCGAGTTCCTTGCCTCGTCCAATCATCGCATCCACTTCGCGCTGCGAGAAATCCTTGCCCCACTCTCCGCCAAACTGCCACGTGCCAATGCCTATCACCGATACCTTTTGTCCTGTCTTGCCGAGCTTTCGATATTTCACATGGCTCATCTCCTATGTACATTGATTTCAACTTTAGCGCCTAGACCCGAGCGAACATCTACGAGGTAAGCATAACATGTTCGACAAGTTCACCTATGCAAATAAGAATGAGAATACATCCGGAATCCTCTTCCGAAACTCTGAATAATTGTGTGCCGCGCCATTTACCAACTGAAAATGGGTATGCGAAACTTTACTCTTCACGATATCGTAGATCGCTTTATTCGAGTTCACAAATTCTTGACTGATCCGCGGATCCCCCATCGCTTCTTCCGTACCACAGTCCATATAAAACCGTTCGAGCAAAGAAAGATCCGACTCACGCAATAGCGCTTCGATTTTTTCCTGGTTCCGGTAAAATCCAGAAGAGATACCCGCCACTCTACGGAAAACTTCGGGATACTGACATGCTGCAAATGATGAAATCAATCCTCCAAGCGAAACCCCTGCAAGATACGTTTGATGAACACGCGTGCGAAAGGTACCGTCGATCCTCGGTTTCAGTTCATTGACCAAAAAATCAACATAGGCGTTACCCTTGCCACCCATAGTTTGTCGATATCCTATGATTCTTTCACTGTACGCGCCATTCATCCACGGACAATACTCATCGATGCGTTCTTCACGAGAAGCGGCAGCATCGATCCCTACCACAATAAGCTCCAGACTCGTTTTCTCTAGATACAACTCTAATCCTAATGAAACACCACCTATGGCATCCCCATCTCGAAAAACATTCCTTCCATCGTGCATATAGAGCACTGGATAATGCGCTTCACTGTCGAAATAATCCCGCGGAAGATAAACCCTGATGGTTCTCTCCGTATGAAACGGCGTCATTTTCATTGAGAATGTCTGAAGCAAGGCGCATTACCTCTTTTTTATTTTGATATTGCATTAATGAGGATCGAAAATAATCATAAATTGATCGAATTTTTAACCGGTGTCTTTATAACGTGTTCGCGGTTTTTTGAATTGGTGGTACTGGTCCTTCAAAATTTGGCTTTATTGCTAAACCATATGTCAATAGAACAATTGAAACCGCAAACAAACCGATAAACAAGCATCCTTTACATAAACGTTTCATCACGATGCACCTTCCGTAGGACTGAATTTTGAAACTAACGCCAAGACGGAGCTTGCTTCATCGTACGCAAGGGAACTTTGCCCCGCTCGTGCTCGGCGAAGTGCTCCACTCGCAGCATGATAATTGTCGAAAGCTAAATAGTATTCGGCGATGGCCAACCAAATTCGCGCGTGAGAAGAAACTGTGTTTGGGAGTGCTTCGATCTGCGTCAGGGCTTCATCACCTACCACGCGGTTTTTAGTACCTGCCGCGATAAGAATTTTTTCATAAAGCAATTGACCGAGCGCCTCAACATTGTTCTTTTTAATTGCTAGACATTCGTCAAGTAATGTGAGCGCTTGATTCCACTCCTTAGCCAATCGATGCAAAACCACACGGGCATGTTTCAATTCTGTCTTAATTTCACTCATCCCAAGATTATCCGATAGTTTCTGGATTCGCTGCAACCGACCTTCCACGTGATCTATCATCCCTCTATTGAGGTGAGTAGTCACCCATCCCAATAATGCCCATACCTCTAAATGACCGTCACCGCACTGTTTGGCTGCTTCAATAGATTCTTCAAAATAACATTCGGCATGTTGCAAATCTCCCATTAATAAATATCCACTACCGATATTGATATGCATGCGGAGCCATCGCTCATCAGAGGGACTCACCAAACTGCTTGCAAGTGAAAAAAACGTAATAGAATGATCATTCTGCCCTAATTCTCGATAACAACGTGCTAATGTTTGTAGAAACGGGTACATTGTATCATCTGAATTCGGAAACTCCCGCTGAACCAGCAAGGGCAACAATGTGTTAAGCGCATCGTGCCATTGCCCAAGTTCACACTGTGCCAAACCTTTATGCCATTGAGCATGCGATGCTTTATGCGTGTTGTTATAGGAACGGCAAAGTTCTAACAAGTTATCCCAGCATTTGAGAGCTTCAGACCAACGTCCTTCTTTTTCGGCAAAATTACCTTGTTTAAAAAGAATTAATAACAACTTATTTACCTTTTCATCTATATTGTTATCGAAAAAAACGGAAACAGAAACATCCAATTTTCTTGCGAAATACTCGAGGTTCTCGTAGCTGGGGAGTCGTTCTCCAGATTCAAAAAGACTAATCAATTGCCTTGAAACTCCATTCGTGGCGAGATCACTTTGTTTTAATCTTCGTTCCAATCGAATACTCCGCAACGTTTCTCCGAAAGGCATTTTTCAACCCCCAATCTCAAGCTGGCAATTTTAAAGAATGATTTATAACAGTAATTTAACACGATAAATCAGATTTCCTAAAAACTCACGTGACACAAATTGTAACTTATGTCATGCGTGTATCCGATACACAAAAATGATAAGGTTTCCTTAGAGTACTCAGCAATACAAAATGACCAAGGTGATTATATTTTGTAATTCTATACATTCAATGTTCAAAACGAGGAGATCGAGTATCGCGGCCTCCTAACCTACCAGGAGGTATATCCAATGCGCAAAACACAAATAGCTACCCTTCTTTTACTACCCGCGATCCTTACAGGTTGTGCATCGACCACCTCTGCGCATTCTAATCATCCAACAAAAGGGTCACACTCTGCAACAAACGTCTCAAATGCCACGACTAAAGAAATCAATGCAACCCATTTTGGCTACGAGAGTTACGGAATAAAAATCCACTTTTCCTCAAATAAATATCAAGTTCAAGCGTATACTCCCTCTCTTGGTTTTATAGGCATAAACTCGGCTCTTAAACCCTATTCTCGCTATAAATTCAAAGCTGGGTACGGATCCATGATTCAGCTAAGCACCAACAAGGTGTTGCCTCAACCTTCGCCAATTATTGGATATGAACCCGCCTTTATCCTCTCGAACGGACAGTTTTTGTGCTATATCTATCAGTCTCAAGGAATAGGCCCTGATTACGGCGAGATCGTCTACGCCTACAACATTAAAACTAAAATTACAACTAAACTCTGGAACCCAGCGAATGGCACAAATCAGCAACTCTCTAATTTTCATCTAACCGGAAATCAGCTCTACTTTGCGGTTCAAAGCACAAAAGGAAACACCGCATTTGTTCAAATTCATCGAGTTAATTTGCCGACCATGCGTCAGAACATTGTATTTTCATCTAAAGGCGGTATCAATCAATACGTCGTGGAGGATTTTGCTATATCCAAAGGAAAAATTGGAATCATTTGGACGCCAGGGAGTCATTTCATACCTGTCGTAGACCACAACCCGTACGAACCGTATGATGTAACCATTGGAGCCATCAACGGAACTACAAAAAAAGTCATATTTAGAGGCGTTAATGCAGGTGCCTTCAATATGCAAGCGAAAAACGGAATATGGGCTTGGTCTGATCTAACATCCGGTGTAGAATGTTATTCATCACGCATTAACACAGTATGGAATGTCTCCAGTCAACCATCCTATGTGAAAACAGATGGTGTCACAGTATGGTGGAGATCTGTAAATACGAATCAATGTGGTGGATTTGATACAAAAACACAAAAATTTGTTAAATTCAACCAAATAAAAGCTCCATTCACCCCAATTATTTCAGACGGTCGCGTAATACTGCTTACTGGCATCCACACAGATTATTGGACTCTAACCAAGTGAAAACTCCGCGTTCCGGCGTAAAGATCATACCCATGTCAAGGCAGTTCGCTCCTATGCCATTGACTACCCTACATTTGCAGTCGATAAAGAACTCACAAACGCCTAAAGCTCTTGTCGCTCACAGCCTGCGAAGAGGCACCCTTGGCGTGTGTAACGTTCGGATGGCTAGTGCTTCCCACCGCATTCATAGGCACCCGCCATTTATGCAAGAAGCTCATGATTTCACGCTTTGCCCGGCTTCGATTTCCGACAATGGTGGCATCGATCGCATAAGTATACCGGTTTCCATAGGCAATCACCCAGTACTCATACGTTGCAATGGTAGAATCAGCCGCGGCTGGTGGGGTTCTCTCGTTAAGCACGAGCATTACCTTCCCAGCGGATGACGATACCCTTTCGTGACTCAAAACCTGAGAGTGATTTCCCACAACTAAAAAATACCTTTCATGCTTAACGTATGAAGGTGGCAGACTCGTAATCAGGAGCTGAATCGATACATCCTTCCAGCGAACAGAATGTTCTGGCGTAACAACCTTCCCATTCGGCAATGTCAAGGATGTCTGAAACCATTCATTTGTTGGTCTCTTTTGATGAAGGGTCGTTCCCTGGTGAGCCGTATCCTTGCTCCTTGATGTGGCATGGGCAGAGCCAGACAAACTACCACAGCCACTGAGGATCAGCAACGATGCACCTAATGTACCGATGAGTAAACGACGATAACTCGATGTGTGTTTCATCATTTAGTAAATCCCCCCACATTAGCAGATCGATCGCAGTTAACTTGCAAATTACACCAAAAGAGCTGCGCCGACTCGCGGACGCAGCTCTCTCGAAATCCTGTGGTATTGTCGCGATCAGCGCAGCGACGCGCCAAACGCGTATAAAACAACCGAACGTGCCGTACGCAGTACAGCAGCGCGCAAGTCTTTACGCTTGCAGTTTCGTTTTCGCGACACCCGCGAGTTCGGAAAACGCATGCGCGTCCGAAACCGCAAGGTCTGCCAGCATTTTGCGGTTCACTTCAACGCCCGCTTGCTTGAGTCCAAACATCAGCTTGCTGTACGACAGACCGTTCTGGCGAGCTGCCGCGTTGATCCGCTGAATCCAAAGGCGGCGGAAATCACGCTTGCGGACGCGACGGTCGCGGTACGCGTACATGAGCGACTTCATAACTTGTTGGTTCGCGGTGCGGAACAAGCGGTGTTTCGAGCCAAAGTAACCTTTAGCGAGCTTTAAAATCTTTTTGTGGCGACGACGCGTGATCGTTCCACCTTTAACCCTTGGCATACGTAAAATCCTCCCGGTGCGTGGTTCTCATTTCATCAAACGCTCGCGAGCAGTTCGATGTCTTATAGGTACGTGATCATCTGTTTGATGCGTTTGACATCAGACGGCGACATCGTCGTCGAATGGCGCAGTTGACGCTTACGCTTTGCAGACTTGCTTGTAAAAAGATGGCTTGTAAACGCGTGATTGCGCTTGATCTTCCCGGAGCCTGTCTTTTTAAAACGCTTCGCAGCTCCGCGATGAGTTTTCATTTTCGGCATGGTGTACCTCCACAGCGCACGTGCGCTTACGATGTTTTTTCTGCGTTGTGACGGGGATTCAAAATGATAATCATGTTGCGACCCTCAAGGCGCGGCGCGCGCTCAAGCGTTCCGAACGGTTCCAACTCTTTGACCATCTTTTCAAGGACAGCCTGCCCGATCCCCGGGTGCGTAATCTCACGACCGCGAAAACGAACCGCCGCCTTCACTTTGTCTCCCTCTTGGAGAAACTTTGTGGCTGCTTTGACCTTTGTTTCGAAATCGTGATCCTCAATATTTGGCGTCATGCGAATTTCCTTGATCATGACAACCTTTTGATTCTTACGCGCCTCTTTCTCTTTCTTGCTCTGCTCGTACTTGAATTTGCCATAGTCCATAATCCTACAGACCGGCGGTTTCGCCGTAGGAGCGACATTGACGAGATCGAGGTTTTTCTCCATCGCGATCCGAAGCGCCTCGCGAATGTTTACAATCCCGAGTTGGGCGTTTGCTTCGTCGATCAAGCGAACTTCGCGCGCGCGAATGCCTTCGTTGATCTGTACGTCCTCTTTGCTAATCGTTCAACACCTCCGCAGTCTTTTCTTCCTTTTGCCTTGCCATCACAAAAGAGTGCGCGGATTCGCATCCGCGCACTCACGTCTCGCTATCGTCCATCCATCATCATACACTAGGACAGGCAGCGACCCATAGACACTCATGCGAGATCACGGGGTGAGAAGACAGGCTTCTGCTTAAACTGCATTTGCACAAAGATCATACCAGATTTGCGCGACGATCACAACTGCTCAACTGCGACGCGCAATTTCCGTCACGACACGCTCCGCGAACTCGTCCGCCGCGACCGCGCCTTGGTCGCCGTCTACTCGATGCCGCACAGACACCGCGTTCGCATCCTGCTCTTTTTGTCCCACAACGAGCATGTACGGGATCTTGTCGAGCTGCGCCGCCCGGATCTTGTAACCGATCTTCTCCTGGCGACGATCCACCTCCACCCGCACACCGCGCGCGCGAAGCATCTCTTCCACCTCTGCCGCATACGCCTCCTGCCCCGTCGTCACAGGCAGGATACGCACTTGCAGCGGCGCCAGCCAGAGTGGGAACGCCCCTTTGTAATTCTCAATCAGATAGGCGACCATGCGCTCCATCGTGCTCACGATCCCTCGATGAATGACGACAGGGCGGTGCGCGCGACCGTCTTCACCGATGTACTCAAGCTCAAAACGCTCCGGCAGATGGAAATCAAGCTGCGCCGTAGAGAGCGTCTCTTCTTTTCCAAGCGCCGTCTTCACCTGCACGTCGAGCTTTGGCCCATAAAACGCCGCTTCACCGATCGCCTCTTCAAATGGCAAGCCCATCTCCGTGAGCACCTCGCGCAGCATGCCTTCTGCGCGCTCCCACATCGCGTCTGACGCGACGTACTTCTCCGTGTTCGCAGGATCGCGCAGCGAGAGGCGATACGAAAAATCGGTGATCGCAAAATCTTTGTACACCTGTTGAATGAGGCGCACCACACGCTGAAACTCACCTTTGACCTGATCGAGCGTGCAGAAGATGTGCGCGTCATTCAGCGTCATCGCGCGCACCCGCTGAAGCCCTGCGAGTGTCCCCGACATCTCATAGCGATGCATCGTGCCAAGCTCCCCGATGCGTAGCGGAAGATCGCGATACGAATGCATATCTGACTTGTAAACCATCATGTGGTGCGGACAGTTCATCGGCCGCAGCACCAATTCCTCATTGTCCATCGCCATCGGCGGGAACATGTCCTCGTGATAGTGATCCCAGTGCCCGCTGATTTTGTAGAGTTCGACACTGCCGAGCACCGGCGTGTAGACGTGACTGTAGCCGAGCCGCTCCTCCAGATCTACGATATACCGCTCAATGGTGCGCCTGACCGTCGCGCCGTTTGGCAGCCAGAGTGGGAGCCCTTGCCCAACTTCCTTGGCGAGCGTGAACAGCTTGAGCTCTTTGCCGATCTTGCGGTGATCACGCTCTTTCATTTCCTCAAGCAGGGCGAGATGCGCCTCAAGCTCCGACGCCTTGCGAAAGCTTGTCGCATAAATCCGCGTCAATTGCTCACGCTTTGCATCCCCCCGCCAGTATGCGCCCGCGATGCTCAAGAGTTTGAACGACTTGATCTTCCCGGTTGACGGGAGGTGCGGTCCGCGGCACAGATCCGTAAATTCCCCTTGCGTAAACATAGTGATCGTCTCAGACTCTGGCAGATCCTCGATCAGCTCAACCTTGAAGCGGTCGTTTCGCTCGGCAAAATAGGCAAGCGCCTCCCCCCGCGACATGACCGTGCGTACAATCGGATAATCCGCTTTGATGATCTCTTGCATCACGCGCTCAATCTCAGGAAACTGTTCCGTCGTAAACGCGTGATCCGCAAAATCATAGTAGAATCCGTCTTCAATTACTGGTCCGATGGCAAACTTCGTCTCCGGATAAAGCCGCGCCACCGCCTGCGCCATGACGTGCGCCGTGGTGTGCCGGTACACCTCAAGCCCTTCTTTGTCATCAAACATGACCAATTGCAAACTGGCATCCCGATCGATCGGCGCGCGCAGATCGACAAACTTCCCGTCAATCTTTCCTGCCACCGTCTGTCGCGCGACGCCTGCACTGATGTCTCTGGCGATATCCTGCACGGTGACTCCGGCTTCATAGGTGCGTACAGACCCGTCTTTTAGCGTAATCGCTACATTTGACTGCGCCATCACTATTCCTCCTTCTCTATGCCTATCTGAATGCAAAAAAGCGCCCCGCCCTTGGATCATCCAAGGGACGAGAGCGCTGCCGCTTCCGTGGTTCCACCCAACTTCACACGCATATCTGCGTGCCTTCAGCCGCGTAACGTGCGGTTCCGTCCACTCTTATCGCGTATGCGTTCAGAAGGAAGCGTACAGTGTGGTAAATCGATTCGCCAGACCCTAGACAGGCTTTCAGCGTTCGCCCGTCCTCTCTGCAAGGTGCCGAATCGTTCTTGTCACCGATCATCGCCGTATGCATTTGCATCACTTTACACCATCGATACTGCCGTGTCAACTCTTTTCCAGCGGATAAAATTCACTTAGAAACGGATCCACCTCTGCACTGGTGCGTTTCTTGACGCGATCGCCAAACACTTTTTCTACCGTCATGAAAAAGGGAATTTCAGGTGCATCCGCGTGCAGTACGATCCGCTCTGGTCCGCGCGTGATCAGTGCGCTCATCAGCACATCATGCGGATGGAGATCCCGGCTGCTGTGCTTCAACGCAATTTCATTCATCAGCGTCAAATCAAGCTCTTGACGGTTTTCCTCATAGGCGCGAATCACGTTTTGCGCGCACACGAGATGAATTTCACCCGGCGTCTGTTTTGCAGAATCTGCAAAAAAACGCAGTACACTGACAAATTCCTCATATTCTTTATTCGCGAGAAACGAATCGACGGTATCCTTTACCACATCGTGAATCAAACTCATCCGCTCAGCAAAACGAAACGTCATGACGCCGCCCAGGTGAACTTCTCCCTGCCGGAGCAACAGTTCGCGTATTTGCAAATAGAGAAGCGGCTTTCTGCTCTCCATGCCTTCTTGCGAATCTTTGGCAAGTTCAGCGGGATAGTTCATTGCCATCTCGCGAAACGCTCGCACCTGAAGGAGATTTTGTTCGTCGTCATCGAGATAGCTGTGATGTTCCCACAGTGTCCTCCCGATAAAACGGTAGAGCCAAACCCCTCTCAGATAGCGAAACAAAAGCAGTGCAATCCTACTGCATACCGCCTCATTCGATTCAATCCCTTCCACGTGCAGATCGACATAATTCGGGCACTCAAGATCGTCGACAGAGAGCGAGAACACGATTCCTTTTCTTGCGAGATCCGACGACCTCTTTTGAAGCCACAGGAGAAAATCGCGCTTGTCATCCGATGTCGTAATGCGCATGTAGTGCACGATCAAACCTCCAAACTCCCCGATCGCCCTTTGTTCCTCGCGACGGCATCGCCGATTCCCGACTGCAAGGTTCACATGGAAGGTTTGAGAGAGGTCCAATTGGCGGGGGTCGTCATCCATATCACCTACAGTATGGCTAGATGATATGGTCCGCTATACCTTTTTTACACGTCGAATGGCCTGCACCATGCTTATGCTCGCGATGAAAAAAACAGGAATGACGGCCAGGAAAAATCCGATGCCAATTTGGTGGAGATTATGAACGTGAATTCCTGTTGTAAAACCCCACGATTCCGTCGGGATGATCAGCGAAAAACCGCCGACAAGAAGAAAAACAAGCCCGCCGTAAAACAGAACCTGGCCGGATACGTGGCGCGCGATGAAGCGCAGGGCGTCACTCGAAACGTTCATTCGACTGATGATAAAGCCAATGAGACCACCGAACGCGATTTGCATAATCATCGTGCCAATGCCAAAAAAGAATCCGGGAAGAAATCCGACGTAAGCAGACGGCATTTGCGGCGCAAGCACTGTGTAAACGATGACCGCAAACGCGCCCGTCCCAAAGCCTGCGATAAATCCATGCATAAGCGCGAGACGAACGGATGAACGCGCGCTAAGACCTGTGTCTGTCGCGGGCGAGAGCCGAAGCGCGCGCGTGAGCACAGACTCGAACCACCCCAGCCAGTGAATGTGGCGGCCAAGGCGCAGGATATACACGCCAGACAGCGCCATCACGAATCCGACGATGACATAGATCAACGCGTTTGCGTGAAAGAGCAGTGTCACTTGTTTGAGCGCAACGAACGCCACTTCAGACATGAGCGCACGCTGTACGGTAAATGCGAGGGAAAAAGCGAAACCTGCCCGCATCCCACCCCGCGTGCTGTAGCTTCCAACCGAATAGCTAAAGGTAATCGGCCACGTGTGTTCATCAGGCGTGATCCCGTGAACCATGCCAAGAAGCAGCGCCGTCAATAGAATCGTGAAGAGTGACATTGAACCTGAGGGATTCCACAGATTGATCATGGGGCCTCCTGAAATCTTTCATTCAAATGCTAGATAAAACGAAATGATTACGATTAAGAACTGGTTCCACTTTACCACAGCCACGCCCAGTTGTAAATCGTAATCATTACGGTTTGATTCGAGATATAAAAGAGCCCCTGCTGTAGCAGGAGCCCCATTCGGAAGCAATCACGCGCGCGTGCCAGACGAAGGTCACTGCGCGATGTTACGCAAAAAGAAATCGAGTGTTGTCGCAAAGGCGTGGCGCGCTGCGTCACTGTGATAGCTCGCGCGCGTATCATTAAAAAAGGCGTGCTGCGCACCTTCGTATACATGGGATTCAAACGGTCTTGAAACGTCTCTCATCGCGGCAGTAAACGCTTTAACACCGTCTGTAATGCGCGGGTCGAGGCTTCCATAAAAGCCGATGATCGGGCAGCTTCCTTGCGCGACATTGTCGGCCGTCGGAGACGTACCGTAAAAGACGGCGGCACCCTGTAACGCGCTGTCGCGGCAAGCCAAGAGCGCTGAAAGCGCACCCCCCATGCAGAAGCCAACAGAACCGACCGAACCGTTGCTCACCGCGCAAGCGTCACTGCGCAGGTACGATGTTGTCTCAAGCATCTGATCCATATAGAGCTCCAAATTGAGTCCAGAGAAGAGTTTGGAAAACGTCTCCTGCACGGTTTCCCGACCTGGAGAAGGCAAGCGATCAAGCGCCTTCTGACGCTCTTCTGCGCTGTGCCACGCAGTCGACGGGAGCGTGTCTAAAAAGGATTTAACCGCGTCAATTCGCTCGCGCGTCAAGACCTCCGGCCGCTCTCCTTCCACTGCGTACAGATCCGGCGCAAACGTCGCGTAGCCCGCCTCAGCAAAACGCGCCGCGACATCCTCAATGTGCGCGTCAACGCCCCAAATCTCCTGAATGATCACAAGCGTCGGCAGCGGGGTCTGCGCGCGTCGCGGGTATTGAAGCAATCCTGTGTACTTCCCATTCTCCCCGTATACGATCCATTCACTCGTCAATTGCACCTTGGCGCCCTCCTGGGTTAGGACTGTGAAGCGTAGCTCCCATCGAGTCGCTCCCTGCGCGCGACCCCACTCGCGATGGCTGCCTCAACCACCGCACGACTGACAGCTTTTGCCACACGCTTGTTAAAGACGCTCGGAATGATGTAATTCTCATTCAGTTCATCCTCTGTCACAATCGCCGCAATCGCGCGCGCTGCCGCCAGTTTCATCGGTTCGTTGATCTCCGCTGCCCGGCAGTCGAGCGCACCTCGAAAAATCCCTGGGAAGCACAACACGTTGTTGATCTGATTCGGATAATCCGAGCGACCTGTCGCCATGACGCGCACAAACGGCTCAGCGACTTCCGGCTCAATTTCCGGCATCGGGTTCGCCATCGCAAACACGATGGGGTCGCGGTTCATCATCTTCAAGTGATCGACCGTCAAGACACCTGGCCCCGAAAGGCCAATAAATACGTCTGCGTCGCGAATCGCGTCAGCTAGACTGCCCGTCACACCTGCCGCGTTGGTATTTTTTGCATACCAATCCCAAGCGACATTGTCATACTCATTCTTGTTCGAGATGATCCCATTTCGATCGACGCCAACAATGTTCGTCACACCGGCGGCAATCAGCATTTTCGTGCAGGCGACACCCGCTGCGCCAATGCCTGTCACGACGACGCGCACTGCTTCGATCGGTTTCTGAACGATTTTGATCGCGTTTAAGAACCCGGCCAAAAGGACGACGGCCGTGCCGTGCTGGTCATCGTGGAATACAGGAATATCAAGTTCATCGCGCAAGCGATCCTCAATCTCAAAACAGCGCGGCGAACCGATATCTTCAAGGTTGATTCCGCCAAAAACGGGGGCGATGGCGCGCACGATGCGAATGATCTCTTCCGTATCTTTGGTGTCAAGACAAATGGGAAACGCATCCACGTCAGCAAACTGTTTAAAGAGCATCGCCTTACCTTCCATGACAGGAACAGACGCCGCGGCGCCGATGTCGCCGAGTCCGAGAACGGCCGTGCCGTCGGTCACGATGGCCACGGTGTTGCGTTTGATCGTTAGCGTGTACGCCTTTTGCGGGTCAGCGTGAATCGCCTGACACACGCGCGCGACATCCGGTGTGTAGACCCGCGAGAGGTCGTCACGGTTTTTGACGGGCGACTTCGCCTGAATCTCAATCTTACCACCGAGGTGCAGGAGAAAGGTACGATCCGATACGTTGACCACTTTTACTCCGGGAAGTGCGTGAAGTTCTTTTACAATTTGTTCACCGTGCGCGCGATCAAACGCCTGCACCGTCATGTCGCGAACCGCAGTCGTTTTCGTCGCTGAAATCAGGTCAACCGCGACAATATCTCCGCCATTTTCACCAATCGTTTTGGCCAATTGACCAAATGTAGCGATTGAATTCTCAAGTTCCAGGCGCAAAATCAGGCTCGTTCCCGCAGTGTGCTGAACACTCATGCATATCTCCCTTTCCCGCCGAACAACCTGCATGTGAATCTCCTACTAAGAGTGCATGCGTAGCGCCATTCCCACCGCGAGGTTACAGTCTATCAACCGTGTTATAAGACATTAGCAAAAAATTAGCGCACAACCACGTGAATCGGCGATCCGACCGCAACTTCTGCCGACTCCATCACCATCTCGCCAAGCGTCGGGTGCGCGTGAATCGTGAGCGCAACATCTTCGAGCGTCGCGCCGAGTTCAATGGCGAGCGCCAGCTCCGCAATCAGGTTAGAAGCCTCCGTTCCAATCACTTGCGCACCAAGTAACAATCCACTCTGTTTATCGGCAATCAGTTTGACGAACCCTTCGTCAGCATTCAGCGCGACGGCGCGGCCGTTTGCCGCATACGGAAAACGGCCGACGGAGACATCCCTGTTTTCTGCTTTCGCATCCGTCTCACTGAGTCCGACCGTCGCAATCTCCGGATCAGAGAATACGACAGCAGGGATGCAGCGATAGTCGACGGCACTCTCGTGACCTGCAATCACTTCTGCCGCAACCTTTCCTTCATACGAAGCTTTGTGCGCGAGCGCGGCACCCGGAACGATGTCCCCGATCGCATAAATGTTCGGTATGTTTGTACGGCATTTTTCGTCTACATCGATTAACCCTTTATCCGTCAACTTGACTCCGATCGTGTCGAGACCGAGCTCTTCCGTATTCGGGCGACGCCCAACGGTAACAAGTACAAACGAGGCGCGAACGGTGTGCGTCTCTTCACCAAGCGCATACGTGAGCGTCACGCCCGTTTCATCTTCCTCAACACTTTTCGCCATCGCCTTTGTCACGACGTTTACGTTATACTTCTTCAAGTTTCGCTGAACAAGGCGTGACAATTGTGGTTCAAACAGTGGCAAAATCGAATCCGTGCCTTCCAGGATCGTCACGTTCGCACCAAATTTCGCGAATGTTTGTCCGAGTTCAATGCCGATGTACCCACCGCCAATCACGATCAAGCTCTCCGGAACTTGGTCGAGCGAGAGTGCCTCATCCGATGAGATGACCCGTTTTGAAAAGGGAATTGAGCGCAGTTCGATCGGCCGCGACCCCGTCGCGATAATGCAGTGATTAAAGCGATAACTGTGTCCTTCTGTCTCCGTCATGACACGCGCTTCATCAGGTTTTGAAAAAAAGACTTCACCCTGAATCACATTGACCTTATTACCTTTGAGCAGCGTTTTTACGCCGCCCGTCATTTTATCAACCACACTCTGCTTCCACGCCTGAACCTTTGTATAATCAAGCTTCGCCGTGGTTTCAATTCCCGGATAGGGTGATGCGCTTGCCGCCTCGTAGTGGTGCGCCGCAGAAATGAGTGCCTTTGAGGGGATACATCCGCGATTGAGGCATACACCGCCAAGATCCGCCTTGTCGACTACAGTGACCGTCTTTCCCAACTGAGCGGCGCGAATGGCGGCCACATAGCCGCCAGGTCCCGCACCGATAACCAATACGTCGACTTCCTCTGTCAATTCTCCGACAACCATTCCTTACACCTCCATCAAAAGCAAACGGGGATTTTCCAGCAATCGTTTTATCTCATTCATGGTCTGTTGCCCCAAAACGCCGTCAATAATGCGGTGGTCAAAACTGAGTGAGAGCGCCATGACATGCGCCGGAACAATCTGTCCCTGTTTGATGACTGGCTTCTCCGTGATTCTGCCAACGCCAAGAATCGCCACTTCCGGGTAGTTAATGATCGGTGTGAAGAATAGCCCACCCGCCGATCCGATGTTTGTAATCGAGATGGTGCTTCCTTTCATCTCGTTTGGACCGAGCTTTCCTGCGCGACCGCGCGCGGCTAGTTCGGAGATCTCTTGCGCAATGATCCACATGTTCTTTTGATCTGCGTGGCGGACGACTGGAACCAGTAACCCGCGCTCCGTATCGGTTGCGATGCCGATGTGGTATTCCTTTTTCAGGACGAGTTCCTGCCGGTCTTCATCGAGCGTTGCATTGAGCGCGGGATAGCGTCTTATCGCCGCAACCAGCGCTTTCACGATGAACGGCAAATACGTGATCTTTGTGCCGCGTTCCTGCGCCAAAGGTTTTAATTCCTCGCGCAGTTGAACGAGTTCAGTCACATCCACTTCGTCGAGCACCGTCACGTGAGGTGCCGTATGCTTTGAGCGCACCATCGCCTGGGCGATCAACTTTCGAATCGTCGTCAGCGGTACGCGTTCTTCCAGCGCCGCACCTTGTCGCGAAGTCACAGAATCAGACGCAACAGACGCGATTTGCGCCGCTTCTGTCGCGTGCGAAGGATCGATCAGCGCTGCTTCAGCGGATTCGCCTTTTTCGTGGTCACCCCCCGCAAGAAACCGCTCCACGTCCGCGCGAAGGATCTTTCCGTTTGCTCCCGTTGGAATGACGTTTCCTAAAAAGACGCCAGACTCACGCGCAAACTTGCGCACAGACGGCGCGGCAAGAATCTCTTGCGATGAAGAACTTTGCTGCGCGGTCACGCCAGTCGCTTGAATAGCCGCAGCGTGTACTGTGGCGTCGGCTGCAGGCGCCACTTGCGTCGAGGCTTGCACAGGTTCAGCTACGGCTTGTTCCGTCTCGCGAACAGACGATTCTGCAGCGGCTCCCTCGACTTCAAACGTCAGGATCAAATCACCAACCACAACCGTTGTGCCCGCTTCTACGTTTATCGCAACAACTTTCCCATCAATCGGACTGGGCAATTCAACCATCGACTTGTCATTCTCAACTTCCGCGATCGGATCATCTTCTTTGACTACGTCTCCTGGTTTTACAATCCATTTTTCAATACGACCTTCGTGCAGTCCCTCACCCAATTCGGGAAACCGCAATTCATAGATTGCCACTTCGCTTCCCCCTTCTTAAAGTGCGAGTGCCGCTTCAAAACCTGTCAGCACACGCTCCGTGCTGGGAAGCCACTCTTCTTCAATTTGCGCAAACGGATAGATCGTGTCAGGCGCTGTAATGCGTTTGACCGGTCCTTCAAGATGGTAAATTGCATGCTCATTGATTTGCGCGACAATCTCCGCCCCTGCGCCAGCCGTGCGCTGTGCCTCTTGCAAAACGACGGCACGGTGCGTTTTTTTAATTGACTCGACAATCGTTTCAATATCAATCGGACTGATCGTGCGCAAATCGATGATCTCCGCCTCGACGCCCTTTTGTTTCGACCATTGATCCGCCGCTTTAAGCGCTGTGTGAACCATCGCGCCATAGGCAATAACCGTCAGATCTTTGCCGGGACGAACGACGGCCGCTTTTCCGAGTGGCAATGTGTACGCCTCTTCGGGTACTTCCACGCGCATGGAGCGATAGAGCTTCATGTGCTCCAAAAAAAACACTGGATCATTGTCGCGAATCGCGGAAATGAGCAGACCCTTTGCGTCATACGGATTGGAGGGAATAACCACCTTTAAGCCAGGCGTTTGCATGAGAAGTCCCTCAAGACTGTCAGCGTGCATCTCCGGCGTCTTTACGCCGCCGCCAAACGGCGCGCGATAGACGATCGGCGATGTGTAGCGTCCACCTGAACGAAAGCGCATGCGCGCAGCCTGCCCTGCGATTTCATCCATGGCTTCAAAGACAAACCCGAAAAACTGAATTTCTGCAATCGGGCGAAACCCTTGCAATGCGAGTCCTGTCGCCAATCCTGCAATACCCGACTCGGCGAGTGGTGTGTCAAACACCCGTTGATCTCCGTACTTTTTTTGCAATCCGTCCGTCGCTCGAAAAACGCCCCCGCTCTGACCGACGTCCTCTCCGAACAAAAGCACGTTTGAATCGCGCGCAAGCTCATTGTCAAGCGCGCTGGTGACCGCTTGAATCATCGTCATCTGTGCCACGAAAGTTTCCTCCTCACTTCACGAACTCAGCACGCTGTGCGCGCAAGTCGTCTGGCAATTGTTCAAACATCGCATCAATCAGTTCCGGAACAGTCATCTTTGGCTGCGCATCCGCTTTGGCGAGCGCCTCATTCACAGCTGTCTTCGCCTCTTCAATCACCGCTTCTTCATCCGCTTGACTCCAAAGGTTTTGCCCTTCGAGATACGAGCGAAAACGCACCAGTGGATCACGTTTTTGCCACGCCTCTTCAAGTTCTTTGCTCCGATAGCGCGTCGGGTCATCGCCACTCATCGTGTGCGGGCCAAAGCGAAACGTCATCGATTCAATCAGCGTCGGGCCCTCACCCGCCCGCGCGCGCTCAACCGCCCGTTTGGTCGCCGAATAAACCGCCAAAACGTCCATGCCATCGACGCGCTCACTCGGAATGCCGGCGGCGGCCGCCTTTTGCGCGAGCGTCTCGGCAGCTGTTTGAAGATGAACAGGCACAGAAATTGCAAATTGATTGTTTTGAATAATAAAGACGGCTGGCGCTTGATAGGCTCCAGCAAAGTTGATACCTTCATAAAAGTCGCCCTGAGATGTGCCACCGTCGCCGATGTACGTTATGGCCACCCGGTTTTCACGCCGCAATTTAAACGCGAGCGCCACGCCTGCCGCCTGTACAATCTGCGCGCCGATAATGATTTGCGGCATCAAGACATTGACACCTTCCGGCATCTGACCGCCGTGAACATGTCCGCGCGAATAAAGAAACGCTTGATACATCGGCCATCCGTGCCAGACAGCCTGCGGCACATCGCGGTAACTCGGCAACAGAAAATCTTCTTTCAATGTAGCCGCCTCACTGCCGATCATGGATGCTTCTTGACCTGCGACAGGTGCATAAAAGCCAAGACGCCCCTGGCGCGTCAGTTTAATCGCTCGTTGATCCCAGATGCGAGTAAACACCATTTTGCGCATCATGGCGCGAAGTTCTTCATGCGAGAGCTTCGGCAATTGCTCTTCGTTGACGACATGCCCATCCACATCGAGAATCTGAAGCATGTCGTTTGGCGCGTTAAGTACTGAACTCAAGGGAAATCACCCCAACGTCTTCGGATTTTCCATCGTGTGAAACAGATGATGATCATAGTATAATACAGTTCAGGTAATCTTGCGAATATCTTTTTAAAGGCGTGAGGAAAATGGCTCAAAATGACGGATTGGCAAGGAAAGTGGTCTCGCACACCATCACCAGTCAAGCGTTAAACGAAGCGCGTGATTTGAAGGTTTACATTCCACCAGATGGAGAGGATACAAAACACCCCATCCTTTACTGCCACGATGGACGGGAATTTTTTACACACGGGAGAATTGCAACCATTGCGCATCGCCTGATCACAAGCGGACAACTCCAGCCGATGTACATCGTGGGGATGGCGGTCAACCCCGCTCATCGAACAGACGACTATGCGTATCACGGGGTGCGTAGCGCTGCGTATGGTGAGTTTGTCCTAAACGAATGCGTTCCTTTCATCGAAAATCTCTACGCAATCGATCAGACATCCCGCTATATGGCAGGTGTCTCACTCGGTGCCGCAGCCACTTTGCGCATTGTCGCGCACGACGATGAAGCATTTACCAAAATGTTGCTTTTTTCAGGGGCGTTTTACGAAGACGTCCTTCGCGCAATCGATCGCAATGCGCTCCTTTTATCATCCGGAGCGTACTGGATGTGTGTCGGGGAGCAAGAGACTGAGGTAAAGACGCCGACAGGAACATACGACTTCCTTGAGGCCAGCCGCGTCGCCGCGTCGCGTCTGCGGGCGCAAGGCGCAAACGTGACGTATCGCGAGGCGCCCGGTCAGCATTTGTGGGGATTCTGGCAATCCCAGTTGCCAGACGCACTCACCTGGCTAAACAAATAAGCAGGAGGCGCGGACAGCAAGTTTTTTTGCGCCGCGCCAGAGCGATCCCCTCTCGCGATCTTCCTAGATCTCTGAGACTTGCACCAATTGTTTACCGATGTTATCCCCGCGAAACAATCCAAGAAACGCGTCCACCGCGTGTTCGAGGCCTTGCACGATCGTCTCTCTGTTTTTGAGCTGCCCTTCCCGGTACCACGTCGCCAGTTCACGCAGCGCCTCGTCGTGACAATGCGCGTAGTCATTCACGATGAACCCTTTCATGAGCGCGCTGCGAATCAACAGGAGTGTCTGCGGACGCGGGCCAAGATCAGGTTTCTCCAGATTGTACTCTGCGATCCGTCCGCACAGAATGATGCGCGCCCCTTTGTTTATCAGCAGCAAGACATCATCGCTAATGGAACCGCCCACGTTGTCAAAATAGACGTCAACGCCATCCTTGCACACCCGCCTAAGTGCGTCGCGCATCGAGGATTCCGTTTTATAATTGATCGTTTCATCAAACCCACACACGTTTTTGAGATACTCGTTTTTCTCATCACTACCGGCGATCCCAACGACGCGGCACCCTTTTAACTTGGCGATCTGTCCAACCAGCATGCCAACCGCACCCGCCGCGCCAGAGACGACAACCGTTTCTCCCGCTTTTGGCTCGCCAATCTTTAAAAGGCCGCAATACGCGGTGAGTCCCGGCATGCCAAGGACGCCAAGCGCCGTGCTCGGCGGCGCAAGTGACGGATCAAGTTTGCGCAGGTGTTTGCCATTCACGCGTGAATAGTCTTGCCAACCGAGCATGCCAAGAACCATGTCACCTTCTTCAAACGCATTGTGACGTGATGCCACGACGCGACCGACAACACCTCCCTGCAAAACCTCGTCGAGCGCAAACGGCGGAACGTAGGATTTGGTGTCATTCATCCGCCCGCGCATATAGGGGTCGACGGATAGATAGACTGTTCGCACAACCACCTCGCCCTCGCTCGGTGTCGGTATTGCCTCTTCACGCCATGCAAATGAATCCTCTTGCGGCAAGCCTTTGGGGCGTTTTGCGAGCACCACTTGTCGATTCATGACTGTATCGAATGCCTCCTTCGTTCACGATCTAGCCATCGCTTACGTGACCCACTATACTACATGTCATAACGAAGTGAATCTTAGGAGTGAGTACATTGAAACGTATCATGCGACACAACGAAATCCCCTTGGTCTCCACGTTCTCCATCGTCGCTTACGATGAAGCGACCGCCGAGATCGGCGTTGCCGTCCAATCGAAATTTTTGGCCGTTGGCGCAGTGGTTCCATCTGCCAATGCAGATGCGGGCGCCATCGCCACACAGTCATTTGCCAACACATCGTTTGGCCCCCGCGGCCTCGCCGCGTTAAAGCTTGGAAACTCGCCTGCTGACGTACTCGCGGATCTCCTGCGCGATGACCCCGCGCGCGAATTGCGGCAGGTTGGGATCGTGAATGCCCGCGGGCAAAGCGCGACATTCACAGGAAAAGACTGTTTTCCGTATGCGGGTGGCATTGCTGAACACGGATTCGCAGCACAAGGCAACACCCTTCACGGCCCTGGCGTCGTCGAGGCTATCGCCGAATCGTTTCGCGCCTCAAAAGGACCACTCTCCGAACGATTGATCGCAGCACTTGCGGCGGGCCAAGAGGCGGGCGGAGATCGACGCGGCATGCAATCTGCGTCGCTATTGATTGTAAAAGAAAACGGTGGATACGGCGGATTTAATGATCGCGCGATCGATCTGCGCGTTGACGATCACGATCAGCCCATCGCCGAACTCGCGCGCCTGCTCACACTGCACAGACTCTATTTCGAACGGACACGCGAAGAAGACCGTCTCCCACTCACAGGAGAACACCTGGAGGAAGTGATCGTCACACTGTGCGCCCTAGGATACCTCCCTGCCGGAGACCACGACATGGACGCAGTAAAAAAAGCGCTGTTCTCCTACATCGGCACCGAAAACTTTGACGAGCGCTGGTGTGAAGATGCAATCATTGATCGCAAGGTGCTTGAATTCATGAAAAATCAGATGGCCACTCAAAATAACAGATCTCATGCATAGGACAGATTCTCGCAAAAAAGATGTAAAATTGTAGGATGAAATGGTAAGATGATCTAAGATTCGTTTGATTTTCAGAGCTTAGACCGTTTACCGACAGCCAAGAATTTATCATCCCCTACACGTATATACATGAGGCTCGAATTACAAGAAAACTTCTGATTCGGAAAGCGTGATCCCCTATGAAAACGGACCCTAATTTTTTGCGGCTTCTAATCGGTAAAGTATTAAAAGATGACATGATCAGCCAGTACGGGTCAATCGTCCTTCCACGAGACAAAGTGCTCGATGAGGACGATATTCGCAAAGCGATGAAGCACCCTGTGCTCTATCAGAGCAGAAGAGACGACCCCGATCCATTCAATTATCAAAAAACTGTTAATGAGGCAACGATTCAACTTCAAGAAATCTTTCGCTACGCGCGCCATCACAACCGCATTCCACTCGACGAAGTGCAGCGTAGATTCTGTCCCATGGTACGTGAGATAAGCGCAAACCCCACCCTGAACAAACTTCTTCAGGCGCTTCAGGCAAAAGATGACTATACCATTCGGCACAGTGTGGCTGTCAGTATCTTGTCTACGCTGATTGCGACGTGGATGGGTGTGGGCGACTCCGATCTCGCGTCCATCACGCTCGCCGCGACCCTTCACGATATCGGTAAAATGCGCGTGTCAGATGATATCCTCAACAAGCCCGGAAGACTTACGCAAGAAGAGTATGCGGAAATGCAAAAGCACACCATCTACGGCTACCAGATGCTCAAAGAAACGGTGGGCGCATCCCACAGACAAGCACTGGTTGCACTCCAGCACCATGAGCGCATGGACGGTACAGGCTATCCGCTACACCTCGCATCAAATCAAATTTCGCTTTTTGCGCGGATTGTGTCCATTGCCGATGTTTTTCACGCCATGAGTTCAAAACGGATTTACCACGACGAACTGCCACTCTATCAAGTGCTTGACGAGCTACAGTCTGGAATGTTCGGGAAGTTTGACGCAGAAATCGGAAATACGTTTCTCGTGCGCATGATGGAGACACTGGTTGGGGACGACGTCATCTTGACGGACGGACGGATCGGTACAATTCTTCTGATTCATCGACACGATCCGGTGCGCCCCTTGTTGCAAATGGAAAGTGACTACGTTGACCTGAGCACGCAATACCATCTAAGAATCGCTTCCGTGATTTAAACGCCCCGATCCCTTACGATGTATTCGGCAGCGATTTCGGCAGCACGCAAGGTAACCCTTCATCAAGACAAACCAAAACGGCTCTCTCCAAAACGGAGGAAGCCGCATTCTTGCACGGATGTTCTGCAATGCCGAGGACGGGACTTGAACCCGTACGGGGTTTCCCCCAGCGGATTTTAAGTCCGCAGCGTCTGCCATTCCGCCACCCCGGCTTGTATAAATTTAAAGTATCACAGAATGTTTTCTAAGGTCAAATCACAGAATCGTCCCTGTTACCAAAATTTATCGCTCAGTCCGTTTCTGCCGCCTCTTCATTCATCATACGAGAGTTGATGGTGAGCCCAATCGCAACGATAATCGCCCCAATGATCAGCATCCATTGTCCACCAGCAACCATGCGAGCCGTGTATGCCGAAATTTGAGCCCTTTCTTTCGCAGTTCGTTTTGCCATCGATTCCCACGTCCTGTCTTTGTCACACTCACTTCTACAAACTATGCGGCAGAACAAGGAGAAGCTTGCACGTTTCCACTGCTACACAAAAAGAATTCACCAAATGGTGAATTCTCCTCAAGTCCGAATATGGAGCGGAAGACGGGATTCGAACCCGCGACCCTCGCCTTGGCAAGGCGATGCTCTACCCCTGAGCCACTTCCGCACAACATCATGGTGGCTCGGGACGGAATCGAACCGCCGACACGAGGATTTTCAGTCCTCTGCTCTACCGACTGAGCTACCGAGCCGCTAAGACCTATATAAGATAGCGCATTCTCATGAATTTGTCAATTCATCGAGGCTTCGATCGTCATCGCCTAACCGCGGGATTGGTTGTTTAAACACGTGCTGATCTCCTGGCTCCAACCATAAGATTCGCTCTTCCAACCCCGCCTGTTTTGCGAGCTCGCGCAGGACAAGCGGGGGTTCATGAATCTCTTCTCGCGTCAGCTTAAAAGCCCCCCAGTGTATCGGCAACATGAAGGTCGCTTTTACATCCACGAAGGTTTTTAACGCATCGTCCGGATCCATATGCATCATGTGAAACCACTCGCGCGGTTCATACGCACCAATCGGGATCAGCGCGACATCTGGCGACGTCCCCTGCATGCCTTTTAAAAAGTCACTGCGGTACCCGGTATCTCCCGCAAACCAAAATCGATGGCTCGCGCTGTTTACAAAGATGCCCGCAGACGAGCGATACCGTTCGAGCCAGCGTTTCCCCCTGTGATTGACAGGGGTAAGGCTATATGTGAAACCGTCAAGCGTAATCGTTTCATCACGGCCCAACTCGTGAATGTGAACAAACCCGAGATCGTGAAGCAGAGATAAATGCCCGCGAGGACAAATCACAATCGCCTTACTCTTGCGGGCGATTTTTTTGAGCGTTGGTCGATCCAAATGATCCCAGTGAGCGTGGGACAACAGTACGACATCGATAGAGGACAGATCTTCATCCGTATACCCCGCGGCGCGCTTTCTTCGCACGACCAACGCGCGGTTGGAAACAATCGGGTCCGTAATAAAACGTTTGCCATCCACTTCAACGAGCACTGTGGAATGTCCTATGAATTTATAGCGAATCAGGGTAATCACCCTTTCTGAAAAGGGTAGACAGAGGGAGCCGCGCATATGCGACGGCTCCCGAACAACCCTTTTTAAACGAACATGGCGGAGCTGACGGGATTCGAACCCGCGATCTCCTGCGTGACAGGCAGGCATGTTAGGCCACTACACCACAGCTCCAAGTTTGTTGGTGGAGAATAGGGGACTTGAACCCCTGACCCCTGCGCTGCCAGCGCAGTGCTCTACCACTGAGCTAATTCCCCACGTAAAGGTAACCCAACCAAGACAAATCTATTCACCCAGTGTGCTCTCCCATTGAGCTACGATCCTCAAAACGAACACAAACGATAGTATACAACGCCATTGCGCAAAACACAACTGAGTTCAGTGGTATACATCCTCAGCCTCTCAGGAGATCACAGCATTTTCGCCTTCCTTGCAGAACGATGGAGTATTTTATCCAAACTCGGGGAAACTGTGGGAATGCCCCTGCCTACCGCTATCCAAACGAAAGTGAAAGGAAGACGAATGAAAATGACGAACACATTCCGCACAAAACGAACGATGCTACACATGGCGGCAAGCCTTTCCGTTATCGCCGCGTTGACTGTCTCAACAGCGCTTCCTTCCTTTGCAGAGACAGAGCGGCATACACACTTTGGACGCGAACACAATGTGATGGATAGCTCTGTGAAAGTTCCTCAGGAAACGGTCTCCCAGGCCATGCAGGCTGCTCGCGATGCGTTTAACCGCGTCCTTACACCTTTTGCGCGCATTACGCCTGAAGCTGCCAAAGCGGCCGCATTAAAAGAGGTAAAAGGCAGTCAATGCCAAGAAATCACACTCCATGTGATGAGACAAAATCTTGTCTATATCGCACTGCTGACAAAACCTGATGCGCGTTATATGGTGATCATTGATGCGGGAAACGGTAAGATTCTCGGCATGCGACAAATGCACATGAAACACCACGCGCAGAGCTTTTGATTGTTAAAAACGCACCTCAGGGGAATCCCCTGAGGTGCGCAAACACAAAATTGGTGGCACACCGCGTCAAGCGTTTGGGCCACCTTCTTGTCTTTTATACTACGATTGAAGAACCTCGATCTTCTGATTCGGCATCGCGATCGGACCAAGTCCTCGCGGCAATTCGACCGACTCGCGACGTGTCGCACCTAATGCTTTTGTGATCAAGTCACACGCTACGTTTGGATCGATGCGATCACCGCAAGTATACACATCAATGCTTGCGTATCCATGCTCCGGAAAACTATGAATGGTCAGATGCGATTCCGAGATGATCACCACACCGCTCACACCTTGCGGAGCGAACTTGTGAAAAGCCACCTCGCGAACTTCAGCCCCAGATTCGAGCGCCGCACTGACCATGACTCGCTCAATTCCATGAAAGTCGTTTAAAATATCGGCATTACATCCCCATAATTCTGCAATGACATGACGTCCTGCTGTATCCATAACAAAACGCCCCCCTTTGTAAGAGTTGCCCGTGCCCTCCCAAGCACGGCGGGACCGGGGCAATCCACCACGGGGGAAAGTTAGTCCTGTGAGGTCCTAACCCTTTAAGAGGATGCTGGTTCCTATGAGACAGACTGAAGATATCGACGTGAGGTACGAGTGTTAGTATAAGGTGGTGCTAAACAATTTGCAACCTCTAACGAAAATAGACAGAAATCGTTCAACGACGTCAGCTACAACAACTAGCATATCCGAAATCCGCAAAAACGTTCCTCAGATGATCTTGGCGCAGTCACCAATTTTCAAAAGCTAAAGCAATCTGACGATCAGCACGCTTTAATCCCACATGGAGCGCATCGCGCCATACTCACGCATCAAATTCTCATAAAGTTCAGGCTGCTCTCGCTTCAATTTCATCCTCATCCGTTTCCACGCGTGCGCCTCTGGCCCATAATAGTCATAGATTGTATCCCACAGCTCTTCGTCCTGTTCACGAACGAGCTTGAACATCGCTTCGACGACCTGCCGAGTATCCATTTGTGCGCCCGGAGACCAAATCCGTTGAGGAAAGACCGCTTCAATCAAGCTCGTCAGATTAAAATCCAGCAGATAGTGAAGCTGGACTGACATCGGAGCGATCGTGCGCGCCGCCTGCAATCGCTTCTTTTGCATCGGGTCTTCGGTTTGCGGGTCGATGCCGTGAACGAGGTTTCTGTACGCTTTCAGATGCGCCTCTCCAAGTTCCCGATAAACAGGATCGTCATCCTCAGCCGGAGGGATAAACACGGTCGCCTCGTTCGCTCTGAGGCCGCCACACGCGCGCATGTTGAGTGTTGTATACGTCACCAGATGGTCATAGACCACTTTCGATGTGCGAAACTCAAACCGGGCCGACTCCCCCCGAAAAATCGCAAGGGTATCCCCCTTTTTAATGATATTGATCGGTCGCTTGCGATTATCTGTATCAGGTTTTCCCAAATAGACTGCCGCCGCGTGCGCGAGAGAGCGGCGGTCTGGGTCTGTATAGCGAACCAGCGAAACTGAAAAATGATCCACAATCCTCACCTCAATCGAAAAGATACGTCGTGAAAACCTCCATCAAACTATATCACATCCTGCTCAAGAACCACGGCGATTTTCACGCGCGGATGATGGTATACTGAACAAAGAGATAAGACAAGGAAGGGATTCGCATGAACACACTCAAAACGTGGATGCTCATGACCATCCTCACTGTATTTATTGTTTTGATCGGCACGCTCTTTGGGCGCAACGGCGCAACGCTCGCGCTCATCGTCGCAGTTGCCATGAATGGTTTCAGCTATTTTTTCAGTGATCAAGTGGCCTTAGCGATGAGTGGAGCAAAACCGGTCACGGAGCGCGAGGCGCCTACGCTCTATGCGGCGATTCGTCATTTGTCGACGCGCGCAGGCCTGCCTATGCCACGCGTATTCATCGCGCCGTCGCAGCAACCAAACGCCTTTGCGACAGGCAGAAATCCGAAAAATGCCGCCATCGTCGTGAACCAGGGGTTGCTCGACATATTGACAGAGCGCGAACTGACCGGCGTCCTCGCGCACGAGATGTCTCACGTTCGCCATCGCGACATTCTTGTGGCGACCGTTGCCGCAACCCTTGCCGGCGCGGTTACGTGGCTCGCGCACATGCTGCAGTGGGGTCTTTACTTTGGCATGGGGAATGATCGACGCAATCAGAATGTCATTGCCGATCTCGTCGTTATCATTCTCGCGCCGATTGCCGCCGCCATGATTCAAATGGCGATTTCACGTTCGCGCGAATACAAGGCTGATGCCGGCGCAGCGCACTTGACACGCGACCCAGACGCGTTGGCTGATGCGCTGGCAAAGCTTGGGCACACCTCACGCTTTGGCACGTCAAACACTTCACGCTATGATGCGCCGTCCACAGCGGCAGCCGCGTTTGCCCATCTTTACATTGTCAATCCGCTGCGGGGTCAGACGCTGGCCGGACTCTTTAGCACTCACCCCCCCACAGAAGAACGCATTCGCCGTCTACGTCTGATGAGAATTGCATAAAAAGAACTGCCGAAATGACTCTCGGCAGTTCTTTTTTATTACGTTTCTTTAGAATGCAACGTTTTGACCGCGATCCGCCTGCATCACAGAGGATACTCCCCCTGCATTTTGCCCCTGTCCAAAGTAAGAAGACTGACCATATCCAGAGGATGATGCCCCCATGGCGTTCGTCGCTCCCTGCTCCGAAATGTTTTGATCCGCCGACAAAACAGATTGCACAGCAGAAGCGTTGGATTGTGATCCGCCACCCATCGATGACGAGTAGCCGCTTTGGGAAGAAGCATTGTAGGGACTGCGGGACATCGTGTTGTAATTGCTATAGCTCGGAGTCCCTTCGCGTGTCTCATAATTGCGATCCGCCTGCATCACCGACTGAACGTTTCCTGTCGACCCGTAAGAAGCGTTTTGCCCATACGATGACCCATAGCCTTGGCTGCGAGACATCGTATTGTAATTGTTGTAGCTCGGCGTCCCTTCTTGCATCTCATAACTCCGATCCGCCTGCATCACTTGACCCATTGAACCTTGTCCCATAGAGCCAGAGGACTGGAAGTTTTGATACGCAGGTTGCCCAAACGTCGACTGTGTCGTCTGTGACGTCTGATACGAAACCGATTGCGCGATTTGTTGAAGCTGCTGTGACGCCTGTTGACAAAGATTCATGGCATTACTGCAGAGTTGTTGGCTGTGTTGCAACTGCTGTTGAATGGAATTCAAGGGCGACGCCTCCTGTGGGTGTGTTGTTGTACGTCCACGACGCTCATGAAGATTTGCGTGGGTTCTTAAAAAGTACGATCGTAGTGTTCCCACAGCCTTTTTAGGTATGCGATATCGCGCATTCGGCGGGCACGTAATATTTGGCAGTGTTCATTCCACACCTTGCGAGCACACTAGAGGACATCGCGGAAGAATCCGTCTCGATTCTCTGCACAACCTTTACGGGAACATCCTCACGGATGAGTTCGAAGAGCGGGGTGGTCATCATGCTACGCATCATAAAACGAAGAAAAGTGCAGCCGTCACCTCTTATTCGCGCTGCCTTTCCAGGACTCGTTAGTTGCCTCGTTGCGTTTCCACTTGTATGCAGCACCCTGTCAGCACACGCCACCGCAGAGCTGTCACATGTGCCAAAACACCCATCGATCCCAGTCAATGGGATGTCCGATCAGGCGACACAAGCCATTCCCGACTGGTATCGCAGAGCATCCGCTCGCAACGGCATCCCTTGGTATCTTCTCGCAGGGCTTGATGTGTATGGCGCAACGACGACAAAAGTTCCTCCGGATGTGGTGCGACCAAAGGGCAAACCGATCACTGTCACTGGCTATCGCTTCCCGACAACATTTTGGCAAGGACTGTTTAATCCTGTACAGAATGATGACAATCCAAAACGAATTGCCCTCTTTGAAGGACGCGGACGCGATGGCGACAATGATCACAAGGCGCTACAAGACGATCCGTACGATCGTGTCGAAGCGATTGCCGCTTGGCTTCGCAGCGGAGGGCAAACTGAACAGGATCAAATGAACGTTTTGTGGAATACACTCAACAATCCTGCGGGTGTCGAACGCATTCTCGCTCTGTCCAATGTCTACAGAAAATTCCAGACGACACAACTAACCGCCAGATGTTTTCCTCTCCACAAGCGCTACAATTATTCATTTCGCGATACGTGGGGCGAAGGCAGAAGTTTTGGAGGAAGGCGAATTCATGAGGGTACCGACCTGTTTGCAGATTACGGGACACCCGTCCTTAGCACATGCTATGGCTATGTCGAACTGATCGGTTGGAATCGATTGGGAGGATGGCGAATCGGTTTGCGATCGGCCGACAATCAATACTTTTATTTCGCTCATCTTTCTTCTTACGCAAAACAAATCAAGCAAGGCGCGATCGTTCGGCCCGGCCAAGTGATCGGATACGTCGGCAGCAGCGGATATGGGAGACCTGGCACGTCAGGGAAGTTCCCACCCCATCTCCATTTTGGGGCGTATCGAGACACAGGAACGCGCGAGTGGGCGTTTGATCCATACCCGCTACTCAAACAGTGGGAGCGAAAACCGCAAGTGGTGATCTATCCCGAATCCAAGAAAAATAAAATCAAACACTGACGCATGTCCGAGTAGGGTTTAAATCCCTATTCGGACATGTCGCATTCACCTCTTTTACCCGAATCGACCCGTCACATAATCTTCTGTCCGCTGATCGCGCGGTGTTGTAAAAATCTGCGTTGTAGGCCCATGCTCAACCATCTCACCCGAGAGGAAAAAAGCGGTCGTATCCGCCACTCGCGCAGCCTGCTGCATATTGTGAGTCACGATCACGATCGTATATGTTTGTTTAATCTCTTCAATCAATTCTTCAATTCTAAGCGTAGATATCGGGTCAAGCGCAGAAGCAGGTTCATCCATCAGTAGTACATCCGGCTCAATCGCGAGCGCTCGCGCAATACACAGTCGCTGCTGCTGCCCGCCTGATAGTCCTGTGCTCGACTTTTGCAAGCGATCCTTTACTTCATCCCAGAGCGCCGCCATGCGCAACGATTTTTCAACCTGATCAGTGATCACAGAGCGTTTTGCATATCCATTTAGCCGCAATCCCACTGCCACGTTATCGAAAATAGACAGTGTCGGGAAAGGATTCGGCCTTTGAAAGACCATCCCAATATTTCGGCGAACTGTCACCGGATCCATTTTGTAAACATCTTGCCCATCAAGTCGAAGTTGTCCCGTCATTTTTGCACCGGGAACCGTCTCATGCATGCGATTAATGCAGCGAACAAAGGTTGACTTGCCACACCCCGAAGGCCCAATAATCGCAGTCGCCTGATTGGCCTGCATCGTAAGCGAAACTTCATTTAAAACGCGATGAGATCCAAAGTACGCCGATACATTTTCTGCAGTTACTGTTTTCCCCATGTATGTTTCTCCATTCAGAAAACCCCCCATGAGCAAAAGACGAAGGGGGGCTCCATCGTAAACGTAGCGATGGATACGCGACAAGGCTGTCCCACTCATTTTACGAGAGGGATAGCCCTATGCGCAATGGAGCAGCGCGCCGTTTTGCTTCACTCGCATCAATCTCTCATAGACGTGTCGTGTTCCGGGTGCATAAATCGCCCCAGCATAGATTGCGTCTGTAAATCTTTGACGTCTTTTTCGTAAATCGCGCGCGTCGCGCCAGGATCGTGTTCACTCGCGTACTGATCGCCCGAGAGAATACTCGGATCAGTGTGTTCATCAAATGTTTCGAGTGGAGTCTTCCGAAACGGCGCTTCAGGCCCCTTTGACATCATAACCACCCCCATGATTTATTGTTAGTTTTCCCACCATCCAGAATGCATATGTAGAGGGCTTGACCGATATAGATCAACATCTGGACAAAAAGGTGTGATCGCGTGAACCATCCTTCTGCTCAAACGGACGAGCCGTTACAGCGCGGCCCGGAACAAATCTACAGTCGCACGACAGGCTGGATTTTTCTTCTCCTTTTTCTTGCGAGTTTTCTGCCACTCGGATTAAAAACCTATCTCACATTGACAGGCGAGATGGCGATCATTCATCTCATTCTTGGACTCGGCGGACTCATCGCGGCGCATTCTGTAAAACGCACACAAACAATCTATGGAGTCGGCGCCGGCGCTTGGCTCATCGTAATCGGCGTCACAGGTAAAGGGAATCCATTTGGGCTGCCCATCGCTTCACTCCCACTTGATCACGCGCTTCACACGGTGTTAGGAATCTGGGCATTCTACGGACCGCTGCTTCATTTTCCGTGGAAACGAGTACTCAAGCGGTCACATGACGCAAAGACAAACTCCCAAGAGTAGAGCGTGACCAGAACGCGTACACTACTTCTGTTTCAATACAAAACGAGGCAGGAGGAATGAGAATGAAGGTACGGGATTTAATGACGTCCCATGTTGTGACATGCGCGACAAACGCGACATGTGAAGATGCGGCGAAAAAAATGCGCACAGAAAAAGTCGGTTCCATCCCTGTGGTCGAGGGAAGCAAACTTGTCGGAATCATTACAGATCGCGACATTGTTGTAGAGTGTGTCGCACAAGGAAAGTCCTGCAGTGAGACGCAGGTTGCGACCATCATGACGAAAAATCCGGTCACCTGCACGCCTGAAACCGATGCGCATGAAGCCGCTCGCATGATGGCGCGAGAGCAAATCCGGCGATTGCCAGTCATCGAAAACGGCACACTCTGTGGCGTCTGTGCATTAGGCGATTTGGCTGTGGTTGACATTCATGTCAACGAAGCGGGCGAGGCGCTTAGTGGCATCTCTGAACAGACACAGATCCACTAAGTAGTTGAAGCGACATTCTATTGTGGCGGTACGTCCCCCCGCTTGGGTGGGCGTACCGTTTTTATTGATTCATCCGCATCGATGAAGGGTGCATCGTTCCCGCCGTGCCATCTTTAAAAGGCCCTCACCGCAGTGAGGGCCTCGACAAACGTATTCAATTGTCACCGGAAAGAGACCAAAATTACCGACCAGCGAGTTGTTGTTCTGCAAGCGCCACGAGTTTACGGGTGATATGACCACCAATCGCGCCTGTGTCGCGGGTCGTCATTGTCCCCCAGTACCCGTCTTGCGGGGTTTGAATCCCCAACTCACCTGCAACCTCATACTTCAACTGATCGAGGGCGCGAGAAGCGCCTTTCACTAAGAGCGTGTTGGACTTTTGTCCTTGTGCCACGCTGACCACCTCCTTCGTGATGATAGTGTACCCGCGATCGAGTTCACTACACTGTCACTTTTTGGTGGATTGTCCTTCGCGCAACAGCCACGCATCTTTTCAATTCAATCCATTCTTTTAACGATCCTCTAGCTTCACAAAAGCGCGGCGCTTGATCCCGATAAAATCAGCACGCGGACGAATGAGGCGATTGTGGCGGTATTGTTCCAAGACGTGCGCCGTCCAACCAGAAATGCGACTGACTGCAAACACAGGTGTGAAGAGATGAATCGGAATGCCCATCATGTAATACATGGAGGCAGAGTAAAAATCGACATTTGGGTTGAGTTTTTTCTTCTCACGAACAACCGATTCTACGACTTTTGAGATCTCGTAATACGTCGTATTGCCTTTGCGTTCACCCATCTCCTGGCTCATGCGGCGAAGATGCGTCGCGCGCGGATCCTCCGTGTGATATACGCGATGGCCAAATCCCATGATCCGCCGCTTCTCTTCGAGCGCCTTTGTGATCCACGCTTCAGCGTCCTCCAAATGGCCGATCTCTTTTAACATCAGCATGACCTGCTCATTGGCGCCACCGTGTAAAGGGCCTTTTAATGTACCGACGGCTGACGTGACTGCAGAGTACAGGTCAGACAGTGTTGCCGCAGTTACGCGCGCAGAAAACGTACTGGCATTTAATTCGTGATCAGCGTGAAGGATGAGCGCAATGTCAAGCGCACGCGCGTCCCGTTCATCTGGCTCTACACCATTTAGCATATACAGAAAATTGCCCGCCAGACTCAAATCCTTGCGCGGTTCAATCTGCGCTTGCCCAGTCTTGTAACGCTCAATCGCAGTCACCATGGTGGGCAATTGCGAGACGAGACGAACCGCCATGCGGACACTCGCGTCATAGGAGGTATCTCCGTCATCCGGGTCAAAAAGGCCTGAGGCAGAAACGAGCGTCCTTAACATTTCCATCGCATTCCCCGTTTTGGGGAGCGTTTTCAACACCTCCACCGCACCTTGACTGAGCGCTCGTTCGGTAGAAAGAGATAAACGAAAAGATTGCAGTTGTTCCGTTGAAGGAAGTTCGCCGTGCCACAACAAATAAATAACTTCTTCAAACGTACTGCCGCCACCGACCAAATCGTGAATATCGTAGCCACGATAGACGAGACGGCCTTCATCCCCATCGATAAAGCAAATTTCACTGGATGCAGCTACGACATCTTCGAGTCCTTCTGAAAACTGAGATTCAGACATACGATTCCCTCCGCCGCTTCAGGTTAGGCAACCCATCGCCTACATTATACTCCTGCATCAGCAATCCACAACATGGTAATCAAGCGATTCTTCCACGAAGAAGCCTTGTCCGAAAAGATTTGGTACAATGTGGACAGTCAATCAAGGAGGTTCTCCATGCACCAATATTGGTTTTTTATCGGTTCCTACCCCGTTCGCGCATACAGCACCCTCTTTTTGCTCGCGTTTCTACTCGGCCTCGGCGTGACAGTATACATCGCACGCGTCGAAGGAAAAAAGCATCTCGTCGATCACATCATGAACCTGGCTCCCCTGCTTTTTATCGGTGGACTGATCGGCTCGCGAATCTGGCAGGTTTTTTTCTTCGACTGGGCGTATTACAGCGTTCATCCTGGACAAATCATCGCGATCTGGCACGGTGGGCTCTCGATTCAGGGTGGGATCGTCGGAAGTTTATTAGTGGCGCTTTGGTATTTACGGCGACACAAGCTTTCATTTTGGGAACTCGCCGATTTGTTTGCGCCAGGAATCATCTTGGGACAAAGCATTGGCCGTGACGCCAACCTGATGAATGGCGATGCATTCGGCTCTCCAACAGGTGGAAACTTTGGTTTGCTCTATCCTGTAGGTACGCTCGCGCGAGCCACCTATGGAAATCGACCGCTGTGGCCCGCCGAAGTGTGGGAGGGACAGGGTGACGTCATCATCTTTGCACTCCTGTTGATCATGAAGCAGCGCAGATGGCCGCGCGGTGTCATTTTCCTCACTGAAAACTTGCTCTACAGTCTCGAACGCTTTTTGCTGGAGATTCTACGCGGAGACAGTCCACGGTTTCTATTTCACTGGGACGCAGCACAATGGACCAGTGCGCCTGTCATCTTGATCTGCATCATCCTTATGCCGTATCTCTATAAGCAGCAAAAAAAGCGAGACGCGCTAGAACTGGAACCTCTTGCCTAAGCCTCACGGCAGCAAGGGTTTTCCCCTTGCTGCCGTGCATCGTCGCGCTTCGTTCGAATGCGAGTAACAAAAATATCCTGCAAATAATCACCCCTTTTTCTCATATTCCCGCGATCGCCTGTCGACACTAGAGATACGCGATCATCGTGAATGCGCGAAAAGGGGTGGGCTTATGTACATTCGATTTCTTCGGGAGGACTATGACCCTGCCACAGGTGTTCTAACCATCTCGGCGCTTCCCATTCGTCGCTCCATCACCGAAGAGTTTGCAGAGGAACTCGGCGAAACGTCGGAAGACATCGGCGACAGCGATGAACCAGATGGCATTCTAAACTATGTGACAGCGAAGCACGCGCACCATGTCAACCTGCGCAAGATTCAACTCGTCGTAGGATCCGCACTCCTTCTCTCTATACCACTCTTTGCCCAAGGCGCCGCCTTCGCTCCGAATGCGGCGGCTGCCGTCTTTAGCGCAGGAACCCTGACGGTTTCCCACGCCGTCTATTTACGGGCAGAGCCGCGCCTTTACGGCCAGGATCGCATGCATCTGCTCAGTCCAGGCACAACCCTTACGGTGATCAATCGACCGAACGCGTCATGGTTCCATGTTCGCACACCGGATGGTCAGACAGGCTATGTCGTTTCACACCCCTACTACGTCGAGGCGCACTACGGTCCCACGCACGTGACGACGACAGCGGCTAGTCGCGGTGCAGTACCAGGCACTGCGGTGACGGGAACGGCCGCAACAGGTTCCGCGATAACCGGTGCCACAGGGAGCCCAACTGCAAATCCTTCGAGTTATTCAGCGCCCACGCAAATCACGACGCCAAGCACCCTGCCGACACTCCCACTCGGTGTTCATCTCGACCCAAACATCACGCCACTCGCACCGCTTCACGCGACGTATGAGCAGAAGTTTCAGGCCGTCCTGACCATCGCACAGGACAAGCTTGGCACACCGTACATTTGGGGGCACAACGAAGATCGCGGGCAGTACGGATTTGACTGTTCGAATTTCACGGAATATGTCTATCACCACGCGCTCGGGTATCTCATGTCGACAGCGAGCCGTGTTCAAGCCACATCCGTAGGCGATCCTGTTCCGATCGGCGATATGCAGCCAGGTGATTTATTAATTTTTAACAACGGCGGACATGTCGGAATTTATATCGGGAATGGACAGATGATTCAAGAAGGCGGCGGCCTCGGCAAAGTCGGCTACTTGCGCGTTAGCCCGGGATCTTATTGGTATAATCACCTTACCGCCGTAAAACGAATGTTTTAACGGTGACGAGTACCTTAAGGGATGAGCGAAGGGATTGCACAAGTGATGGAATTGTATTTTTTGGGGACCGGTGCGGGCGTTCCATCCACCGAGCGAAATGTCAGTGCGCTGGCGCTGCGTTTGGACAAACCTCACGAGACGTGGTTGTTTGACTGTGGCGAAGCAACGCAGCACCAGCTGTTAAAGAGTCCGCTGAGTCCAATGAAAATTCGTCGGGTCTTCATCACCCACCTGCACGGTGATCACGTTTTTGGACTCCCAGGGTTTTTATCCAGTCGCTCTTTACAAGGTGACGCAAATCACCGCGTCACCGTCTACGGGCCAACCGGAATTGAGGAATTTCTGCGACATGCGCTTCGCCATACCTCGACGCATGTTCGCTACGGCTTTGACATCGTCGAGTTTGACCCGACTACGCTTCACACGACGCACTTGTATGAAGATGATCACATCGCGATCACATTCGCACCGCTTCGGCACGGCATACCGACGGTCGGCTTTCTCATTCGTGAAAAAGAGCATCCCGGTGCGCTTGACGCAGAAAAACTGCGCGCACTCGGCGTCGCACCGGGACCCCAGTACGGAGAACTGAAACGCGGGATTGACGTCACACTGGAGGACGGTCGAACGCTAAAACCAGACGATTTCCGCAAGCCAAACACACCTGGGCGACGGGTGGCCATTCTCGGCGACACCGCACCGTGTAAAGAGGCGGTGGCTCTCGCACGCGATGCAGACGTTCTCGTGCACGAGAGCACTTTTTCTGCAAGAGACGCCGCTCACGCTCATCAACACCATCACTCTACCGCGCGCGACGCCGCGCAAACGGCGCTTGCTGCAAACGCGAAGCGATTAATCCTAACGCACATCAGCCCACGCTATCACGAGCGGGCAAACGATCCAGCCGATCTGCCGATCCAATTGTTACAGGAGGCAAGGTCAATCTTTGCGAACACGGATCTCGCCTATGACCACTTTCACGCAGTCATTCCAAGAATTGTTCCCTCAGTCTCTCATTGAAACGCGCTCAATAAAGCGCGAAAAGTCACCAACGTCTGATGCCTGGGGAACATCAAACGGCGCGTCATCTGTGTACTTTAGTCCAGATCCCGTGTTCACGACCAGTACGCGGTCCTTTTCTTTAAGCCAGCCTGACGCGCGCAATACATCCACGCCCGCGAACGCAGCCGCCCCTTCCGGGCAGACAAAAAAACCGTCATCCTGCGCGAGTTGACGGCGCGTATCTGCGATTTGTCGCTCACTCACGCGAATCGCCGTCCCACCTGTCTCACGCAATGTTTTTAGGATCATAAAATCGCCAAGCGCTTTTGGAACGCGCATGCCAAACGCACTCGTAAACGGATGATTGACCGGTACAGACACATCTTCTCCCTGCTCAAACGCGCGCACGAGCGGCGCGCAGCCTTCCGCTTGAACGATCACCATTTTAGGAAGCGGCCCCTGAATTCTCCCCATCGCCTGAAGTTGCGCAAGTGCGCGATGAATCCCGATGACCCCTGCTCCACCACCTGTCGGATACACGATCACATCAGGCAATCCACCTGCAAACTGCTCCGCAATCTCCAGTCCCATCGTCTTTTTTCCCTCCAATCGATACGGCTCACGCAACGTTGAGACATCGTACACTCCGGTCGCTTTGCATAGCGCCTGTGTCAATCTTCCGGCGTCGCCGATCGTGCCATCAACCACATACACATCTGCGCCATACGCGATCATCTCTTTGCGCGGCGTTCGCGGGGCGTCACTCGGTAGGACAATAAGAGCCGGGATCTGCGCGCGTGCAGCGTATGCCGCCCAAGCGGATCCGGCGTTGCCGTTCGTCGGCATGGCAAATGCGCGTACGCCGAGTTCCCTTGCGCGCGACAAACCGACAGATGCTCCGCGCGCCTTGAATGAACCTGTAGGAAGAATTCCCTCATCCTTAACATAAAGATGTCTCAAGCCTATTTTTTTTGCGTAACCAAGAAGTGGCCACACCCCGGTCATCGGCTCATAGAGCGATACGCGGTTTTCCTCGCTTTGAAGCGGGAGCAATTCGTGATAGCGCCAGAGTGTTTTTTCGCGTTCGACGAGCGGATGTTTCTCCCAGGACGCGCGCACGCGCTCAAGATCGTATTCACAGAGATACGGCGCGTCACAGTCGGGGCACGTTTGCTGAATCACGCCCGACGCCGCCTTTTTTTGGCAACGCGAGCACACCAGATTTAAAAGAGCGCTGTAGGACATGCGCACACCTCCACATACAGTCCTTCACACTGTATGTCGAGGAAGCGAGGAGGGTATGGGCATGCTGCGAACGATTTGTAAAGGAAAGATTCACCGCGCCGTCGTCACGGAGGCGCAGCTCGACTACGTGGGAAGCATTACTCTCGACCGACTCCTCATGAAAGAGGCGGACATCCTGCCCTATGAGATGGTTCAGATC
>NZ_LSUQ01000017.1 GCF_001642725.1 Ferroacidibacillus organovorans
GTGATAGCCTGTGGAGAGGACGTAAGACCTGCTCATACAGAGGCGACCTCGACGAAGCAGGAATTCAACGTCAAAGCTACCTATGCGTAGATTTGAGTAAGTTTGAAAGAACGGCATAGCAGCGTACTGCTTAGGATTCTCAAGGTATTTTCGTTGACTAATGATGATTGCGTTGCTACACTCTTGTGGGGATTTTATCGTTGAATAAAATTCCCGTTAAGGGAGAGATGATGCATGTCCACAGTGGTTGTGGTTGGAACACAGTGGGGCGATGAAGGCAAAGGCAAGATCACAGACTATCTCGCGGAGAAGGCGGATGTCGTTGCGCGCTATCAAGGCGGAAACAACGCGGGGCATCGAATTCGGCTCGGCGATCAAAAATTTGATCTACACCTTTTACCATCTGGAATTCTCTATCAAGATAAAGTATGTGTAATTGGCAATGGCATGGTCGTCGATCCACGTGCATTAATTGAAGAAATGGATTATCTTAAACAATTGGATGTCACGCTGGGTACGCTTGTGATCAGTGATCGTGCGCACCTTGTGATGCCATATCATATTCGTCTGGATGAACTCGAAGAAGAGCGCAAAGGCGCAAGTAAAATTGGTACGACGCGAAAAGGTATTGGACCTGCCTATATGGATAAGGCAGCGCGGATTGGTATTCGCGTTGTGGATCTACTTGATCGAGAAGTTTTCCGCGCAATGGTCGAGCGAAATCTTCTGGAGAAAAACCGCTTGTTTGAACGCTATTATGAGGCGGATGGATTCACTGTAGAAGAGATCATGGATGCCTATTTACCCTTGGCAGAATTGATTCGACCTTTTGTGACGGATACATCTGTGGTATTAGAAGCGGCGATTCTAAAAGGGCAAGATGTTTTATTCGAGGGAGCTCAGGCGACGATGCTCGATCTCGACCACGGAACGTATCCGTACGTTACAGCGTCGAATCCTGTGGCGGGTGGCGTGTGTATCGGTTCTGGGGTTGGGCCGACAGAGATTGACCAAGTGATCGGCGTGGTTAAAGCGTATACGACGCGTGTTGGGGAAGGTCCGTTTGTCAGTGAGCTTACCGACGCGCTTGGTGATCACATTCGCGAAGTGGGTCACGAGTATGGTGTGACCACAGGGCGGCCGCGTCGCGTTGGCTGGTTTGACAGTGTAGTGACACGACACGCGCGTCGCGTCAGTGGTCTTGACAGCATCGCGGTAACGAAACTTGACATCCTATCGGGCCTTGATGAGCTGCGCATTTGTATCGCGTATGACTGGAATGGTCAACGACTCGACGCAGTCCCCGCGAGCATCAAGCAGTTGAGTGAGTGCAAACCGATCTATGAGTCACTGCCGGGGTGGCAATCTGACATTTCAACTGTGCGCAGTTTTGATGAGCTTCCGAAGGAGGCGCAGTCGTATCTTAATCGGTTGTCAGAGCTGACAGGTGCTCCGATTTCTCTCTTCGGTACGGGAGCGGATCGCGACCAAATTGTGCAAATGAGGACTGTTTTTTAACTTGCCGAATGTCGATCACGGTCATCGGATTTTTACTTGCATTGATCGATCAATCATGGTATATTGATGACCGTTGATTCTTGAGCCATTAGCTCAGTTGGTAGAGCACCTGACTTTTAATCAGGGTGTCGCTGGTTCGAGTCCAGCATGGCTCATCGTTGGCCCCATGGTCAAGCGGTTAAGACACCGCCCTTTCACGGCGGGAACAGGGGTTCGAATCCCCTTGGGGTCACCATTTTATTACTCGTATGGGCGATTAGCTCAGCTGGGAGAGCACCTGCCTTACAAGCAGGGGGTCGGCGGTTCGAGCCCGTCATCGCCCACCATAAAAATGCCTTGATAAATCAAGGAAAATCGGACTGTACCCCCACAGGGTATGCAGTTCGATTTTGTTTTATGTCCTAGTTTTGTCCTAGTTTCTTTTCCTCTATCGTACGAATTGATTTTTTTGTAAGCACAAAGGGCGAGTGAAGAATCTCGTGCCCTTGCTCAGCACCGGTCGGTTGGTGCGCATGGATGAATGAACAAAATTTTTAAATGTCAATGTATTGATCAATTTTCGTTCGCATCTTCGAGCGATCAACCCAAGAAAACGGACAGCGAGTCTTACACCTGGGAAATGAGCGTCAAATTAATACGAGTTATCAAGCCACTGTTTATAGCTACGTGCCAATACGATCATCAATTCTTTAGCATGATGCTATCCTACCGCTTGTGTTGCTAAGGCAGATGCCGACGTATTGCATGCGGCACACGCAGCAAAATTACAGGAATACAATGGTGAAGTGGTCCGTGTTCGTCAGCTTTCTGTGGAGGGCATCATGGACTCCTAAATCGCTATGCAGTGCCAAGTAACCAAGCGATGTACGCATGGTTTAAGCAATATGGGGTGTAATGCTGCCCTATGGATTGAGATTGATTGGCGTGTCATCGTATTCCAGTGTAGGCGATACGTCAATCAGGCTCATCGGGATCGTGAAGCGGCCGTTATGCATAGGAGTCAAGTCGGCCATGGATACAAAGTGCTCTACCGTTTCATCGACATACAAAAGGACATTTTCCCGAAAAAGTTTGATGCGTTCAGCATCGGTGAGCGGGACCGCCGGTGTCGTTTGTGAGTTATAATCCGTTGCCGGCAGGACGATCGGTAACTGGTCCGGTTTCTTTGTCAATTGCATTGGATTGCAGAAGATCGTCTCTGTAAAGACGCCGGCCGTCCGCAGGCGTTCAATGACACGTCGTGCGGCGCGTTCCGCTCCCCGGCCGAAATTGCCCGGGAAGATTCCGATGTCAGCCTGCAAATCATTGTAGTCAGATCCTCCGAATAGCAGCACGTAAAGATCTGAACAGACGGAGAACACACAGGTCTTTGTCTCATCGCCTTGAATCAAAGTAACGCGGCGTATAGAGTCGTACGGTGTCACATTGATTTTAGGAAAGCGCGTAGAATACTGCACCATTTCAAATGACTGCGGCGTGGTCTTTGCTGCAGGCACATGCAACTCGCCTTGTGGGGTAATGAGTGTGAGCGCGTTGTAACGATGGTTCGGTTTGCTGCGTGGCAACAGGGAAGTAGCGAGGTTCAGTGTTGTGACGATCGTCACGCGCTTTTCTTGCGCTTTTTTTATGAGTGCGTCGAGAGTGCGTTCTGACTCATCGGCTGTATAGGCCGCATACTCCGGAAAGATCAGGATCTCGCCGACTTGGGCGCGATCACAAGTGTGGAGAATTTCCTCGCGAACCGCCGCCTCTGAACCGATCTGATACGTTTTTACACGCCAATTCAAGTTGTTATTGCCTCCTTCATGCACCCCGTCCATGGGTTCCATTCGTGACAAGCTTTACGAGTCATGCACTTCCGAGATGAGCATGGTGAGTGCGTCACTGTCTTCGAGTCCAGTGATATCGCCCTGAATCACGCTGCCCTCAAGCACCTCGCGCAGCATTCTGCGTATGATTTTTCCGGATCGTGTCTTTGGCATCACACTGACAAAATGAATGCGTTCCGGTTTGGCAAATGAGCCGATATCTTCGATAACTTTCTGCTGTAATGCTCTGGCCAGCACATCATTCGGTTGAAACAATTTGTCGATCGTGACAAACGCAACAGGAACGGTCCCCTTTATCGCGTCCGGTTGAGTCACTACGGCAGCTTCGACAACGGATTCGTGTTGAATGAGGGAACTCTCCATCTCCATGGTACTGATGCGATGTCCGGCGACGTTGATGACATCATCCACCCTCCCCAACACCCAGTAATGCCCATCGCTGTCGCGTACGGCGCTGTCGCCGGTGAAATAGGCGCCGGGTATTTGCTCAAAGTAGTTCTGCAAATAGCGGATGCGGTTGCCAAACACATCGCGCGCCAGTGTGGGAAACGGGGTTCGGATGATCAGAAAACCAGGCGTTCCGTCCTTCACGGGACGGCCTTCATGATCCACGATGTCAAGACGGTGACCAAAAAATGGAACACCGCATGATCCGGGTTTCATCGCTGTCGCGCCGGGCAGCGAGGCCAGTGGCGTACCGCCGGTCTCTGTTTGTCCCCAGGTATTGTTGATGACGGCGTGCCCCCCACCGACAACCCGGTACACCCAATTCCAGGCTTCCGGATTAAGTGGTTCGCCGACGGAGGCAATCAGGCGAATGGAAGAGAGATCATACGTTTGTGCCAAGGCTTCTCCATATTTCATAAGCATGCGGAAAGCCGTCGGAGCAGAGAATAATTTATTGATCTGGTAGCGCTCCACGATTTCGTATAAGCGGCCCTGATGCGGATGGTCGATGGCCCCTTCGTAGATGACATTCGTAACGCCGAGCGCCAATCCGCCCACGAGGACAAAGATATGGGCTGTCAGCCAACCAATGTCGGCGGTGTTCCAATACACGTCCTCGTCGCGCAGGTCGAGTTGGTATTTGGAGTAAGCGTAGGTCCCAAGCAGAAATCCGCCGCCGGCATGAACGATCCCTTTTGGCTTGCCGCTGGTTCCGCTTGTGAAAATCAGCAATCCGGGGTCGTTGCAGTCTAGCGGCACAGCGTCATTGGTTGCTGGGGCCGTTCGCATCAGTTCTGTATAGTCATAATCCCTGCCCTGCATCATGGGCGTGGCCAAGTCGGCAATTCGATTGAATACGATGACGTGCCTGACGGCGTGTTCACCCTGAAGAGCGGCATCCACAGTTTCCTTCAGAGTCAGCACTTTCCCTCTGCGATAACTGCCATTTGAGCAAATGACAGCTTTTGCGTTTGAAGTGACGATGCGCTCCCGGAGGGCTTCGGGTGAAAATCCCGCGAACACCGTATTATAAATAATTCCCATGCGGAAGCACGCGAGCAGGACAATATACGTTTCCGGGAGGTTTTGCATGTAGACACTGACGACGTCGCCCTTTGCAAGACCGAAGTTGCGGAGAACATTCGCAAACTTTTGCACATTGCGGTGCAGTTGCAGGTAAGTCAGTGACCGCGTTTCACCGTTCTCCCCCTCAAAGAAAAAGGCCACTTTGTTGCGGCGCAGCGGATTGTTTGCGTGACGATCCACACAGTTCAGGCATACGTTGATCTGGCTTCCGGGAAAGAAACGAAAATCGGGCATGCCTCCTTCTATAACCGTTTGTTCACGATGAACCCAATCCAGTTCGTCAGCGATTTTATTCCAGAATGCCGTAGGATCCTCGATGGATGTGCGGTACTCATTGCTGTACATGTCAGTGCTTGTCATGTAGGACCGTTCGACATAAGATGGGGGCGGAGGAAATGTTTTGCTTTTCTGAATAAAATCGATGCCATTTGGCGCATCCATCGTTCTTCCTCCTTTGTTTCTTTCAATATGTATGCGTTTTCTCCATAGTACGCCAGGACTTGCGCAAGAACAATAGAGTTTGATTGAGTCGGGGTCGACTCGAATGGAAAGGGATAAATATTCCCTTACGTTGAAGATTCATCGTTTGCAGAGGCGGCATTCAGCGATTTTACCCGATAGGTTCCCCACACGGAGAATCCGGTTGCGACAAGTACGCATCCAAACGCGCAGACCCCGTTCCATCTCCACGCGGTCCAGACGAAACTGCCGATGGCAGAACTGATGGAGCCGCCGAGAAAATAGGCCACCATGTATACCATGTTCAATCGGTTTCTTGCTTCTGGTAAAAGGTTGAAGATGCGGCTCTGATTTAGAATGTGCCCGGCTTGCGTGCCGAGATCGAGCAACACGATGCCGAGGATGAGTCCGACAAGGTGATATCCGAAAATCCAAAAGCAGAGAAATGAGAGAAGCACGGTGGTGAGTGCAAAGCCGGATAAGATCTGTGCGGGCATTCGATCCGCTAAACGTCCTGCGAAGCGAGCGGCGACGGCACCGACCACGCCGACTAATCCAAAGAGTCCGGCAATCTGGCTTCCATAGTGGTAGGGCGCTTGTTCAATAAAAAAGGTGAGTGTTGTCCAAAAAAGACTGAATCCACCGAATAGAGTTGCGCCGAGTAGTGAAGTCTCTCGCAAGGTGGGTTGTTCTCGAATCAATCGACCGACTGACACAAACAATTCGCGATAGGTGACCGTTTGCTCTGGGAAGGTTTGCGGGAGCAACAATCGCAAGAGAACGCTGAGGATTACCATCATCAGTGCAGCGATCCAGTACATGGTGCGCCAGCCAAAGTCGCCGCCAATCCATCCGGATGCCGTGCGCGCGAGCAAGATGCCGATGAGAAGACCGCTCATGACGCTGCCAATGACTTTGCCGCGTTCGTGTGGTGCGGCGAGTTGAGCGGCGAGGGGGATAAGCAGTTGAGGTGCAATCGATGTAACGCCGACAGCAAGACTGGCTGCATCCATCCATGCCATATTTTGCGCTGTCGCTATGCCGACAAGGAAGAGTGCCACTACGATGAGCAAGATCAGAATTAGACGTCTGCGCTCTTTCATATCCCCGAGTGGCACAAAAAAGAAGAGTCCAATTGCATATCCGATTTGGGTGCACATGGACAGGATACCGCCCTGCTGCGCTGTTGCGTGAAACGTGTGAACGATTTGCGCCAACAGGGGTTGATTGTAATACAGATTGGCGACCGTAACGCCGCTGACGAGAGCGAGAACAAAGACGACTCGCTTGGTGAGCGGAGAATGGGAGTGCTGAGGCTGTAGAAGCATCGTATCCATCCCTTAACCCCATCCAGGAAACACGGAGTGGAGACCGGTCAACGCCATTTGGACTGCGATAATGGAGAGAATAAAGCCCATGAGTCGAGTGATTGCGTTGAGCGCGGTGTGACTGATCCGCCCTGTGATCCAGGAGGCGTAGTAGAATAAGGCGAAGCATGTGAGCAAAACGATGATGACAGCGATAAAGACGGCCGTTGTATGCATGACCAGTTGCGGGCCGACGCTAAGCGCCATCACCGTTGTGATTGTGCCAGGGCCTGCCATAATCGGCAGGGCAAGCGGCGTCAAGGTAATATCGTGTTTTGGACTGGACTCGTCTGCGCGGGGAGACTGAACGTACGATGGCGTTGCGTTGAGCAAACGGTAGGCGATCCCAAAAAGCAGAATGCCTCCGGCGATTTGAAAGGCTTGAATCGTGATGCCAAAAAACGAGAGAACATCATGACCGATCAGCAAAAAGATGATGAGGATCAAAAAGGCGTTGATGACAGCCCGTTTGGCGATGCGCCGCCGTTCAGCGGAAGAGGCGTTAGATGTGAGTGCCAAGTAGGTGGGGAGAATCCCCAGCGGATTCATTACCGCAATGAGCGATACGATCGCATGAATTAAGTAGGAGGGCATGGGAAACTTTCATTCCTTTTCTGTTGTGTTCGTCTCATGCGGAACATGTATAGTATAGGGCATCAGGCAAATGAGTAAAATCGTGCGAAATAGGCGGTGAACCGATGGATGGCCAGGAGCGTGCGCGTCGTCAGGAGATGCTTATCGATTTTTTGCGGCAAGCAGAGGGCCCTCTTTCTGGTACACAGTTGGCGCGTCGTCTCGGCGTGACACGCCAAGTGGTCGTACATGATATCGCGCTTATGCGCGCCGCGGGTGTAACGATTTTATCGACGCCCCAAGGATATATTTATCAACAACGCGACTCGATGCGTTCCCAGACGGTGCTCGGGGTAAATCACACCCCAGAGCAAACAGCCCTGGAACTCTATACAATGGTTGATTTTGGGCTCTACGTGATGGACGTACAAGTTGAACATCCGCTGTACGGGATGTTATCCGGTGCGCTGCGACTAGCGTCGCGCCGAGATGTCGAGCTATTCCTTGAGCAAGTGCAGCGGCTGGACGCGCCGCTGCTTTCTTCTATAACGGGTGGATCGCACTATCACACGATCGCCTATCGCGAGACGCGCCATGTTGAAGAGGCGATCGCGAAACTGCGTGCGGTTGGGATCCACGTCGATGACGCGTGATGCCAAGAAAACGGTTATTCGGCCACGGTGCGCAGGCAGGATGCAGCCGCCTTAGCCGTTTGTCGCGCCTTTGTCACATCAGGATCGCTACTGAGCACGACTGCAATGCGTCGCCCTTTGGTGATGGTTGGTTTACCAAAAAGTCGCACTTGGGTTTGCGGATAGGCAAGTACGTCGGCAACCCCTTCAATTCGATACGAAGGCGCGTCCGCGTCCGCTTTCAGCACATGGGAAGCGCCGGGCGAGAGCAATTGAATCTCGGGGATGGGGAATCCGAGAATGGCGCGGACGTGCAGCGCGAACTCAGACAAGTTTTGCGTGATCATCGTCACCATGCCCGTATCGTGAGGTCGCGGCGAAACTTCGCTGAAATAGACCTCGTCCGGTGTGAGAAAGAGTTCGACGCCAAAGACGCCGTAACCGCCAAGGCGATCCGTGACGCGTTTTGCAATCTCTTGCGCTTTTTCAAGGTGTTGCGGATTCATCGCGTGAGGTTGCCAGGATTCAATATAGTCGCCATCTTGTTGACGGTGGCCAATGGGCGGGCAAAAAAGCGTACCCGATGCGGTGCGGACAGCGAGCAGTGTGATTTCTGATTCGAATGGAATAAACGATTCGACGATCACTTCTGCACTCTTGACGCGCCCGGCGGTCATCGCGTAATTCCATACCTGCTCCATCTCTTTCTCGGATCGACAGATGCTTTGTCCTTTTCCAGAAGAACTCATAATCGGTTTGACAACACAAGGGAATCCAATCTCGTAAGCGGCTTCTTTAAATGCAGCGAGACTCGTCGCGAACGCATAGCGCGCGGTAGGAATGCCAAGTTCCTCTGCGACAAGGGTGCGGATTCCTTTGCGATCCATGGTGAGCTTCGCCGCCGTGGCTGTGGGAATAACGCGAAACCCTTCCCGTTCAAGCGCGACAAGGGTGTCTGTCGAGATGGCTTCAATTTCAGGGACGATCAAATCGGGCTTTTCAGAGAGAATGAGCGTTCGCAATGCGTCTGCATCCGTCATGTCCACGACGTGATGGTGATGCGCAACCTGCATGGCGGGCGCATTCGGGTAACGGTCGACCGCGATGGTTTCAACGCCGTAGCGCTGCGCTTCAAGGATGACTTCTTTCCCGAGTTCACCAGAGCCAAGCAACATCACGCGTGTGGCGTTTGGTGAAAAGGGTGGGCTGAACATAAAAAAACCTCCTGTGGGGTTCGAGGTGTCACACCTCTGAAGTTGTGCCCAGGCGGTCGGCGTTATCGACGTTACACTCCATCGTGGTTACTCCACGTTACGTTCCGCCAGTCATGCAACGTCCCGCCTAGTATACATGAAGAAATAAGATTTTTCTCATCAAAATATGGGGAAACCTTCATCTCTCTCACCTCATGGGTTAAAGAACCTTGGCTACAATGAAATCATTCCGAAGGGGAGGGATTACACATGAAAAGATTCATCCTTGGTGGTGTTGCACTCGCGACGGCGGGTATGCTTTTGTCACAAGTATCCGCGTTTGCTGCAACGCAGAGCACGACGACTCCACCTGTCGCTCAAGTGACGAACCTGACACTTCCAGCGTCCGTGTCGGCAGGCCCTGAGGCAAAGGACGGCGTTGACAATGGCCCGAATGTTCAAGGCCAAGTGGGGGGTCAACGCAATGACGGTGGGATTGACAAACCCGGTGCTGAAAAGCATGGTGTCGAAAAAGGCATCGACCATGGTTTGAATCAAGGTCCGAACGTGCAGGATCAAGTGGGCAGTCAAACGAAGGATGGCGGCGTAGATGCGCATCCGGCGGGGCAAGGTAACTAACGCGTTCCTGCGCTCTGTCTGCCTACGGGTGGCTGAGTATACGCGTTGAACGGACCTGGAGTGATCGGCCAGCGAGAATGGACAAGTTCCATCATCGCTGGCCGTCTTCCTTTGCTATACTTGTATTGGGGTGAATAAAATGAGCAAAGAGCGAGTACTGCTCATCGAAGACGATGAAGAGATTGCCGGATTTGTCGAGTTAGAGCTGACGCATGAGGGATATCAGGTTACGGTGGCCAATGATGGTCGCGATGGGTTGCGCAAGGCGCTTGACGCGACGTGGGATCTACTGCTTTTGGATGTCATGCTCCCTGGAATGTCGGGTCTTGAAGTATGTCGCAGAATTCGTCTGGAGAGCACCGTACCGATCATCATGTTGACGGCCAAAGGCGGTATCTCTGACCGTGTGGCGGGGATCGACTATGGCGCGGACGACTATCTCATCAAACCGTTTGCGATTGAAGAGCTGATGGCTAGAATGCGAGGGTTATTGAGGCGGGCGCACTACGCGCAGGATTCGCTTACCGTACTCTCCATTGGCGATTTGACGCTTCATCAGGAGACGCGGGATGTGAAGCGGGGCGACGTCGAAATCCGTCTGACGCCGCGCGAGTTTGACTTGCTGCGTCACCTGATTGAGAACAAAGGGCATGTGCTATCGCGGGAAAATTTGCTGCATGCCGTGTGGGGCTATGATTTTTCCGGAGAAACGAATGTGGTTGACGTCTATGTTCGCTATTTGCGCGCAAAGGTCGATGAAGGATTCTCCACGCCCCTGATTCACACGGTGCGCGGCGTCGGATATGTGATGAAAGAATGAGAACGCGCTTATCCATCAAATGGCGCGTCTCTCTGATCTCAATCGGAACGATCGCGGGTATCACCGTTCTCTTTACACTGTTTATCTATTTTTCACTCTCTAAATGGATGATGGAACAACAGGATCACGCGGCACTGACAAGCACTCAACATATCGCGCTCGCCTATCCTGGAAACATTGAGCAAGGCAGTAATAATTCCAATGATAAATCGCAATCTTGGCTTTCGCAGTTTGCCTCCAAAAACCAGACGTTCTATATCATCGGATTAAACGGGAAAACGGTCGCAACGCTCGGAAATGCATTCGGCGTGCTTCCGCACTCAATCGGGCTGACACACGCACAAAAAGGAACACTCACGCATGTCGTCGAGCGCGGACATTCGTTTGTGCGAATCATCTTGCCCAGTCGCTCAGAGTCAGGCGATACTGTCGCCTGGGTGATTTCGTATGCGTCGACCGATGTTGTGCAGGCGTACATTACGGCACTGGTGCGTGTGTTAATCTTCGGATCGCTTCTTGCGCTGATTTTGGCTGGACTGAGTGGTTATGTGATGAGTTTCGTTGCGCTGCGCCCAATTACCGACATCATCCGGCGGATGCATCATATGGATGCGTTTTCGATCAAAGGACGATTGCCCCACGATTCTGGTCGCGATGAGATTGCGGAATTAGCAAAGACGTTTAACGAAATGCTCGATCGAATTCGCAAGACGATCGAGAAGCAGAATGAGTTTATCGCAGACGCCTCCCATGAGTTTCGATCGCCGCTCACCGTCATTGAAGGGTATACGAATCTGCTCGATCGCTGGGGAAAGGATGATCCAGCCGTGACGGAACGCTCCATTGGCGCGATCAAAAAAGAGGCTGCACGTTTGCGAAGATTGACGAATGGACTTCTGCAACTCGCATCACTTGCCAATGTGCAACTCGAAAGTACACCGTGTGACGCCAAACGTGTCGTGGAAGAGGTCGTCCTTCAATTTAGCGAGGTTTTTCAGCGAAACATTGCATTTGAATGTTCCGATGTATCGGTGATGACAGAAATGCAATCCGAGCATCTCCATCAAGTGACTGCGATTCTTTTACAAAATGCGGTCAAGCACACCACAGAAGGCCAGGGAATTTCAGTGCGGGCGGTACGTCAGAAGAGCGGACTTCTTTTGGCTGTCGAGGATAAGGGCGAGGGGATTGACCCGGAGCATCTTCCCCACGTTTTTGATCGATTTTACCGCTCAGACCGAGCGCGCAGTCGATCAACCGAAGGATTTGGGCTGGGACTTGCGATAGCCAAAGAGATCGTCGGTCTTTATCAAGGAACGATTCAAGTCGTGAGCGAAAGAGGGAAGGGAACGGTTTTTTCGGTAACAATTCCGGCTCGATAGGGCAGATTGCGACCGCCAAGAAATATTCTCATCAAATTCTAATCTGTTTCTATCTATATTCTAATATTTTCGTCCCGCCGTTTTAATCATGAGCCAGTACACTGATGCTGCACAGGGTACGCCGTGTGCTTGATGACGTGGCTAGGCAAATGGGATTACGCAAGGGGCAATGTTGGATGTGCGGAATTGCTGCAATCGTACCAAAGATACACCCATTTCCACAGCAGGAAGAGATTTTGGTGGAAATGCTTGATAGCATGGTTCATCGCGGGCCGGATGGTCACGGGGTGATGCGAAAAGGACACCTCGCGTTGGGTATGGTTCGACTTGCGATCGTTGATCTTGAGCATGGCATGCAACCGCTTTTTAATGAAGATCAGACACTTACCTTGGTTTGTAATGGAGAAATCTACAATGCGGATGACCTGCGGACATCCTTGATCAAATCCGGGCATACGTTTCAAACGTTTTCAGACACTGAAGTGATTTTACATTTATACGAAGAAAAAGGGAAAGAATGCCTTGCCGATCTTGAAGGCATTTTTGCATTTGCACTATGGGATGAAAAAGAGCAAGAACTTTTTATTGCGCGGGATCGACTCGGCGTAAAACCACTCTACTATATGGATCAGGGGGCGTATTGGGCGATCGCGTCAGAAATGCGCGCGCTCCTTCCTTTGATCGATGAGGCGGTTCACCTTGATCGCGATGCGGTGACTGCGTATCATGCGTACCGCTTTACACCGCGCGAGCAGACGATGGTCAAAGGGATTTATCGGCTACTCCCAGGTCACTATGCAGTCGCCTCGAAAGCGGGGATGGTGCACCATGCGTATTGGACCCCTGTGTTTGCGACGCCAATCGTGAAGCGCAACCATGCGGATCAGGCCGTACACCTGCGCTCTCTGCTTTTTCACGCTGTAAAGAGTCAACATGCGGAGGAAGTCAAATCTGCCGTGCTTTTAAGCGGAGGGTTAGATTCGACAGCGATCCTCGCGATGCGACGCGAATTTCTGGGAAACCGCGAGGATTGTGCCATTACGGTTGCGTTTGAGCGACCGAAACGACACGCGGAGCGTGAAGAGTACACGGAAATGAGCGAGGCAGAACGTGTCGCGCTCCGTTTCGGTGCGCAACATCTCTCGCAAATCGTCAGTGCGGAAGAAGCGCTAGAAGCGTTTCCTCGTATTATCCAAGATCTTGATGAACCGATCGCTGATCCGACAGCCATTCCACTCTGGTTTGCGGCAAAGCTTGCGAACCGTCACGAAACGAAGGTTTTATACAGCGGTGAAGGCATGGATGAGTTGTTTGCGGGATATTCCATCTATGGTCACGAGAAGGTGTTGCGCCGTATGCGCATGATCCCATCGCCCTTGCGGCGGGCGCTGCGAAACATACTTTTGCGGGCAGACTTGCCGGGTGCAGGTGTCCTGGAGCGGTCGCTAAGTGATGTGGAGACGTGGTATCAAGGCGTTGGCGGTGTGTTTACGCGCGCAGAGCGCATCGCGCTTCTGGGTGGAGACGAGAGCCGACGAGGTAAGTGTCCTTCTGCATTTTACGGAGAATCGCTTGATAAAGCGAAACATAGTGCAAGTAGCGACCTGCAGCGCATGATGCTTCTTGATCTTGTGACGTGGCTGCCCGACAATACGCTTGCCAAATCGGATAAGATCACCATGGCACACTCTGTGGAGATGCGCGTGCCCTTTTTGAATCAAGAAGTGGTGGAGTATGCCCTCGCGTGTCCGGATCACCTGAAGTGGAAACGGGAAGGGAAAGAGATTGTGCGCAGAGCGCTCGAAGGTGTTATACCGGAGGAGGTTCTTAGGCGCAAAAAGGTCGGATTTAACGTACCCGTATCGGCGTGGATCTTTGGCGAGTGGAATTCCTATGCAAAAGCGATGCTTTTATCGGATGACGCCGTGACCCGAACGCTATACGAACATCGCGCGGCGCACCTTTTTGATGCAAAACCCAGTCAACAAGAGCGCGCTGGAAGGCTATTGTTTGCTATGCTGACCTTGGAGCTTTGGCTTAGGTACATGCCGATGCGAGCGGAAAAAAGGGGATTGTTTCATGAACGGGAAGTCGCGCATTATCCCACTGAAAGAAGGATTCCACGTGTGGACGCGGCAAGTGGGGGAAAGTCCGATCAAGCTGTTGCTGCTTCACGGCGGGCCTGGGTTTAACCACGAATACTTAGAGTGTTTTGCGGACTTTTTACCGCCGGAAGGCGTAGAACTGTACTTCTATGATCAATTGGGTTCCTATTTCTCAGATCAACCGGATGATTCCTCACTGTGGATTGACACGCGATTTCGAGAAGAGGTCGAACAGGTTCGCTCTTTTCTCGGCTTAGAATCATTTTATCTCTGCGGCCAATCGTGGGGTGGGTATCTCGCGATTGAGTATGCGCTCAAATACCCATCGCATCTCAAAGGCCTTGTCATCTCGAACATGACGGCGAGCATTCCCGCCTATGTCGCGTCGATTCAAGCGCTGCGCAATCAATTGCCGGAACCCATCGTTTCCCGCATGCTTGAATTTGAAGAACGCGGCGATTTTGAAGCAGAAGCGTATCAAGAGCTTGTCATGGAACATCTCTACAAGAAGCACATTTGTCGTCTGGATCCGTGGCCGGAAGCGGTGCGGCGCGGGTTTGCCCATGCGAATATGCAGGTCTACAACACAATGCAGGGACCAAACGAGTTTCTCGTCACCGGAAACTTCAAGGATTGGGACCGTTTTGCAGACCTAAAGGACATCCATACACCGACGCTTCTTCTCTCTGGTCGTCATGACACGATGGCGCCGTCTGACATTGAAGAGATGGGACGGCGCATCCCCGCGTCGCGCGTCGCCATTTGCGAAGCGGGGAGTCACCTCTCGATGTGGGATGATCAGGAAACGTACTTTGCGCATTTGCTCCAGTTCATCCGCGACGTTGAGGCGGATCGATTCAACCGCGATTGACCCACGCTTGGCCGCCGTTTGTCGTGACAAAAAGCCCGTCGTAGGTGCTAAACGCGTAACCAAAGCGCGGTGTGAGGAATTGCATCGCGCTCCACGTGATCCACTGATTGTGCGGGAACATGTACCGCTTCCACGTCTTTCCTCCATCGCTTGTCGACTGGTATCCTGTTTGCGCACTCAACATAAACGAACCGCTGTCAGGCGTCGGTCCGAGCGCGAGAAAATTCGCGTTTTGCGCGCGCGCGGCGACGGGAATCGCCGTTTTCGCGAGTCCTGCGGCGTCTGCCATGAGCGAAATCGGGTCGGTGGATGCTGCCAGGAGCCATGTCAGGCCGCCGTTTCGCGTCAACCACGCGTGATGGCCAAGCGCCCCCACAATGTATCCGAATCTTCCCTGCATATCGATGCTCGATGCGCGACCGGATCCTCCTTTTAACGCAAAGGGGACGAATACCTTTCCGCCGTCTTGCGTCTTGTAGAGGTGCTGGTCTGAACCAATGATGTAACCGACGTTTGGCGATGGAAAGGCGACAATCTGAGCAGAGGATGGACCGCTATAGGGAAGTGGATTGTGCACGGGAAGCCGTCCGATAATGCTCCACGTCGCACCGCTATCGCGTGTCATCAGGACGTCGTTTGCAGCACCAGGGATTCCCACACCGTAGCCGAGTTTTGGTGTGACCATCTGCGCGCTAAGCACGGGGGATGGTTTTGGCGAGGGGTAGATGGCTTGCCAATGCAATCCGCCGTCGCGCGTACGCAGTACGGTTCCGCTTTGTTCCCCCTGAAGGAGGAGATATCCGATCTGTTGACTCGGGAACGCAGAGACGTTGCCGAAGCCCATGCCATTCGCTGCGGGAATGGGGGTTGACTTTGACCACGTTTTTCCGCCATTCATCGTCTCGGTGACAGAGGTTGTCCCATAGCCGCACGCCGCACAACCTCCCACGAAGTACGCGCGGGTGGCGCTGATCGGAAAGATCTGTCCGCCGTGGCTCCCAGGCCCTTGCGGGATAGGTGTGGCACGGTGTGTCACCGGAATGCCGGGCGCGGGTCCGGCTCCGGCCGTTGACAATGCGAGAACGGGCTTGAATTGCTGGCCTACGAGGCGAAACACGGTGTAGGAGGACTGTGACATGCCGGCGCCGCCGTCTACCATGACCCACGCGCCGTTTTTAACCAATTTTATCTGTGCGCCTTGGATCATCCCGGGGCCGGAGATGCGGTTGACGAGTTGAAACGAGCGTCCGCCGTTGTGTGTGACATAGAATGCACCTTCGCCGTACCCTGCCTGGTTGGATGATGTGATCTTAGGTTGTGTGAAGATGTATCCAAAACCATTTGCATCAATCGAAACAGCGAGCGCGGGTTCCGGCGTCTTGAGGGGGATCCACGTCTTCCCGCCATTGCTCGTGCGAAAGAGTGTTCCGCCTAGGTCTGGCTGCTGACGCGAGGGGGAGATCGCGTATCCGAGTGAGAGCGTGTCAAAGGTTACGCTGTTTGCGAGATTAAAAGGGAGAGGACGTGTCGTAAAAGAGTTGCCGCCGTTCGTTGAGATGGCGAGTTGTGCGCCAGATTGAGACTGTGAAACAGCGATGAGTGTATGCGAATTAAGCGGCGTGAGATCCGTCAAATTCAGCCCGTGCAACGGAATCACGCGGAAATGGTTGCCGCCATCCGTCGTGGCGTAAAGTTCACCCTGCGCGGCGAGCCAACCTGTCGACGGTGTTGCAAACGCGAGGTCTTGCAGTGGGTTAACCGCGGATTGGTGGATGGATACAGGAATCACGTGCAGAATCGGGCGCATCGCAGCGAATGTGCAAGGCGTGAGCGCGGCTCCTGCGAGAAAAAACGATGCGATACCCGTTCGCGCGATCCATTTGGGTGAGAAAGTTTTCATAGCAAGGTACTCCTTCACAGTTCGTTACAAGACAGACGAAAAAAGGAGGGTTGGGGTTTCAAACTTCTTTGCGGTAAACTATTCCATAGAAAAAGGATGGGGGAATTCACGTGAGTATTCATCTTGCGGCAGCCAAAGAGGATATCGCAGATGTCGTTTTGCTACCTGGGGATCCACTGCGCGCCAAGTTTATCGCAGAAAACTTCCTTGAAAATGCGGTCTGTTACAACGAAGTGCGTGGGATGTACGGGTTTACAGGTACCTATCAAGGGAAGCGCGTTTCTGTGCAGGGGACGGGGATGGGAGTTCCGTCGATCTCCATCTATGTTCATGAATTGCTTGAATCGTATGGTGTGAAAACGCTCATTCGCGTTGGAACGTGTGGAGCGCTTCGCAAGGATGTGAGATTGCGGGATGTCATTTTGGCGATGTCAGCATCAACCGATTCTGCCACAAATCGCATCCGCTTTCCAGAGGTGCAGTTTGCTCCGACGGCAGATTTTTCACTTATCATGAATGCGTATCTCGCGGCAAAGGAAGGCGTCATTGATGTGCGCGTCGGCCCTATTTTTACGACAGATACGTTCTATAGTGAGGCGCAGAGCGTCGTTGATCACGTGGCAAGCTACGGCGCCCTCGCGGTGGAAATGGAGACATCTGCGCTCTATACGCTGGCAGCCAAGTTTGGCGCGCGTGCACTCTCTGTTTTGACGGTGAGCGATCACTTGGTCACAGGGGAGACGACGACGGCACAAGAGCGTCAGGAAACGTTTCGTGACATGATGCAAATTGCACTTGACGCGGCGATTCGTGAGTAGCTGATGTGTAGAATGATTGTACAGAGCGTCCACTACGGCGAATGAGTCAAGGTCAAAAACCTTGCATGCCACAATGGACGCTCTGAGTATGGTTGTAAGGCGAATTACCAACCAAACGGGGCAACGGCTGGATAGATTCCAGTGATCCCCCCATAAGGCATGAAAATTCCTCCGGGGACAGGCGATGGAAAGAAGGCAAGCGAGACGTCAGATTGATCAGCATGCACATTCAATAGCTGTGCGGACAGCTGTTCCTCATCCGTGCCGGAACTGTGCGCGGCGTCTACGCGTGTGACATGGGAGAGGATCATGCCCCGTTCAAGGACATGGGTGACGAGCCCGTGATGGACACCGTAGACGGAGTGGCACTGAATCCACTTTTGGTGATGCATGCGGACGGTTTCCGCTGTGTAGACCATGAACAATTCCTCCATATCGCGTCATTTACCCTGTTACGATATGGTGAGAGGGGCGTTTGTTCCTGTGTGTTTGCCCTGATCAAGAGAATCGTTTGCCCTTTTTTTGCAGACCTTACCGTTATGGCCGCAGTTTCTAGAAAGCGAACACGAGGGAATTTTACGCAGTCAAAATCGATTCATGATTCATCACGAATTGTACATTTCCTTTCCAAAAAAGGCGTCGTTTATCATAAAGCCTTTTGCTACAATGCGGATGACATAAAGCGTATGCGGCCGGGTAAAGGGGATTTTGTTCTGAACAAAGTAGCATTCAGTACCGTTGTGAGCGTTCTCGGCAGCCTATCGATGGCAGGTTTTCTCTATTTTACTCGAACTCACGCGATGGGCGCGCCTGTCGTCATGATCAATCACGTTGTGGTGAATCCGAACGTCCCTGTACAACGCGCGACACTGCGGAAATTTCCATTTCCGTTTCAAGCGATGCTCGCGATTGCATCTGATGCGGATCACGTGACACTGCGCAAGTTTAATGTTGTTCACGAATTCTTGAACACGAAGGAGGACACGATGCTCGGGCTTGGTCTTGGTCTTGATGTGAGCGACAGTTTTTTTGCGTACAACGGCTCGGACAGCCCCGACATCGTCGATATCAACCACACGCCATTGCGCGATGAGATGACCTTTTTCCGCGGTGTATCACGCCAGCTTTACATGGGCAAGATCCTGCTTCGCTATATGCGCGCAGGATGGATCGACTCATTTCACTCCATGGGCGATTATTCGCGCGTCGATTCAACGCAGACGCTATTTAAACGAAGTCAGGCGGAATACGCGATCGCCTATCTCTTGAAGCAGGGGATCCATCTCACCGTTACGATTGATCACGGTAATCAGAGCAACGTAGCCAATTTTGGCGCGTACGGATACAAGGACAATCCATTTTTCGACTACCAACAAGGAGCAAACCCGTATTCACCTTATTACGTGGCAGATTTGTTGCGGGAAATCGGCGTTCGCTTTGTGTGGCCTGACATCTACAATGGAAATTTCAGCATGAAGAGCATGCTATTCCCGATTCATCTTCAAGACGGTCACACGATGTGGGGATTTTGGCGCTACACAGGTCGACTCGTTCAAGGCGTGATTCGCGGTAAACTTTATAATTTGCGGTGGGAGAATGAGTGGAATCCGCATGACCTCTACAGGCAATTGTCGTTGCGTCATCTGAGTGAGTTGATTCGCACGCACGGCTATGCGATTGTCGCACAGCACTTGGAAGGCAATGCGGATGCCTTTGTCTTGCCGACAAGTGCGATTGAGGCGCTAACGCGACTCGCACACTTTCAGGATCGCGGTAGCATCTTGGTGGCGCGCACCAGTCGATTGCTTATGTACAACCTCGTGACACAATACTTGCAGTTTCACACGACGTACGCAAAAGGCGTCACGACGATTGACATCACTCGTATAAACGATCCTGTGGATGGAGCTTGGATTCCCACGCTTGATCAATTACACGGTGTAACCTTCGACGTGCGTGATCCCAATCAGGTCGTTTTGCGCGTAAACGGCAAACTTGTGCCTGAAAGTTGGATCAAACGCTCGCCACACACGATCGGTGTGGTGTGGTTTGCGCCTGATTACACCAATTATGCGATTGGGAGTTAAGGATTAAAAAAGAAATTTTCATGGGAGTTTGCGGAAGATCGCACATAGTCGTTGACAGGCTGTTCCCCACCCATCATAATGTTAGAAATCGCTGGTTGAGACGGGTAAGTTTCAGGGGGTGTGGGCGTGGTACCCGAACACTTTATCGAATTCGACCCTGTTCACCGGCAGGATCGCCGAGGTCGCTTCTTTATTTTGTCAGGTCCTTCTGGTGTTGGCAAAAACACGTTGCTGGCAAAGGTGCTAACTGACCTGCCGTGGATGTACTATGTGCCTTCTGCGACGACGCGCGCAATGCGGCCTGGGGAGTATCAATTTCACCCTTATGTGTTTTTAAGCACAGAAGAGTTCGAAGGTTTGATCGAGAAGGGTCAGTTTCTTGAGTGGAAGCGAATCCACAATGCAAGCTATTATGGAACGCATCGCCCTACGATTGAACATGCCATCGAGCAGGGATATGATTTGATCACAGATATGGATGTGCTGGGGTGCGCTGACGCAGTGGCTGCCTTTCCAGAAGATACGTATACCATTTTTATTACACCGCCCAATTTGAATGTATTATCTGATCGCTTGCTGTCGCGCGACGCGGATGTAGCGGCAGTTTCGCAACGGCTAAAACGTGTAGAACTTGAGATGGGCCATATGAACAAGTATGACTATGTGCTTGTGAATGATGATTTGGAGGTCAGCGCGCAACAACTCAAGGAATTGTTGCGCGCGAGTCTCGTTTCGGTGAAACGGGCGGGATCGGTCGCCAAAACCATGCCTTCATAAGCGTGCCCTGCGAGAGCGTGCGGAGCGCAGTGTACCTTCCATTTTTGAACACGCTCAGTTAGATGAGCGTCACGCGGTGGGTTGTCATCCACGCGTTGATTTGAATGATGTAGTCAAACAGTTGCGGAATCGCCATGATCTGCCCGAACCAAGGTTCGTGCTCCAGGTGACCGCGACTTTTTTCTATGGTCTGCCGCACTGCGGCGACGTCGATCAAAGCAAGAACGGGCGATGAAGCGTCCGAGAGGATCGCTTCGACACGCGCGCGCGTGCCTTCGAGATACGCTGGGTGAGCGGTGGATGGATAGGGACTCTTTTTTCGATAGACGACATCATATGGAAGTATTCCCTCAGCCGCCTTGCGAAGAATTGCCTTGGGCGTTCCATTAAGGCTTTTTAGAAACCATGGAATGTTCCAGACATACTCAATCAGGCGATGGTCGCAAAACGGGACGCGCACCTCGAGACCCGCGGCCATACTCATGCGATCCTTGCGTTCGAGAAGGGTGGGTAAGAAGCGGGTCAAGTTCAAATAGCTGATCTCCCGAATGCGCGCCTCTTGCTTATCTTCGCCATAGAGTCGAGGCACCTCTTTGAGCGCGTCTGAATAGCGCTCGGCGACGTACGCGGTCGGATCGAGCTTTCCGGCGAGCGCTGGATGAAAATAGCGTATGCGATCACCCAGTCGGCGTGACCACGGGAAGGTATTGTCGCTCAGCACCTCAGGGCGGTGAAACCATGGATAGCCTCCGAACACCTCATCAGCCGCTTCGCCGGAAAGTGCAACGGTTGCGTTTTTTTTGATTGCCTCACAGAAGAGAAACAGTGAGGTGTCAATGTCAGCCATCCCCGGCAGATCGCGCGCGGCGAGTGGTCGCAAAAGGTGTTTGAGCAAATCGTCTGTATCTAACACAATATCGTGGTGCACCGTCTGGAGATGTTCTGCGACACGAGTCACCCACGGGGCGTCGCGCCCGGTCTGAAATGCATTTGCTTCAAAGTGCTCATCCATGCCGATGAAGTCGACAGAGTACGTGTGAAGCGTATCCTTTCCGTTCTGTTTGAGCGCGCGCGCGGCAAATGCACTGACGATGCTTGAGTCGAGGCCGCCTGAGAGCAGGGTGGCCAGCGGGACGTCTGACACCAACTGACGCGAAACGGCGTCTTCGAGCAGATCGCGAACATGCTCTGCCGTGGTCCTAAAATCGTGTTCGTGCGGCTTACTCTCAAGTCGCCAATACGTGTGCTCAGACGTGCGCTCGCGGGTGTGCAAGACAAAGGTGCCTGGGCGCACCTCGTGGATGTGTTTGAAAACGGCGAGTCCCGGCGTTCGCGCGGGGCCGATAAAGCAGAGTTCAGCTAATCCAGTTGCATCTACTTCAGGCGGGATGGCAGGGTGCGCGAGAATGGCCTTGATCTCGGAGCCGAACGCGAAGACGCCGTCACGGTTCGCAAAATAGAGTGGCTTGACGCCCATGCGATCGCGGGCGAGAAACAGGGTTTGCTCAGCCTCGTTCCAGATGCCGATGGCGAAGATGCCGTTCATCTTTTCGACGCAGGCGGGGCCCCACTCCATATACGCGAGCAAAACGAGTTCTGTATCTGAACGCGTTTGCAGGGTGTGTCCGCGCAAAAGCAACTCGCTTCGCAATTCATCCATGTTATAGAGTTCACCATTGTACGTGATACAATAATCCGAGTGAAAAAGGGAGCGAACCATGGGCTGAACGCCGCCTTCCGGATCGATGACGATCAGGCGGCGATGGGCAAATGCAGCGTGTTCGGAGAGATAGGTGCCGCTCGCGTCAGGACCGCGACAGACAAGGGTTTCACCCATCGCTTCGACAATCGCTTGCTGTTGTTCACGATGACCCGAAAAATCGATATATCCAGCGATACCACACATACGCGTTGACCCCTCCGTCGACCGAGATAGACTCTAGGCTATGCGTCGCGTTGTCGCTTGGTGATGAATGCGGGAAGCGAGAGAAGAGGAATTTTTGTGAGGGATGAAGAGGTATCGCGAACGTTTGCAGAGAATGAGCGACGCGAGAGCTGGATGCGCACCGCCCTTTTATGTGCGGCAAAAGCCGCGATGTGGGGAGAAGTACCGATCGGGGCAATCGTCGTCAGTGCGAGCGGGGAGGTTCTCGGAGAAGGGTTCAATCTGCGGGAACACCTGCGTGACCCGACGGCTCACGCAGAATTGATCGCGCTGCGTGCGGCGACGCATCGGATCGGAGACTGGCGGCTGTATGGGTGCACACTCTATGTCACCGTCGAGCCGTGCATGATGTGCGCAGGGGCAATCGTTCAGAGCCGGATTGAACGTGTGGTGTTTGGCGCGGACAGTCCCAAAAGCGGTATGCTTGGAAGCTTGTCTGATGTCTATCGCATCCAGGGCATGAATCATTATCCACAGGTTATCGCTGGCGTTTTGGCAGAGGAGTGTGGTACAATCGTGGAGCAGTTCTTTTCGCGTCGCCGAAATACGGAGGCGTGATGGAACCCTTGCGGAGAGATGTCCGAGTGGTCGAAGGAGCTCGCCTCGAAAGCGAGTAGTCCTTTACGGGGCTCGTGGGTTCGAATCCCACTCTCTCCGCCATTTTTATGTGGGCGGAGTATGGCGTGAGTCTCAGCGCCCATCTCCTTGGGCCCTGCGCAGCGAACGCCTCCGAAAGGTGTCAGGTCCTGACGGAAGCAGCACTAAGGAGTGCCGTTCGGGTGCCGCAGTTTGCCTGGGAGGTGGCGCTGAGAGTCACGCCATTTTGGGATGAGGACGGGGTGTTTAATGTATCTCGCACTATACCGGACATGGCGGCCTCAACGCTTTGATGAAGTGGTAGGTCAGCAGGCTGTCGTTCGGACACTAAAAAATGCGTTGCGCGCGAATCGCTTGGCGCATGCCTACCTGTTTGCGGGTCCGCGTGGCACGGGCAAAACGAGTCTCGCTAAAATTCTTGCAAAAGCGGTCAACTGTGAGCAGCCTGCGGATGGCGAACCCTGTAATGCATGCGCAGCGTGTGTCGGCATCACTCAAGGGTCGATTGTCGATGTGGTGGAGATGGATGCGGCGTCCAATCGCGGCGTGGATGAGATTCGCTCGGTGCTTGAGCAGGTGCGCTATGCGCCGACGGCTGTTCGCTATAAGGTGTACATTATCGATGAAGTGCACATGCTTACGACCGAAGCGTTTAACGCGCTTCTAAAGACACTCGAAGAACCGCCATCCGAGTGTCTCTTTCTGTTGGCGACGACGGATGTGATCAAGGTTCCGGCAACCATTGCATCTCGATGCCAGCGTTTTGACCTCTCGCGCGTCGCGAGTGATTTGGTGGTCGCCCGCCTTCGCCAGGTCGTCAAAAGTCTCGATCAGGACGTAGAGGATGCGGCGCTTTGGATGATCGCGCGCGTGACAGACGGCGGGATGCGCGACGCGCTGAGCCTGCTTGATCAACTGCTGTCCTATGAAGAGGGGCGCGTGGATGTCGAGTCAGTCACGCAGCTTATCGGTGGCATCCACAGCGAGCGTGTGGGGCGTCTCGTGGGGGCGCTATTGCGGAACGAACCTGCGCTCCTTTTGGCGGAACTCACTGAACTTTTTGGGCTCGGCGTCGATGCGGCACATCTCCTTGGGGAACTCGTTTCCTATCTTCGGGACGGTATCCATTTGGCGCTTCGCGTGGAAGGCGCAGATGCAAGCGATCGCGTTCACTATGATCCGACGTTCCCGGTGGTGGTGCAACAAACGGATGGCGCCACTCTCTTGCGCATGCTTGAAACACTCGCGCTCGCGCAATCGGAGATTCGCCACCAGGCGCAAGCGAGCGTGTACTTCGAAGTGGTTTTGCTCTCCCTTTTATCCGAAAAGGCGACGGTAAGATCTAGCGCGGCGATTACGGCGGGTGAGGCGCGCGGTGCACGGCCAGAGGAGCAAAACGAAGTGACGCGCCTTAAAGAGGAGATTCGCGCACTTCACGCGCGCGTCGCTGCACTGGAGCAGTCGCCCCCGCGGCGCGCTGCGCCTCCTACCGCGAGTGTGGCACCGAGTTTGCGTGCGGCACCCCCTGTGCCTTCGTCTGTTTTGGCGGAACGAACGCAGGGCGTACCGCCTTCTGAACGTCTCCCTGTTGAGCGGCGCGAGGATGTGGCGGATGCGTCAGTCTTATCGCGCTCGCCCTCTGTAGAAGAAGCGTTGAACGGTGTCGACGGTGAGAGTGATCCCACGCTTCTTAAACGGATTCAGGCGGATTGGAATCAGATTCTCGACGCTGTGCGTGAGGTTCGCGTGCAGACGCGTGCGTGGCTTGCGGACGGTCGTCCGGAGGACATGATCGGGAACACGATTTATGGACGCTACGCACATGCGCTTCATGCCAGTCACGTGATGAAGCAGGTCAATCTTGAACTGATTGAAGAAGTGCTCGCCAAACGCTATCAGCGGAAACTTCGCTTTGTGGCAATTAGTGAGGATGAATGGCGGCAGCGTTCGCCGAAAGCGGAGGTGGTGGATGTTACGCCACCGCAAAAGCGAGAAGCGTGGGTTGAAAAAGTGGTAGAATGGTTCGGAGAAGATGCGGTCACCGTTGTCGATGAGTAAAATGCTGCGGCGCGCGGTTGCCGCGCTTGATTCGGAGAATGAGAAGGAGAGCGTACGATGAAAAATATGAATCAATTGATGAAACAGGCGAAAAAATTGCAGGAAGATATGGCGCGTGCGCAAGAAGAGTTGGGTACGCAGATTGTGACAGGTTCAGCCAGCGGTGACGCAGTGCAAGTGGATATGAATGGGCACAAAAAGGTGAGCGCTGTGCGTATTAAACCAGAAGTGGTGAACCCTGAGGATGTGGAACTGCTTGAGGATCTCCTATTGACGGCGCTTCAGGATGCGGAGCGAAAAGCGGATGCGCTGGCTGAGTCGCATGTCGGCAAATACACCAAAGGGCTGAATCTTCCAGGGTTATTCTAAGGTGTACAGTTTCCCGCCCGCTCTTGCCAATCTGATCGAGCAATTGAGCTCTCTTCCGGGCATTGGTCCGAAATCTGCGCAGCGTCTCGCCTTTCATCTCGTCGCGGAGTCTCAAGAGCGAATTGAACAGCTTGTGGAAACGATGGTGCAGGCGAAAGAAAAGCTACATACGTGTCGCGAATGTTTTGCGCTCTGTGACGGTGAGCGCTGTGATGTCTGCGCGGATGCAGAGCGCGATCAGGGGACCCTGTGCGTTGTGCAGGATACGCGCGATGTGTTTGCGCTTGAGCGAATGAATGCGTATCGCGGACTCTATCACGTCTTGGGTGGGGCGATCTCGCCGCTTGACGGCGTTGGACCCGATCAACTGCATCTCCGTCCGCTGCTTGAGCGCTTAAAGCATGCAGCGATTCACGAGGTGATCCTTGCGACGAGCACCACGATGGAGGGTGAAGCGACGGCTCACTATCTGGCAAAACTTATGCGCGGCGTGGAGGATTTGCGGGTGACGCGTATCGCGCACGGCATACCGATTGGCGGCGATCTTGAATACGCGGATGATTTGACGCTTGCGCGCGCGCTTGAGTATCGCCACGAAATGGCTTGATGGGAATCGATTTTCGCTTCTTTTTAACGGTATGACGCAAGTTTGCGTCATACTTTTTTTTTGTCTGACTATACTCTACTAACCCGATTGCTAGGGGATTGCTGACACGCAAATCGAGAGGGGTAGTCAGAGTGGCGAGTGAGTCAAGAGAAATGGTCAATCCCCATCAGGAACTTTTGGAAGAGATCGCTTTTGCAAAGGAGCAATTGCAGATTGCAAGAGAACACTTTGACTATGCGGACGGACAGGATGCGGTTGACGACGCAATCTATCTCTTATCTGCGGCAGAGATGAGGTACGAAGGTCTTTTGCGCATCGCGAAGCATCGCGGATTGATGGTTGACGCGAAAGGCCGTGCTTTGGTGACGTTACAGCGTCCATTGGAGAGGGAGCGTATCGCGCAAAAACTGAATCCTGACGTGATAAGCATGGATGAGGCGAGGTACAGAGAATCAGGTCTTTAAAAATCTGCGGGGAATGAGGGGGGGCATCGCATGCCTGCGTATCAAATCTGGTTGATCCTCGCCGGAGGGGTTGTTCTCTTGCTGCTTTTGCGCAGTATGTATCGCGATCCGTCGCGCTATGTGGTTGGGCTTCTAAAGAACGTGATTCTCGGCGGCGCGGTCTACGTTCTGATCAATAATACACTGCGCACACACGGGTTTCACATTCCGCTGAATTGGGGGACGGTTGCCGTCACTGGAATTCTTGGCGTTCCTGGAATCGCGGCGCTCACGGTAATCGACCATTGGCTTCTTTAAGCGCGCAGGAAGCGGCTTATCAGTCTCCCGACAAGCGGTAAATGGACGAGTTCATCGAGCGTCGATGCTTTGAAAAAGAATGCGGATAAGAGATAAATGGGTATCCCGAGCGCGAGCCCGAGGAGCAGGATCGCGAGTGCAAGCAAACGCGAGTGATCGAGTGTGAGCGCGTGTGCAACCGATTGGCCGACGCGCTCAATGCCATAGAGCCACGCCCCGAAAACGAGTGTTGCGAGAAAGGGTCTGACACTCAGTTTGACATAGGAGATACGCAGCCCTGAGATGCGGCGAATCAACGCCATGTTGAGCCAGGAGGACAGTGCGTATTCGGCGATACTTGCATACGCTGCGCCTGCAATGCCATAGATCGGAATGAGTGTGAGGTTTAAAGCAAGTTTTAGGACTGCGCCTGCCGCCATATGGACGACAGGGCGATAGAACGCATTGTATCCTTGGAGGATATACGTTGAGACCAATTCAAGTCCAGAGAGAACAACAATGATGGAGGTTGCCTTCATCATTGTGACGCCATCTGTCCCGCGAAACAATGCGATGTCAATCGGGCGCGCCATCGTAAAAAGTACGGCAAACGCGGGAAGCGCGATGAGTGTCGACATATGCAGCGCTTGGTGCAGGCGCGTGCGCGTCAGCGCAGGATTGCGTAGTGTGACGCTCTCCGAGATGGCGGGAAGCGCGGATGTGCCGATGGCTGTTGCGAACGAGAGGGGCAACTGGATTAAACGGAGCGCTTCGCCAGAGTAAACACCGTACTGTGAAAACGCGCTTACAAGCGTGGCGCCGCTTGTAACGAGTACGCGTGGAACGGTCCATCCGTCGATGGTTTGCGAGATCGGCAAGACGAGTGTTCCAAGTGTGATTGGGAGCGACATCGCAAAGAGATTGCGCAAGATGGGCCGCGCGCGCAGCGCCGATTTTTTGAGGTGGGGCAAGCGGCGAAGGGTTTCTCTGCGCATTTTTTTTACGGATTGCAAAAGCAACATAAAGGCTGTAATCGCGCCGGCGGTGGCGCCAAACGTGGCGATCGCCGCAGTCACGGTAGGACCTGCCCCCATCTTTACCGCGATGATCAGCGCTAAAAGGACGACGACGACGCGCGTGATTTGCTCGACGACCTGCGATGCGCCGGACTGTTTTAATCGAAAGTTTCCTTGGAGATAGCCGCGCTGCGCACTCATGAGGGGAAGCAGCAAAAGTGCTGGCGCGAGTGCGCGGATCGCGGGAATGGCAGCGATGCGCATGGCGTCTCCGGGGACCGATAGTCCGACGAGGTAGGGGCCTGCAAACCACATAATGAGAAACGCGGGGATGCCAAGGAGCATCAAGAAGCGACCTACGATACTGAACATGTGGCTGGCTTCGCGAAGCTTTCCTTGTGCGACAAAGTCACTGATCGATTTTGAGAGGGCGAGTGGGAAACCGGCTGTTGACAGGGTGATCATGACGGTATAAAGAGGATAGACGAGTTGATATAATCCGAGTGCGTAATTGCCGATCAGGTTTTGCATTGGCACGATGAGCGCAATCCCAAGGATTCGGGAGATGAAAACAGCACTTACCATAGATGACGCTCCGCGGCGAAATTTTGTTTCATCCGAATCGGGCCTCATCCATATTCCTCCTAAAACGCATCATCATCGCCCCAGTATACCACAGCCCGTACTTTATCCCTTGTGGCACTTCTTCTCTTCGTTTCATAGGGTATAGGCGTTAGCCACCCGTACCCCGTACCCTCGTATAAATGGGTCGCTAGAGAGGTATACTGTTTGATAGACCTCAGACGAGGAGTCGGCGCATGATGGAAGAAGAGCAATGTTGTTTGATTTGCGAAGCGCGCGTCCGCGAAGGGATCGTTCTGCTCGGACACACGATCTGTGCGGATTGTGAACAGGAAATGATTCACACCGAAGTAGACGACGAGCTGTACGCTTATTTTGTTGAAAAACTGCGCACATTGTGGTTTGAATTGACGATGCGCCCGGAGACGGGAACGCCGTAATACGGTTGCCAGTCTCTACGCTTAAACGAGGTGATCCTGCACACTGTGGCAGGATTTTTCCTTGTCTAAGGCGAATGATAAGGGTATGAACATGTACGGAAACAAGGATCAAATGCGCATGCCGATTGTGGAAGCGCTACTACAACACATGAGAATGGAGCGTACGAGCGCGCACGTTCCTGGTCATAAAACAGGCAAAGGGTTGGATCCGCTGATGGATGCGCTGGTGGGTCAAGCCTACATGCTTGATTTCACAGAGCTTCCGGATTTGGACGATTTGCATCGCCCCGACGGAGTGATTGCTGAGGCGCAGCGTTTGGCGGCGTTCGCTTTTGGTGCAGATGACACTTATTTTCTTGTCGGGGGCAGCACAGCGGGAAACTTGGCTGCACTTTTATCCGTCTTAGAGGTGGATGATGTTGCGCTCATCGCGCGACACGCCCATCAATCTGTGTGGAATGGTCTCACCCTCGCGCGCGCGCAGGGTGTGATGATCGAGCAGGAACGGGACGATGTGACGACATGGAGCGACGTGGAGCGAGCGCTCGCAGAGTATCCTGACGCAAGGTTGGTCGTTCTCACGAGTCCGAATTATGACGGCGTGACGTCTGACGTCGAGGCGATTGCAACGCTTGCGCACGCCCGCGGCTGTCTGTTGATGGTGGATGAGGCGCACGGCGCGCATTTTGGCTTTTCCTCTGCTGTGCCGCGCTCGGCGCTTTCGCAGGGGGCTGATCTTGTCGTTCAAAGCACGCATAAGATGCTTACATCCCTTACGCAAACTGGGATGCTCCATTTGAAAGGAACGCGTATCTCTCGGCACCGCGTGCAGGCGATGCTGCGTGTCGTGCAATCCTCGTCGCCATCGTACCTGCTGCTGGCGTCGCTTGATGCGGCGCGCAAATGGGTGATGGCGGGGGGAGACGTGCAGATCGGTCGAATGGCAGGCGTGTTGGAGGAGGCAAAGTCGCTGCTGAATGCAGAGCGCGAGACGATTGTGCAAGGGGCGGCAGAGCGCGAGCGCGATCCCTTTAAGTGGCAGGTGAGCGCAGAATCGTTTCACTGCACAAGTCTTGAATTGCGGCAAGCGCTGGAGCGCGAGTTCGGGATTTACCCGGAGAAGCATGATGCGTTCTATGTCTTGTTGGCGTGGTCTCCAGCGAGTGCGCGGCGTGACGTGGAGCGCGTGGTAAAGGCGCTTTTGGCGTTGCGTACTCGCGTGTATGCAGATACGCCGCTGCCAACGGCGGTGTGTCGCGTTTATGAGGCGGTGGGCAGTGTACTTTACGATGCCATCGTGCCGTATCCACCCGGAATTCCGCTCCTTTTTGCGGGAGATTGTCTCACGGAGGAAAAGGCGCGCGCGATCGAGCAACTGTGGCGGGCGGGTGTTGCGATGGATGGCATCCACGCAATGGACGGCCGGGTTTTGTCTCTTCAGGAGGTGCGCGCGTGAGTGGGCGAGGGTGGTTTATCACGTTTGAAGGCATTGACGGTGCCGGAAAATCAACGCAGGTCGACCGAATGTGTGAAAGGCTGCGCGAAAGTAGCGTGCGTGTGACCCGCACACGCGAGCCGGGGGGTACGCCGATTGGTGACCGCATTCGGGGGCTGTTGCTGGATCCTGCGAGTTCGATGCACCTTGTGACGGAAGCCTATCTCTATGCTGCATCACGCGCGGAGCACGTGCGCTCTGTGATTCGACCCGGTTTGGCGGACGGTGCGCTCGTGATTAGCGACCGTTTTGTCGAAGCGAGTATGGCGTATCAGGCAGAAGGCGAATTGACAGTCGGGCGCATTGCGAAGCTCAATGAGATCGCGTTGGATGGGCTAGAGCCAGACCTGACGATTCTCATTGACCTGCCGGTGGTGCGCGCTCGTGAACGGTTGATGCGCACAGGAAATGCCGCAGATCGACTTGAGCGGCGTGATGATCTTTACTTTGAACGAGTTCGTGGTCGGCTATTGCAGATTGCTGCAGCTCATCCAAACCGCGTATTCGTCTTTGACGGTGAGATGGATCCTGCTGAATTGCATGAAGCGATCTGGCGACAAGTGAAAACGCGCGTCGGAATCATCCGGGAGGAGAGATGAAGGATGCAACTGATCTACGCCATTGTTCAAGATAAAGATGTGCAACGGTTGAACGATCAACTCGTGAAGGCGGGTGTTCGAGCGACGAAGTTAGCATCGACTGGCGGATTTTTACGGGCAGGGAACACCACGTTTTTAATCGGGGTAGAAAACGATCAAGTTGACCGTGTTCTGGAACTGATTCGGCAGAGTTGCCGCGCGCGCGAACAATTGGTGACACCGCTCTCGCCACTCGGCAATCAAGTAGAGTCTTACGTTTCCTATCCTGTATCGGTGCAGGTGGGTGGCGCAACCGTGTTCGTGGTGCCGGTCGATCGCTTCGAGCAGTTTTAGACGGGTGGGGTATTCCATGAAGATTGAGACTCGATCGGGGCGTCCCCTGCGCATGCCGCCAGCGCGCCCCGGGGATGCGGTGGGGCGGGTGACAGCGCGCGAGGATCCCTTCATGATGAAACTTGCGCAGGAAGAGGAGCGAAGGGCGCGTGAAGCGTGGGAGCGTCTTTTGGCGGATGTAGAATCTCGCGGACGCGCCTTCGTGGATCACCCGTCTGTCGCCACATGCGCCGCCTATCGAGACGCGATGCGTGCGCTCATGCGCCACGGGGTTTCAAGCGCTCTTCGCCTGCGGACACAAGTCATTCACGATTTGCGCGGTCGCCAGCAGGTTCACGCGGTGGTTGAACAGATCGACCAAGCGCTTGTAGAATTGATGGAACAGGCGATTGGACAAAACCTTACGCGTCTTGAGATTTTGACGCGCTTGGGCGAGTTGCGCGGTTTGGTGATCAGTCTTGCGCTTTAGACGTGGGCACCTTTCCGTCGATTGCCAGAGAGAACAGCGCGTTGTGAAGGGAATTTTCAGATGGATCAGGATACTTTTTTACAATCCCTACAGACTGCGCGCGCGCAAGGGAAGTTGAACCACGCCTATCTTCTAACACAAAATTCACAGCGTGAATTGCGGGAGACGGCGCAAAAGGCGATCGCAGCACTTACGTGTGAGCGTGGTGCGATCGAGGGATGCGGCGAGTGCCCGGCGTGCATGAAGCGTATTTCGGATAATCTTCCACATGTGACATGGCTTGAACCTGATGGAAGTTCGCTTAAAATTGCCCAAATGAGGGCTGCTATGCACCGGGATCACACAAAACTGCCTACCGGCACGCTTGCGCTTATTTTTTTTGAACAAGCGCAGCGAATGACGGTGGAAGCGGCTAATTCAATTTTAAAATGGATCGAGGAACCTCACGCGCAGCGTGTTTTTTTTCTGCTTACAACCTCTCCATTTGCGCTCTTGCCGACCATTCGCTCGCGCTGCACACTGATTCGCCTCAACGATGCAAGGGCGAATCAAGAAGAACCGTCTGATGAACGATTTGCGGAGCTTGAAGCGGCAGTGCTAGAATTGGTTGAACTGTGCAAAACCAAACCGCATCGTGCATGGCATTTTGCAAATGATCGCGTGGCAAAACTCCAGGTGAAGCCGGAGGAAATGCCCGTTTTTTTTGATCGAGTGATTATTTCTTTTCGCGATTTATCGCGCGACCAAGCGCGGTTGGATCAAGCGGCATTGGCACCTGTTGGTGCGGCCACTCGATCGGTCGATGGAATCGATGCTTACCAACTCGCGCGTGCCTACGCGCAGTGTGCCTTGCTTTTTTCCCATGCGCGCAAGCGTTTGTCCCATCATGTTAATGGAATTTCACTTTTAGAAGTGACGCTCATGGATGTAGCCAAGGTTCTTCACGGATAGTGAAGATTGCGGTCTATGTCAAAAGGAGGTTCCTGTGGATCAACAACGCATCGCCATGAGGGTTCAACTCTTGCAAGAGCGTATCGAACAATTGCAGAGTGAGCTTCAGGAACTTTTACTTGTCGTACATGATTTGGCAACTGAGAATCAACGTCTTTCGCTGGAGAACGCCCACCTTCATGAACGAGCAAGAAAATACATTGACAAGCAGCCGACAGTTGAGGGCGAGGCCATGCATTACTTGCGTCAACTCTATGAAGAGGGTTTTCACATCTGCAATGTGAATTATGGTTCATTGCGAAAGGGCGACTGTCTTTTCTGCTTACAGGGTTTAGAACGCGTGTGACCCATTTAGAATGCGCGAAGATCAGTGAGGATCTGACATGGAGAACAGAATGACGGGAACACTTTACGTGGTTCCAACCCCGATTGGCAATTTGGAAGATATGACTCTGCGTGGTCTGCGTGTGCTGCGCGAGGTCGATTTCATTGCGGCAGAGGATACAAGGCATACCCGCAAGTTGCTCTCGCACTATGAAATTGTGCCCAGGGAACTTTTTCCCTATCATCAACACAATGTGTTAGGCTCCTCCGAGCAGATTGTAGCCCGGTTGCGGGAGGGAAAGTCGGGGGCGCTTGTCTCTGATGCGGGCATGCCTGGCATTTCCGATCCGGGAGCTGAGATGATCGGTGCATTGCTTCGCGAGTCGCTGCCATATATCGTGTTGCCTGGCGCCAGCGCGAGCTTGACAGCGCTTGTCGGTTCCGGTCTTGACACGAGAATGTTTCAGTTTTTCGGGTTTTTTCCGCGAGAGCGAAAGGGGCAGGAATCGCTCGTTGAACGCTTGCGAAACGAGGGTGCAACAACGATTTTTTATGAGTCGCCACATCGTATTCGCGCGACACTTCAGGTTTTATACGAAGGCGTGGGCAATCGTCGGTTTGTCCTTGCGCGCGAACTCACAAAGCTTCACGAGCGATATGTACGAGGCATGCTTTGCGATGCGCCAGAGCTTTTGTCTGAAGATGATGAGCGTGGTGAAATCGTACTGATTCTCGAAGGTCACTCACAACAGAGTGAGGATCGTGAAGAGAGCTTGACGAACGAGCAAATCAAACTTCGTGTAGGGCGCCTCGCGGCAGCGGGCATTCCCGCAAAAGAGGCGATGCGAGTGGTTGCGAAGGAAGCGGGGCTATCGCGGCGAGAGGTCTATCAGGTGTTGCTTGACCACGCGGATGACGAATTTTGAACGTATTCTTGTAATCGTGTATAAAGAGCATGACCTTTGTAACCGCGCCGCTTGGCAGGGTGCCGTTGACAAAAACTGCACTCGCGGCGCTTGGTACGGTACAAAGGATAAAGATTATGCCTTTTGCATTTCGGCGATGCATGAAGGGCAGATGTTTTTGCCGCGAAAGTGGACAATGTTGTCAGCTTGACCGCAAAAAATACACGCCGGTTCATACTTTTTCAAAACAATGCGATCGCCGTCGACATAGATTTCAAGCGCGTCTTTTTCGGCGATTCCGAGCGTTCTTCGCAACTCGATCGGAATGACAACACGACCTAATTCATCGACTTTCCTGACGATGCCAGTGGATTTCATCACGTGAAATCCTCCTCCCCCGAATCGTCTAACCCCATAAAACATAACGGCGTTTCACAGAAATTGCCGCTCCACACGCAAACCGCTTGGATTCGTTGTAGAGAGTCGGCCATCTTCTATAAAACGCAGGTTATTTCTATCTATGAATGTAGCTTTTGCAACGTCGCGCCAACAATTTTGCAAAAGGCTCACTAACTAGTAAAACTCTACCATACCGAAGCGAATCTGCGCAAGATCACGATTTGTGTAAAAATGGATAAATTAGACACAAAAGTTTGCACGCAGATCCTTTGTCACGCATAGATTGCCCTGATTGCGTCGAATCAAGCAGGGGGTCATGATCTTGTCATTGATTGCAACATGGCTTGGCTTCGCGTGTGTCGATTCTTGCACCGCTCTCGTTTCGTATGTGAAGAACCAAGCATTCCCACATCCGCTCGGTGAAGCGGAGGAGCGGGAATGCCTATTGCGTATTGGGCGGGGTGAAGAGGACGCATACCATAAATTGGTGGAACATAATTTGCGTCTGGTTGCATTTATCGCAAAGAAATTTCGCGATTCCGGAGTTGATGAGGATGATATGATCTCGCTCGGGACCATTGGATTGATCAAAGCGGTGAAAAGTTTTCGGCCGGATGCGGGTACGAAATTCGCAACGTACGCAGCGCGATGCATTGAAAATGAAAGTTTGATGTGTTAAGGTGTGCGGAAATCGATGGAAATGACGAATGATGATCTTCGCTCTCGAATTTAATTGATATATGTTACGAATTGATTACGTGATATATCTAGGGATATCTGTATAGAAACTTCATTGACAAAGGTTATGAAACTCTCGTATGCTCCGTTTATGAAAAGGATTTCATAAATTTTCATTTTTGGTATTCGGGGGTGATTCGTCGCGAAAATTACGATTCGAATGGTCGCAGAGCATGCGGGTGTTTCCATTCCAACCGTGTCACGTGTACTGAATTCACCCGATCGCGTTCGCGAAGAAACCAAGCAAAAGGTTCTTGACGTGGTTCGCACACTTGGATTCTATCCGAATGAAAATGCCCGACGATTGAGAACGCACGAGGTTCAGGCGATTGGCGTAATTGTTCCTCATATCCGTGATTTCTTTTTTAGCGAGATCTACAAAGGCATGTCGGAAGCGGCAGAAGCGGCAGGAGTACAGATCTTTCTCCACGACGCGTTGCAGCGGCAGGAGCGGTTGTATGAAGGATTTCCACTTTTAAAAAGCAAAGGTTGTAGTGGTGTCATTCTTGTTAGCGCTTACGTGTCGCGCGATTTTGAAACCTGGATGAGCAGAGCGGGAATTCCTGTGGTTCTTGCGCTTACCGAGAGTGAAACGGGAGCAATACCTGCGTTTAAGGTGGATGATGTTCAAGCGTCCTTTGACGCAGTGGCACACCTGATCACGAGGGGACATCGCAGGATCGGAATCATCTCGGGGCCGGATGAAGATCCGACAGCGGGGCGCAACCGGTTGCAAGGATACCAATCTGCACTGCGGCACTACAACATACCACTTGACCCGGCGTTGATCGCATACGGCGCATTCCGCTTTGAACACGGTTATGAGGGAATGAGCCAGCTCCTTTTGAGGCAAGGAGACGAACCGCTCACCGCAGTGTACGCAGTGAGCGACGAGATGGCCGTGGGCGCCGCGCGCTGTCTTTATGATCGAGGGATACGCGTGCCAGAGGATGTCTCGGTTGTCGGCTTTGACAACATAAGGCTGGCGAGTCTCGTGACGCCAACCCTCACAACGGTAGCTCAGCCGTTTGAAGAGATAGGGTCTGAGGCAGTTGTGACACTGCTTGACATGATTCATCAAAACATCACAGAGCAACAAAAAGGAACGCGCTATCTGCCTCATCGAATTGTGACGCGCGAGTCAACGCGCTTTTATGCCTACGATTCATCGTAGGCAGCGGTGTGCGCACTGCAGAGACAAACCATAAAAGGGGGAACTTCGTTTTATGAAAAAATCCATTAAGGCAGGCTTCGCAGTTTTGACCGCGAGCGCATTGTCGCTCTCAGGAATGGCGGTACAATCTTCATTTGCGGCTGTCAAACACGCTGCAGCACCTGTCACCATTGTTTGGTATGCAGGGACGATTTCTGGAAATGGACTACGCGCCGACGTGGTCAGCCACTTTGAAAAGCTCTATCCAAACATCAAAGTCAAAGTGGTCGCGGAGCCGACCAACACGGACACCACACGCGCGCAGCTTATCGCGCAGATCTCAGGCGGCGCGACACAGCCGGACGTCTATCTCGGCGACGTGATCTGGCCAGGCCAGTTCGGTTCCATGCACCTTGCGCTTCCGCTGAACAAATACCTGCCGAAGTCATTCTTCAACCAATTCGCGCCAGGACTGGTTGCGGGCGCCTCCTACAAAGGCAATGTATACGGCTCGCCGTGGTTCCAGGACAGCGGCTTCCTGTACTATCGGAAAGACCTGCTCGCAAAATACCATCTGCCTGTTCCGAAAACATGGGAGAAGCTTCAACAAGAGGCAAGGTTCCTCTTGAATAAAAAAGCGGTCAAGTACGGATTTGTTTGGCAGGGTTCTTCCTATGAAGGGTTGACCTGTGACTGGATGGAATACCTGACGGATGCGGGCGGTCAAGTGTTCAACGCAAAAGGACAGCCGGTAATGGATTCACCCGCAGCCCTGCACGCGCTCAATTTCATGCGTGGTCTGATCACGTCGGGCGTATCGCCAAAGGCAGTTACGACCTTTACAGAACCAAACACGATGAACCTGTTCAATGCGGGGCAAGCGGCGTTCCTTCGCAACTGGGATTACGCGTACACCAACTCGCAAACGAAAGGCCAGTCCAGCGTCATTGGCAAAGTGGGCGTGGCTCCGCTGCCGACGTTTGCAGGACACGGCACAGCAGGCTACGCGACGATTGGTGGATGGGATAACTATATCAACCCGCACACCAAGCATCTCGCACAAGACTTGTTGTTCGTGAAATACCTGGCGAGTGTGCCAGGGGAGACGATTCTCGCGACAAAGGCTTCAGAGATCCCGACAAACAACGCCGTTCAGCACAACCCGGCAGTTCGCAGACTCAACCCCGTGCTCTCGATCGTTGCAGAACAGCACCTGATCGCACGTCCGAGCCAGTCGCCTTCGTACGCAAAAGTGTCGCAAGCGATCTACACGAACATCAATGCAGCGCTGTCCGGTCAAACGAGTACGGCGAACGCGTTGAAGCAGGCGAACAGCCAACTGGCATCCGCACAAAGTTCTTCGTCGCTGTAAGATTGGCGCTTGTGAGCGTCGGAGGCGTGTCGAAGGGTTGACCTCGCGGCGTGCTGAAAGACCGTGTTTGTGCACTCGACAAAATCGCACACAGTGTAGAGTAAATGAAGCGAGGGGCAGAGGTTTTCGCTCTGCCCCTCAAGCGTTTCGAGCAGAGCGGGAAAGTAGGTAAGGAGGCGTTTGTGTGCGGGTAAGTCGACTTGAACGTAAGTATGCGCTCGCGGGTTACGCCATGTTGGCGCCAGCGCTCTTAGTGATCGCACTTGTGACGATTTTTCCCATCGGGTATTCGGTGTGGATGAGCCTTAACAACATCTCTTCGACGTATTCAGGGTTCCAGTTTTCCTTTGCGGGTCTAAGCAACTATATCACTGTGTTCCACGCGCCAATCTTCTGGCAATCCCTCCTATTTACGGTTATGTACGCGGCGGTTACGGTCGTTGTTGAGATGGTGCTCGGCCTTTTGGTCGCACTCGCGCTCAACCAACCGATTCGCGGGCGCGGCGTGGCGATCGCCGTCATGTTGGTGCCGTGGACGCTGATTACCGTTATCTCCGCACAGATGTGGGGCTATATCTACAATGGGATCTACGGTGTCTTAAATGCTGTACTCATGAGCCTTCATATCATCAATACGCAAGTGTTGTGGCTCGGCGCGCCAACGTCTGCCACGATTTCGATCATGATCGCAGATATCTGGAAGACGACGCCGTTTGTCACGATGATCCTATTGGCAGGACTTCAGTTGATTCCGAGTGATCTCTACGAGTCTGCGAAGATTGACGGTGCAACAGGGTGGCGCAGTTTTTGGAATGTCACGTTCCCGCTACTTCGGCCAAGTCTTGGGCTCGCGGCACTTTTTCGCATCCTTCAAGCGTTCGGACTGTTCGATTTGCCGTTTGTTTTGACCAATGGCGGCCCGGGAACGAGTACAGAACCGATCGCAATGCTCGCCTATAAGGCGATCTTTAATGACGGGAATTTCGGAACAGGGACAGCCGTCGCGGTGTCCACGGTTGGAATCGTCATTCTGCTCGCGTTGCTTTCCTTAAAGGCGCTGCGCACACAGGTAGGTGAAATCGATTGAGTAAATATTCCCAGCGATTGCGCAAGTCAATCGGTTACGTTGTATTGGTCGCCATGCTTTTGATCATCATCGCGCCATTCTTTTGGATGGTGGATACCTCCTTTAAAACGAATCTGGATATCGGAAATTTCCCGCCGAGCTTTCTGCCACATCCATTTACGTTCAGTCACTACACGAGGGCGTTTTCGAAATACGGCTTTGGTGTATATTTCAGAAATAGCGTCGTCGTTTCCATCGTTGCCACATTCATTGTACTGGTCATCGCCTCTCTCGCCAGCTACGCGATTGCGCGACTGCCGATTCGCGGCAAGGCGCCACTCATGGTGTTCTTGTTGGCGATCTCCACGTTTCCTGAAGTCGCTGTCATCTCACCACTTTTCCTCATCATGCAGAGAATTGGATGGCTAAACAGCTATCAATCGCTGATTGTCCCCTACGTTGCATTTAACCTGCCTTTTGCAATATGGGTCATGCGCACGTATTTCGCCGGTATTCCCAAAGAACTAGACGAGGCGGCACGCGTGGACGGAGCAGGTATCATGACGACCGTCTTTCGCGTGATTCTTCCCGTCGCAACACCAGGGCTCTTTACAGGTGGCGTCTTCACCTTCGTCGCCTGCTGGACAGAATTTCTGTTTGCGCTCGTCTTTAACAGCAGTCAGCAGTTTCGCACGATTCCTGTGGGTATCGCACTCTTTTCTGGACAATTCACCATCCCGTACGGCACTATCTTTGCTGGGTCTACCGTTGCGGTTCTTCCGATCGTGATTCTCGTTTTGATCTTCCAGAAATGGGTGGTGGCAGGACTTACGGCGGGCGCAGTCAAAGGATGAGAGACAGACCGTCGCGCACGGCAAACGGTCGTCACTCACCAGGTATTTATCTCAAGCGCGCGGTTCACGGGATCAATGTAGATCTCCCGAGCGACCGCGCGAATGACCGCCTGTCGCACATCCTCTGGCACTTCACGCTGCGGTAGTGCCAGAAACTGCTCGATCCGTAGTGTGCCTTGAGATGGCACAGTATCCGCATTCCACTCGCTTCCCGCGTCGTGAGCTGACCGCTCCTCTTCAAGCGCCGCCAATTGTGCACGCAAGACGCACTTGCGTTCGCTCAGCTTTTTGGCGTGTGCGAGCCATTCACTTTCTTCACAGTCAGGATCCTCAAGAAAATGAATCAATCGCGCGTATGCGGCTTCTACCCGCCCCAATTCCGCGCAGAGTGTCTCGCGTAAAAGCGTGCACGCGTCTTCCTCGTTTTTCACGCGGTCTTCACGGATAGCGTAACTCCATTCCACAGGTTCCAACCACGCTTTTATCGCCCACCACACCGCGTCATCGATGCGATCACAGCGCAAGGATAGGACACACCCAGATGTCTTTGCACCTTGTGTGTGTTTGCGATCGGTGTACGTGTATACGTGTTTTCCCCACTGCGTCGCACGGCATCCGGTCAGCGTATTTCCGCACAGCGCACAGCGCAACAGCCCGCTCAATAGATAACGGTGACGCGTCTGCGCCGTTCTACGACGTTTGGAGACGGATAGTTTGGATTGAGCGAGTTCAAAAATCTCTCGCGAAACAATGGCGGGAACATCAATTTTGATCCACTCTTCGAACGGGCGTGTCTGTACGGTAAAGGGGGCATTTGGAGTTCGCGTGCGCCTGCCTTCTGCCTTCCAGCGATTTTGGTAGAATTCCCCGATATAGGTTTGGTTCATCAAGATCTGGCGTACGACCTGGCGATGAAACAGCGGCGCGCCGCGCTTCGTCGGAATCCCGCGCTCATTTAAAAACCGCGCGATACCGTTGATCCCCTGCACTTCTCGGGTGGGCGATGTAAACAGAGAAAAAATGAGGCGTACGATGGCAGCCTCCCGTTCATCGACGAAAAACGCCGCGGTTGCGCGATCATAGCGATACCCGTAGATGGAAAAATCGCGCAGCACACGACCCTGTTTCGCTTTTTCACGCCTCCCGCGCGCCATGCGTTCATTGATTTTCGCCTTTTCAAACTGACTGATCGCGCCGCGCATCTGATAGAAGAGCTGTCCTTCCGGCGTATTCTGATATTCACCGCTTACAAAGCGCAGTGTCGCGCGCTTTTCCCACTCGTCGGAGAGCACCAATTGGTTCATCAATTTACGCGAGAGGCGATCAGGGTCTAGGCAGATCACCTCGTTGATCTCACCGTCGAGAATGGCCCGGCGCAGCGCAAAGAGCGCTGGTCGATCGAGGGTTTCTCCGGAGACGCCTTCATCTACATATTCGCGCACGGGTGAATTACCTGCGATCGCTCGACAACTCCTCAGTTGGTCGTTCAGGCTGAAGCCGTTTTTCGCTTGATCCTCGGTCGAGACGCGCGCGTAGATCGCAATCAAGATCGGTTCGCTCCTTTTCTTCCATATATGATGTGATGATGCGGTACGCGTTTTCCCGCGCGCGGTCGGCGTGCGGGCCGTCGTGAAGTCGTAGTTTCATTCCTCTCACCCGTAAAACGTACGCCGATTCTGGGCTGTCCTAGACCTTGTGGAGATTTTTCCCGCAGTACCTAGGAAGTGAACGTGAGATTCTGATGCATCTACGCACGAGGAAAAAATCAAGCCGCGATGTGTCGATGGATGAATCGATTGGAACGGATAAAGAGGGGAATGACCTGACACTGCGCGATGTGCTTGGGTCTGATCCGGATGAGCTTGAGCGATACGTGGGTGAGCGCATCGAACAGGAACGCTTGCGAAGTTATTTGCATGTGCTTGACACGCGCGAGCAAAAGGTGATCTGTCTGCGTTACGGGCTGCTCGACGGTGTGGAGTGGACGCAGAACCAAATCGCAGAACACCTGAATATCTCCCGTTCCTATGTTTCCCGCATTGAGGCGCGAGCTCTTACCAAACTCCAGCACGCGCTTCATCCGCGTCCAAAGTCTGCCCCGCGCAGTCACCTGCGCGTGATGCGTTCGTCACATCCTGGTCAATCGCGGTAGTTTTCGCGCGGACACAGGGAGGGCGTGCCCATTTGACAGTCTCTGGCATGACTGATACCCTACGATCATCGAAGCGTTAGCGGATGAACCATGGGATACGTTCGTGAAAACCCCGTCTCCAAGCATTTGGGGACGGGCACTTTTGCATGAGGGATCCCGTGCGCCGCGCTAAAGGGAGAGTCATCATGGGCAAACCGACATTCTATATCACAACGCCAATTTATTACCCGAATGACAAATTGCATGTCGGTCACGCGTACTCGACGACCGTTGTGGACACGATGGCGAGGTACAAGCGGTTACGTGGCTACGATGTTCGCTTTTTGACAGGTACCGATGAGCACGGACAAAAGCTTCTGCGCCGCGCAGAGACGGTAGGCCAAGCGCCGCAAGCGTTTATTGACGGAATTGTCGCGGGGATCAAGGCGCTCTGGGAGCGACTGGACATCTCTTATGACGACTTCTTGCGCACGACAGATGAGCGTCACAAAATGCGCGTGCAGCGCATCTTTTCAAAGCTCCTGGAAAAAGGGGATATCTACCTCGGTGAGTATGAGGGGTGGTACTGTACCTCGTGCGAATCGTATTGGACAGAGCGGCAATTGAGTGACGGGAAGTGTCCAGACTGTGCAGGGCCTGTGGAACGGTTTCGGGAACAGAGCTACTTTTTTCGGATGCATCAGTACGCGGATCGTTTGATCGCCTATTACGAGGAGCATCCGGAGTTTATCTATCCGGAGTCGCGCAAACAAGAAATGTTGAGCAACTTTTTATTGCCGGGACTCGAAGATCTCTGCATTTCAAGGACGGCAATGCCGTGGGGGATCCCTGTTCCAAACGATCCGGAGCGGGTTATTTATGTGTGGCTCGACGCGCTGACCAACTACATCACAGCGCTCGGGTATCCATTTATAGAGGATGAGCGAGACGAGCTGTTCTCGCGCTACTGGCCAGCGGACGCGCACGTGATGGCCAAAGAGATCGTGCGCTTTCACGCGATCTACTGGCCGATTATGTTGATGGCGCTCGATTTGCCGCTGCCAAAGCGCATCGTTGGACACGGTTGGCTGTTGATGAAGGATGGGAAGATGTCAAAGTCGAAAGGCAATGTGATTGACCCGAATGCCCTGATTGACCGCTATGGCTCAGACGCGCTCCGCTATTTCCTGTTGCGCGAGTTTTCATTCGGTCAGGATGGCGTCTTTACGCTTGAAGCGATCGTCGAGCGCATGAACTATGATCTGGCGAATGACTTTGGCAATCTGGTGCATCGCACGCTCTCGATGGTCGAGCGGTTCTGCGATGGGAGAGTTCCTGTTCCCGGTGCGTTGACGGAACTGGAGCGCGAAATCAGCGATTTGATGAAGACGTGCAAACGACAGGCGGAAGCGGCGCTCGATGCGTTTGACTATTCGGGGGCGCTTGCACAGATCTGGATGATCATTCGCCGCGGCAATCAATATGTGGATGAGACGGCGCCGTGGGCGCTTAACAAGCGTGGGGAGACGGAGCGCCTCAACACGGTCATGTACTTTGCGTGTGAAATGATTCGTACGGTTGCCATCCTGGTTGCGCCGTTTATGCCGAAAACGCCTGCCGCCGTGTTTGCGAAACTTGGCCTGCCGAGTGACACTGCGATGAACTGGGATGACGCGGCGGTGTACGGCGTGTTGCAATCAGGGATTGCGATCGCCAAAGGTGATCCGCTCTTTCCGCGGCTCGACGTCGCAGAGGAAATGACGGCGCTTCAGGCGGTTATGGGAAAATCGACTGAAGGTGGGAATTCCGTGGAACAAACAAAAGACGCAATGTCAAACGAGGCAGCGCAAAAAGAGCCTGCGCAAAAGGACATCACAGCACATGAGACACAGCCGGAAGGCATCGCGCGACTCATCGATATTGACGACTTCGCAAAAGTGGAATTGCGTGTCGCGGGTGTCGTCGCGGCGGAGCGCGTGCCAAAGGCGGACAAGTTGCTACGTCTCGAACTTGATCTCGGATCGGAAAAACGGCAGGTCGTGTCCGGGATTGCGAAGTACTATGAGCCGAGCGACCTGATCGGTCAGAAGGTGATTGTCGTCGCCAATTTGAAACCTGTCAAACTGCGCGGTGTGGAGTCGCACGGCATGATTCTCGCCGCGTCACACGGCGATCAACTGGTATTGGCGACCGTATCCGGAGACATTCCGCTTGGCGCCATCGTGAAATGAGGACACGCTGATGTTGGTCGACTCGCATTGTCACTTGAATGATCTTGACCTCTATCCATTGGCGGATACCCTTTTAGAAGAGGCGCAGGCATCTGGCGTTTGCACGGTGCTTGTTCCGGGGTACGATCGCGCGTCGTCGCTGCGTGCCATCGCACTCGCGGAACGTTTCACAGACGTGTACGCGGCAGTTGGCTTTCATCCGCAGGACGCAGAGCAGGTGACGGAGCGCGACTATGACGATCTCGCGATGTGGTGCCGCCATGAGAAAGTGGTTGCCATTGGGGAGATCGGGCTTGACTATCACTACGACCATGTGCCGCGCGACGTGCAGCAACAAGTGTTTTCACAGCAAATTGCGCTGGCAAAACGGATGAATAAACCGGTGATCATTCACGATCGCGAGGCGCATCACGATGTGTTGGAGACCTTGCGCGCGACCGACGCGGCGGCGATTGGCGGCGTTTTACACTGCTTCTCTGGAAGTGTCGAGATGATGCGTGAGGCGATCGACTTGAACTTTTATATTGGACTCGGCGGACCTGTCACGTTCAAAAATGCGAAAAAACCGGTGGAAGTCGCCTGCGCTGTTCCGGCGGAGCGACTACTGGTAGAGACAGACGCCCCGTGGCTGGCACCGGTGCCCCATCGCGGAAAGACGAATAAGCCGTCCTATGTTCGGTTGATTGCGGAACACATTGCAAACCTGCGCAGTATCACGCTTGAAGAACTCGGGACACAGACGACGGCGAATGCGCGTGCACTTTTTGGTCTGGGGACGCGCTGAGATGGAGAAGATTCGTGAAGTCATCGTTGTCGAAGGGTTGCACGATCGCGACCGCGTTCAGAAGGCGGTCGACGCAGACGTGATCGTGACGGGCGGTTCGCACATAAAACGTCAAGTGTTTGACGATCTCGCGCGCGTTGCAAAAACGCGAGGCATCATTATTCTCACCGATCCAGATCACGCTGGAGAGCGCATTCGCCGGGAACTCGCTATGCGTTTTCCGCATGCAAAGCACGCGTATCTCCCTCGGCGGGAGGCGATCAACAAGGATGATGTCGGCGTCGAGAATGCAACGCGTGAAGCGATTCACATCGCGCTTGCTTTGGTGCGCACACCGATGGAGCAGAGCAACCCGGAAATTCTGTGGGAAGACCTTGTTCGCGCTGGATTGGTCGGAAAGCAGAATTCCGCTGCGCAGCGTGAACGCATGGGCGAGGCGCTGCGAATTGGATATGCCAATGCAAAGACGTTTTTTAAGCGCTGTCAAGCGCTCGGCGTCACGCGTGAGGAGTGGGAGCGCGCCCGTGCCCGCATCGCGGAATCGAATGCTGCAAAAGAGGAGTTTACGCGATGAAGCATCCCTTGCATGATCCGCGCTCCGTGAGGAAACTTATCAAAGAGCACCAATTCTTCGTAAAAAAGGGATACGGGCAGAACTTTCTCACGGATGACACGGTGCTTGATCAGATTGTCGATGCGGCGTGCGAGCGTCTGGCGGGCAGCGAGCGTCCGCACGTTGCGCTGGAAATTGGCCCAGGGCTTGGCACGCTCACGGAGGCGCTTGCAGAGAGCGGATTTTCCCAAGTCGTATGCATCGAAAAGGATGCTCAACTGATTCCTATCTTGGCGGAGACGCTCACAGACCACCCGCACGTCACAGTGCTTCAGGCGGATGCGCTGGAGGTTGATTTTGCGCAGTTGCCTTTTGCGCCTGGACATGCGCTGCGCGTGGTTGCCAATCTCCCGTATTACGTGACAACGCCGATTCTCATGCGCATCCTTGAATCGGATCTTCCCTACGATCGTGCGGTGTTTATGGTGCAACGTGAAGTGGCAGAGCGTATGGTGGCTTCGCCCGGCGGAAAGGAGTATGGCGCTTTATCCGTCGCTGTGCAATACTATTGCCAAAGCGCGCTGCTTTGCATTGTGCCGCCTGAAGCGTTTTTCCCACCGCCGACCGTTGAGTCAGCTGTGATTGTCTTGGATCGCAAGAAAGAGCACGTCGTTTCAGACGTGCATCGCCCGATGTTCTTTCGCGTGGTGCGCGCCGCGTTTGCGGTGCGTCGAAAAACACTCGCCAACGCCTTAGCCACCCATTTTGGGGATAAGGCATTTGTTCGCAAATGTTTGGAGGACGCGTCGATCGACCCCGTTCGGCGCGGTGAAACCTTATCGCTTGAAGAGTTTGCTCGTTTGGCTGTCGCATGTTCTGCACGTTCAGTTCACGCGGGTGGTGACAAGAGTGAAATTCATGAGTCTTTCAAAGGGCGCGATGTCGATTGAAACGGTCGCCCGCGATTTACGCGATTTTTTAGAAGAAGATCGAACCGCGACATATCGGTTGATTGTTGGATCGGATTCACAGCCGCACGGCGCGCACCGCGACACTCTGTTTGTGACAGCGATTGTCATTCACAGGGTCGGGCGGGGCGCGCGTTTTTATTTCTGCAAAAGAGGGTATAAAAAACCGCTCGCCTTTCGGCAGCGAATCTTTTCTGAGGCGGCCATGGCACTTGAGGTCGTACAGGCGCTTGAAGCTCAGCTTGAGACGCTTGGGACGAGCATGCCGATTGAGATTCACTTGGATGTCGGAGAAGACGGTGAAACCAAGGCGCTGATCAAGGATCTGGTTGGTTGGGTAACACAAAGTGGATATGAAGCGAAGATCAAACCCAATTCATTTGGCGCATCGAAGGTGGCAGACCGCTTTACCAAATCGTAGTCGTCGATGAGGACGTGATTTTCTGCACGTGGGCGCTACCGCAGGCATAGGATGCCTATGCGTTTGTGACAAATGACCACGCCCTCTTGGCGTGGTACGTCGCGCAGGCGCGGGGGGCGAGCGTCGTGTGGAAAGTCGGCGATTTGGTGGTTCGGCCATCGTATGGCAGAGATGTTTGCTTTGTCATTACGCGGGTTGATCTTGAGGCGGGCACTGTCGAGCTTAAGGGCTTGGACGTGCGCCTGGTCGCGGATGCTCCGTTTTCAGATCTGATGTTGATTACCGAAGATGATTTTACAGACTATCGTCGCGCACAGGCAAAAATAGAACAGGATACCATTCGGCTTGTCCAATTGCGACGTCAGGCGGATCGCGATAAAAACAATTATCGCTCAGAGCGAAGCAGGCATCCGTATGATTTTTTTGAGCGTCCCGGCCGTGTGCTGCACCTCGATGGGGATGGAACGTATTTAGAGAAATGCATTCAGACCTATCGTCGTCTCGGTGTCCGTGCGGTCGGGAAGAATCTTGACGAGTCAACCATTGCAGAACGCATCCCTGATCTGCTTGAACAATACGCGCCTGATATTCTGGTCATCACGGGACACGACAGCGTCATGCGAAAGCAGCGCGGTGAGTCGGAGGTCATGCACGTAGGGAATTATCGCAACTCGGAGCATTTTGTGCGGGCGGTGCGGGCCGCGCGAAAGTATGAGCGCAGCCTTGACGAGCTTGTCATCTTTGCTGGGGCGTGTCAGTCTCACTATGAGGCGCTGCTTGACGCGGGGGCAAACTTCGCGAGTTCTCCCGATCGCATCATGATTCACGCGCTGGATCCCGTGTTTGTGGCTGAGAAGGTGGCGTTTACGCCGATTGGTGAAACAATTGACATCTATGCGGTTGTACAGTCTACCATTACGGGGACGGAAGGGCTTGGGGGTCTTGAGTCGAGGGGGAAATATCGGATGGGATTGCCGCGATCACGGTATTGAGTGATTGCGGCGTGTTGACAAACAAAAAGATAGCTTGCTATAATATTCGACCTAATTTGACTTCCTCTTTGTGCTGTGTTACACTGACAGTACTGAAAAGAGGTGGAGTTTGTGGCTGCTAAAAATGCCTTAAATGACATCAAGCGTAACTTGGAAGGCCTCGTCGGTGAAAAAATCCTTTTGCGTGCAAATGGTGGTCGCAGAAAGACCGTTGAACGAACGGGCGTCCTCGAAGAAACGTACCCCTCTGTTTTTGTTGTCCGTCTGGATGAAGCGGAAAATTCTTTTAAACGTGTGTCGTATAGCTATGCAGATATTCTCACTGAAACGGTTGAACTCATGGTGTGCAAGGATGACTTGCATGTCAAAGTCGGTGCAGACACGGAATAGGTGAAAGGATCAACCTTTTTACAATGTGAACAAACGGATCGCATCTCATGCGGTTCGTTTTTTTTTGTGCAAAATAGGGAACAAGTATCAATAGGACGCGATTCTCAAAGGGGGTACGACCATGGGACGAAGACGAGGCGTGATGTCAGAGCAGTTCAAGTATGAGCTCGCTAAGGATCTTGGCTTTTACCCCACGCTAGAACGTGAGGGTTGGGGTGGGATTACGACGCGCGACGCAGGGAATATGGTAAAACGGGCCATTGAGATTGCTGAGGCGTCGCTCACGGCGCGTGAGAGGACCTAGTCTGACTTGTTTTTGAGAGTATGCTCCTACAGGGTGGTTGGTTTCTGCCACCCTGTTTTGTTTCATTTGTCGCGCGGGTTTGTATAACCTGAAAAGAATCGGAAAGTCTAGAAGTGCCAGTTCAAAAGTCAGGAATGGGATTCATGTTTTTTAATCATCGCGATTTGTGCGCGGGTCAGTGTCGTGACCAGGGGGATAACCATGACGAAACAAAAAGGACCGCTTGTAATTGTCGGCGGTGCCGAAGATAAAAAAAATGAAATGATCATTCTTCGCGAGTTTGTAAGGTTGTCAGGAGGGACGCACAGCAAGATTGTCGTGATGACTGTTGCGACGAAGCTTCCCATAGAAGTCGGTGCAGAGTATGTCGACGTGTTTGAACAGATTGGCGTTGCTGATGTACGGACGTTCGACGTCTCTTCGCGTGAGGACGCCAATCGCGCGAGTGCCTGTAAAGCGATCGAAGAGGCGACAGGCGTCTTTTTCACAGGTGGTGACCAATTGCGGATCACCACCCTTTTAGGTGGAACGAATATGGACGCGGCGCTCCAGACGGGTCTTGAACAAGGGCTTGTGCTCGCAGGGACAAGCGCCGGTGCCTCGATGATGAGCAGCACGATGATTGTAGAGGGAATCGCTGAGACCAATCCGCGCATGGGCATTGTGAACATGGCGCCAGGTATGGAATTTCTGGACGGTGTCGTCATCGACCAACATTTTGCGCAGCGTGGACGCCTTGGCAGGTTGCTTTCGGCCGTCGCGCAGTATCCACACCACCTCGGGCTTGGCATCGATGAGGATACGGCAATCATCGTCAAAGAGACAACGTTTGAGGTGATCGGACGCGGCGCGGTATCCGTCGTTGACGCCGGAGCGCTCCTGTATTCCAACCTGCAAGATTTGCGACACAACGACGCGTTGGCGCTGGGTGGCGTAAAACTTCATGTGCTTCCCGCAGGCTATCGGTTTTCGCTGCGCGAGCGCACGCTTTTGACGGGACAAGATTCGAGGAGTGGAAACGCGTGAAGGTCATCCATTATCGTTATCTCGACGGTCCAAATGTGTATCTCCATCGACCCGTTCTGGTCATGCGTGTCGATCTTGAAGACTTTACGGAGCGTGAGAGCTATGAGTACCGCGGATTTGTCGAGCGCATCCTGGCCGCGTTGCCAGGACTCTACGATCACCATTGCGCAGCGGGGAGACCTGGCGGATTTGTCGAACGGTTATACGGTGGCACCTATTTTGGGCACATTATCGAGCATGTCGCGATCGAGATGCTCACACGACTCGGATATACCTCCAATTTTGGAAAGACGCGAAACGCCCTGTTTCCAGGAATCTATGACATCATCATTGAGTGCAAGAACGAGACGGTCGTGCGCAGTGTGTTACAGGTTGCGATGGAATTCGTCGAAGCTTGCGCAAAACAGTATGCTTACCCACTCGAGGAGCAGATGATTCAGTTGCGCAAGCTCGTCGCGCGAAGTGAGCTTGGTCCAAGCACCGCTGCGATTGCACAGGCTGCGGCGCGACGACAGATACCTGTGCGGCGTGTGGGCGCAGGGAGCCTTTTGCAACTCGGATATGGAAAATTCAGGCGTTACGTGCAGGCGACGATGACACAGATGACCTCGGCGATCGGCGTTGACATCGCGAGTGACAAAGCGCTCACCAAACAAATTCTCGACGAGTGCGGAATTCGCACGCCACTTGGCGTAGTGACCGAAAAGGTCGAAGAAGCGCTTCAATTTCTGCAGACGCATAACGTGCCGATAGCGCTAAAACCGCTTCACGGCAACCAGGGGCGCGGGGTCACCGTAGACATCCGACATCCGCGCGAAGTAGAGGCGGCGTTCGCCTTCGCGCAGTCGATCTCTCGCGCAGTCGTGGTGGAAGAGTATGTGCGGGGGCGGCAGTATCGGCTGCTGGTCGTCGATCAACGCCTTGTTGCGGCGGCTGAACGTGTCCCAGCGCATGTTGTGGGCGATGGGGTTCACGCTATTCAAGAATTGATCGAGCGTGTCAATCTTCACCCCGAGCGCGGAGAGGATCACGAAAAGCCACTCACGCGCATTGTCGTTGATCAGGCGGTCTTGCGCCAACTGGAGAGACAAAAGCGTACGCTGCGCGACATTCCACGCTACGGAGAGCGTGTGTGGCTGCGTGACAGCGCCAATCTAAGCACAGGTGGGATCGCGATTGATGTGAGTTGCGACGTTAACCCATTTTTTGAGCGACTGGCGCTTCGCGCGGCGCGCGCGGTCTCGCTCGACGTCTGCGGCATTGATCTCATCGCTGAAGATATCGCACAAAGAGGTGATCCACAGAGCTATGCGGTAATTGAAGTGAATGCGGCGCCTGGAATTCGCATGCACCACCATCCGAGTATGGGCGAGTCGCGTGATGTCGCGGCGGCGCTCGTTGATCACATCTACCCGCGCGGCATGCCAAGCCGTATCCCGATCGTGAGTGTGACGGGTACAAATGGCAAGACTACGACAACGCGCCTGATACGCCACATTCTACGCGAAACGGGGCTCACGGTGGGGATGACAAGTACGGAGGGGGTGTATGTTGACGAGGAGTGCGTCCTCGCGGGCGATACGACGGGCCCGCAGAGCGCTCGGATTGTCTTGTCAGACCCGCGCGTGGAGGCGGCGGTGCTTGAGACCGCGCGTGGAGGCATTCAGCGTGCAGGGCTCGGGTATGACGTGGCGGATGTAGGGATCATCACATCACTTGCGGATGATCACATCGGGCAAGATGGCATCACGTCCGTTGCGGATATCATCAAAATCAAATCGCTGATTGTCGAGTGTCTCGCGACGACAGGACTCGCAGTGCTAAACGCTGACGTTCCTGCACTTGTCGAGCTCGCGGAGGCGCTGCGCCACCCTGTCGCGTTTGTCAGCCGATACGCAGACAATCCTGTCATCACACGCCACCTCGCGCGCGGCGGCATGGCTTTCTTTCAACGCGACGGGTGGCTCGTCGAGGCAGCGGGATCGCTTG
>NZ_LSUQ01000018.1 GCF_001642725.1 Ferroacidibacillus organovorans
AACCAGATCCGCGTAGCCGCGGTCGAGGTGCTCTAAGCCAGACACTTCCGTCTCGCCTTCTGCCGCGAGACCCGCCAAGACGAGCGCCGCCGCCGCGCGCAGATCGGTCGCCTTCACCGTTGCGCCAGTCATCGGCTGCCCACCGTCGATCACCGCCGTGCGTCCCTCAATCCGCACCTCGACACCCATGCGACGAAACTCAGGGACGTGCAGGAAGCGATTCTCAAAGACGGTCTCCGTCGCCAGGCTGGTTCCTGGCAGCGTGGATAGAAACGCCATCATCTGCGCCTGCAGGTCTGTCGGAAAACCGGGATGCGGAAGCGTCTTTACATCGACCGCGCGAAGCGGCTCTGTCGCCACCACGCGAATGCCGTGAATATCGTCTTCCACCGTGACGCCCGCCTCGCGCAGTTTCGCGCAGAGCGAACTCAAGTGATTGTAAATGGCGCCTTCGACAAACACGTCGCCGCGCGTGACCGCTGCCGCGATCATGTACGTGCCCGCCTCAATCCGATCGGGAATCACCGTATGGGTCGCCGCATGCATGGACGAAACGCCCTCGACGCGAATCACGTCTGTCCCTGCGCCGCGCACCTTTGCGCCCATTGCGTTCAAATAATTCGCGACATCCACCACTTCCGGCTCTTTCGCCGCGTTCTCAATGAGCGTTTGCCCCTCTGCGAGCGTCGCCGCCATCATCGTGTTAATCGTCGCGCCTACACTGATCAAATCAAGATATACACGCGCACCTCGCAGTTTGCCGTGCACGTGACCTTCCACATATCCGTGTTCAATGGTAACGGTCGCACCTAACGCTTCAAATCCCTTTATATGTTGATCCACCGGCCGCTCGCCAATGTTACATCCGCCGGGAAGTGGAATGCGAAAATGGCCCATTCGCGCGAGCAGCGGTCCCGCCACCCAAAACGACGCGCGCATTTTTCGGACTAACTCTTCAGGCGCTGTCGTCGTCTGCAGATTTTCTGCACTGAGACGAAGTAGCGCGTGCTGTGAAACATACTCCGCTTTGCCGCCGAGGCTGCGCGTAACCTCCGCGAGGTTGTGAATATCTGTGAGAGAAGGAACACCTTCGATGATTGATTCTCCCTGGCTTGCGAGCAGTGACGCCGCAAGGATCGGCAACACGGCGTTTTTTGCACCGTCAACCTGGACGACACCGGTCAAACGTTGCCCGCCTCGAACTCGAATCGTTGCCAACCCGACACCTCCGTTTCCCATTGTGCAATAGACGGGTTCGTCTGTGCACGTTCGCTTAGTATTCTACCGTGATCATTGGGGAACCCACAAGTATTTCCGTGCGATGTGTGAATGAATTTGCGTGCGCTGCCATCTGAACGTTCTGCATTCCTTTTCCAACGGCGAGATTCGGCAATCCGAGTGAACTTTCCCCGGACATCACAGACGTGTATGTATACGATGTCACGTGCGGTCGGTTCACGTACAAATGGTTCATCGCGGACGACAGGAGCATCATCCGAGTTGTCGCTGTAAGCTCGCGCGATACACTGCCGATCAGCGTCGCATTCACCTCTGGATGCGCCGTCACCTCACGCGCGACCTGCGCGACCCGCTGATACGATGTGAGAAAGTTTGTCTGCTTTTCATACGGCGAAGTGATGCGAATGACTGCGACCGTTTGCACAGGCGCATTTGGATACGTGAGCGTTGCGCATAACACCGACGCGACACTGCCAGGCATGCCGGGGAGTGTTCCCGTCACCGCGACGACATCCATGTTTGGCTGTTGACGCGCGTGGACGCTCTCCTTTATGGATGACGCGTTTGTGCGTGCGCCTGGTGTATCTTGCAAGAAGTTCTTTGCAATGCTCAGCGCCTCTTGGCGAAGCGAACCCTGCGTTGCGTCGACTTGCTTTAGTGTGAGCCAGGCGTGCACCTCGAAACGATTCGGCGACGCTTTCGCATTCGCCAACGCCGCAAGGAGTGCCTCAGGCACCAGCGTGCTCGACTGCACATTCACACGCGCTGCAATTGCCTGTCCCGCCTGATAGGTGAGCCCGCCGCTGAGTAAGAGTAAAATCGCCACTGATGCCAGTTTTCGCATGTTCCTCATCTCCCATACACGAATCGTTACGATTCAGTATGGACGGGGGAACCATGGAATATACGAATCTCTCATTCAACTTCTACATTTTCAAAGACCAAGGACGGGCTTCATCCGCGCAGTGCGTTTGTTGCACTGATGTACTGTGCGACAAAACCGGAAAGCGCCGATCCGAGAATCATTGCAAGGACAATGCGCAGCATCCGCGCCGAGCGCGCGCCCCGATCCTTTACGAAGATCTCCCAGCGCAATGCGCCGAGCGCCCCCCACGCAATAAGCGTACCCATGAGGAGCATAAAGAGGGTCAGTGCGCCTTGTAGTACATGGGAAGACGTTCCTACCATTCCACACTCACCCTCATCGCGTTCTTAAACAGGATACGGAGATTACCATGTTTTTCTGTCCGTTTGCCCATCAGGGATGTTCCAGCGCAATCCCCGCCAGCATGGACAGTGTCGAGTCATCCATTGGCGGGTTGTGAAGTCCCGCTCGCACATCGCGGTAATAGCGCTCAAGCGGCGTGCTGTGAAGGATGCTGTTGCCGCCAACGATCCGCATGGAGAGATCCACCATGCGGATCGCCGCGTGCGTCGCGACATACTTCGCCGCGCCTAAATCACCACGCATGGAGAGCCGCGCCGCGGGTTCGGCCTGATCGTAACGCTCTGCCACCTGATACAAAAACGTTCGCGCGCTCATTCGCGCAATCTCGATCTGACCGAGTTTCTCGCGAACATGCGGCAATTGACCGATCGGATGGGACAAGCTGTTCGGCTGATACGTGCGCGCAAACTCAAGCGCGTAGGCGCGCGCCGCGTTGCCGACACCGAGGTACGTCGCCGGAATGTGCAGCAGCCAGCCGCTGCCGTCTGCGCTGCGTCTCATCTTTTTGCCCGGCTCCGCCTCGTCCGTCAGGTCCTCATCTGCCACAAACACGTCCGTCAAGCGCAGCGTGTGACTGCCCGTCCCCGCCATGCTCATGCTGTCCCACGTCTCTTCGATCGCGAGTCCTGGGCTGCCCTTGCGCACCAAAAACTCCCCGACGCGCGCGCGGTCTGGCATATACGCACTCACAAGGATGTGCGTGAGAACGGGACTGCCTGTCGCCCACGTCTTTCTCCCAGTGATTTTATAGCCGCCGGACACTTTGACAGCGGTCGTCGTCGGTCGTCCCCCGCGACTCGGGCTGCCCGTCTCCGGCTCCGTGCCACAGGCGTTAATCATCGCGCGCGCGTGGATCGCATCCTCCGCAAACTGGGCATAGCGCAGAGGCGCCCACGCGTTTGCCAGGCGCAAGCCAAGCGCAATTCCGACGTGCCAACCCATGACGAGCGCGGCTGACGCGTGCGCCTCTGCGAGCCGCTCCTGACACAGCAGCATCTGATATAGATTTGCACCGCGCCCGCCGAGCTCCTTTGGGATCGTCAGCAGGTTGTACGATGCGTCAAGCAGGAGTCCGACGGCCTCTGCCGCAAAGTGGTGTTCATCCGCCTCGTCACACGCGCGAATCTTTGCCGCGAGCCCTTCTGCATAGGAGACGAAAGAGTCGTCCTCTTGGTTTCTTATCATCGGATCACGCACTGCGACCCCTCCCTTCTCGTGAGTGTGAGCGACTCAGCCGAACCAGTGCAAATTCGAGAGCAAGTCCGTGACAGGCCCTGGGAAGATTCCGAGCCAAAGCGTCCCGATGGCGCAGAGCGCGACGACGACGTGTTGCATCGGCGAACTGCGCACAGGGGGCGTGTCACCCTCCTGAGTGCGCCCGTACATCGCGCGGATGATGCCAAAATAGTAGTAGAACGCGATCGCGCTTGTCGCAAACAACACGACGCCAAGCCAGATCTGCCCCGCGCCGAGCGCCCCGAGGAAGATGGAAAACTTCCCGAAGAATCCAGCCGTCAACGGCAGTCCTGAGAGCGAGAGCAAAAACAGGGTCATCATCCCCGCGAGCCACGGCGAGCGCTTTGACAGTCCCGTAAACGCGTGGACGTCTTCTGAGCCACTCGCGTCGGCGACAACGCTGAACACGGCGAATGCGCCGATCGTCATGAAAGAGTACGCGAACAGGTAGAAGACGGTGCTCGAAAGATTCTGCCACATCACAGATGCGAGCGTCGAGGAACTAAGCGATGAGAACGGAATGAGCAGGTAGCCCGCCTGTCCGATGCTCGAATAGGCCAGCAAACGCTTGATGTTTCGCTGAGAGAGCGCGCCGAGGTTGCCGATGACCATTGTGATGATGGCGATCCAGCCGACGAGACCGAACCACTCGCCAAGTTTTGCGCCAAAGAGCCAGACGATCACGCGGAACAAGAAGCCGAGCACCGCGCCTTTTGAGACGACGGCGAGATAGGCGGTGATCGGCGTTGGCGCGCCCTCGTAGACGTCCGCCGTCCAGAGGTGAAACGGCGCGGCCGAAATTTTGACGAAGATGCCGACGAGAATCAGCGCGATGGACAGATACACGAGACCCGGTTCGCTGCCGTACCCACCCTGCAGCGCCGTCGCGATCCGACTGAGCCCGGTCGAACCCGCGACTCCGTAGAGAAATGAGAGCCCGTAGAGAATGATCGCCGAGGCGATCGAGCCGATGATCAAATATTTGAGACCGGCCTCCGAGGATTTCACGTTCTTGCGGTGCAGCGCGACAAGCACGTAGGTTGTGATGGAGAGCAACTCGAGTCCTACGTAGAGTGTGACAAGATCAAGCGCGCTGCAGATGACCATTGCGCCGACCGTCGCAAAAAGCACGAGGTACGCGTACTCAAACGCGAGTTTCAGGCGCGCTTGGGAGGCGATGGCAAAGAGCAGGACGAGCAGCACCGAGACGAGGATGAAGAGCGAAAAGATGGTGCCAAAATCGTCGACGGCGATGACGGCGATCGAGTAGGTCGCAAGCGGTGCGTGCAGTTTGCTCCAGGCGAGCGGGATCGCTGTGAGCACGGAGAGCACAGCAATCCACGGCGTCGCCTGTTTTGCTCTCCCTGTCACCATAAACTCATAGACCATGGCGACAAAGCCGCCGATGGCGAGCACGATTTCTGGACCCAATGCATTCCAAACTTGAGTAAAGGTTAGCATCCCTGATTCAACCTCCGATCCTTCCCGCGAGCGCCTGCACGGTCGGGTGCACGACGACGCCGAGGATGTTTGGAAAGACCCCGATTGCGATGACAAACGCCACGAGGACGAGCAGGGGTATCGCTTCTGTCACGCTCGCATCGCGAGCGATGCCTTGCCCTTCTTGCGCTGCTCCTTGCGCAGGGCCAAAGGTGGTTCGCTGCATCGCAAAGAGCAGATAGAGCGCCGCGAGAATCATGCCGAGTGTCCCAAGGGTTGAAACCACGGGAAATCTCTCGAAGCTGCTGATAAACAGCGTGATCTCGCTGATGAACCCGGAGAGTCCGGGAAGGCCAACGGTGCCAAGCGCCGCGACGAGCAGGACGCCCGAGAGAACGGGCAGGGACTTTGAGAGCCCGCCCAGTTTGCCAATCTCATAGGTTCCGGTGCGCTCCGCCTGTGCGCCAACGGTGTAAAAGAGCAGCGCCGTGAGGAGGCCGGAGGAGACGAGCATGAAGACGGCGCCCTGCAGTCCTAGCGCGTGCATGGAGCCGATCGCAAGGAGCACCAACCCCATGTGGCTGATCCCGGAGAAGGCGATCAGACGACGCCAGTCGCGCGCGGCGATCGCTGCAAATGCGCCGTACAGGATGCTGATGACGCCAAGAATGGCGAGCCACTCGCTGTACGCTGCGAGCGCCAACGGAAGTATCGACACGACAAAGCGCAGCATGATGTAGAGTCCCACCTTCATCAGCACGCCGCCAATCAGCATGTTGGTGCTCGTATCGCTCTGTTCATGCGTGTCGATGAGCCAGGTGTGAAAGGGCACGAACGCTTCTTCGATCAGGACAGCAAACAAGAAGACAAAAAACAGCCATGTCTGCGCTCCGAGCGCGAGCGGCGCTTTGACGGACTCGTCGAGCAGTTGAAGAAGATTGAGCGACATGAAATTCGGCCCGTACGCCATGTATTGCGACGCGCTGACGGTGGTCGCCGAGTTGGCGAGCGCGTACGCGAGTCCCACGAATCCGAGCAGCAAGAAAACGCTCGCGATGCCGCGATAGATCAGAAACTTAAAGGCGGCGTACTCGCGACGCTCTTGTCCAAAGATCAAGATCAAGAAGAAGGACGCGACGAGCGTCACTTCAAGGAAGAAGAAAAACGTAAAGAGGTCGGCGGCGGCAAACACGCCGTAGAGTCCACTGACAAGCAGCATCTGCCACACGTAGTGCGCCTTGACGCGCTCTGTGACGCGAAAGCTGCGCAGCGCCGCCATAACGCTCACGATTCCGGTCAACATGACGAGCGGAAGTGAGATGCCGTCGACGGCGAAGGCAAACGTGATGGTGAGCGGTGTCCCCGCAAACGCGTTGTTGATCGTGGCCCACGGGACGGACAGCACAAACTGATAGGCGGCGTCACTCCGCTGAAACGCGATGTACGCGGCGAGTGCGAACAGGGCTGAGAGAAGCGACCCAAGCATTCCGATGCTGCGGGTGATGGCGTGCGCGCGCGCCTTGAGTGGAAGGATGAGAAGCGCCGCAATGACGGGAATGAGCACGATCATCAAGAGTACGTTTTGCATCAGAGAACACCCCCAATCCCGAGCGCGATGGCGACCAGCGCGACGAGCCCGAACAAGGTCAGGACGCCGTAGGTCTGGACTTGACCGGTGTTCGCGTACTTGAGGGTAACGCCTCCGGTGTATCCAAGCTCTCCGAGCATGCGCACGATCCCGTCGATGATGAAACGGTCGATGAAGGCGATCGCTCGCGCGATGGTAAAGATCGGCGTGACGATCAGGTAGTGATAGATCTCATCGATGTAGAATTTGTTGTAGCTCAAGGTGTAAAGGACACCCATGCGCTTCGCGAGCTCCGCTCCCCGATTGGCGCGCCCGTACACGCTGTACGCGAGCCAGATGCCGAGCAGCGCGATGATGACTGAAACGAGGATGAGCGGAAGGCTTGCTGGCGGATCGATACCGATGCCTAAAGGGTGTCCGTACGTAAGAAAGCGGGTGACGAACGGGTCAAACGGTGTATTCAGGAAACCGCTGAGCGTTGCGAGCGCGCCGAGCACGAGCAGTGGGATCACCATCGCGCTGCCACCTTCGTGCGCGTGTTTTTCTCCCTTGGCTTCCCCCCAGAAGACGAGGAAGTATACGCGAAAGATGTAGAACGCGGTAAAGAATGCGGCGAGCAGTCCCATCGCGTACAGCACATAGTGTCCCGACTGAAACGCGGCGGAGAGGATCTCATCCTTTGACCAGAATCCGGCAAACGGTGGAACGCCTGCCAGCGCCAACGCGCCTGCCAGGAAGGCGATGTGCGTGATCGGCATTTTTTTGCGCAACCCGCCCATGGAAAACAGATCCTGCGTGTCGAGCGCGTGGATCACGCTGCCTGCGGTGAGAAAGAGGAGCGCTTTGAAGAAGGCGTGCGTCATTAAATGAAAGATTCCGGCGGTGTACGCACCAACGCCGAGCGCCATCATCATGTACCCGAGTTGCGAAACGGTTGAATAGGCGATCACGCGCTTGATGTCGCGCTGGGTGAGTCCGATCGATGCGGCGAGCAGCGCGGTGATGCCACCGATCACAGCGACCGTCTCGCTGGCGACCGGGGACGCGGCGAAAAGCGGCTGCATCCGGGCGACCAGGTAGACGCCAGCCGCCACCATGGTCGCGGCGTGAATGAGCGCGGAGACAGGTGTCGGGCCTTCCATGGCGTCAGGTAGCCAGACGTGCAGCGGAAATTGCGCGGACTTGCCGACGGCGCCGATAAACACGAGCAGCGCGGTGAGTGTGATGAATCCACTGCTGCTCATGCCAAACGGCACAGATGCGCCGTGATAGGCGAGCGTTGCGACTTGCGAGAACGCAGCGCCGCCCGCAGTATAAAGGCCGTTAAAGTCGAAGGTGCCTGTCGCGATGTACAGCAGGATGATCCCGATAAAGAGCCCGACATCGCCGATGCGCGTCACGATAAACGCTTTTTTGGCAGCGGCGGCCGCTTCCGGTTTGTAGTACCAAAACCCTACCAGCAGATAGGAACAGACGCCAACCAGCTCCCAAAAGATATAGAACTGAAGCAGGTTCGGCGAGATGACGAGTCCGAGCATGGAGAAGACGAACAAGTTCAGGTATTGATAGAATCTGGAGAATCGCTCGTCGCCCTTCATGTAACTGCGGGAGAAGAGGAGGACGAGCGCGCTGACCAGTGTGACGACGACGAGCATCAATGCGTTAAGCATCGTCACTTCGTAGCCGACGGTGAGGCTATGCGCCCCAAAGTCGAGCCAGGCGTACGTCGTGGGCGCCGTCGGCCCATTCACTGCCACGTCCGCAAGCACGGCGATTGCCAAGAGAAACGCGAGAAGAACGGCGGACACGGAGATGCCCGCAACCACAGGTTCAGAGATGCGCCGTCCCGCGACGAGAAGAATCACGTAGACGAGCAGCGGTATGGCTGGGATCAGCCAAGCTTCATTTGCCATCGAATCACCTTCTGTCTAGGCTATTTCCACACGGTTCGACTACCACTTCATGGTGTTGACGTCGCGCACGTCTGCACTGTTTCGCAAGCGGAAAAACGCGAGCAAAATGGCGAGTCCGACGGCAACTTCTGCCGCTGCAATCGCGATATTGAAAAGGGCGAACACTTGCCCATTGGCATTTGGCGTCACGGCAAAGTGGGAAAACGCGATCAGGTTGATGTTCGAAGCGTTCAGCATCATCTCGATCGAGATCAGCACGATGATCAGGTTGCGCTTGGTCAGCGCGCCGTAGAGACCAATGCCAAAGAGGATCACGCCGAGCGCCAAAAAGGGTTGCAATGCCACGATCTATTCCTCCTTCCGCGCGATGACCACAGCGCCGACGAGCGCGGCGGTGAGGATCAAGGTCACCAGTTCAAAGGGAACGGTGTAGGTGTGAAAGAGCGACTGGGCGATCATGACAATCGAAGGCTGTGGAAATGGATCAACCTTCGTTGTGGCGACAGGCCATGACGTTCCCCTAATCACAAAGAGCAAGAGCGCGCAGAACGCGGCTACGCCGAGCAGCGTGAAGAAGCTGCGTTTGCCAGGCCCCGGATAGCCGGTGTCGTCCCCTTTTTGCGTGAGCATCAGCGCAAACACCATGAGAATCGTGATGGCCCCAGCGTAGATGAGAATCTGCACGACGCCGACGAAGTCGGCGCCAAGCAGGATGAAGATCCCTGCGACGCCAAGGAATACCCCGCCGAGCGCGAGCGCAGTGTGCATCACTTTTGTCAGGGACATAACCATGACACCGGACGAAATGATCAAGAGGGAGAGCAGAAAGAAGGCGACCGTCTCACCCGTGATCGGGATGCCGAGGATCATTCAGGTTGTCCCCCTTTACCTGAAGACGACACAGTTTCATCGGCTGGCATACGCGCCGCGTTCGCCTCTTCTGGTGACGCTTTCTGCCCTGCACCACTCGCCGCCTCTGCGTTGGCGGCTTGCGCCTCGCGTGCCGCGTTTGCCTCTTCTTCTGTCTTGGCAGCTTGGAGCGCCTGATAGCTGCCGTGCTCAATATGGTTTTGATAAAGCCACTTCATGTCCTTATAAAGAGAATCGCGTGTATACGATGCCAACTCAAACTGGTCTGTCATGCGGATCGACTCGGTCGGGCACACCTCTGTGCAGAGATCGCACAGAATGCAGATCTCAAAATTGATATCATACGTATCGATTCGCAGTTTCTTATTCTCATCACGCGTCCCAGACAGCGAGATGCAGTCGGTGGGACAGATGCGGGCACATTGGTTGCACACGATGCACAGTTCGGGAATGAATTCGTGGATCCCGCGATACCGTTCGGGCCAAACCGGTTTTACCTCAGGGTACATGAGTGTGACTTTTTTCTTTGGCAATTGTCGGATCGTGACGCCGAGCCCTTTGAATACACCGAACATGATTCCACCTCCAGTTGCCTTGATTCATGATTTACCGCGCACTACAGCAGAGCAACGCCGGCGGTCACGATCAGGTTCGCGAGCGCGACTGGGATCAATACTTTCCACGCGAAGCCCATCAACTGGTCACCGCGAATACGTGGCATGGTGGCGCGCACCCAGAATATGAAGAAGATGCAGGCGCTCGTTTTGATCGCAAACCAGATCCAGGACGGTAGAAACGGTCCGCTCCACCCGCCGAGAAAAAGGGTCGTGGCGAGCGCACAGAGCGCAAAAACGTAAACGTACTCGGTGAGCATGAAGAAGGCGAAGCGAAACCCTGAGTACTCTGTGAAGTAACCAGCAACCAGTTCGGATTCAGCTTCTGGGAGGTCAAACGGCGTCCGATTGAGCTCAGCGAGTCCCGCGATCATGAAGATGATGAACCCGACAATCTGTGGGATGATATACCAGATGTGCCGCGATTGGGCGACGACGATCGTGTTTAAATTGAGCGAACCCGTCAGCAGGACGACGCCGATGACCGACATGCCAAGCGGAATCTCATAGCTGACCATTTGGGCGGCGGAGCGCATTCCCCCGAGTAGGGAGTATTTGTTGTTTGACGCCCACCCTCCGAGCACGATGCCGAGGATCGTAATGGAAGAGAGTGCGAGATAAAGCAGAAGCCCTACTTGTGTGTTTGATGTAAACACGTGGGTCGCGGTGAACGGAATGAGTGCAAGCACCATAAAAGATGGCACAAAGGCGATGATCGGCGCCAGCAAAAAGAGTGAGCGATCTGCGTTTTCTGGGACGATATCCTCTTTGATCAGCAGTTTGAGCACGTCTGCAATCGACTGCATGAGACCGAACGGCCCTACGCGATTCGGCCCGATCCGCAGTTGCATCCAACCGATGATCTTGCGTTCAAAATAGATCAGGTACGTGACGATGCCAAGGATGAGTCCGAGTATGAGAACACCGCCGATGACCATGCCGAGAAACCCTATGCCAGTAAGCGGGGAGGATTGCCAATTCAGCATTACCCGTCCACCTCCCCAAGCACAATATCCACAGCGCCTAAAATGGCAATCAGGTTCGACATGCTCTGTCCGATCAGCAATTTGCGGAGAATCTGCAGATTGACAAAAGATGGTCGGCGCAGTTTGAGGCGATACGGCTTATCCTTGCCGTCTGACACGATATAGACGCCGAGTTCGCCGCGCGCACCTTCGATTCCAGCGTAATACTCGCCCGCCGGAACGCGAATGAGCTTTGGCACCTTCCCGAGGATCAGGCCGTCTCCAATCGCTTCCACCGCCTGTTCGACGATGCGCAGCGACTGTTCCATCTCCAACATGTGCAGCCAATAGCGATCGAAACAATCGCCCTTTTGCCCGAGCACGACGTCAAAGTCGAACCGATCGTAGATTCCGTAGGGTTGATTTTTGCGCAAATCCCAGTTGAATCCGGTGGAGCGTAGATTGATCCCTGACAAGCTGTGATTGATCGCTTCTTCCTGCGTGAAGACGCCTGTACCTTTCACGCGATTGAGAAAAATCTCGTTGCCTGAAATCAGGTCGTCGTACATGCGAATCTTTTCGCGCATAAAAGGGATGAACTCGCGCACCTTTTGCAGCCATCCGGGAGGCGCGTCCCATTTCACACCGCCGATGCGCATGTAGTTGTATGTGAGACGGGCGCCGCAGATTTCGGTGAACAGTTGCACGATGCGCTCGCGCTCTTGAAACACGTACAAAAATGGGCTCATCGCGCCAAGATCAAGCAGATACGCGCCGACAAACAGGAGGTGCGAGGCGATGCGATTGAGTTCCATCACGATGATCCGCAAGTGCTCTGCGCGCTCCGGAATCTCCAGATCGAGCGCATACTCGACGGCGTGCACGAGCGCGTAGTTGTTGATCATCGAGGCGAGGTAGTCCAGACGATCGGTATACGGTATGATCTGCGTGTACTGTAAATTTTCGGCAAGCTTCTCTGTTCCCCTGTGAAGGTATCCCACCACAGGGTCGGCGTCGACAATCTCTTCACCGTCAATGGTGACCACCAGGCGGAACACGCCGTGCGTGCTCGGATGCTGTGGGCCGACGTTTAGAATCATTTCTTCCGATCGTAGTGTACTCATTCGCGGGTTTCACCTCCGATGTGCGGAGCGTTTTCAAACTCCGAAAAGTCTTTGCGGAGCGGATAACCGTTCCACTCTTCCCACATCATGATGCGCCGCAAGTCGGGGTGTCCCGTGAATTGAATTCCGAGTAAGTCATACACCTCGCGCTCTTCCCAGTTGAGTCCCGCAAAAAGTGGGGTGAGCGACGCCAACTCTGCCGGGTCGCGCGGTGTGCGCGTTTTCAAGCGAATTCTGCGTCCGCGTGTAAACGAGTGGACTTCGAAAATCACTTCGATGTAATCCTTGTAGTCGGTACCCGCAAAGACCTGAATGTAGACAAACTGTTGTTCAGGATCTTCTTTGAGATATTTCACGACAGGATACCAGGCGGCCTGTTCGATGCGCAAAACAGGGAGTGACTTTGTCGCCGAAATCTCCGCGACGACACCTGCACCGCACGCTTTCTCGACCTCATCTTTTAACGACTCCGCGTACGCAGTCGCCTCAAGCACTCGCGGATCGGGCGGCGGCGGCGCTTTGGCGGGTCGGGCGGGTGGGTCTTTTTTGACGGTTCCTTCTGTGGCTGCGACCGTTTTTTCTGGTGTTGCAGCCTTTTCTTGTTCTCCTGCTTGTTCTACTGAGGGGTTCTCGTCGGTCAACTCGACACCCTCTTCCCTGCGGCTTCCGTGCGGATCTTCTCCTGGAGCTTGTTAAGTCCATAGATGAGCGCAGGAGGCGACGGCGGACAACCTGGAATGTACACGTCGACGGGCACGATCTGGTCGACCCCTTTAACAACCGAATAGGAGCGCACATACGGACCACCCGCCGTCGCGCACGAACCCATCGCGATCACCCATTTCGGGTCAGGCATTTGATCATACAGTCGACGTAGCAGCGGCGCCATTTTTTTTGTCACCGTTCCCGCAACGATCATCACGTCTGACTGTCGCGGTGACGCGCGAAAGATGATCCCGAACCGATCCAGGTCGTAGTGTGACGCGCCTGCGCCCATCATCTCAATGGCACAGCAGGCGAGCCCAAAGGTCATCGGCCACAAACTGTTGCTGCGCGCCCACCCTTTGATCTGTTCAAGCGTACTGACCACCACGCCTGCCCGGCGCAACTCTTGTGACTCTTCTTCGGTAAAGCCTTCATAGTGAATGACAGGAAGTGACGCGCCATGCGAAGAACCGCCTACATCCATTCCAGCACCTTCTTCCTCCAGGCATACATCAGGCCGATCAAAAGGAGAACGACAAAGATCATCATCTCGACGTAGCCAAACACACCCAAGGTGTGATATGAAACAGCCCACGGATACAAGAAGATGATCTCCACATCAAAAATGACAAACATCAGTGCAAATAAATAATATCGCACATTGTAGCGCGAACGCGCGTCACCGATCGGCTCAAGGCCGCTCTCATACGTTGCGTTCTTTGCTTTAGACGGTTTGCTAGGGCGCAGCAACGGCCCCAACACTGCGAGTGCACCGATTGGGAGCGCAATGGCGAGCACGAGAAAAACCAATAAAAAAATAAATGCGTTTGCGTACAGACGGATCCCCCCGTATCTACACGTATCAAGAAATCGAGCAAGGTATGACTCCTCCGCCATTATAACAGAGTGTAGAAATTTATAACAACAGATTATGGGAATATAAGGAAAGCCCGTCGCGCTGATTTAAAATCAGTGCGACGGGCTCCAGAGGATCAGCGTTGCATGGCGTTCTTAGGAGAAAGTTCAGACGCGCGCAGGCGATTGAGCGATCGTTCAAGCGCGAGCTCAGCGCGCATGACATCAACGTCATCTCCGCGCAGCGACAGCCGTTCTTCTGCGCGTTCTTTCGCGCGCATTGCGCGTTCCACGTCGACTGCAGATCCAATCTCCGCGGCATTGACGAGGAGTGACACCTGATCAGGAAGAACGTGTAAAAACCCATCAGTAGTCGCCACATAATCTTCGCCACGTTCTGTGCGAATCTTCACGATACCCGGTTTCACCGTCGTCGCGAGCGGCGCGTGACGCGGAAGTACTCCGATTTCGCCAGCGCCTGTCCGAACCGTGAGAAACTCGACCTGTTCCGAAAACACGACGCGATCTGGTGTCACGATCTCGAATGGAATCGTACTCATGCGGTCACCTCCTCGGAGTTAGACGCGAAATCCGTCGCGTTCCGCTTTTTCCAGTACGTCTTCAATCGCTCCACAGTACGTAAAGTAACTCTCCGGAATCTCATCATACTTGCCTTCAAGAATTTCTCGGAAGCTGCGCACTGTGTCCTTGACTTGTACATATTTCCCAGGAATACCGGTAAATTGTTCGCCGACAAAGAATGGCTGGGAGAAGAAGTTTTGAATTTTACGCGCACGCGTTACGATCAACTTATCTTCATCGCTCAACTCGTCCATACCGAGAATTGCAATGATATCCTGAAGCTCTTTGTAGCGCTGCAAGATCGATTGGATACCGCGCGCAACATTGTAATGCTCTTCGCCGACAATCTCCGGCGAGAGTGCCCGCGACGTCGATGCGAGCGGATCAACAGCCGGGAAAAGTCCCATCGACGCGATACGCCGCTCCAAGTTCGTCGTCGCGTCCAAGTGCGCAAACGTGTTTGCCGGCGCTGGATCGGTGTAGTCGTCAGCCGGCACATAAATCGCCTGAATCGACGTGATTGACCCGCGCACCGTCGAAGCAATTCGCTCCTGAAGTTGCCCCATCTCTGTTGCCAGTGTGGGCTGGTAACCCACAGCTGAAGGCATCCGACCGAGCAACGCAGATACTTCCGAACCAGCTTGTGTGAAACGGAAGATGTTGTCGACAAAGAGCAACACATCGCGCTGTTCCATATCGCGGAAGTATTCTGCGATGGTCAGCCCGGAAAGCGCAACGCGCAAACGCGCGCCCGGCGGTTCGTTCATCTGACCAAACACCATGCTGGTCTTATCGATAACGCCGGAATCCTTCATCTCATGATAGAGGTCGTTGCCTTCGCGCGTACGCTCACCGACACCTGCGAACACAGAGTAACCGCCGTGTTCTTTTGCGATATTGTGGATTAATTCTTGGATCAAAACGGTTTTGCCGACACCCGCGCCGCCAAACAGACCAATCTTTCCGCCTTTAAGATAGGGCGCCAGGAGATCGACGACTTTAATCCCCGTCTCAAACACTTCCGCCTTCGTCGTGATATCCGAAAACTGTGGCGCGGCGCGATGGATCGCCCAGCGTTCTGGAGAATCGACCGGTCCCGCCTCATCAATCGGTTCACCGAGCACGTTAAAAATTCGTCCGAGCGTCCCCGCGCCGACCGGCACCGATATCGGATGCCCCGTATCAACCACTTCTGCGCCGCGCACGAGTCCATCTGTCGAAGACATCGCAATCGAGCGCACAACATTGTCACCAAGGTGAAGCGCCACTTCGAGCGCGATGTGAACGGGAACTTCCCCTTCGTAATCCACGCGAAGTGCATGATTAATCTCAGGCAATTGGCCTGTCGGGAACCGTACGTCTACGACGGGACCCAAAACCTGAACCACACGTCCTGTACTCAACGATGTCCCTCCTCTGTTCTTATTTCAGTGCCTCTGCGCCGCCGACCACTTCTGCGATCTGTGTTGTGATCGCTGCCTGGCGCGCTCGGTTCAGTGTAAGCGTAAGCGTTCCGATCATGTCTTTTGCCGCATCCGTCGCATTTCCCATCGCCGTCATGCGCGATCCGTGTTCACTCGCCTTTGCATCAAGCACCGATTGAAACACCAGCGTTTCTGCGTAACGCGGCAAGAGCTTTGCGAGAAGCGCCTGCTCATCAGGTTCAAAGATAAAGTTGACACGTCGCGGTTCTCTGTCACCCGCGAGATCAGTGAGCGGCAAAACCTTTTTCACAACGGTCTGCTGAGTCACCGCGTTAATAAATTCGTTATAAACGAGATACAACTCATCAAACTGTTCGCTCGCGTATGCTTCAATGACCTGCTCTGCGAGCGGTTTGATCAATCCATACGTCGGAGCGTCCGACAATCCAACCGCCTCGCCACCAAGCGGATAATTCATGCGTCGGAAAAAGTCACGCCCTTTGCGACCCACGGCGAACACGGTGTACGTGTCCTTATCCTTGTCGCGAAACTCTTGAAGCGCTTTGCGGATCACGTTTGAGTTGTATGGACCCGCCAATCCGCGATCAGACGTCACAACAAGATATCCTGTCTTGCGCACAGGGCGCGCCGCGAGCATGGGGTGCTTTACAGAGCGAACTGAAGGCGCAAGATCGGCAAGCATTTCTTGCAGTTTCTGAAGATAAGGCTTTGAGAGTTGCACAGCCTCCTGCACGCGGCGCAACTTTGCAGCGGCGACCATCTCCATAGCCTTTGTGATCTGCGCCGTGTTTTGAACACTCTTTATTCGTCTGCGAATGTCACGCGTATTTTGTGGCACTGCTTCACCACCCTTGCCTCTCGGCCGTATTCATCAAAAGCGGATCGATCAGACTAGCTGACAAACGTTGCCTTAAACTTGGCGATCGCCTCTTTTAGGAGCGTCGCCGTATCTTCACTCAGTGCCTTTGTCGACACGATGTTTTCAAAAATCTGCGGATAGGCAGACGAGACAAACGCGAGCCACTCTTGTTCAAAGCGCCCCACGGCGTTACTCGGGATCTCATCAAGGTGACCATTGACCGCCGACCAAATCGAAACCACCTGGCGCTCAACCGAAAGTGGCTGATGGAGACCTTGTTTAAGAATCTCGACCGTACGCTCACCACGCGTCAATCTTGCGAGCGTCGCCTTGTCGAGATCTGATCCAAACTGGGCAAACGCCTGCAATTCGCGATACTGCGCGAGATCAAGACGCATCGTCCCGGCGACCGACTTCATCGCTTTGATCTGCGCGGAACTACCGACGCGTGAGACAGAAACACCCACGTTAACCGCCGGGCGCACGCCCGAGAAAAAGAGGTCGGACTCAAGGAAGATCTGACCGTCCGTGATCGAAATGACGTTTGTCGGAATATAGGCCGAAACGTCTCCCGCCTGCGTTTCGATAAACGGAAGCGCCGTAAGCGAACCGCCGCCGCGCGCGTCACTCAGTTTCGCCGCGCGCTCAAGAAGGCGCGAGTGCAAGTAGAACACGTCTCCGGGATATGCTTCGCGACCTGGGGGGCGGCGAAGCAAAAGGGACATTTCGCGATACGCGGCCGCCTGTTTCGTCAGATCGTCATAGACGACAAGCGCGTGCTCACCGTTATAGAGGAAGTATTCTCCGATCGCGCAACCTGCATAGGGCGCGAGGAACAAAAGCGGCGCCGGATCGGACGCGTTTGCCGCGACGACCGTGGTGTACTCCATCGCGCCGTGCTTGCGCAGCGTTTCAACAACTTGAGCGACGGTTGACTGCTTCTGACCGATCGCGACATAGATGCATTTCACACCGTTGCCCTTTTGGTTGATGATCGTGTCGATTGCAATCGTCGTCTTACCCGTCTGCCGATCGCCGATGATCAGTTCCCGTTGACCGCGACCGATCGGAATCATCGCGTCAATCGCCTTGATTCCTGTCTGAAGCGGCTCAGAAACCGATTTGCGGTCAATGACGCCAGGAGCCATGGACTCGATCGGACGAAACATTGTCGCCTCGATCGGACCGAGATTATCCAAGGGTTGTCCGAGTGGATTCACGACGCGGCCAAGCAATTCAGGACCGACCGGAACCTGCGCAATGCGTCCGGTGCGGCGAACTTGGTCGCCTTCTTTAATTCCTTCAACAGTTCCAAGAATAATGACGCCGACGTTGTCCTCTTCAAGGTTAAACGCCAAGCCAAACACGCCATTAGCAAACTCAACGAGTTCGCCTGCCATGACGTTATCCAAGCCATAAAGACGGGCAATCCCGTCACCGACTTGAAGAACAACGCCTGTCTCATAACTCTGCACTTGTGAATCAAACTGCTCAATTTGCTTTCGAATCAGCGTACTGATCTCGTCTGGACGAATGCTCAACGGTTTCCCTCCTCACACAATCCGTTTCTCTGCAAGCGCGACACTCAGTTGGCGAAGCGCATTTTTAACTGTCGAATCGATCACGCGATTGCCGAGTTGAATTTTATAACCGGCAATCAGTTCCGGATCGATGTCGATCACCGCTTCAATCTCTTTTGAGAGCGCTGCTTTCAAGCTCTGTGTCACACTCTCGCGCTGCTCTTCCGTCAACGGTTTCGCCGACGTGATGCGCACATCCACGCGTCCGTAGTAGTCATTCGCATGCGCATGGAAAACGCTCGCGATGGCTGACACGTATTCCGCGCGTTTACGCTTGAAGAGAACCGCCAGAAATGTGAGCAAAACATCTGGCACACGTCCGGATAGCACCTTATGCAACACGCCCTGTTTCTGGTCAAACGACACCAGTGGGCTTTCAAAAAAGCGTCGAAACGACTCGGTTTGTGCAAGTGCTGCGGCGAGCGCTTGAAGGCTCTCATCGACATTCGACACTTGCCCCGCATCCACCGCCGCAAGAAACAACCCTTGCGTATAGCGGTGTGTTACAGCGCCGTTTAGCATACCAGTTCACCCAGGCGCTGCTGTGCTTCGTCCATCATCGACTGGTGTTCGGTCTCCGTCACATGATGGCGAAGCAACCCTTCACTAAGCTGCACGGTGAGTGACGCGACCGACGCGAGAACGGCATTCATCGCTTCGGCGCGCTCCCGTTCGATCAATTGGCGACTCGACTCAAGCAGTCGCTGCGCTTCTTCCTGCGCTTGCAAAAGAATCTCACGCGCCTGATCGTCTGCGCGCACGCGCGCTGTATCGAGCATCTCTTTCACTTGGCGCTTTGCATCTTCAAGGATCGCTTTTTGCTCATTTAATTGCGACTCGCTCATCTTACGAGCGCGCTCCGCTTCTGACAGCTCATTCATCACATACTGACGTCGCTTTTCAAGCATGTTGTTAAGCGGTTCGAACCCAACTTTTCGGATGATCAAAAACAGAATCAAGAACGTGACGATCGAGACGACAAACGTACCTAATTCGAACAAGGTCGTATTTCTCCCCTTTCTTTCTTACGTCATGCGCGGCTGTTCCTGTATTTACACAGGCTACCCGCCATGCGCGGGCGACTTAGAGCGCGCCTTTTGTAAAGAGGATGATAATCCCGAACGCGAGTGCGATAACGGGGAACGCTTCGACAATCGCGACACCAAGCAGCGCGCTCGAAAAAATAGAACCGCGCGCTTCAGGTTGGCGAGCAACTCCTTCGACATACTTGCTCATGACGAGGCCGTCACCCACACCAGAACCTGCAGCCGATAGACCCAACAGCAAGGCCACCGCGATATCATATAACGCTTGCACCATCTTAAACTTCCTCCTCGTGGCTTTCATTTATAGTGTGTTGCGTGGGGTGTGCCAATGACAAACTGGCTTCCCCTTAATGATCGGTTTGTTCGCCGTACGATTTATGGCCAATGTACAGTGTCATCAAGATCGTAAAGACGTAAGCTTGGATGCTGCTCACGAACGCGCTGTAAAAAAGCCAGACCAAGAGAAGCGGCAAGCCGATCGGGATCACGTGGTAAAGGATCGGAATGCTTAAAATGACGCCGATCAATGCTTCACCCGCAAAAATATTCCCGTAGAGACGCATCCCGTGCGTGAGCGGGTTGGTGATCTCCTCAATGATAAACATTGGGTTTTTATAGTGACGCAACCACTTGCGAGGCGTTTTAAGTCCTTGAAAATGGCTGATCACCCACACCATAAACGCCATCCCAAGCGTCATGCTCATGTTTGCCGTAGGCGAATCATAAAGCGGAACCTCACCGTGCGCCTGCGCGAGTTTTTGCGCAGTGATTCCAAGCCACGGGATCGGATGATTTGTGTTGATGCTGACCGTAGCAATCACGCCGAGCCAGTTTGACACAAACAAAAACAGAAGCATCGTAAACGCGAGCGGAAGAACCCACTGCACCAGGCGCTGTGAAGGCATCGTATCTTTGGCCATATTCGCCGTAAACTCGATGATCCACTCCACGAGGTTTTGCATTTTTCCAGGTTCACGCACGCTGAGACGACTTGCGGCGACGCGCAAAAAAATAATCACAACCAAACCTGCCAAGATCATCATGGCGATCGTCGTCAAGTTGATTGGAAAGGCACTGTTTGGAAACAGCATTGGAAATGCGGACATTCATTCACCTACTTTCCCCCGGGAAATCGACGGCTGTTTTGGGCCATCCCCCACATGCCAATCACGATGAGCACGAGCCCTATTAGATAGCCGACAAGGGCAGCGTAGGGGTTGAGTCCTGACTTGATCGCGACGATCAAAACCGTCACCAAAACGACCAAGCGCGTAACCATCCCCATCATGCCTGAGGCGAACAGCGCACGTCCCTCCATACCATCTTTTACATGGCCTTGGCGAATCATGCTATAAATTACGTAAATCCCACCCAATTCTCCCAACAAAAGTCCTTTTAGGATCGCGCCGGCATGCGGAAAAACGAACAATGCGATTAGCGACAGGGCAAGCACAAGCAAGCCCATGCGCCAGACCATGCGCACACGCCGATTCAATTCTTGCAGATCGTTCATGGCTTCTCTCCCAAAAAGCGTTTAATCAGGAACGACAAGCCGTAAACCCCTGCGAGCAATCCGAACAGCACACCGACGAGCGTCGGCCATGCAACGTTCCATCGTTGGGAAAGGGCATGACCCAAAAATCCAAAAACAATCATGGAGACCAACAATTGAAGGGAAGCGCCAGAAAATACTGCAAACGCTTTCCACTCTTCATTTTTCTGGCCCGACCCTCGATCATCTTTGATCTTGGACACCACCCAAACATGTCAGTGGGAGGATTACGCAGTTGCGGTCAACCTCTGTCGGTTCCAAACCGGCTAGCGACCCAATTGTAGCTGGGGATAAATGGAGCGGGAATCCTGACAGACTACCCAGTAATATCATAACACCATAAGGCCTGCCTAACCGGGACCCGCTATAGATACTACACTAGTACGAAAAACATTGTCAATGAAACCTAAACGCGAACACGCCGCGAAACATGACGATTTTCTGAATCCGTATGAATAGACGTCTTATTGCTCATCTGTGACTTCTTCATGTTCGACAACGACATGCGTATACTCATAGCCGTGCGTGCAATGCTCACAGTGTACGCGCACGACGCGCTCCCCGACAGGGATGCGCAGACGGTTGTGTTTTCCGCACTGCGGGCACTCTGAGTCGATCTCCCAATGCGTATGCTTCACTTCACTCACCCCCTTACCAGCGTATGCCACATTTAACGATTTTCGTCTTTTGATTTTGGGACAAACGCGGCCGGACGAGCGCCCTGATAAAAATAGTGTTTCAGCGCCTCTACAATCCGTTCTGACGCAAAGCCGTCGCCATACGGACTCGCGGCGATCGCCATCTCGCGATGCGCGTTCTCATCCGTCAACAGTTCGAGCGCTTGAGTATAAACCTGCTCATATTCCGTCCCGACGAGACGAAGCGTTCCCGCCTCAATTCCTTCTGGCCGCTCCGTGGTATCCCTCAATACGAGACAGGGCACCCCGAGGTAGGGCGCTTCTTCCTGCATCCCGCCTGAGTCCGTGAGAATGAGGTGCGCCCGCGCCATAAAATTGTGCGCATCCATCACATCGAGCGGGTCAATCAGCGAAATCCGCGGATGTTCTCCAAGAATTCTCGCCGCAGGCTCACGCACGGCAGGGTTAAGGTGAACTGGGTACACGACATGCACATCCTCGACGCGATCAACCAGATCCCGTACAGCGCGAAAGATCTGCTCAAACTTGTCGCCCAGATTCTCGCGGCGATGCGCCGTCATGAAAACCAAGCGCTGCCCTTCTTTCACCGCATCTAGAACTGGGTGGCGATAGTCCTTTTTCACGGTCGTTTTCATCGCATCAATTGCCGTATTCCCGGTGATAAAGATCGCGTCTTCCGGTTTGTTCTCGGCAAGCAGATTGCGCGCCGCCATCGCCGTCGGCGCAAAGTGAAGATCCGCCATCACGCCGGTCAGCTGACGATTCATCTCTTCCGGAAACGGGGAATACTTGTTCCACGTGCGCAGCCCAGCCTCCACATGGCCGATCGCAATCTGCTGATAATACGCGGCGAGACCCGCTGCAAACGTCGTCGTCGTATCGCCGTGCACCAACACGATATCTGGTTTTTCTTCAGCCAAAACATCCTCCAGCAGACGAAGCACCTTCACAGAAATGCGCGTGAGCGTCTGCCGCGCCTCCATGATGTCCAAGTCATGATCTGGAACAATGTCAAACGTCTGCAGCACCTGATCGAGTTGTTCGCGATGTTGCGCAGTGACACATACAATCGTTTCAAACGCCTCAGCGCGCCGAAGCGCCTGTACGAGCGGAGCCATCTTTACTGCTTCAGGACGCGTCCCAAAGATTGTCATCACACGTTTACGTGACATGCATTACCCTCCGCGCCGACTGTCAAAGTGTGCCAAACATGCGGTCTCCCGCGTCCCCGAGTCCAGGAACAATATACCCGCGCTCATTCAGTTTTTGATCGATTGAGATCGTGACGACCTGAACATCCGGGTGATCACGTTCCAAGCGCTCAATCCCTTCAGGCGCCGCGATAATCGAAGCAAGCAGCAAACGCTTTGCCCCGCGTTCTTTCAAGCGGGTAAGCGCGGCGCTGGCAGAGCCGCCCGTCGCGAGCATCGGATCGAGCACGATCACCATGCGCTCTTCGAGGTTCCCCGGCGTGTTTGCATAATACTCAATCGGTTGCAGTGTCTCGTGATCCCGATACAATCCCAAATGTCCAACCGTGGCACGCGTCAAAATTGTCAACATGCCCTCGACCATTCCGAGGCCTGCGCGTAAAATAGGAACGAGAACAATCTCTTCCGCTGCGACACTCATCTCAGCTTTCGTGACGGGCGTCTCAATCTCGACCGTCTGCATGCGCAATTCTTCTGTGCTTGTGATGGCGAGATAGATCGCCAGTTGCGAAATCAACGCGCGAAACTGTGGCACGTCTGTCTCGCGATTACGAAGTCTTGCCAATGCATCCTGCGCGAGCGGATGCTTCACGAGTTTAACAGCGGTCACCTTGTTTCACCCTTATCCATTGTACAAGTTTTGCTCATTATACCTGAGCTTACCCTTTCGACGCGAATCTTCCTCAATCCTGCACAAAGAAGCTTTCGTCTTCGCAAAAAGGATTGACACATTTTAGCGTCGAGGATGAGGTTTACATGAACCTCTTCATGGTAAGATTGGTTAGTTACGAGCACTCATTACGCAATTATTCTTTAAGCTGTTACAATGACGAATGGGATGTCCTGATTTGTAGAAGTTCGCTAGGAGGTTCCACCATGTCGGGTTTAACGCGCGTGCTGATTCTCTCGGCCACCTACGGCGAAGGTCATCAGCGTGCGTCTCTCGCCGTTCGCGATGCACTGCTTGCTAACAATCCAGCGATGGACGTTCAGATCGTCGATTACATTCAGATGGTTCACCCCATGCTGAACTCATTTGCGCGTTATTTCTACCTGAAAAGCGTCCGTTTTGTACCTGCTCTCTATGGCCTTTTCTACAAAGGGACTAGTAAAATCGCGCCTTCTTCACTGATTCAGAGAAGGCTCAATCGGCTCGGATACGAGGAGTTGGAAGCATTTCTACACGCTTTCCGTCCGGACCTCGTCCTTTCGACCTTCCCAACGCCGGCGGGCGTCATGTCGCTGCTGCGCGAGCGCGGGCTGACTGCGATCCCAACGGCCACCGTCATTACTGATCACGCGGTTCACAGCCAGTGGATTCACCGCTACACGGATCACTATTTCGTAGGGTCAGAGCACGTAAAACGCGGACTGATGCTGCGCGGCGTACCCGCAACGCGCGTGACCGTGTCTGGAATACCGATCGGCAACGCATTTTTACAGCCTGTCGACCGCCCCGCTGTCCTTAAACGATTGGGAATGCGCGAAGGCATGCCGACATTGCTCGTCATGGGCGGCGCATACGGCGTTCTTGGGGATATCGTACAGATCTGTGACGAATTGTTTCAAAGTGAGTTTGATATGCAGGTGATTGTCGTTTGCGGCCGAAACGACAAGCTCCGCCAGAGCGTTGAAGCGCTGCGCCCAGCCGCCAAACACCCTGTGTGGGTCTTTGGTTTTACGCGAGAGGTTCATGAACTGATGGCCGTATCCGACCTGATTTTGACGAAAGCAGGCGGCTTGACCGTGAGTGAAGCGCTCGCTATGGAAGTACCGATGCTACTCTATCGCCCCATCCCAGGTCAGGAGACACAGAATGCCGCATTTCTCGTCCGTTCGCGCGTCGCAGTCCTCGCAAAGACGCGTAAACAGGTGTTTGCCCACGTCGAGCGCCTACTTGGCGGCAGTCCTGCGCGCCTTTCTCGAATGAAGGAAAACACCCGATTGATCCGCCGCGCGACAGCCGCGCAGTCGATTGCAGACGAGCTGCCAAAGATCAACAAAGCGTTGCCACCGCACGAAATGATGATTGATGAACGCTATTATGCGCAACAATCATGAAAAAATTTGCGATTGCCATGCCCATTCCGCGCCTGGGGATCCTCACTGGGCTCGCGCTCATTGAGTTTGTCCGAAACGCGCTGATGTTGACCATCCTGCCAAACTCTGCGCTTGAGGCCGTCGCGTTGGGACCTGCAGGCGTCGGTCTGGCGATCAGCGCGCACTATTTGTTCGATAATCTTTTGCGCACGCCGTCTGGCCTCTTGATCGATCATTTTGGCGCGCCTAAAACCCTGACCATCGGACTGCTTGTCGCTTCGCTTGGCATTCTGCTCATCGCTACCGCACAAACAGCTCCACTCTTTGTCGCAGGAGCCGCTTTATTTGGTGCTGGCGCCGCCCCCCTCTGGCCATCTGTCGTCGGGGCAGTGACCGCGAACGCCGTTCCAAACGGAAAGGCGGTGGCCATGGGCAAAATTTATATCGCTTGGTTGATCGGCGGTGGCGCGGGTCCTGTCGTGGTCAATTTACTCTATGCGACGTCTTACCCCATCATCTTTACCCTGCTTGAGTCACTCGTTTTGATTGCCGGTTTTTTTATGCTTTTATTTCACCAGCAGTTTCCAAAACCGCACACAACAAACGAAGCATCATTTGTGAGTGCGCGTAGATATTTTGGCGAGATCATCGTACACTTAAAGGACATACGCGCGTTGTTTCCCATCATGTTTATGCAGACCTTTGCCATGGGGTTGCTCATCCCCGTGCTTTCCCCCTATTTGCGCACCGTTCTTCAGATCGGACCGCAACTCCAGAGCGTGGGAATTATCATCGTGGGCGGTGTTACGGCAGCTTCACTGCCGATGGCAGGACACCTGATCGACCGCCTTGGATTTCGCCCGTTTTTATCGGGGGGGTTTCTTTTTACAGCGCTCATGTTGGCCCTGTTTCTCATTCAACGCGAATTTCTTCCGGCGCTGCTTTGCATGGCTTTTGTCGGGGTGTCTTATGCGGCGATTCTCCCCGCATGGAACACCATCCTTGATCGAGCCGTCGATGAGCGAAAACGCGGTGTCATGTGGGGGCTTTTCATGACGGTGGAGGGACTGGGAACGGCGAGCGGACCACTGGTCAGCGGGCAGCTTTGGAGTCAGAGCGGGATTCAGGCACCTTTTATCCTCAGTGTGTTTGTCGTCGGCCTTATGGGGGTACTCTATCTCTTTCTGCGCGTACCCGCACTTGCAGAGCGCAAGATCTCTCCGAAAACCTGAGCAACGCTTCGCAACACAATAGATGTCATTGGTTTTTTGGAATGAGGTGTACTTTTTTGCACGACGTTTATCTTGCCATCGCAATTTTTCTGGCACTTTGGGTACTCTATGCCCCTTTGGCAGAACTGCTCTTTCACGTTTTACATATCACGTCCATCCATCGCGGCGATGAATTAAAGCGTGACGTGACGCTCACGTTTGACGATGGACCCGATCCCGAATACACGCCGCAGATGCTCGATCTACTCGACGCGCACCGCGTGCGAGCCGTGTTTTTTCTAATCGGGGAAAAGGCGACGCGCTATCCAGAATTGGTGAGAGAAATTCTGAGGCGCGGCCATCTTGTCGGGAGTCACACCGCCCATCACCGAAATGCTTGGTTTCTTACCCCGTGGCAAACATTTCGCGAGGTTCGCATGGCGGCGGCCATGATTGAACGCGTTACCCATGAGCCTGTCGTGTGGTTTCGACCCCCGTGGGGAAGGTTCAATCTATTCCTTCCGCTCGCCCTGCGCTCTTCGGGTCAGACTCCCGTGCTGTGGTCGATCGCTGGGCGCGACTGGCTCAAAGGATTGCAAATTTCCGCCATTGCGGAGCGCATTGCCAAGCGATTTCACAACGGCGCCGTCATTTTGCTACACGATAGCGGAGGCGCCCCTGGCGCGCCCGCGAATACCCTGCGCGCCTTAGAACAGATTCTCCCTGTCTACCGGGAGATGGGTTTTCAATTTACAGCTGACCCTGTCTTGTACGCGATGAAAGCAAAGGCAAAGAGGAATGGATCCTTTCCGCGCGTCTCACAACGTCTCATCCATCCTCTCTGGAGAGTCTGGGAAAAGCTTTTTGACCGCCTATACAGCGTATATCCAATGTCCCGCATGTTTCGCCTGAGCCTGGTTTCATGGCGGTTGGGACCGCGGCCAGAAGCCGGCTTGATCGATGGTGTCAAGGTTGTTGAAATTCATCTGCAGAATTTAGCCGTCCAAGAACTACAACGCGTAAAGCCCGTCGAGCGCATGGCGATACGCGGCCTGCGTGAGGTGCGCGATAGCTTGCATGATGTTGCGCTCGCCCTGCTTTACGATAAACGATTCCAGGAGGGCCAGGCCATTTTCGGCATGACGATGATTCATCGCGGAATGGAGAATTTAGGCTTTCATGTGGAGGACATTCCAGATACGTTGCTCAACCGCTGGATTAAATTTTTGCTCTCACTCATCATGTCGCTCTATCATCCAGAAGGACGCAAGCGGTTCACACACGGCCTTGAAGCGATGCACCCGCGCCTTATGTGGATGTCACGTGAAGAATTGATCACGCGCTATGGCCCAGGCGCTGCCAAATCACTTCGCGCCACGCAGCAGGCGATGGCTGAAGTCGCCACCTCGCAACCGCCCGACATGGAACCGTAGAATGAATGTCTGACATATCCTCCACACGATGTACAGCAGATAAAGGGGCAGCCTCCATATTTATAGAGACTGCCCCTTTATCTAGTTCATTTGCTTATCAATCACACTAAGTACGTAAATGTATCGTACAGTGGAAAGCGCTTTGTGAGTTCGCGAACCTTCTGCATCGCTTGATTTCGCGCCGTCTGATCATCCTGTTGAAGCGTGAGCGAGAAGATCTCTGCGATCTCTTCCATCGCCTTCTCATCCATCCCCCGTGTCGTCACGGCCGGCGTACCGATACGCACACCACTCGTGATTCCGGGTTTTTGCGGATCAAACGGAATCGCGTTCTTATTCGTCGTCACGCCAATCTCGTCGAGGCGATGCTCCGCCTCTTTTCCCGTCAAGTTTACAGAGCGCACATCGATCAATAAGAGGTGATTGTCCGTTCCTCCTGAGACGAGGTTGAATCCGCGTGTCGTGAGTGCTTGCGCAAGCGCCGTCGCGTTTTTCACGATCTGCTTAGAATACGCATGGAACTCAGGGCGTAGCGCCTCGCCAAACGCGACCGCTTTTGCCCCGATGATATGCATGAGTGGACCACCCTGAATTCCGGGGAAAAGTGCCTTGTCGAGCGCTTTAGCGTACGCCTCGCGCGCAAGAATCAGACCACCGCGCGGTCCGCGCAGCGTCTTATGCGTCGTGGTTGTCACGACATCCGCGTAGGGCACCGGGCTTGGATGCACGCCACTGGCAACCAGTCCTGCAATATGCGCCATATCCACCATCAGCAGAGCGCCCACGCTGTCGGCGATTTCGCGCAAACGCGGGAAATCAATCACGCGCGGATACGCGCTCGCTCCCGCCACGATCATCTTTGGACGATGCTCTTCCGCCAACGCCGCAATCTCGTCATACTTGATCCGATGCGTCACTTCATCCACACCGTACGGAATAAAGTGATAGAGTTGCCCAGAGAAATTCACCGGGCTGCCATGCGTGAGGTGGCCGCCATGTGCGAGGTTCATGCCGATGACTTTGTCACCCGGTTTTAAAAGCGCCTGATAAACCGCCATGTTCGCCTGTGCCCCGGAGTGCGGCTGAACGTTGACATACTCAGCGCCAAACAGTTGTTTTGCGCGCTCGATCGCGATCAACTCGACCGTGTCAACATGCTCACATCCACCATAATAGCGTCGGCCAGGATAGCCTTCTGCATATTTGTTGGTAAGGACAGAGCCCGCCGCGTCCATGACTGCCTTACTCACAAAATTTTCCGATGCGATCAATTCAATTTTAGAATTTTGGCGAATTCGCTCTGCCTCATACGCTTTTGCTATTTCAGGATCCATCACATAAAGGTGTGTCAATAAAAACCCTCCGTTTAAAGTCGAGTATACATCGCACGCGCGCCACCGATCAGTCGTGGACGTGTACGCGCTGCCGTAACATGCGCATATCCAATCTCTTTCAGTGAAAGGCGTATGGGGACGGCAACCGGACGCAGATGCATGCCGATCAGCGTGTCGCCGATGTCGATCCCCGCGTGCGCGCGCACCGCTTCGACCAGCACACTGTCTGGCAAACGACGATACATTTCTGCGGCGACTGCACCACCTGCGTGGCGTACAGGGACGGCGCTTACTTCTTCCAAACGTTCAATTTCAAGCGTTTTTCGCGTCACGACAAGCGCGCGATTGAGATGTTCACAGCACTGCACCGCGAGTTCGAAGCCAAACTCGGACTGCACCTCGAAAAATGCATCCACGAGTTGCGCCGCAATTTCATCAGAACCAGCCGTGCCGATGGTATGCCCGCCGACTTCGCTGCTGCTAGCGCCGATCACCAAAAGCTTACCTGACGTGAGGTCGGCGTGCTCTGCCAATTCTTTAAGCGCGCGACAGGTGGCCTCATAGAACGTATCGCTCATGCCTGATGCGTCCCGGCAGCGTACGTTTCTTCAAGGTCGTGAATCTTCTCCAGTCGCCGCGCGTGACGTCCGCCTTCATACGGTGTCAAAAGCCAAACCTTTGCAATCTCGATCGCCTGTTGTTCCGAGATGACTCGTCCCCCCATCGTCAAGATGTTGCTGTCATTGTGCGCGCGCGTCGCTTCCGCTGAGAAGAGATCGTGCACCGTGGCCGCGCGAATGCCCGGTACCTTATTCGCCGCAATACACATGCCAATGCCTGTACCGCAAAGCAGAATGCCGCGCTCAAACTCACCCGCCGCGACCCGCTCTGCCACCGACTTGGCATAATCTGGATAATCGACGGACGCTTCTGAATCGCACCCAAAATCCGTGATGGAAACGCGCTCAGAAAGCGCCTCTTTGAGCGCTTCTTTAAGCGCGAAGCCGCCGTGATCCGACGCAATCGCAACGTTCATGGAAACCCCTCTTTCACTATTTATATTGTAGATGACCTGTCACTCCTTGCCAAGCTGACGCGCGATGCGCTCTGCGATCTCTTCACAAAGCGTCTCCAGTTCCGCCGCTACCTTTTCGTAGGCAGCCGAGGATGTGCCAAATGGATCTGCGATATCAAGCGCTTCTTCTTCATCAACCGGACGATCAAGCATCACGTACTCCCGCAGGGTGTACACCTTGTCAAGCGTCTCTGGCGCATCCGCAAGGAGTGCCAGCTTATGCTGCCTCGTCATCACAAGAATCAAGTCAACGAGCGATAAATCTCGGTGTTCTACCGGCTTTGAGCGATGGCGCTTCGCCGCCGCTTCCAATCCGCGTTTATCGAGTGATTGCTTTGCGCCATCTGAGATGGGCTGGCCACGCGCGGCAGAGATGCCAGCTGAATCGACGACCACTTGCTCTGCCAAACCTTTGCGGCGAAACGCCTCTTCAAGAAGAATCGATGCCAAAGGTGAGCGACACGTGTTCCCTGTGCAAACGACCAAGATGCGATACATCCGCACATCTCCTATCCCTATTCTCTATCTATTTTTAGAAGAATATTTTTAGGCCGAGCGCCACAAGCACGGCTCCACCCGCCAATTGACCATATTCTCCAAGCGCCTGATTCACCTTGCGCCCGATATAGATTCCAGCGAGTGAGAGCGTCCCGCTGAGCAGCCCGAACGCGAGGGACGACAAGAGTGGACTTACTCCTAGTGTACCCAAGGAGAACCCGACAGACAATGCATCCATGCTCACGCCCAATGCAAAAAGAGACAATTGGAAAAGATTTGCCTGCAACGGTGGAAACTCATCGTCTGCTTTTCGCCGGAGCGACTCTAGCGCCATCTTTGATCCGAGCAGCATCAAGATCAGTGCGGCGATACGCTGGAAGAGCGCGCCAAAGATACCGTGTAGCATCTTGCCAATCCAGATGCCTGTGAGTGGGAGTATGACATGCAGCATGCTGATCACCAGAGCGAGTCGCACGACATCGCGCCAGCGCATCCCTTGTGCACCGAGTCCGACGCCGAGTGAGAATGCGTCCATGCTGAGCGCGATGCCGATAATGATGACCGTAAGAAAGCCAGCTGGTTGAATGCCAATCACGCGATGTCCACCCTTCGCACACGACTCGCCACGTTACTTTGCACGTGAAAGTATATGCGACGGGACGTGCAATCATGAGACAAGCGTCAACCGGGTACGTCCAGTTCCTCGACATGTCCGCCTGCCGCTTTGATCAACCGATTCATGATACCGGATGATTTGTCACTCAGCTTCACGCCTTGGGCATAAATGCGGTCAATCGACAGGCGATCGCACGCGCGCAGCGCATCGTAGAGATGAAACGCATACGTCTCCAGATGATCGGGGGAACCAAGCTCAACGCGATAGGTCGCGTTCGCCGCGCCTGCAGTCAGCATAAGCGCAGCAGTCCGCATCCCATGTGCTCGATCTTCCTCAATCGCATGTTCAATGCGCGCTCGCGAGGTCGCAAGGTCACTCGCAATGAATACCTGCAATACGCCTTGCGGTGCGTAGTGACGATACTTCTGCCCAGGCGAGCGGGGCGCGGCGGGGAACTGCTCTGCGTGCGCCATCTCATCGACGATCGTCACATCGGCAGGGAGCACGCGCGCCATTTGTCCGGCACTGATCATGCCTGGTCGCAGAATGTGAATGGTGTGATCAAGCACGCGCACAACGGTTGACTCAATCCCAATCGCGCAAGGGCCCCCGTCGAGGATTCCTGCAATCTTTCCGTCAAGATCTTCTGCAACGTGGGGCGCCCGGGTCGGACTCGGCTTCCCGCTGCGATTGGCGGAAGGCGCGGCGAGTGGTAGGTTTGCCGCACGGATTAGCGCGCGTGCCACCGCGTGGTCTGGCATGCGAACCGCAACCGTATCGAGCCCTGCGGTGACAACCGATGGAATCGCGGCGCGGGCAGGCAACACAAGCGTGAGGGGACCCGGCCAAAAGTGATCGATCAGCGTCTGCGCGAGCGCAGACGGCGGCGGTGTTAATGTGACGAGCATCTCGTAATCTGCGATGTGAACGATTAGCGGATTGTCAGAGGGGCGACCTTTCGCCCCGAAGATTGCAGCAACCGCGTCTGAATCAAACGCATTGGCGCCAAGTCCGTACACGGTTTCTGTCGGAAAGGCGACCAGGTGTCCCGCTTTGAGCAAAGCGCCCGCGGCGCGGATCATCTGATCGTTCTTTGCAGCGATCTCTGCGCGTTGTTGCTCTGACCCATCGGCGGTCACATACTCAAGTTTCCAATAGATCGTTTCCACACCGAATCACCCTGACTTCATGCCGTATTCACGTCGTGTTTGTGACGAATCATCCTTTACCGCATGACACGCGACACGGACTTCTCGCAGTTTCCGCTCGTTTATAGTCCTCGCGCGTTTGCCGAGAAAAGCCTTTGTACCGTCGCGATTCCTTCTTTCAGCCACAACTCCCCATAATCGACGACAGCCAGACGCAATGCGACCGTTGCCGTTTTTCCGTTCGGCTGAAGAATGTGCGTCACCGCAAGCGGTGGATAATCCGGGAAACTCTGCGTGGCGGCGACGGCGTCCCCATCCGCCAACGCGACAAAACACAGTGGGGGAAACAGTACACACCACCAGTTCTGCCCGGCGCCGCGTCCAAGGATGACGCGCAGCGCCATGTATGTACCTGCCGGGTAGACGCGATTCCCGTAAAGCTTTGCCGGAAAAGCAGTCGGCGTTACCGCCGTTTGCGCCGTGTACGGAAACCCTTCGCTGCGAAGTTTGGCCGTCGCAAGCGCTTCAACGGTTGGCACAGCCTGCTCAAGAACCTGCTTTGCCTCCGCGCGTGACGTCACGTGCGCCATGCGTGCACCGATCAGGTTGATGACCTCATCGCGGATTTGTTGTTTGACATTCTGATCCGCCGGGCTGTTGCTGTTTGCAATGATGCGCAAGCGCAGCGCATCACTCGGAATCACCGCTGCGTTTGGACCGACGAACGCATCCACCGTGTTCATCGGCGCATTCTGACTCTTTGCCTGACTCATATATCCGAACGATCCCATCGCGATCAACATGAGCACAACGATCCATCTCATCTGTCATACCCCCGCCATCTGTCCTCTGATGGTAAGCAGTATGACCATTCTATGAGACTTCTAAACGCGCGCTAGAAGATTTGCCCGGGCCTCTTAAAAGCGATCACTACCGCACCCCGTTGCCTCACCTGCGCGCTTCACTCGCGCGAAATGCGACGACGCGCTCAATGCCTTGCTCGTCGCGAAGCACCTCGACATCCGCGCGCGCAAACACACTGCCGCCAAGCTTAGTCACTGCGTCTGCCTGACCAATGCCAACTTCAAATGCGACAAGATAGGCTGCGCTTAAAAGGTCTGCACACCCACCCACAATGGCGCGGTACGCATCGAGTCCGTCTGCGCCGCCAAACAGCGCAAGATGCGGCTCAAAATGCGCAACTTCCGGTTGCAAGTCTGCGGCGTTCACCTGTGGAATGTAAGGAGGGTTAGAGAGAATGAGAGCAAACGGCGCGAGCGCGCGAAGTAACTCACCGTCCGCGTACGATGCCTGCACAAACGTGATCATGGATGCCACTCCGAGCCGCTCTGCATTGACACGCGCCACATCAAGCGCAGATTGCGAAAGATCAGACGCCACGATGCGCACATCACACGCACAGTGCAATTGCAGTTCACGCGCGGCGCGCGCGAGGCTGACGGCAATCGCGCCGGAACCTGTGCCAATGTCGAGCACCGCAATCGATTTTTCACTCGTCATGCGCTCGGCCAAGTAGGCGCGTCCGCGTTCGACGAGCAACTCCGTTTCCGGGCGCGGAATCAGCACGCGCCCATCGACCCGAAAAATGGCCCCACAAAACTCCGCCTCATTCAACACATACTGAAGCGGCTCCCTCTTAGCGCGCCGCGCAATCAACGCCAAAAACGCATCAGTGTGCACATCCGCGACAGGTTCATCCGGGCGCAAGAGAACTTCAGCGGTGCTGAATCCCGTGACGTGTTGAAAGATCCACTGCGCCGTGCGCTCAGGAATCTCCACCCCGGCCGCGCGCAGCTCATCCGCGGCACGCGCAAGCATTTCTTTTCTCGTTACGCTCATGCGCCGAAGTTTGCCTGCTCCAGTTTCTCTGCCTGTTCTTTCGTGACCAGCGAGTGAATTATTTCATCCAGATCGCCTCCAAGCACAGAGTCGAGTCGATGCAAGGTCAAATTGATTCGATGATCCGTGACGCGACTCTGGGGAAAATTATAGGTGCGAATCCGTTCACTGCGATCGCCCGTCCCCACCGCAGACTTGCGCTGTTCCGCGTACTCCTGCTGCTGTTCTTGCTGATATTTCTCATAGAGACGAGCGCGCAGCACGCGCATCGCTTTGTCGCGATTTTTCAACTGCGACTTTTCATCCTGACACGACACTACGAGGTTTGTCGGTATGTGAGTGATGCGCACCGCAGACTGGGTTGTGTTCACACTTTGACCGCCCGGCCCCGTTGAACAAAAGGTATCGATGCGCAAATCTTTTTCATGGATCTCCACTTCGACCTCCTCCACTTCAGGAAGTACAGCAACCGTCGCCGTCGACGTGTGAATGCGTCCACCCGACTCGGTGGCGGGTACGCGTTGCACACGGTGTGCTCCACTCTCGAATTTCAACAGGCGATACGCGCCCGCCCCTTGTACGCTGAAAACCGCTTCTTTAATGCCGCCAATGTCATTCTGGCTCACGTCAATCACCTCGACGCGCCAACCTTTGCGATCCGCAAAACGTCCGTACATCCGAAAAAGATCATTCGCAAACAGTGCCGCCTCGTCTCCACCCGCTGCCCCCCGGATTTCAACAATGACATTTTTGTCATCATTCTTATCTTTCGGGAGCAAAAGCATCATCAGTTCTTTCTCCAACTCTTCTTCCTGGTTCGACAGTTCCGCAATCTCCGCTTTCACCATGTCGCGCATCTCATCATCAAGCTTTTCAGTAAGCATTTCTTTGGCGGCTTTTCGCTCCTCCACGACACGCTTATACGATCGATACGCGTGCACGGTGTCAGATAAATCTGCCTGTTCTTTTGCATACTGGCGCAGCTTTCCCATATCCGATATCACTTCCGGATCGGAGAGAAGCTGTTCCAAGTCTACGTAGCGACGCTCAACGGCCTCTAGACGATGAAACATTCTTTGCATACCCCCAGAAATCCGTATTTTCGCAGTTCCTCAATTCTCCTCAATCATGTCAAATAGCACCGCGCAGCTCACGCGGTGCCTTTGAAAAACCAATTCGGTCTCTACATTCCGTATTTTTTGCGGAACTTGTCGACGCGGCCACCTGCGTCAATGAACTTTTGCTTACCCGTGAAAAAGGGATGGCATTTTGAGCAGACCTCTACGCGAAGATTTCCTTTTACGGAACCTGTCTCAAATTGTTCGCCGCACGCACATGTCACTGTCGCTTTTTGATATTCCGGATGAATCGCTGTTTTCATTACGTACACCTCCAAATAAACCTTAATTCCATAACGAATATATTAACACGCGAAACACAAACAAACAAGCCCCGAACAACCCAATCCATCGACTCAAACAGAGAACGAATTCTCCAATTGCTTCTTTACAAAATGTGCATTTACTTAAAACAAATTACAGGTTAGGATCAAACTGTAATCAAACGAAAGGGTGTGGACGAATGAAAAAGAAAAAACAAAGCCGAAAACTCTCAGCCTTGCTTATTGCAGGCGTACTGGCTGGGGTGCTTGGTATCGCAATCGCACCTAACTTCATGACCCTGCCGCCAACCTCTTCCCCGCCGCCAGTACTAAACTAACCCGCACTTGCCACGATCTCTCGCGCAAAACCGTTCACAAATGTCCATTCGGCTGCGCGAGAGGTTTTTCAAACCACCCCGGTTCGTGAGTATAGCTCCCCACCCGCAAACCGGGGCACTCTTCGATGAGCGTCTCCATCATCGCGAGAATGCCAATCGGTTCTTCCTTTCGCTGTGGTACGCGTTGCAGATAATAGTCGGGATCAATGTTTAAGTTGCGCATTTGAACGAGGCGAACACCCGTGGAGCGAATGAACTCAATCATCGCGTCAAGTTCAGTCGGTGTGTCCGACACGCCAGGAAAGATGAGGTAGTTGAGCGAAACGAGAACACCGTGTTCCGCCGCATAGCGCGTAGACTCCGCCACATGATCGAGCGTATAGCCGCGCGGTTGATAATACGCGTCATAGTGATCAGCGCATGCACTGATCGTTGAGACGCGCATCAGGTCAAGGCCCGAATCGACGATACGCTTGATTTGATGCGTGAGTCCAGCATTCGTGTTGATGTTGATATAACCCGTTGAAACTTGTCGCCTCACGCGAACAATCGACTCAGCAATCTCCCGCCCGCGCGTTGCGGGTTCACCCTCGCATCCTTGTCCAAACGAGATGATGCCAGAAGGGCCACTACGTACCAGGTGCTGAACCATGACCTCAACCATTTCGTCAACCGACGGACGAAACGACATGCGAATCTGCGGCGAGGGAAACCCCGCCTCATCAGGTTGATCACTGATACAGCCCACACATCCCGCATTGCAAGAAGACGAGACAGGCAGTCCACCTTCATTTTTTCCGACAAATGTGTTACGCGATGTTACACATTCGTAGGTGAGCGCACACGTTGATAATTGTTCGTATACGCGATTGGCTGGATGCGCTGAGCGTGTCGCATTCACTGCCGTTTGGATCTGCACGTCCGTATACTGCGTCGGATCCCACAGCGCTGGTCGATCCGTTTCGTGGGCCGCAACATAAAACACGCCATCGCGAAACCCTACAGCCGTATACCCAAAAAGCGGGAATGGTTTGGTATCCTGCGCCTTGTGATAGGCAGGAACATAGAGGCGAGTGTAGCCTTGAGGCAACAGTGCGCCAACCGCGCGGAAGGTGGGTGGGAGCGCCTTGAGTTTGGATTGCTCTGGGTCATAGCCGAGCGCCTTTGTGTCTGGCATACCTGCCAGTACGGCGCCGCTCGGAAGGGGAATCCACTCTTCCTCTGTTAATTCTGTCACCGCTGTACCGGTGCGACCCACCGCGAGCAACGTCTCCGAATCAAACACGCGCCCGCGCACATCCGCGTATACCAGTTTCATCCTTGCTCACCTTCATTTCGAATGGACAGTACTCGACGATGGGCGATGTGATTTCTCGCGATCCTCACGCGGCACGCGCTCTGCGCGATGACTCGGACGCTCTCTGGTTTCCGTAGTCGTCTCAAGCGTCGCGAGAAATTCCGCATTCGTTTTCGTGTGTGTAAATCGACGTAAAAAGAGTTCCGTAAAGTCGTTGTTCTCGCTCATCGATCTGCGCAGTGCCCATATTTTTTCAAGTTCCTCTGACGTAAGCAATTGCTCTTCACGACGCGTACCCGAGCGCCGAATGTCGAATGCCGGGAAAATCCGTTTCTCTGCGAGTCGTCGATCTAAATGGAGTTCAAGGTTGCCAGTCCCTTTAAACTCTTCGTAAATGACATCGTCCATGCGCGATCCGGTATCGACAAGCGTTGTCGCGATAATCGTCAAACTACCGCCTTCTTCAATGTTTCGCGCCGCACCGAAAAAGCGTTTTGGTCGATGAAACGCTGCCGGATCAATACCTCCAGACAATGTGCGTCCACTCGGCGGTATCACTAAATTATAGGCTCGCGTAAGTCTCGTCAGGCTATCCATCAAAATAACAACGTCGCGTTTGTGTTCGACAAGACGCATGGCGCGTTCGAGTACAAGCTCGGCCACTTTGATGTGGTTTTCGGGAACTTCGTCAAAGGTGGACGCGATCACTTCGCCGTTTACTGACCGCTGCATATCCGTCACTTCTTCAGGACGCTCATCGATCAACAAAACAAACAAATCAACACCCGGATAGTTTTGTGACACGCTGTTCGCAATCTCTTTGAGAAGAAGCGTTTTCCCGGCTTTCGGCGGAGCGACAATCAAGCCGCGTTGTCCAAGCCCAACGGGCGCCAATAAATCCATGAGACGCGTCGCATACTTATTAGGGGCTGTTTCGAGAACCATCTTTTTTTGAGGAAAGAGTGGTGTGAGTGCGGGGAAGTGAGGTCGTTCCGCTGCTGCGTCAGGACTCGTGCCGTTTACCGCTTCAACTTGAAGAAGTCCAAAATAGCGCTCATTGTCTTTCGGTGGTCGCACTTTACCAGAAACGAGATCGCCGGCTCTCAAATCAAATCGGCGAATCTGCGATGTCGCTACGTAAATGTCTTCGAGACTCGGCAAGTATCCGATCGGTCTTAGAAACCCATACCCTTCAGACATGATATCAAGAACGCCTTCTGCAAAAATAAGTCCGTCCTTCTCTGCCTGAGCTCGCAGTACTGCAAAAATCAGCTCTTTTTTCTTCATTCCGGCATAGTGCGCAATCTGGAATTCCTTCGCCAGTTTGTAGAGATCCGCGAGCTTTTTTGACTCCAGCTCTTCAATTTTCAAGTGTACCTACCCTCACACGATCAGAATATCAAAACCTAGTATATCATGTTTACCCGGGAGAAAACATTTTATGCAGATTCGAAAGTCCTCACCTCGTTATACAAACACAAGGTTTGGCTTCTTCGACAAGTCGTGACGCGTTTCAATAAAGCGCACGGTCCCACTACTCGCTCTCATCACCAGGGAGTGCGTAGTCGCAATGGAACCGCCAAGAAAACGCACACCGCGCAATAGTTCGCCTTCCGTGACACCAGTGGCTGCGAAGATCGCGTCATCCCCGCGGATGAGATCCTCCATCCTAAGAACTTGTGCAGGATCAGAAATGCCCATGCGAATGCAGCGTTCGCGTTCCGTATCATCCGCCGGAAGCAATCGCCCCTGCAACTCACCGCCAAGACACTTGAGCGCGGCTGCAGCCAAAACGCCTTCTGGCGCGCCGCCTGATCCGAACATGATGTCCACGCCCGTCTCTGCAAACGCGGTATTGAGCGCCGCCGCGACATCGCCATCCGTGATGAGCTTGATGCGCGCACCCGTTTTTCGGATGCGATCGATGAGGGTTTGATGACGCGGGCGATCAAGCAAAATCGCTACGACATCCTCAATCGCCTTTCCTTTCGCACGCGCCACCGCGTGTAAATTGTCTTCGACTTCTGCCTCCAAAGCGACCAGTCCGCGCGCCTCTGGACCGACCGCCAACTTTTCCATGTACATGTCAGGCGCGTGCAGCAGCGTACCTGCCGGAGCCACGGCGATCACGGCCATGGCATTCCACAGACCCTTCGCAACGATATTCGTACCTTCGAGCGGGTCAACCGCCACGTCAACCTGATCCTTTCCGCGTCCCAAGCGTTCCCCGATGTAGAGCATGGGCGCCTCGTCCATCTCCCCTTCGCCGATCACGACTGTACCCTCGATATCAATCGTGTCAAAAACAGCCCGCATCGCAGTTGTGGCCGCCTGATCAGCCTCATTCTTCTTACCTGTTCCCATCCAACGGGCGGCAGCAAGGGCTGCCGCTTCCGTGACGCGCGCAAATTCAATGGCGAGTTCGCGATCCATCAAGCGTTGGCCCCTTTCCCATCAAGTGTGACTCCAAATTAAAATTCAAACGATACGTCCGAGAGTCTGCGCTTGATTTCCGCGATGACCTCACGCTCAGCCACTTGGTCATCGGCTTCAAACGTCACACTGAATCGCACAAACGCACCTGCGTCGTCCCACGGCACCGTTGAGATCTGTTTTTCCGTAATCAGCCATTCGGAAAACGCCTCCGCCGAGTCAAAACGTACACCTCCGCGAATCCCGCGCGGCGCCGCCGCATAGAGAAAGAAAGATCCTTTCGGTTTTTCCACGCGAAACCCGACTGAGCGCAACGCGTCGACGAGCATGCTGTGGCGGCGGGAGTATTTCTCCGCGATGTCAGTCGTGATCGACGGATTTTCAAGGCCGACCATCGCCGCTTTTTGTATGGCGATAAACTGCCCGGAGTCGTAATTGTCCTTCACGGTCGCGAGCCCTTTGACCGCCAATTCCTGTCCCGCCACAAACGCGATGCGCCAGCCTGTCATGTTGAACGCTTTCGAGAGCGAGAACAGCTCGATCCCGACGTCTTTTGCTCCGGGAATCGAGAGAAATGAGAGCGGTTTTACACCGTCAAACGTGAGGCTTGCATAGGCCGCATCGTGCACAATCAGGATTTCGTGACGTTTGGCGAACGCGACCGCTTTTTCGAAAAATTCAGGTGTCGCTGAAGCGCCCGTTGGGTTGTTAGGATAGTTCAAATAGAGCAGTTTCGCTTTTTTGCATACCTCTTCCGGAATGGAGTCAAGGTCCGGGAGAAAATGATTTTCCTCGTGAATCGGCAGCGTGTACACTTCACCGCCGAGAAAACGCGTATGCGTTCCTAAGACCGGGTAATTCGGGATGGGCATCAGCGCGATGTCACCTGGATTAATGAATGCGAGCGGGATCATGGCGAGTGCCGGCTTCGATCCAATCGTGTGATTGATCTCCCGCTCCGGATCAACTTCAACCCCATAAACCTGCTGCAAATAGCGCGCCGCTGCCACCTTAAACTCAGGAATACCGTTATCCGCATAAAAACGATTTTCCTTTTTTCTCGCCTCGACAGCGAGTCGGTCGACAATCCAGTCATGCGCCCGCTCATCCGGTTCACCAACGCCCATATCAATCATCGGCACATCTGGATGCGCCTTTTTCGCAGCCGCTTTCGCGCGTTTGATTTTCTCGAATTTATAAATCACTGTGTCTTTGCCAAAGTTTGCACCACCAATGCGGTCAGCAAACATTTTCTGAATAAAACTCTCTGACAAATTCTCTCACCCCTTGTGCGTCTTTCGTCAAACGCTGTTTTCATTTTATCAGTCACTTTTCCAGTGCGTCAGAATGCGCCGCATCCCCGCTTCCGTCACGGGGTGATCCATACTATGCAAAAGCGGTAGAAATGGGAGGATCAAACCGTCTGCCCCTGCTTCGCTGGCTTGAAGCGTCGACATGGAATCGTGCATTCCTTCGAGGTAAATGCGGGGAAAACCTTCTCGTTGAACGGAGCGCAACGCGCGAAGAAAGCGAAATGGATCCATGCCTACGTCCGCAAACCTTGCGCCATCGACACAGAGTGCGCTGCACCCCGCGCGCGCTGCGGCGATTCCTTGCGCAACATTGGCGATGTGCAGCGCAGCTACACCACAGTTGAGCACCCCGTCCAGACTCTGCATGTGGCGCGCAGCGCGGCATAGCTCGATGGTGAACGACCCCGCGCCGATCATTTTTGCATCCGTATCGACGACGTGCAGTTCTAATTCCTTGATCATCCCATCTACGTCAAGCGCATCCAGTTCGATCATGATGCGCGAGAATCCAAGCGCAGCGACTGCGCGCACCCGTTCCTGATACGCACGCGCAGCCATCTCCTTGCGCGGAACCCAAACGGAATCGATAAATCCAAACGCAGCGGCACAGCGCAATTCTTCGAGATCCGCTGACTGAAGAATAAGTTGCACAGTCACATCATCCCTGGTAAAAACGTGAGCATATCTTCGTTACTTTCTTCACAGCCGTTACGCGCGGTTTGCACTACCAAACAGACGAATTTTGGTCCGCACGGCGTCTTTAATCGCTTCGCGCGCAGGTCCGAGGTATTTCCGAGGATCGTACACATTTTTATCCTTCTCAAAAATCGCGCGGATCGCATCTGTAAACGCCGACTGATTCTCTGTGTTTACATTAATTTTGCTGACGCCAAGACCGATCGCGCGAAGAATGTCTTCATCCGGAATGCCCGTGCCCCCGTGTAACACAAGCGGAACGCCCGTCACATCGCGAACATCCTTCAGCCGATCAAACGCCAACTCCGGCTTCCCCTTATAATGCCCATGTGCTGAACCAATCGCTGGGGCAAACGCGTCAACGCCCGTCTTTTTTACGAACTCTTCCGCTTCATCCACACGCACCAGCGCCGCTTCGCGCGCGTCCACCGTAAGGTCATCTTCGACGCCGCCGATGCGCCCGAGTTCCGCCTCAACGTGAACTCCTACCGCGTGACTTGCCTCGACCACCTTTTGCGTCAATGCAAGATTCTCTTCAAATGGATGGTGTGAACCATCAATCATCACAGATGTGAATCCATTTCGTATGCATTTCATCACCATATCAAAACTGCTGCCGTGATCGAGGTGGAGGATAACCGGAACCTTCGATTTCTCGGCAGCAGTTCGAACGATAGCAACCATATAGTCAAGACCCATATATTTAATCGCGCCCTCTGACGCGCCAAGAATCACCGGAGCACCTTCTTCATTGGCCACCTCAATGATCGCCTGCGTAAACTCCAGATTGTTGATATTAAACTGCCCTACGGCATATCCGTTTTTCAGGCCGTCATTCAGCACCTGTTTAAATGAACCAAATGGCATGTGGATCTCTCCTTTTCTCCTCTTCGTTCACGGACAATATATCACGAAAGTCGCGCGATCCCAAGAATCGAGCGCGCTTCATCGGCTGATGCAACCGCTCGTCCCATCTCTTCGGCCATTCTCTTCACGCGTGCGACCAGTTCTGCATTGCCTGTCGCCAAACGCCCCTTGCTGTAGTAAATGTTGTCTTCAAGCCCCACGCGAACGTGGCCGCCCATCGCAAGGCCGATCATCGCCATGGGGAGTTGTGCGCGCCCGATGCCCGCCACAGACCACGAGCAACCCTGCGGAAGCGCGTCGACCAAGAAGGTGAGATTTCTCGCTGTCGCGGAAAGTGCGCCAGGCACACCGAGCACAAAATCAAAGTGTAGCGGCAGTGAAAAGACACCCTGCCGCACCAGATACATCGCATTCTCGATCATGGCGACATCGAACACTTCAATTTCAGGCGTGATGTGGTGCGCGGCCATTCGCTTGGCAAACGAGAGGATGTCCCCCATACGATTGACAAAGACATCGTCGCCAAAATTAACCGTCCCCGTCGTTAGTGTGGCCATTTCCGGACGAAGCGCCAATACGGCGGAGCGCGATTCCGCCGTCATGCCAACTGCGCCACCTGTCGATACCTGAACGATGACATCCGTACGCTCCCGAATCTCCCTGATGATCTCGCGGTACACGTCAGGGTCCTGCGTGGCCGTGCCGCGCGCGTCCCTCGCATGGATGTGAACCAACGCCGCGCCCGCAGCGCGCGCGCGCGCCGCTTCCTCTGCGATCTCAACGGGTGTAAGCGGAAGCGCTGGCGTTTGTTCACGCGTGACTTCTGCGCCATTGAGGGCTGAAGTGATGATCAACGGCTCCATGTCACACTCCCTTTCTGAAATTGCTCAACCGTCCTCACGCTTGTTCAGGCGTTGTTTTTCAAGCGGAACCACACATGTACCGCTCGCCTCCGCCACAAGCTGAGGCGGCGCCACAACACACGCCGCAGACGGTTGGGCTGGATCGCCTAGCGAAGTGACCACCTTATGAACTTGAAACTCCATGCGCCGCGAAGTGCGCCCACTATGTACAATTCGACCTGTCGCCTCCACGTAATCCCCTCCGTAAACAGGCGCCAGAAACGTCACGCGATCATAAGCGCAAAATAGCCCCTCATCCCCATCGTGGCGGATCAAGAGCTCTGTGGCGACATCCCCAAACAGTTGCATCATGCGCGCGCCATCGACGAGATTGCCCGCGTAATGCGCATCTGCAGAAGACAGCCGCACGCGCAACATCACAGTTTCATCCAACACGCGGCACAACCCCCACCTGCGACGCGATAAAGCGGCGCAATTCATCAATGTCAAACGGCTTTGTAAAATGACCTACTGCACCGTGTGCGATCGCTTCTTTGACAAACCCCAACTCACCGTACGCTGTCATCATCGCGACCTTCACGTGGGGCTGCACTTGGCGCAACCCCTTTAAGATTTCAAGACCATCCATCCCCGGAATTTTCATATCAAGAAGAACAAAATCAAATGATTTCTTTTGAAGCTGATCCAATGCTTCTTTGCCGTTTGCGGCAAGTTCCACATGATATCCTTCACGCTCTAAAACCTCTTGCAAAAGAATACGAATGCCAAACTGGTCATCTACGACAAGAACACGACGTGCCAAGACCGTTTCCCTCCCTTCGCAAAGGTTGAATCCAGACCTGTCACCTACAATTGTAAATGTTCACATTTAATTTTAATTCGACGTCTCAAGCGCATTCCCTTCTTGCACAATCCCGCATTTTACACAGGCGGCCGAAACGAACTCCCGGAAAAGCGGTTGCGCGCGATTGGGTCGCGACGTAAATTCAGGGTGAAACTGCACGCCCACAAACCACGGGTGATCTTCAATTTCCACAATCTCAACGAGCCGATCATCCGGTGACGCGCCGCTCACTTGCAGCCCTGCTTTGTTGAGTGCCTCGCGAAACTCATTGTTGTACTCGTAACGATGACGATGGCGCTCAATCACTTGCAGCGTACCATACGCGCGCGCCGCTTTCGTTCCCGGAACCAGCACGCAAGGATAGCCTCCCAATCGCATCGTTCCACCTTTATCGGATACGTCGTACTGGTCAGGCATCAGATCAATCACCGGGTGCGTCGTTAACTCGTTGATCTCTGAACTGTTCGCGTCGCGCCATCCAAGCACATTGCGCGCGTACTCGACAACCGCCATTTGCATGCCGAGACAGATCCCATAAAAGGGGATTTTGTTTTCCCGCGCATAGCGAATCGCCTCGATTTTCCCTTCAATTCCGCGATCTCCGAATCCGCCCGGCACAAGAATACCATCCGCACCGCTCAATTTTGAATCAACATTGGATGCGTTGAGTTCCTCCGAGTGAATCCAGTCGATTTCCACGTTTACACCGTTTGCAACGCCCCCGTGAAACAACGCTTCAGCCACACTCAAATAAGCATCGTGGAGCGCGACATACTTTCCGACCAACGCAATGCGCACCGTATGAGAGAGCGATTTGATGCGCTCGACCATCGTCGTCCACTCGCGCAGTTCGGCCGGAGGACAATCGAGCTTCAGATAGCGCACCACATACTCATCGAGTCCTTCAGACTGCAGCATGAGCGGAACTTCATAAAGTGATTCGGCGTCGCGCGCTTCGATCACAGCCGTTTCTTCGATGTCACAGAACAGCGCGATTTTGCGGCGCACCTCCGTAGAGAGCGGAACCTCGGTGCGGCAAACGATCACCTGCGGCGAGATGCCGATGCTGCGGAGTTCAGCCACGCTGTGCTGCGTGGGCTTTGTCTTGATTTCACCGCCCAAGCGCATCAAAGGAATCAGCGTCACATGGATGTAGATGATGTTCTCGCGACCAACGTCACTCTTCATTTGTCGAATCGCTTCAAGAAAAGGAAGACTCTCGATGTCCCCCACCGTGCCGCCAATCTCTGTGATCACCACATCTGTTTCTGGCGTCGCGGCGCGCATGATACGCTCCTTGATTTCGTTTGTGATATGCGGAATGACCTGCACAGTACCGCCCAGATAATCTCCACGGCGCTCTTTGTTGAGTACGGAAAAATATACCCTGCCTGATGTCACGTTATTGTCTTGTGTGAGATTGTTATCGATAAAGCGTTCGTAGTGACCGAGATCAAGATCCGTTTCCGCTCCATCTTGCGTTACAAACACTTCTCCGTGCTGATAGGGGCTCATGGTTCCGGGATCGACATTTATATAAGGATCAAACTTCTGAATGGAGACGCGCAGTCCGCGATTTTTTAACAGTCTTCCGAGTGAAGCGGCCGTAATGCCCTTGCCCAGTCCGGACACGACGCCTCCAGTTACAAAAATGTATTTCGTCATATCAACGCACAGCCTCCCCCGCGATTCTTTACATAACAAACGTTCTGGCCAATGCCAGAACGCATTTGAAGTTTCGATCGACAAGCGGACATGTCTCCCCTGCCGACATTTACAAAGTGAAGCGTCTGCCGCAAATTAAAATACATCTTCGTCCTCTGCGTCATCTTCCACGTCAACTTCTTCTTCAACTTCCGGTCCCTCTTCGATAAAGTCGGCTTCCGCGTCAATTTCATCTTCTTCATCCGCGAAAGGCGCATCATCGTCACCAAATGTATAGGGTGGTTCTTCATCCAACAATTCTTCATCAATCTCGACGATTTCTTCATCATCTTCATCATCGAAACCGAGTACTTCTTTGCGAACAAACCGTTTTCCTGCGCCACGTTCCGCCGCTTTATCAAGCGGATACCAACTGCGCAATCCCCAGACATTGTCGCCAATGCAAACAAATCGCACATCAATGTTGATATCGGTATACAGGCGGGCAATGACCATGTTGATCTCTTCTTGCGTCAAGCCTCTCAGTTCTGCCACTTTTGCCATCAAATCACGATAATAGTAAGGTTCTTTCCCTTGCAAAAGAATTTGATACGCAATATCCACCAACGGAATCTCAAGCAACGCTTCACGATCACGATCAACGCGCAATGATTCTGCCATCGTGCACCTCCATGACTGCCTCACTTCATCCCAATATTAAAGCATATCGAATGCGCAAACTCAATCCCACTCTGATAAGATTTTTATGTACATGACCCATAATCTGTTTTATTTTTAGAAATCACAAATCGATTGCACATATTCTATTTAAATTCGAACCGCAATCCCTGCGTAACCATTGTATTGTGTGTAAAAGTGCATAGGCTCGAGTCTACATTCAGACTCGAGCAAGAAAAAAAATGAGTATCCAAAGGAAGTTCCACTTAAATCTACATTACAGTGCTTGAAATCTTTTTAACATTTTTCGATCTAGTTCCACTCCCCATCCGGGTTTCTCTGATAGATTCTGATAACCTCCACAAATGTTTAACCCCTCCACAAGTAAATTCGATCGAAACGGGTTATCGTTCATATCCACTTCAAGCCAAGGGGACTGCGTTATGGCATTAAAGTGACTGGACGCCACAATCGATAAAGCGGTACCAAAAACATGTGGTACCACTGTGATACCCTGATCTGCACACCATTTCACAACTTCTAGGGCAGAAGATAGACCGCCCATTTTAGTAAGATCTGGCTGGATATAATGAGCTGAACCTGCGTCCACTATTTGGTGAAATTCATTCCCATAGAGATTTTCCCCTACAGCAATGGGAAGAGATGACTGTGCTGACAAACGTACCAAGCCATCTTTATCATCTGCGGCCAACGGCTCTTCAATCCAGCAAGGGTGATATGAAGCCAAATCCAAGAAAATTTTTAGCGCTTCGTCTAGCGTCCATCCTTGGTTCGCATCCAGCATGAGATGTCGGTCTCCCCAAATATCCCGCGCATGTTTGACTGCACGAATGTCCGATTCGTAGTCAAACCCAATTTTCACCTTGACCGCCTGATATCCTAGTTCAATTGCCTCGTTCAGGCGTTTTTCAATGTCATCGGGGGCAATGCCACTACCATATACTCTAACTTGCTTGTGAGTACCACCGAGTAATTTGTATACAGGAACGTGTTTCGATTTTGCGACAACATCCCAAATAGCAAGGTCTACTGCACTAATTGCCTGTAATATTGGCCCGACAGCTCCCCATTGGCGGGCTATTACGCTGAACAGCGACTTCAACCATGTGTTGAATGCCTTCGGATCACTTACATCGGACCCAATAATTCGTTCACAAATAGCGTTTAGCGTTGCCGTACGCTCCTGAAGTCCCCACTGGGGGTAATTTATCCAAGACTCTCCCCAACCAGATATTCCGTCGTCTGTGCTCAGTTCAAGTATACAAGCCTGCCTACTTTTCATCACTCCGAAGGAAGTTACAATAGGTTTCTCTAAGGGAACACTAAGTGGATAGACCTTAAATCCCGTGATCTTCAAACGTAGAAACTCCTTTTCTCGAAAACATCACAAGAGTAGCCATCAGGATGGCCGCCAAAATCATGCACACAGAAAGAACCAAGTAACCTCGAACAAAGTTATGTGTTGCACCCAAAAAAGCTCCGAACAACGTTGGTCCAATGAAACCGCCGAGGTTCCCAAATGCATTAATAAAACCCATGGCGGGTCCTGCCAATTCCTTCGGCAACATGGTGGAAGGGATTGCCCACAACGGGCCTTGCCTTCCAAAGAATCCCGCCACAGAAATCGATAGCAAAATAATCGTGATAAACCAAGCGTGGGTACCTGTAAAAGAAGTAAGGAACATACTTACTGCCGCCAAGACCAGGCTCAACACAACAAACCGTATATGTTTTTGCGTCTTGTCTGCCAGATAGCCAAACAAAACCATTGCAATCATAGCCACGACATACGGAATGGCACTGATGAAGCCAACCCACTGAATACCTTTTCCACTAAGTTGCCCCATAATCGTGGGAAGCCATAGCAGTACCCCGTATCCACCAATGATAGAAAGAATGTAGACGAGTGAAAGCATGATGACGGTTGGATGAAATGCCCAAGTACGCCAACCTAGATTTGATACACGTTGACGACGAGCTTCTTCTTCTAAATGCAATCTAGACACCAAGTACTTTTTGGCATCAATCGACAACCATGACACCTTTTCCGGACTGTCCTCAATTAAAAACCACCATGGGATGACCCATACAAGCGCCGGAATGCCCTCCAGAATAAACATCCATCTCCAGTCAAGATGCGAAATTAAAACGCCGGACAACGGACCTGAAATTGCCCCTCCGAGCGGCAGACAAAGCATCCAAATTGCGCTGGCCCTTGCGCGTTCCTCTGCAAGAAACCAGTTGCTTAACAAGACTAACGTTGCCGGCCAGATTCCACCTTCGGCAAGGCCGAGCAATAATCGGGTGATGTATAATTGCGTCGCGTTTTGAGAAAAACCAGAAAGCATCGCAAAAATTCCCCACAAGACCAGCAATACGGAAATAAAGCGCTTACTTCCAAAACGAACTGCCCATTTACCCGCAGGAACTTGGAACAAAAAGTAACCTATAAAAAAAATTCCGGCCGTTATCCCAGCAGCCGTAGCGCTAAGATGAAGATCCTTTCTCATATGTGGTAGGGCGACGGCAACATTCATCCTGTCTATGAATGAAATCGTATACATGATTACCGCTACAAAAACGACTTGAGTCCATCTACGTCTAAGCGTCTTATCCATCCTTTTCCCTTCTTCCCCCATTCAATAATTATCTTAATGTTCCGCTTGATATATGATATATCATTTTTTGGTTAAATACTACCCCTAGGCTATCCATTTAACACAATCGATCAAGTCCGAGATGTGGTGTAAATTCGCCCCTCGGTAGAGATTGAGTTATGTCAACTTATCTTGGTGA
>NZ_LSUQ01000019.1 GCF_001642725.1 Ferroacidibacillus organovorans
CGTATACACTGCCAATTCGAGCGGTGTATACACCTCGTTTTGCCCGATTGCCGTATAAGGCAGATCGGTCAACTGAAGCGAACTATCGTTGAGATATCCGATTTCTTCTTCAGGCAAATCTATGCCTGTCCCTGTTCCGAGACCGAACCCTCGACTGTATTGCTCTAGTCGATGAAGCGTCTGTGGACGATCCGTTTTAAGCCATGTGGATGTTCTTTCATTGCCGCGTGGCGGCCACCGGCCGTACCGCAAACTTGCTTGATAAAAATATACGTCACATGATTCTGCAATTGCGTGCGCCATATCGAGTGGATCGTGGCGCGTCCAACAGCGAATGGTCGTGCCATCCGTATTCGGAAGTTTTAGCGCACCGTTGCAGTCAATCGTTTCTTTTAACGTGATCGCGTGCTGATTATACGCAAAGAGTGCTGTTAACGGTTTCATTGTAGAACCAGGAGCAATTGGCGCTTGTGTGACCCAATTTCGCTCGGCCGGTGCAAATCCGTTTTGATACGTTTGATAAGAGATTCCTTGAGAAAACCACTGGGGCTTGTAATACGGATAACTGGCGAGCGCAAGAATTGAACCATCTTGGGGATTCATCGCGATCGCCATGGCGTGATCGATGCCGCGATGCCCGTGAGCTTTTAAATAGTGCACTTGCGCCGCGAGTAGATTTTGAACGGTTCTTTCGTAGGTGTGGCTCAACGTCAGGACAAGATCCGCGCCTTTACTCGCATCGTGACAATCTGGAAGTGCATGCAAAGGGACATTGCGACTGTCCACCTCCATCACGATGCGTCCAGGCTTCCCTCGCAATGCATTGTCATAGTACCCTTCAACGCCAGCCCAGCCAACGCGAGTAGACGGCGGGAAATGTTCCTTCGTCACCAATTGTTCGATGCGGTGTCGCGGGATAGCATTAATATACCCGAGTATGTGGCAGGCAGTATCCGCGTCAGGATAATTGCGAATCGAGTCTGATACGATGCGCACACCGGGCAATTCGGATTGATGTTCGCGGATGTAAGAAACCGCACGCGCAGACACACGACTGGCAACCAGTGTGTGAACACTCCCCGTCCCATCCTCCTTGAGAAGACGAGTGAGTTCTGTACGCGGAACTCGCAAAACGCGCGACAACCTTTTTGCAACCGCATCGATGGGGCGATCCGACCTGGCGTAAATCACACTAAACGACGGTGTGTCATAAGCCATAACATGGCCCATTGCATCCATGATTCTGCCACGCGGTGCAGGCGTTGAAAAGGTGTCAACGCGATTGCGCGCACCCGCCGCGAGATATTCCGCACTCCTGCGACACTGCATATCCCCGAGACGAAAGACTACTATTACGGCAGGCACGATGATGAGAATCCATAGTGCGCGAAACCGTCGTTGACACTCTGCCCACTTTTCATCGTCTTTTGCATCTCGATCCATGCATGCTTCACCTGTGAAGGGATTCCCGTTCCCACCCAGTCCCATAAAACTCGTTTAGAGGATGTACAAAAGAGTTCAGTCCGATTCAAGATGCACCGTCAGCAGTCGCATCATTATAACTGACCTTCTTTTTCTTTAGAAAAGCCTTTCGATATGGTGCATAAAGAAGTAAAACGACAACCATGGAAACGAGTGACGTCTTGCTGGAACTGCGAATCACTTCGTGTAGCGTCGTCCCTGACGCCTCCAAGAGTCTGGCCTCTCCATACGTGACCCACGCAAACAACTCAGACGCAAGCCCTGTCACCAAAATGGCAAGCAGTGCACTCTCTCGCAATACCAGATGCCTAAAATAGCCTGCCAAATAACCGATCAACGCATACGCAAATGCAGTTTCACCAAGAAAACGTCCATAGTCAATATCTTGAATCAAACCAATGCCAAGCCCAAACAACAGGCCCATACGAGGTGTTCGCAAGAGGCCTGTCATGACAAGACCGATGACGACAAGGTTTGGCGCATACTCGGAGAGAATGGGCGCGCGAAAAACCGTCGATTCTAAAACCAAACTCAAGAATAACGCCACGAAAAGAAGGGTTGACCTCATGGAATCACCTGTCCCGCTCCCGGAACAAGAACAAACACGTAATCAATCGCATTAAAGTTAGCGGCAGGAGCAATCACTGCAGATTTCGTAATCCCTGTTCCATCGAGTTGAAAAGATTGAACCTTTCCAATCAAGATGCCACGCGGATACATCGTAGACAACCCTGAAGTGACAACAAGATCCCCGACATGGGCCGTAGTTGACATCTGCGAGATAAACTGCATCAGCAGATCATTTGGCGCAGCCGCATTGCCCGATACAATTCCAAACGTGGCTTGTTTGCCATTGATAATACTCGCGGAAACGCCGTCTGCGCTTGCGCTTGAAGTGAGCAGTGAAACGACGCTGCTCAGATTCGAGGCGGAAGTTACTCTGCCTACCAACGCCCCATTCTGGTTCAGAACAGGCATATCACGCGCAACACCTGCATCTCTTCCTACAGAAATGGTGATATCAGAATCCCACGTGAGTGGACTGCGTCCCGTCACACGGGCCGCAATCAATTTGTATTGTGGATTCGTCGAGCGATATCCCACCATTTGCTGAAGTTGAACGTTCGCCTGTTTGATTTGATCGAGAGAAATCTGGAGTGTCGCATCTTTAGCAGCTAACGCTTGCAATGCGCTATTTTCCTGATAAAGCGCCGTCAAATTTTTAATGCGTGAAAAAAAGGTTTCCACTTGAAACGTCGGCGTATAAAGCCACTCACTCACAATGGACGTCACATCGCGTACAGCACGTTCAGGCCACGATGAGCGAAACGCCCGATTATGAAGTGTGACTGCCGCAACAATAAACAAGACGATCAGTCCGGCAAGAAAGCCGAGCAGTCGACCACCCGAAAAAAGTCTACCCACGACCGCGCCTCTCCCTTACCCTCGGTTATCTGGCCCGTCTACGTTGGCCATACGCCCGGCGATCGCGCAACATTTCGATATTGTCGAGAGCCTTGCCGGTACCAATGGCTACACAATCCAGTGGATTATCCGCGACAAAAACGGGCATTCCTGTCTCTCGCGCCAAATGGCGGTCAAGGTTGCGAAGAAGCGCTCCACCGCCAGTCAGAACGATGCCGCGATCCATGATATCAGCCGCGAGTTCTGGCGGCGATTTTTCAAGCGTAACTTTAACTGCCTCAAGAATACTCGCCACCGTATCATGAAGTGCGCTTGCCATCTCTTGTGCAGTAATAGTCACCGTTTTGGGGAGTCCGGATACCAAATCGCGTCCGCGAATATCGATCTCTTCTCCAGCTTCGTGTTCTAGCGCCGATCCAATTGAAATTTTCAATTCTTCCGCGGTGCGTTCACCCACCATCAAGTTGTAGGTGCGCTTGATGTGATTCATGATCGCCTCATCCATCTCGTCACCTGCTACGCGAATGGAGCGGCTGGTGACAATTCCGCCAAGCGATATGATTGCGACCTCTGTCGTTCCGCCACCAATGTCGACGACCATACTCCCTGTCGGCTCTCCAACCGGCAACCCTGCACCGATTGCAGCGGCCATCGGTTCCTCAATGGTTAGCGCCTCGCGTGCACCTGCCTGCAGTGTTGCATCCAGTACAGCACGGTTTTCGACCGCCGTAATTCCAGACGGAACGCACACAATAACCCTTGGTTTTCCCGCAAAAACTGATTTTTTCTTGAGCGCTTGACGAATAAAGTATTTAAGCATCGTCGTCGTCGTCTCAAAGTCTGCGATGACGCCATCTTTCATCGGACGTACCGCCACAATGTTGCCAGGCGTGCGTCCAATCATTTTTTTTGCCTCTTCACCCACGGCGCGAATACCGCCTGTATCTGTACGCATCGCGACGACTGACGGCTCGCGCAACACGATGCCTCGCCCTTTCATATAAACAAGTGTATTCGCCGTGCCAAGGTCAATGCCCATATCCCGCAAATTACCAAACATCCTGATTAAACGCTCCTTTTTCTATTCCATTTCAATCGCTGCGTCCATGAAACCACGTTCACGCAAGCTTATATATCGTTTGTCACCGATGACAATATGATCCAAAACTTCGATCCCAAGAATGGTACCCGCGCGAACCAAACGTTGCGTCACACTGATATCCTCAGGACTCGGCGTCGGGTCACCTGAAGGATGGTTATGTGCGCAGATAATCGCTGCCGCGCTGCGGCGCAAAGGTGTTTTGAAAATTTCGCGCGGATGAACAATCGAAGCGTTCAAGGACCCTACAGACACCGTCTCTTCTCCGATGATTTGATGCTTCGTGTCGAGGTGTATCGTAAAAAAATGTTCCTTTTTGAGGAAGCGCAGCTTGTCCATTACATAATCTGCCGCATCCTTTGGTGAGCCAATCTTTACGATCGCTTCACCTCCGAGTGCAGAAACCCTGCGCCCCAATTCAATCGCCGCAAGGACGGCAAGCGCTTTTGCATGGCCAACGCCTGGGATTTGACGCAATTCGCGAACGTCCGCTTCCAAGAGTTCTCGAAGCCCTCCCATTTTTGAAAGAAGATCATCCGCTAGATCTAGAGCGGACACACCGCGCCGTCCTGTCCCCAAGAGAAGGGCTAGAAGTTCGCTTGTCGACAGCGACTGCGCGCCACGTTGCACCATTCGTTCTCGTGGTCGCTCGGCAAGCGGCCGATCCATCATCAGTGTACCACGTTCTTGCGCTCTACGCTCGGTCATTCGACATTCCCCCTCTGTAGGAGAAGATTAGAAATTTCTAACCTTGCAAACAGATCGAAGGTCAATGCGAGCGGCAACCCGACCACAGCGTAAAAATCTCCGTGGATTTCCGTAATAAATGGCGCACCGATTCCCTGAATGCTGTAGGCCCCCGCTTTATCCATCGGCTCACCCGTTTTAACATACCACGCAATCTCTTCATCGCGCAGCATGCGCATCGTGACGCGCACGTGCCTAAAGTCACTCACGCTACGATTGGCATTCTCATGAACAAGCGCTACACCTGTATACACATCATGCGTCTTTCCAGCCAATTTGCGCAGCATCGCCTTCGCTTCATCAGCAGACGATGGTTTTCCAAGCGGCTGATTCTCATAAAAGACGAGCGTATCTGCCCCCAATACAATGCAGTCCGTGTGCTTCACAGCGACACTTGCTGCTTTTCCATGCGCAAGCTTCATCACGAGCTCCTGAGGCGGCAGTAGCGTAGAATGTTTTTCTTCATAGTCAGGCGCCACAACTTCGTGTACGATACCCATCTGTGCTAACAAGTGCGTTCGTCTTGGTGAGGTTGAAGCCAAAAGAATTCGGTCCAAACAGGCATCCTCCTGAAACATTCGGTTTTGTCTTTAGTATAAAAGATGAGACACGACACGAACACTCCAATCGGATCCATCTGATATGTACCGTGTGAGTTTTAATCAATTTCACAAAATGATACTTTCTACTCTCACGCGCTCATTTTTTCGTGCACCCTCCTAGTCCCCTGCTAGAATGATGCAATTTGCTGATAGCGAACATACGCTTTTGCCAGTTTCTCAATCACGAGTTCCTGATGATAGATTCCTGCTTGTCCTGGCGCATCCACCGCTTCCCACACCGCCTGCTGAAAACTGAACAGTTGTCGCTTAAAAGCAAGAGGGAGATTGGCACCTGATTTTAAGTATGCAAGATCTCGTTTGATTTGATGTGTCAAATCAAGCAAGGTTTGATGATGCAAGGCAGGTCGTTGCGCAAGTGAAAGCATAAGATCGACATCGAGTACCAACAATTCTTCGGTTCGTGACAGCAAATTTGTAGAAATCTGTCCGGCTCGCACAGTTCTCTGTGGAAGGGTGGATTCACTCACATAAAACGGTACCTCGCGATCATTTAAATAACTCGAAAACGGCGTGCCCTTCGGATTTGCGAGCGTCATCCCCACATAAACCGGAACGGGCTTCAGACTCCCCATGACAGCTTGCACACCACTTTGTGCAAGATCACTGACAGCCGACTGTGCACGCGCATGATTTCCGTACAATCCTGACTGATAGAGATAGACTGACACATTCGGCAAGATAAACGAATGCGTCGCTACCGCCTCTTTAATCCAAACAGAAGAGAGGGACTGCGTAAGTTCCTGAGCGTTTGCTTGCGCTTTGCTCACTGGTAGGCTGTGTAGAAGCGCCGTCAAAAGCGCGCCAAGAAAAAGCCCAATCGCAAGCGCGTACATCATGACATCACCAAACGTTTGCGTCGCGCCACGCGCAGCGTTTGGTCCTTTTGATCTGCGCGTTTTTTTGCGCGCGTTTAAGCGAGAATCCATCGCACTTTTCCTGACGCGACGGCGATCAAAAGTCAAAGAAGAGGCCGCCGTTGCCACTTCACGAATCGCGTGTTCCATAGAATTCTGCGACGTTTCTCGCATCTTTTCAAATCGCCCATCCCGCGTCTTTACATAGGTCCACCGTGCCATCATCGATCACCTTAGTGTTTTGTCATTGCTAGAGTCTATGGCTGATTTCGTGAATCTATGAATGGCATGGAAGGGAGATTGAAACGCATAGAATTGAGAGAAGAGACGCCTGTCCTATAGACGTAAAAACTCATAAGGAGGTTTCGAATGCGCACGGAACCTTTTGTCCTGTTCTCCCTGATTTGCATGATAGCCATCGCTGCATCGACGTTTACCGCACTGTTTCCGAAACTCCGTCTGCCGACCGCCGTCCTGGAGTTGTTGCTCGGCATCTTTCTTGGCAAATCAGGATTGCACACACTTCCTATCCCCTCTTGGTTTCACGACGCCTCTTCGCTCGGATTACTCTATCTCATGTTTTTAGCAGGGCTAGAAATACGGCCGCCGCAAAAAGGAACCCCACAAACGGCACGCGTCCCCTATCTACTCATATTTTCGATGTTTGCACAGACGGCCGCACTCTCGATTCTTGCAGGGCAACTGCTTATTCATCTCGGGTGGTCATCCGATCCCCTGCTCAGCTCATTTATCTTTGCAACGACATCCCTCGGCATTCTGGTGCCAGTCCTACACGAACGTGGACTTTCAGCATCACGATTCGGACAATTAATTCTCCTTACAGCGGTCACCGCAGACATTGCGACTGCGACACTGATCGGCATCGCGCTGCCAACGCGATCATCCGCGTTTAGCATTCCCATGCAATTGATCACCATGACAAGTTTGGGATTCCTTCTCTATTTCGCGAGTCGCATGTTTTTACGTGGCATGCGCAGTCGCGTTCCCATGGCGCGACGCGGTGCGTTTGGCATGCGTGGCGCACTCGCCATTGTCATGGTTTGCGGTGCGACCGCGCGCGTCATCGGCGCAGAATCGATTCTTGCCGGATTTACGGCAGGTCTTGTAGGTTCATGGCTTGCGGGTGATCAGCACAATGCGCTTCGCAGTCGACTTGAGACGCTTGGCTATTCCCTTTTCCTGCCCTTTTTCTTCATCTCAACCGGAATGTCTCTCACCCTGACACACGCGCGTATCGACCGTGTAGCCAGTCATCTTCCACTCTATCTCCTTCTCGCATTCGCCGTCAAAATCATCGGTTCACTCAGCATGCGCTTCCAATTCACATGGCGTGAAACATTTGCGGCAGGAACGCTGCTCTCCACACGCTTTACGCTCGTGATTGCCGTTGCGGCACTCGCCGCACACGCACATCTGATTGGCCAAACCGAAGAAGCGACTTTATTGCTCACAGCGCTTGCAACCGTCATTCTGGCCCCACTCGCTTTTAGCCTTCAAAATCTCTGAGTGTGATTCCCACACGCGAATACAAAAAGGGAACATCCAAATGTGCGATGATCCCTTTTTGTACTCTCTTCATCTGGATTGTCACTTAAGCCTTTTCACCGTTTGCAATTGCAGTCGTTATGGACGCGTCCGTAATTTTATAGTGTGACGTATGCCATATCGCTTTTCCACGTTTAATTAAAATCACTTGGGGTGATGCGTGTCTCACACCGAGTTCATCCGCGAGAGCGAGCGAGAGCGAGCGTGACTCGATGACTTTAACCATTGCAATGGGGATACTCGCATGTTTCCCGTATTCGGTCACCTGACCGAACGCTGCCGCGCTAACGGGTCAGGTTGTACTGTGTTTAAAAAGAAGCATCAAATCTGAATTTTCCGCGATCGCAGTTAACGCATCACGCGTCTCAATTTCAATCATCGATTTCACTCCATAAAAAATCAGGGGAGCCTCGTGGCTCCCTCCGTCTTGCGGCGCTGTCTGAATCTGCATGCACTGTCTCTTGATATCCCCCTACTTACCGAGAATATACACTTGAACGACCTGACGACCATAATCGATCGCCTGAGAGACAGAGTTAAAACACAGATCAATGCGATACCCCTGAATAGCACCGCCCGTATCATCGGCTACACCATAGCCATACCCCGGAATATAAAGTTTCGTTCCGAGTGGAATGATGCTTGGATCTACGGCGATATCCCCATACCCAGCTGGTTGACCCGTAGCGGTTGTACCACCTGGATTGGAGTAGGCAGTGGCAATCATGGTGACGACTTGACTTGTCACAAGCGAAGAGTTGCTGCGCGAACTCACGACAGGAGCTGGCGTCGGCGTCGGTTGCGCCGAACCAACCTCGATGAGTTCAGAAACGGGTCTTCTTACGACCCTGAGGTGACGTACACTGCGCACCAAACGGTTGTTGCGAAAATACTTGGTTACAATCACTTTGTCCAACCCTTTTTGTCCACGGCGCGCTACCACATTCGTGCCAGTGACAAAATTGTTGCTCGATTGACGAACGGTCGTGTAGGCAATCGACTGCATCATCGACTGAACAACCGAACGCCCGCGGATAATACGAACCTTCATGCCTCGTGTTAGTGGAGCACGGAGAGGAACGCTGACTGAATCCTCGGGTCCCAGTTCTATCCTCAGTTCGTGAAGCAAGTCGCCTACGTTATGTACTAACGTATGGACGACTGTAGGACGGTGATTCCCAACGGTCAGGAGAATCGGCAACGCCCTGACGACAACGATCTTCATTCCGTTTTGAAGGAGTGTCGCTCTTGCTGGTTCAACCAAATCATAATCGGCTACATGAACGTGTTGGGATGCGAGATACTTCGCAACAGACTCAGTGGCATACGTGCCGCCCGTCGTCATTTTTCCATCCACGGACACGGTCACCGATCGGTAAGGGCTCATCCCCGTCGTCACGCCAAGCGCTAAAAGCGCGGCGCACGTGGTGGCGATACCTAACCGCATTCGGCGGAACTTCTGCACTGAAACACCTCTTTTCCAGTAGTGTGGCTACGGAAAAGGGTATTGCATTTGACAGCGCCAACTGCCCTAAAGACAATTCGTAGTATAGCGATAGACTGAAAAGAGCACAATGGTTTAATTTGGAAACCACTACGGCAAGAGTGCAGGTTGAGCCATCGGTTGCAAAATCAATGTCGAAAACTGCGATGTGCCTGTGACAGGATTCGTTACAAATCGACGGTCGTACACCAAGACAAGATTTCTCGATGGACTCGCATCGCGAGTATGGTTAATGGTAGTCCCCCCATCGTGAGAAAACACGCCATGACGCTGTTTAGCTCCAGCTTCTAGGATGACATTCTGCGCTTCAATGCCACCATAGAGAGAAAACTTGCCTGATGCATTGGTGATGGAAACTGTGGACGCGCTCGCGAAGAAGGCGTGAAGAATGATAGCCGATTCATCGCCTTTACGTTTAACACGCGTTGGCGAGATTTTAATAGATCCGTTCGAAAAAAGTTCGAGACGTACAGTGTTGCCCTGATCATTACCACGTTGTGCGAGATTCGAAAAATCGCTACTGCCGTTTACAAAAATAGCGTCGTCTGCATTTAAGTTGCCTTGTACGATGAGTTTTCCAGTGACATAGATCGGTTTGCGAAAGGTTACCGTCGTCCCTTTGGAAATGATAAGGTTGCCTTGCACATACAAGGGCTGATCGATCGTAAACTTGCGAGAGCGTGTTTTCACTCCGTCGGATGATACAATAAACCGATCACGCAATGAATTCGATACCTCGTGTGCGTGTCCCAGATAAAGTACATCAGCTTCCGAAGTAAGTTTGGCTGCTTCCTGTTGAATGATAGATAAAACGGACGGTGGAGAAAAGGATGGAAATGAATTCACCTGCGTGACCCCTGCAAAATACTTTGGGAGGGTTGATACTGAAAGAGGAACCTCTATCGCTTCATTTAATAAATCCACTTGCTTGCCCACCGCGAGGGAGTACGGAGCAGCTAGGTACGGCAAAGCAGACGACATACTTTGCTTTAAATACAGTGTACCTCCCACTGCCACATTTCCTTCTAATTCCGGTCCCCCAGTGATGTTCAGGTTGCCTGGCGTATAGATTACATCATCGAGCGAAGGGAGCATTCCAGAAAAGGAAACCGTGCCTTGTAACGTATTTGACATATTGCCAGAATACCCTGTCACCTTAAGCTCCATCTGGTCAAAGATGACAGAAGATACGTTTGCTGAAAGTGAGCGTGGTCCATAGGCGATGGTTAGATGAAATTCACGTTGCTCCGTGTTGATCTGACTCGCCCAACTCATCCATGTCGACTCAACCGCCAGAAGGTTTGCGCGCGCGACAGATAGGGATGGAAAATTACCGTTTGTTGACACCGCATTCCACAATGTTTGCAATTCGTGATACGCTGATAGATATCCACTGCGCGCATTCGATAGCGCTTGTTCATGGTTCTTCAATTGATTTGAATACATCATCTGTTGAACTGTCAGACCGAAAAACGCGGTCAAGAGAACGGTTAACATGACGATCGAAACGAGTACTGCCAAAAAGGTCGATCCTTCTTCGTGATACGTTGAACGATCCATCTAATACCCACCCCCTGCCACATATTGCACGTTTTGCATCACATGAAACGCCTCTGAAGTGCCAATTGCCGTCGCATTCAGGTGAAAAACGACGATATTTTGTTGAACTGTCATCGATGAATTCCGAAAATTTACATACGGGGTATTCCACGTCACACGTTTGATTTGCACTCCAGATGAATTGAATGCGGTCTCTTGAAATGTGTTCTGTCCATCAGGCAATCGAATCAATTGAAGATCCACCGTGTCACCATAGACATCAGTGCCTATCAATACACCCGAAGCGTTCACATGTGCTGATCCGAAGGTCATGTTTTGAACGAATTGTTGCAGATCAGTCTCCACTAATTCCAGGCTTGTATAGACGTGTTGTCGAGATACGACTTCGTTGAAACTAGCGGTTTCAAATGAAAAAATATAGATGATAAAACCCAGAATCACAGTCGAAATGACGAGTGCAGCAAGGAGTTCAAGCAGCGTCGTCCCACGCTCTAAACCGTCAAGAAGATGAAAATCGGCGATCTTCTGATGGTCGATCATCTTGTAAAAAGTTGTTTTAATGTTACCCTTTCTGTGACATCGGTTCCACGAAATGTTGTCACCCACGAGACGGTCACCTCCACATCTACTAATCCGTTTGCATAGCGAGGTTCTGTCGACGTAAGGTTTAACAGAGAAAGATGGTATGTCGTTCCGTCGTACATTAGCGTCTTTGGTTCAGTTGTATTCAGTGTAACAAGCGCTCCTTGTTGTGCCATAACGGTAAATTGTTGATTGGCGAGCATCGACGCCTGCTGTTCTTGCACAGACAAGTGTTCATAAAAAAGAAAAGAGGAAAGAACCATGAGAAGCACCGTAGAAAAAATCGCAAGTACGACAACACTCGCCAATGTTTCCAGCAGCGTGAGTCCATCTTGACGCAATGGTACGCTCGCCGTTTTGCGACCACAAACATCTCGCTTAAGCTGCATAGGGCACAACACACGTAAAATTCAATTGAGAAGCGCCGTTCGCTGAAAGGGATAGATTTACCGATGAAATTCCGGTAATCCACGGTGCCATTTGCACGTCTTGAATAAACTGTAGAAGTTGTGAGCGCTGTCCTGCGAGAGATAATTGCATCGCGAGATCAGACACGGCAGCCGATGCTCCGGAAAACCCAGCGTTCGCTGATGAGATTGGTGCGCTCGATGTCGTAGAAAACGACACATTCAAGATATGCGCGTGGGTCTCTCCGGCAATTTTGTGAAAAAGCTGCAGCCAGGTTGTCTGCGCATTTCCTGTTTCCAAACGTTTTTCGAGCCCGCCTGATTGACGATCCTGTTTCAGCAATTGGCTCTGCTGAGCGACTTGTACAGATAGAATCTCAACCTGACTCTGAAGGGCTGTAATCATCTGATCATTATGAGTTACGCGCATCTGTGTCAAGCTATAAATACCGAGTAAGAGTGCCATGATGATGAACACAAAAATAAGATTGCGCGTTGATCGATTACGTAGGATCACAGAAGAACCGCACCTCCCTTGACTTGAACCGTCATTGTGAATGAAAAACCGGAAGACTGAAGAGATGTTACCGATTGCGTAAACGTTGACTGAATCGAGCGCAGGGTATTGAGTTTTAATTCGAATTGGGCAATTTCCAAAAGCGTTAATGCATTTCCTGAGATGATCAGCGTGTTCCCATTTAAGGACAGTGTGCTCAAACTTGTCCCCGCCGGAAGGATACTCATTACTTCCGAGATGAGCCTCTGAACCATCCACTGTGAACCAACAGACTGAGCCAATTGAGAATTTGCGACATACATTTGCAGTTTTCCGTTTAAAGCATTTTGCTCTTGAAGAAGAGCGGATTGCTGAAAACGAATGGATTTCAGCGTTTGTTGCTCTGTGGTTAGTTGTGATTGATCGATTACGGTCACCGCTGCGGCGATTGCCGAAACACCTAGCAATAGGGTAATTAGCACACTGTTCACAAGGTATCGCGAACGCTCCCACATTGTTCGCCGCGGGAGAAGGTTGATATTCAACGCACGCCCTCCTTGATTGCGAGGCCAAGCGAAACAAACTCTGACACCGGTGTTTGATTCATGATTTGTCGAAAATCATTCGACGATTCGCTTTTCCTGTACGCTGATAAATCGTAAAACGTCGATTCGCCACGGTTCGTCAGTATTTGTTTGAACAGATCGTGCACGTGGAGCTGAGAATAGAAAAGATATACATTTTTTTGTAAAAATAAACCGGGAAACGACATTTGGAAAAAATTTAAAATACGCTCAATCTCAGAAGTGAGCATTTGTGCAAATTGAGTGGAAGAGAAATCTGTTTGCACGTCACTTACAAGTTCTAAATTTCGATAAAAGTAGAGAAATCCCTGTCGAAAAATGCTGATCGATAAATCTTCTTTTTCGACGTGAATCAACGTATAAAAACATGGTTCAACACAGGTTTTTGAGATTAAGCGATACAGAGCGAGAGGCGGAATATCAACCGCAATCGGCTGCAACTGTGCGCGTTTTGCCAATTCGACCGCCCGGTTGACGTGTTCGCGTGGCGCAGCGATCAAACTGATTGCCGTCAACTTCGGATCGATCTCCGTGAGTGGAGGAACTACAACCGCGTCAAACAGGGCATCCTCAAACGGCAGATGAATCGAAAGACCCAACTCATTTTGGATCATCGATTTGAGGTACTGATCAGGAACGGTGGGAACCGTCACATAGCGTACGATAAACTGGTGATTTGCAAGACCAATTACCGTTTTTACGCCCTGAAAACCGTTCCCCTTCATCACCTTACCCAAATCTCGGGTCTGTGTTGAATCTCCCGATGTCTCATCGATGTCTTCGCTATTTCTTTGTTCGTTACTTCCTAGCCGCGTTACATTGCTTCGCGTGTGCCTAATGGCTGTCCACCGAAAGCTACGCGCTTCAAGGTACAAACCTACTCGCGTCCTTGCCATGGTGCACATCCCATTTCTATGATCGATAAAATCCTTTAGGGCAGAAATACTGCCCTGTGCGATTAATTCGCTCCACTTCCAGCATCGGACACATTGGATATTGAAAGTGAACTTGCCGTTGTACCTAGTAGCGTGCCAGACGTCGTTGTACCTGAGTTTGCGCTCGTCGACGCTACCGTTTGCGGTACTGAATTCTTATTTGTAACGTACAAGGCTGGATCTCCGGTAGCGAGCGTCGTCGACGGAGTCCCGATAATCGTTACGGTTCCAGACACGGCTGCCTGCGTCGCCAACACGAACGAGTGACCGTGCGTTGAGTAGCCGTAGAAGAAATCATCGCTCCACGCGTCTTGAGGCAGTGACTGCATATAGGGGCCCCCAAACGTAGTCGACGACCCTGACGCTATGGTACCGGACGTGAGAAGCGACGCCAACGTGGCTGTGCCAGATGGCATTGGATAAACGCCGTCATTGTACGCGGCATAGCGATCGAGCGCTTCTGTAATGATGGCCATGTCCTGTTTTGTTGTGTTCACTTTCGCCTGAACGATCGAATTTAGGACGACCGGAATCGCAATCGCCGCAATGATCGCGAGAATAACAACAACCGCCAACAATTCAATAAGGGTGACACCCTTTTCTCCTGCGGATGATGCGAATTTCCGAAACTTCCTATGAAGAGATTTCATGAATGACCTTCCTTTCAAATGGGGTGTATCAACTGAATCAAATGAATTCCACTATGACGCGTGTGCCACGCATCCCCCCCCTCAAGATCAATTTTTTATTGAAGCGTACCCACCTGCTGATAAATGGAAAACATCGGGAGAATGACAGACGTTACGATTGTTCCAACGATCACGGCGAGAAAGAGCACCGTGAGAGGCTCAATGAACGCCTTCAATCGATCAACCATTGCTTCCGTCTCTGCCTCGTAAAAGTCAGCCACCTTCGAGAGCATCGATTCCAAATTCCCAGTCTCTTCCCCTACGCGAACCATGTGAATGAACATCGGTGGAAACAAACGATTTTCTGCGAGCGGCTCAGATAACGCTTGCCCGCGCGCCAGACTGTCTGAACTGTTTTTCAGTGCTCGCGCAATCACTTCATTATCTAGAATATCGGACGTAAGTTGAATGCTTTGCAGCACAGGCACTGCGCTCGAAAAAAGTGTACTCAGCGTACGCCCTATCTTTGCCAACGACGATTTCACCAGAAGATCGCCAAACACTGGAACGCGAAACAAAACAGAGTCTCTCACATAGCGCCCGCGCGGTTTGCGCATCGCTCTCCGATAGAAGAAGATTACGATCGCCAGCAAAAACAGCAGTAGATACCCGTCACCCCTTAAAAACAGAGAGACATTCAAAACGATTCGTGTCGCAAGCGGCAACTTCATATGATAGTTTTGAAACAGACCGACAAATGTTGGAATCATTCCTACAAGCAAAAAAATGGACACGCCAATTGAAACGATGCCAACGAGAATGGGATACGTCATGGCCGATTTCATTTTTTCCGAAGTATAGTGTTCCTTTTCAAAAAAAACAGCCAATCGCTCCAAAACAATGTCAAGTGTACCAGATATCTCGCCTGCGCGGATCATATTAATAAATAGGGGAGAGAAAATGTCTCGGTGTTCGGATGCCGCTTGAGAAAGTTGATTTCCTTTTTGAATTTCAAGCGTCATCGCTTGAAGAGTCTTTGCAAACGTGCGATTTGATGTCTGCTCAGAAAGAATACGAATCGACTCAGAAAGAATAACACCTGCGCGGGTGAGCGCAGAGAGTTGCCGAACAAATACGGCCATCTCTCCACTTTTCACCTTTTTTCCAATTCGAATTTCCGCTTTGAGCGCCCATGTTAGGAGAGAGGACGCAGCGCCGAATCGCTGTGCACGCTCGTGAATGCGCAGAACGATGAGCCCGCGCTCCCGCAACATGCGCACTGCCTCACTCTGATTGGAAGCCGTTACACGCCCCTTCTGAACGTTACCATCTGGCGCCATCACCTGATACGCATACTCCATGCAATTCCCCCCCTCTCACATCGCGCTAACTAGCGCGAGCGCGTCCGCGTGAATTCGGCCTTCACCAATCAGTTCTCTCACATGCATCTCCATCGTTTGCATGCCGTGCGCCCGTCCCATCTGCATCGACGACCGAATCTGATGCGTCTTCTCCGTTCGAATCAAATTCGCAATCGCAGGCGTATTCATCAAAATCTCAAGCGCAGCGGTCCGGCCATTCCCTTGAAGTGTCGGAAATAGACGCTGAGAGATTACCCCGAGCAAAACGGACGACAACTGAGCGCGCACCTGCGCCTGCTGACTCGCCGTAAACGAATCGATAATTCGATCCATCGTCTGCACCGCGTCACTCGTGTGAAGGGTCGCCAATACGAGATGCCCCGTCTCCGAGGCAGTAATCGCGGTGCGGATCGTCTCTAGATCGCGCATCTCTCCGACCAAAATCACATCAGGGTCTTGCCTGAGCGCCGCGCGCAGTCCACTTGAAAAATCTCTGCTATCCGAGCCAATCTCTCGCTGATCAATGATCGACTGGTTGTGCCGGTGGAGGTATTCAATCGGATCCTCCAGAGTAATCACGTGTTTGCGCTGCGTTTTATTAATATAATCAATCATTGCCGCAAGGGTTGTCGACTTTCCACTTCCCGTAGGCCCAGTCACCAGTACAAGACCGTGATGCCTTGTCGTGAATGATTTCAACACGGCAGGCAACCGCAGGTCGTCGAGCGTCGGAACGAACGCCGGGATGATCCTCGCCGCGAGGCTAATGCAATTACGCTGGCGGTACACGTTTACCCGAAAACGCGAAACATTCGTTAAACTGTATGAAAAATCAAGATCCCCTCGCTCAATAAACAATTTCCATTGATCCTCAGTTAAAAGATCCCTCGCCATCGCATCTGTATCTTCCGGACGCAGTTTCTCACCTTGCGTTACCAATTCACCGTGGATGCGAAAAACGGGAGCCGCATTTACAGATATGTGAACATCTGACGCAGAGCGGGCATGCGCTTCACAAAAAATATCTTCAATCTCTCTCATTGCTCTCTCCCTTGCGCACCATCCAATTCATCTCTCATACACACACGAAGAACCTCGGCAAGCGTGGTCATCCCTTGCATCACCTTGTCGAGTCCATCTTGGAGGATCGTCAAATTCCCGATTGCACTGAGCTGTTTTCGATAAACCGCGTCGCTTTGTCGTTTTAAAATCAATTCACGCAGACTGTCATCAAGACGTACGACCTCGTGCAGCGCAATTCTGCCGCGATACCCCGTCATGTGACAATTTCCACATCCACTGCCTTTAAGCAGGTGAGTAGGATGATACCCTCGCTCATTCAACCATGTCGCTTCTGATCGGTTCAACGGCTCTTCTGTCTTACACGTCTCGCATATTTTTCTCACAAGTCGTTGACTGACAAGACCAACAATCGAAGAAGCGACGAGAAACGGCTCAATGCCCATATCAATCAGCCTTGTCACACTACTCACCGCATCGTTTGTGTGCAGTGTGCTAAACACGAGATGTCCAGTAAGTGCCGCGCGCACGGCTACCTCTGCCGTCTCGCGATCACGGATTTCTCCTACCATGATCACGTCCGGATCCTGGCGCAAAATCGCGCGAAGTCCACGCGCAAACGTCATGCCAATGCCAGATTGGACCTGAACCTGATTGATTTCAGGCAACGAATACTCCACAGGATCTTCGATCGTGACGATGTTTTTGTCAGGCCCCGCAAGCGACTGAAGCGCAGCGTAGAGGGTTGATGTCTTCCCGCTGCCAGTTGGCCCCGTCAACAGTACAATACCGTTTGGCAAACTGATCAGATCTTTAAAGCGCGCGGCATTCTGCTCAGACATGCCAAGCAACGAAAGACTTAAAACAGCGTTGCGCGCATCAAGAAGCCGCAGGACACACTTCTCTCCGTGCAGCGTCGCCATCGTCGACACTCGAACATCGATGCTTCCCACGTCGAGTTCCACCTGCATTCGTCCGTCTTGCGGCAATCGTCGCTCTGCGATGTTCAGCCCAGCCATGATTTTGATACGCGCCGCAATCATCGGGTGCATCGAGCGCGGCAGGGACTGCTCCGTCCGCAGAATTCCATCGATTCGATAGCGAATCAAAACGCTACTCTCACGCGGATCAATGTGGATATCGCTCGCACGCTGAGTCACCGCGTGTGAGATAAACTGGCTGACCAGACGAACAATCGGAGAATCGCTCGCGGTGACCGCATCGACAAGCGTCTCTTCTTTAGGCGCTGCCGCGAGCAACTCATCAACTGACTCCTGAAGGCCGTAATACCGATCAATAAACATCTCAATCTCGGACTTCGACGCAATCACAGGGTCAATCGAGAAGCCCGTACTGATCCGCAATTCTTCTAGCGCATAGAAATCGAGCGGATCGTTCATCGCCACCGTCAGGCGATTTTTCGTGCGGCGAAAGGCAAACGCAAGAAAGCGACGCGCTAAACCTTCCGCAACGAGATGAACAATGGACGAATCGATCTCCACGCGATACAAGAGCACATGCGGGATCCCCAATTGAAATTCGAGCACTTCGATCAATTGCGTCTCCGTCAAATAACCCTTTTTAATGATCAGATCGCCAAACCGTTCTTTAGTCGTTTTTTGAAGCAAAAGGATTTCATCCACTTGCGCTTGAGACAGGTGCTTCGCCTCAACAAGAATGTCACCGAGACGCTTCTTCTCTTCGCTCATCCCAACCCCCCATTTGATCCGTTTTGCCCATTCACTGTGGAGATACGTGAAGTAAATGCAAATACCAATCGATTACGGGACTCCCAACCAGCGATGTCAAAAAGACTCCCCCCGCGATAAACGGTACAAACGGTATCGCTTGACGCGGTTTTAGCCTCCCGCTAAAACGCAGCGAATAGCCGATCAAAGTCCCAAGCATGGACGCCGCAATTAAAGAAAAAAGCGTGCCGTAAGGCCCCAAAACAATGCCAATACTCAAATACAGCTTGGCATCGCCCAATCCCATCTTTCCTTTTGATAGGAGATGAATTCCGGTGATGAGAAGAAAACCCACGGCCATTCCTAATAGCGCATCAGAGATTGACCTTGGGTGTAACACCACACAGATCAATAAAAAGAGCGCGGCAGAAGGATAACTGATCACATTCGGTACAATCATCGCTTCCAGATCTGTCGAGGAAGTCACAAGCAAGAGGCCCCAAAAGAGCCACCACTCGCTGCGCAGCGTCCACGTTGGCTCATGCCATAAGGTGTATAACGCGAGAACACCTGCGAGCGTTTCAAAAACAACATGCTTCGCGGAAACTCGTCCACCACAAGTGCGACACGTCCCACGCAGGAATCCATAAGAGAGAATAGGTATTAATTCATAAAACATAAGCGGTCGCTTGCACAGATCACAGTGCGATCCCGGAAAAATGATCGACTCACCACGTGGAATACGCATACCGACCACATTTAAAAAGGAGCCAAAAAAAGCTCCCGCAACAAATACATAAATCGAAAGAAAAACCGCGAAGAGGGGTGAATCGGCAAATGCCATGAGCGTCCCTGCATTCTCAACGTTATAAAATGCGCAAATCCTTTATCTACGCTTATGACTGTTCGACAAGAAACCCAAAATTCCTTCATAAAAACAAAAAACCCGAACACGAAGTGTCCGGGGTCACCTATTTCTTTCACACAACATCTGGTTCGGGTTGCGCGAATACGTGTTGATCAATCCAGGAAGAGAGCTCAACTCCGATCTTCCACACATCCCCCGCCCCCATCGTTATCACGAGATCGCCATCGCGGACATGTTCCTTCAAATAAGCAAGCACATCATCTCTTGTTTTGCAGTATTTTGCGGCCGCCTGACTGCTCTCCCTGATTCCATCTACCAAACGACTGGCCGTCACCCCGGCGATTGGTTGCTCGCCAACAGGAGAATAAATATCCATAATCAGCACATCATCCGCTTCTGCAAACGCTTCGGTAAATTCTTTAAACAAGTGGTACGTCCGCGTGTATCGCTGCGGTTGAAAAACAGCGATTACCCTGTGCCCCGTCTCACGGGCAACGGTTAAGGTCGCTCGAATCTCAGTCGGATGATGCGCGTAGTCATCCACAATCAAGATTCCCTGATCGTCGTGCAACACTTGAAACCGGCGAAGTGCCCCGTGGAATTCTGCAAGCGCGCGCAACGCGACATCACAGGGCACACCTGTGCGCTCAGCGACCGCAAATGCACAAAGCGCATTATAAATGTTGTGATCTCCAGGCACGTGAAGGGTAAGCGTGCCTAAAATTTTCCCATTGCCCACAATCGTTGACGTACTCCCGCGCGCATTTCGCGTAATCTCTTGCGCGTAATAATCCGCGCCAGTGCCGCGCACCGAGACGGTTTTCACCTCACATGAAACTTCTGTGAGAAGGCGTCTGACCACAACGTCCTCATCATTCGTGACGAGCAACCCATTCTCAGGCACGAGCCGCATAAATTTTCCATACGCAGCTTCTAAATTTTCAACTCGTCCTTGATAGTGTTCAAGATGATCCGCTTCGATATTAAGAACAACCGCAATCGTTGGTCGATAGTTCAAAAAACTTCCATCGCTCTCATCCGCTTCTGCGATCACCCACTCACTATGTCCAGCCTTCGCGCCTGTGTCAAGATTTGACACCACGCCGCCAACCAAGAACGTGGGGTCGAGTCCCGCCCGTTCCAGGACATACGCAATCATCGACGTTGTGGTCGTTTTCCCGTGCGCTCCTGCAACCGCGATTCCCGACCCGAGCTTCATGACCTCAGCGAGCATCTGTGACCGATGAAGCACAGGAATCTGCGCTGCGCGAGCAGCCGCAAGCTCCACGTTGTCATCTGGAACCGCCGTCGAATATACGACAATCTGAGCGCCGTCGATTTGCTCCGCCCGATGACCGAGATAGACTGTTGCACCGCGAGCGGAAAGCCTTCTCGTATAGTCATGCGCGGTCACATCGGAACCGGAAACAGGGTAGCCTCGATCGAGCAGAATGCTCGCAATCGTACCCATACCTGCCCCGCCGATTCCGATAAAATGCACATGAGGATGATCCGCTTTTTTTTCGATCGACTCGAATTCTGTCACATACTCCACCTCTTACCTTAACGATAAAAACAAAAATGCCGTAAAACACCTACTTAAGAAACAGGCGTAACGTCTACGCCAACACGTCTATCTCCAAGCTTCGCGCGCGCTTCCGCCACAGTATAGAGTGAGCCCGTCACACAAATCGGGCATTTACCTGCGCGCGAAGCAAGTGCGATGGAGAGCGCATCCGCAATGGAATCGGCCACTGTGATGCAGAGTTCACGTTGATAGGTTTGAAATGCAAGCTTGAGTTCATCAGCATCAAGTGCGCGCGATTGTGCCGGTTGCGTAACAATCACCTCTTTTGCTATGGCCGCAAAATGCGGAATCATGGCCGAGATGTCCTTTTCTTTAAGACAGCCGACAATGAGAATCCCCTTAGGTAAACGCAATGTTTCCCACGTCGATTGTAACGCAATCGCGCCCGCCTCGTTGTGAGCGCCGTCAAGGAAAATCAGTGGATCGCTCCCAGCCACTTCAAACCGCCCTGGCCATACCACCTGACGCAATCCCGCGCGAACCGCATCATCCGAAATTGCGAGGCCCGCATTGCGCGCGAGTTCAACGACCGCGAGCGCCACGCTCGCGTTGACCACTTGATGGGGACCGAGAAGTGAAAGGTTTGCGCCGAGGAGATCTCGCCGTCTTCCCCAATACGAAAAGCGCTGTGACGAAAGTGAGCGCTCTTCTTCAACGGAGCGAAAATCCCTTCCATAAATTACGAGGGGAGAATTCATTTCGCGCGCAACATTCGCAATGACACCAAGCGCTGCACCACTTGCCGCCGTGACCACAGGCCTGCCCTGCTTGATGATCCCCGCCTTGTCGCTGGCAATCTTTTCTATGGTATCCCCAAGTATCTCCATATGATCCATGGAGACGTTCGTAATCGCGCTCACGAGCGGCACTACGACATTCGTCGCGTCATAACGGCCGCCAAGCCCCGTTTCAAGCACGACCACATCCGCTTTCTGATCTGCAAAATGACAAAAAGCGAGAACGGTAGCCACCTCAAAGGCAGTTGGTTGTAGGGGCGAGTCGGCGTCCAAAGACGCGATGGCCGTCGCAACCGCGCGCGTATGGTAAACGAGACGGTCTTCGCCGATTGGCATGCCGCGCACCACGACGCGATCCTCAAAACCGGCGAGAGACGGAGAGGTATAGAGTCCAGTTCGCATGCCCGCCGCCTCGCAAATTGCATAGAGTAGCGCACACGTGGACCCTTTCCCGTTCGTACCCGCGATGTGAAGGAAGCGCAATCCGCGCTCTGGATGGCCCATCGCATCAAGCAGCCACACAGTGCGAGACAGTCCAGGCTTTATGCCGAATACACTGCGCGATGAAATGTATTCGCGCGCCTCTTGCCCGGTTTCAATTGGGCGATGTGCACCCATCCTATTCATCCCCTATTCACTCTGTCACAGATCGGAGGCGAATCAATTCGCGATCCACTTGGTCGCGCTGCTTTTCATAGCCCACAAGTTTTTCGCGTTCTTTCGCAACAACCGCGTCAGGCGCACGCTCGACAAAGGATGGATTCGCGAGCTTTGCCACCAGACGGTCTACTTCAAACGTTAAATTCGCGCGCTCTTTTTCAAGTCTGGCACACTCCACATCAAGATCGATCACGCCAAGCAGCGGCACATACAACTCTGCGTCCTGAAGAACACCCGTCGCACACTGATCAGGTGCCACGATCGAAGGGTCAATCATAAGCGAAGACGTGTTGCATAACCGCTCTAGATACGCAGCCGCCGCGCACACGTCGGCCTCTCTTTTTCGTGCTGGGCGAATCAGAAGAGGGATCGCCTTACTCGGAGAAAGGTTTAACTCTTGCCGCATCGTACGCAGTGTCCTGATGATTTCCATAACATACTGCATGCGCTGTTCTGCGTCATCATCCTGCTTAAAGGAGCGAACGCTCGGCCACGGAGCACGCATGATGGTTTCTCCATCGTGTGGCATGGTCTGCCAAATCTCTTCCGTGACAAATGGCATAAAGGGATGCAAGAGTCGCAGTGCCTGATCGAGAACCGTGCGCAGTGTGCGTTTCGTGACGACGCGTGCGTCAGCCGCCGACTCTCCTTCTGCATACAGGCTCACTTTTGACAATTCAATATACCAATCACAGAAATCGTTCCAAAAAAATTCATAAATCGCTTTCCCAGCTTCTGCAAATTCGTACGCTTCAAGTTTTAGTGTGACCTCAGAAACAGTTGCTGCGAGACGCGACAAAATATAGCGATCCGCGAGTTTCAATGCAGCTGCGTCGGGTTCCTCAGTCTGCGCGTCATCCAAGTTCATCATGACAAAACGCGACGCGTTCCACAGCTTTGTCACGAGTGCCTGCGCCGCCTCCACGCGCTCTTCATAGAAACGCATGTCTTGCCCCGGTCCGGCTCCTGTCAAAAGCATGAAGCGCAGCGCGTCAGCACTGTAGCGTTCAATCACTTCCATCGGATCGATTCCATTGCCAAGGCTCTTGGAAAACTTTCGGCCTTGCGCGTCACGTACGAGTCCGTGAATGAGCACATCCTGAAAGGGCGATTGACCCGTAAATTCGAGCGAAGTAAACACCATCCGCGCTACCCAGAAGTAGATGATGTCAAAACCTGTGACAAGAACTTGAGTCGGAAAAAAATCAGCCAAATCTTCCGTCTGCTCTGGCCACCCCATCGTCGAAAACGGCCACAGCGCGGAGGAAAACCAGGTGTCGAGCACATCCGTATCCTGTTCAATCTCAGTGCTTCTGCAATGCCCGCACACGGTGATGTTCTCGCGTGAAACCGTAATTTCTCCGCACGCGCTACAGTGCCACGCCGGAATCCGATGCCCCCACCATAATTGCCGGGAAATGCACCAATCGCGAATGTTTTCGAGCCAGTGCGCGTAGGTTTTTTCAAAGCGTTCCGGCACAAAGCGAAGCGCTCCTGACGAAACGACATCCATCGCAGGTTTCGCCAATGGCTCCATGCGCACAAACCACTGAAGGGACAGCCACGGTTCAACCACCGTACTGCAGCGTTCACAGTGACCGATTGATAACTGGTGGGGAAGTTCTACAAGTGCATTTTCTGCACGCAATGCGTCTAGAATCGCCGCCCGCGCCGCTCTACGATCCTGCCCAGCAAAAGCGCCCGCATGCGCATTGAGCGTACCATCGCGATTCATCACATTGATTTGCGGCAGCCCGTGACGACGACCTACTTCAAAGTCGTTCGGATCGTGCGCAGGCGTGATTTTTACCGCACCGGTACCGAACGCAGGATCGACATAGTCATCTGCGATCATTGGAATGACGCGATCGGTCAGAGGAAGACGAAGGGATTTTCCGATCAAGTGACGATAGCGCTCATCATCAGGGTGAACAGCAACCGCCACATCCCCAAATAGCGTTTCCGGTCGCGTTGTCGCAATCACCACATGACCCGTGCCATCGGCAAGTGGATAAACGATTTGGTAGATCGACCCTTGCGTCTCTTCGTGAATCACTTCAATATCGGAAAGCGCCGTCTCACAGCGGGGGCACCAGTTGATGATATAGTTGCCGCGATAGATGAGTCCTTTCTCATAGAGCCGTACAAATACCTCGCGAACCGCCGCAGACAAACCCGGATCCATCGTGAATCGCTCGCGCGACCAGTCACACGACGCGCCCATTCGTCTGATTTGGCTGCGAATGACCTCTGCGTAGGTTTCTTTCCACGCCCACACCCGTTCAATAAAAGCTTCGCGTCCTACGTCGTGCCGTGTCAGGCCTTCTTCTTTTTTCATCGTCGATTCGACGCGTGTCTGCGTGGCGATTCCTGCGTGATCAGTCCCCGGCATCCAGAGTACGCGCTTTCCTCGCATTCGTTGATAGCGCGTCAGCAAATCCTGCATCGCCATGTCCATCGCGTGACCTAAATGGAGTATGCCAGTCACGTTTGGCGGCGGCATGACAATCGCATACGACGAGTCACCTTGCGAAGGCTTAAAATAACCCTGTTCCATCCACCACCGATAGCGGCGCGTCTCGATCTCATTAGCGTCATATGCGCCTAGTTTCGACGTTTTTTCCATGAGCGGCACGATTCCGTCACTCCTTTGTCTCCAGCAGAAAAACCTTTCCCAACCCGAGAAACACAAAAAAGACAATTTCCATCGCCATTGCAGGACGAAAGAAAATGTCTTCCGCGGTACCACCTGTCGTTCTGTGCAGTGCACAGCGCTTCATTGAGAGCGATAACGGACCCTACCCGAACAGCATCGCCTCGGGACGACGTTCAGCAAGCGCACAGAGGCGGCCTCTCAGCGTTTGGCGCCCTCTCTTACTGCTCGACATGCTTACTCTTTCCCGCTGTTATTCACGTAATTTTTTACAGTATAGAAAAGGACGCAACCCGTGTCAATCCTTCGTTGAATCGGCGCGCGTTTCACGTCAGCGTTTTTTCTTGCGATTGTAGCGATGGACACGCACACGCGGTTTTTCGAGCGTTTTCGTTTTTGAACGCGCAGGTTGTGTGCCCCGTTTCGCTTCCAGCTCAAGACGCTTCTTTTCCGTCCACTGACTCACGAACGAAAACAGCCAAGCGACGGCAAGAGTGCCGAATAAATAACCGACAAACCCGCTCAACACCACATTACGTGCAGGCCAATAGCGAGCATTCGCAAAGACAAACAAGAAGATCATCGTCACAATTCCCGCAAAGACGCCCCCAAGTGTACCTTGAATGACGCGTCGCGTTTTCGTTCGCGGGATGATAATGTATGGCGTCAGGAGCATTGCAAGCGCCAAACTCGTTCCCAGATTTCCGTTGACAGGTCCTTTTGAAACGAGGCCGAGAATTCCACCGAGAATACCGAAACTCGCGCCAACCAAAAAGATCAGCTTGTACCTCATGCCTTCTTTTGGAGTTGCGAGCAAGCGCTCCCGAACCCTTTCCCACGCAGATCGTTGCGCCACACAAACACCTTGCTTTCCAAGAAATGATCGCCTGTCTTTTGATGGTTGCTTTTTACCACGCTTCGGTTTGAGCAAGCCTTTTAACTATAGCATGGCAAGCAGCCGTCAGAAAGAGGCACAGCAAGGAATTTTGCGTGGATTGTGCCGTTCACATCCCCTCTTTTTTCGCATAGGCTATAGGATGATCAAATCATCCACTGCAGCGATCGGGGGTTACTATCCATGCCGCAGTTCTTCTATGCGCTGGCACGCTTTGCAAAAGTCATCCTATTAGGTTGCATTTTTTTAACCATGTTGCAAATGATGTTCTTCCCATCCTTTATAAGCCTACTCATTCTAGGAGGGCTCGTGCTCGTTCTTGTCACCCTCTTTCTCGGAACGTGAATATGCCCCTAGTGTCTCGTCATCTCGTGTGGGGCGTGTCGCAGAAAAGAGCGCCGGAAGAATCTCTGTAGAAAGCAAATTGCTCGCTGTCCACGCATCTTCAAGCGCGTCCACAAGGTCATCTTCATCAGCATTGCCATTCTTCAGACGCGCCTCAACACAGCGCATCACACCTTGCGGGTAGCAAAGCAATTGGCCTAAGACCGCCCACTCTGCTTGATTGATCGGACGAATTGCCGCATAGGCCATCAGCGTGCGCCGCAAGACATCCTCGCGCGACAGGAATGGCGCAAGATAGTGCAACAAAAACGTCGCCAACTCTGCCATTTGCGGACCCGCATAAACGTGATCGTGATCAATCACCGCATACGTGCCACGCTCACTCTCTAGTAGATTCTTTCGCACATAAGATCCGTGACAGATCTCACCAGTAGCAAACGCATAGCTTCGCACGCCCTCATACTTCACTTCGCTCAGACGCTCACCTACTTCACGCAAACGACGTTCCAATTCCTCATGCAGGCTTAAAAACCACTCGTCAAACTCGTGCGCCAAGCGATCCTTTGCGAGTACGCGCGCGCGCAGTGTATCGATGGTCAGCAAATCATTGCGAATGCGCGCCGCCGCATCTGACCGTTCAGCAAACCAGAGGTTTCCAGGAACCGTGTGGGCGAGCGAATGCCAGCGCGCGAGTGTCTCCACGCCTTCTAAAAATAACGCTAAACGTTCAAACGAGGCTGGTTTTCCGTCGCAGCTCAGTGTAACATAATAATTTCCCGATTCATGGATGACAAACGGATCACCAAATTGATTGTGCACAAAGCGAGCGACCTGTACCCCTCCCGAAACGCGATCAAGTAAAATATGAATCTGTTCAAGACGTTGTGCGGAGAAAGGTACACCTTTTACATAGTAGATTTCATCCGCCGCGTGAACGCGCCATGCCCCGCCGCATTTCTCGACACGCGCATCGGATAGGCCATACTCGCGCAGGATGTGTGGATCAAACGGCAGAGAAGACTGATCACGCTCTCGTGCAACCCCAATTTCTCTCACAAACGGTTCTCCTCTCGCGAGATGGCCTTTTTGCGAGAAAGATGCGTCAAGCGCGCAACCCACATCTCCACATCTTCGCTGGAAAGTGGCGAGCGATCTTCACACGTTCGCAAATAGGCTTGCGCGATCTCTGCGTATTCGTTTGGGAAGAGCGCCATGCCGACGATTCGCGACTGTCGTTCATCACGATTTCCGCCCACAATCTCATCATATACGGCAAGAAAAGAGGTCGCGATTGCAGCCTCATCTTGCGGCAGTTCATAGACTGGTGAGGCATAGATCGCACGCAAAGCAAGGACGACATCCTCCTCGGGATCGCCCGGCTGTATGGAGTCTGCCTCGATCAGTGAAATCTGGTGATAGATGTCGCGACCAAAGGCGTGAAACGGATCGTTGCCAAGGCGCAGTTGCTGCGAATTTGCAGCGATCCGTTCGGGCATTCTCCCCTTTGCGACGGTAAGAAGTGCACGATCGGCGCGCTCAATGAGGTGCTGTCCCACGCGTGAAAAGTGCTCCAAAAAGGCGTTTCCTCCTTGTATTGCGCGCTGATTCAGATCGTAGAGCGACGCTCTTTTCATGCGCATGTCAGAGTACAAGGACGCGCTGTGATCCACGGATTGAACAGACACTCCTTCTAGTGCGAGATGGAACTTTGCGAGTTCCATTGCGAGCAACCGACCGTCTTCAAGGTTCATCCGCAGCAAACTGTGTTCAACGTCATCACAAAGTGAGAGGAGCACCCCCTGGACATCGGCCAGGGGATCCCCGTATTTGGTGCGAATGAGCCGTGGTGTCTTGCGATAGCGATGAAGCGCCACCTGATCAAGAATCTGAGAGCGGCGCAGCGCAGAACTCTGCTCCTCAATGCGCAGCCACTTGCGACCATGATCGGTCGCCAAGCGGCAGCGCTCTCCACTGACCCATTTCCAATCGTATACGCGATACCCGTAATGCTTCTCCACAGCATGTACTACGCTCTTCACATGCAATCCTCCCCATGGTAAGCCACTCGGGTACATGTGGATGACAACACCTCGGCGCGCGCAGCCTGCCCACGCGTTCGCTTGTACTTGTCACTTGCGAAAACAACGCACACTAATTGCGCGGTATATAGAGAAGCGCCCCGTCTGCGATTGGCTGCTCAAGCGATGCATTTGCGTGCAGCAATTGTGTTACTGTGAGATCGTAAGATGCAGCTACTTCTTCCAATGTTTCCTTGCCCCTGACAATGCGAAACGTCATTTTATAGACGGATTCACCTGTGGGGATATTGAGCGTCTTCCAAAACCACTCTGCGGCAGTCATCTCAATGTGCGTCTCTGGAACGGCCGTATAAGACATCTGAGGCACTCCGTCTCCTTCTGACGCCGCGTACTTTTTCTCTGTCCTCTCCATGGATTCTTCTTCTTTTGGGAGGACAGGATGAACCGATGGAGCTACGGGCGATCCAAAAGGGGCCATGTTCGTTTCTAAAAAGGATTCACTCACACCGCCCGAGCCAAAAAGACTCTGATCAATCGCCGATCGCTCAGAATCCGGAGTTGACTCCATTTTCATTGGTTGATTCGTTGTAACGTCAGAGGACTCATAATGGAACGATTGCAGCTCAACCGTTTCATACTGCGCATTCACACGCTCATCATCTGTCCGTTCCTGCGGCTCTTTCCCTATCACAGCGGCCGCTTCTCTCTCACCAGCCGTTTCCATCGATTCATGTTTATTGTCAACCGACTCTGCAACTGCGCCAAACAGAGCGCGATCCGCTTCGACAAGATGCGTCTTCCACCCCAGTTCGGACAGAGATTCCGCTTGACCAGCGTTTGACTCCTCTTGATCGCTCCTCGCGTGAGGGTGCGAAGGAGGTACATGCGCTTGATCTGTCCACGTCTGGTACGCGAGACCTGACAAATCCTTCATCTCAAACGGCATGAGTGGCTCTTCCTCAGAGCGCAACAAGACAGCATCTGCGGGCGCTTGTTCAAATGTTGCGTCATTCGCTTCAAGGAATTCAGACGGGGACGTCTCTTTTGCAAATGGAGGCGCGACGAACGCATCCCCTTTTTCGCTCTCTGTTTCAGCACGCGCTGGAACAAGAATTTCCTGCGCGCCACAATGCGCCACATAACCTGCACGGTCATCTAAACCCGTAATTTCAAGCGCACCTTTTACATTTACCCACCCGGGGCCCAAGACGCAAAGCTCCGCTTCTGGCATCTCGACACTCACATTCAGCATGGTCTGTGACTGCCCAGATACCGGGACGCGCAAATCAAACGGCATGCGGTGCCGCATGTGCTTAATGGACGATGCGTCAAGCGCCGCAGAAAGCTCCTGAGGTTCACGAAGAAAAGCGGAAAAAAGAATATTGCCTTCAAGGAAAAATGAATCACCGCGCTGTTCGAACGTTACAACTTCTGTCGGTGCAGAATACTCTTCCATCGTTTCATCGCCATGCACCACGTCCGTGAACACCTGTTGATCGACTTCCAAAACAATCTTTCGCGTGCGTTCCTCTTCTGGCACAGTCATCCCTCCCTAAGCCCAAAGGCTTCTCCCACACCATACGTACAGGATGAGTTGGATATACCTTTTGCGCGCGATGTTTACGCGACATCCGCATCCATTTCGCGTGATATCATGAGGACAGAGGGGGTTCGATCTGTGGATCACATCCATTCACTGCTTTACAGCTACGCGACACTCGATATAAATTATCAAAAAACGAAAGACGCGACCTATAAAAAGGGGTTAGCGATGATGCGAACGCGTTTGCGTCGCCTCGGGATCGACATTCTTGAAGTGCACGCGGACGACACCTATGTGTACGTTCAATACCTTTGCGACAGAAAGGTGAGCGTACACGTCATCGAAACGAAAGCTCCCGCGCAACCGGCGCTTTGACACATAATTCCGTAAATTGCAAGCGATCGCGCGGCTCGATTCCCATGCGCCGCGCCGCGCCTGCCTGCAGCTCAAGCGTTTTGGCGGCGCCCCGGCAATAACTAAATTGCCCCGGTGGAACACACTCCACAACCTTGACGATTTCATCGCTCCGATCCATGAAAATGATATCGATTGGAATCTTCATAAAAAACGTATGCACCGCGCTGCAGTGATTAAAATACATTCCTGCGTGCGCAGACAGTCTATGAACTCCAGTCAAACCGCGAAGACGTTGGAAAAAAGAACGCGCCTCGTGAATATCGTGTGCAATAAGTAGATCCCCTTTGTACATATACACTATCTTTTCCTCCTCATGCGTGTGAGAGTCCCGCGATAATTCGCAAGACAGCAGGTCCCATTAAAATGACAAATAATCCTGGAAAGATAAAGAATACAAGTGGAAACAAAATTTTGATCGGAGCTTTCATCGCTTTTTCCTCAGCCTTTTGTTTTAGACGTCTGCGCACCTCAGCACCTTGGATGCGCAATACCAAAGCGATCCCCATCCCCACGCGGTCTGCGTGAATCAGTGCATTCATTACACTTTGAAACTCATCGATCCCCACCCGATTGGCGGCGTCGCGAAACGCATTTCTTCTTGATTTTCCGAGACTCATCTCAAGAAGAACCTGACGTAATTCATCGATCAAAGGCGAGTTCATCTGTTCCGTCACGCGGGTCAGTGATTGGTCAAACCCGAGACCTGCCTCAACGCTGATCGTGATCATATCGATAACCTGCGGTAAATCTCTTCGCGTTTTCTCTTGCAGCAATCGCTCACGCCGTTTTAAATAAAAGCGAAATCCAATCAGAACAAAAAGAGGAAATACAATCGCCAATTCAAGGTGGATTGCGCTGTGTCCCGATAACAAACTGAAAATAGGCAAGATAATTGCCACACCGTAAACACTCCCGCGCAAACGCTCGTATTGGCGAATGGCTTCTGCCGTTTTGAACCCTGATCTACGCGCTTGTACCTGCTCTCGCTCGCCAATGTGCTTCGGAGTCATTCTTTGCAACCACGTCAAGTAGACCAGGGCGATACGACTCGCAGAAGTCCGCCAAGCCAGATGACGGGTGGACTCTGGTAAAAGTTCTTTGACGCGAGCTTCTACAGTGAGTTGTCGCGAAAACAGGAGGGTAAGTAACAAATAAAGCGCGAGTCCCGTTGAGCAAAAAAGAAGAATAGCGATGGTAGACATGGGGACACCTCCTCACTCCCTACACTTCGATTTGAACAATTTTACGAATCAACAGGGCTCCCGTGATCTGTCCGAGTAAAGCAAGCGCGACGAGGGTCAGTCCAAGTTCATTCGAAAAGAGCAGGGAAAGATAGCCTGGATTAAAAAGATCAAGAATGACTGCAATGCCTGGTGTCATCAAAAGGAAAATCCACATCGACATTCTCCCTTGAGCGGTAAGCGAGCGAATCTCCCCTTTTAAGCGTATACGGTCGCGAATGGTCTCCTCGACCGTTTCCAGCACCTCTGCCAAATTTCCGCCCACCTGTCGCGAGACCAGAAAAGCATTTGCAATCAGTTCAAAATCACCCGATTGAATTCGCAACACCGCGTGTTTGATTGCCTCTTCGACACTGACACCCAGGGACATCTCGCGAATCATTCGACGAAACTCATCGCCAAGAAGACCATGTGCATCACGCGCAACCATGTCAATCGCTTGAAAAAAAGAATTTCCTGCTCGCAATGCGCCAGAAATGACACGAAGCATTTCAGGAAGGTCACGCTCGAATGCGCGAAGCCGAATGGATTTACGACGCCTTCTATCAAATTGAATCCACGCGTAGAGCGCACCCCAATACACCAGACCGAGCAGCGGTCTACCTATGAAAAATGCAGTCACAAACGGAACGAGGATTAAAACAGCCGAATAGATTCGTGCTCGCTCAAGTGAAACCGGCATCCCTGTTGCGATCATCCACGTCGCCAGCGCATCAAACCAGCGTGACAGGCGTGTTTCTTCAGATTTTTCCTTTTTTTGTCGCTTTTTGACGGGTCGTGACTCTTCTTTCATCAATCTGTCATCCGCTATGGCGCGCAGGCGATCTTTTACGCGTGCGTTTCGATTGGTTGCAAAAAAAAGTGGCGTATAGATCAAGAGAAAAGAGGTGAGAAAAAAAATGATTTGCACTCACACGCCCCCCATCCTCGCTCAAAATGATCATCTCTTCACTCATCCAGCGCTTGAAACCAGTCCATGCGAAATGGGATGCCGTACGCTTGCATCGCCTCCGTACACGCTGGAACAATCCCAGTCGCACGGTGTTTCCCAATTACCGTTCCGTCAGGACGTCGTCCACGCTGTTCAAAGGTAAAAATATCCTGAAGAACAATTTGATCACCCTCCATGCCCATCACCTCCGTAATATAGGTCACTTTACGGCCCCCGTCCGATAGACGCGACTGCTGAACGATGAGGTCAACGGCTGAAGCGATTTGTTCCCGAATCGCCCTCATTGGGAGGTCCATTCCCGCCATCATCACCATCGTCTCAAGGCGTCTGAGCATATCGCGCGGCGTATTCGCGTGAGCGGTCGTAAGCGATCCGTCATGACCCGTGTTCATCGCCTGAAGCATATCGAGCGCCTCTGCCCCGCGCACCTCACCGACAACGATGCGATCAGGCCGCATCCGGAGCGCGTTTTTAACAAGATCTCGAATTGAGACCGCTCCACGTCCCTCCACGTTTGCAGGTCTCGCCTCAAGCGTAACCAGATGGCGTTGCTGGAGCTTAAGTTCTGCAGCATCTTCAATCGTTATGATTCGCTCATCCTCGCGAATAAAGTTCGAAACAACATTCAAGGTCGTTGTCTTGCCAGAACCCGTCCCTCCTGAAATGACGATGTTTAACCGTGCATTGATCGCGGCGCGTAAGAACTCTGCCATGGGAGGCGTCAGCGTCCCAAAGTGAATTAAGTCTGACACTTGAAGTGGTACGGCTGAAAACTTTCGAATCGTGAGGCATGGTCCTTTTAAAGCAAGGGGAGGGATGATCGCGTGAACACGTGAGCCATCCGGTAACCGCGCGTCTACATATGGGACTGACTCATCAATCCGCCGCCCTATTGGCGCGACAATCTTTTCAATGATGCGATGTACATGATCCGCGTCTTTAAACCTGATTTCTGTGAGCTCAAGTTTCCCTTTTCTCTCGATGTACACTTGATCGGGCGCGACCACCATGACTTCACTGATTGTCTCATCATGCAAGAAGGGATCGATCGGGCCAAATCCGCGAATCTCGGCGCGCAATTCACTCCACAAACGGTCGCGATCTGCCTTTGGCAATACAATGCCGTCCTCGGCCAATGCCTGAAGAAATACACTCTCATACTCCTCTTCATTCTCTTGCTCCGTTAAGCGATCAACCAATTGAATGTGAAGTTTTGTTTTCAAATCGGTAACACCTGTGTTCACGATCTGCGTCGGTGCTTCTCGCACTTCATGAGGGACATACTCATCGACCGCTTTGTACTCGTTTATCATCTCCGTCGTCTTTCGACGTTCCATGCGATCCCTTAGCGTCAGGCTCATCCTTTAGCCCCCCTTGCCAAAAAATTCAGCCGCGATGGTTTAGCGCGTGGCTCACGCCGTCTGGATTCCTCAGCGATTACTTTTGCCGCGAGGTGCTTTAGATCACGTACAGCGCGCGAAGTGCGATGTTCCAATACGGCGGGAATTCCCACATCAGCCGCTCCACAAAGTGTTCCTGGATCGTAGCCAATTGCAGAAAAGGTTTCCAGTGACAAAACATCCTCAACAGCACGTTCACTTAGCTTGCCACGCTGCACAAGAAGGTGACGCAATAATTTTGGCTCACTTCCTACCGCTTTGAGTGCTTTTAACAACCGTTGGTTATTCTTGATCGACGCCAAGTCTGCCGTACTCACGAGCCACGTCTCATCCGATGTTTCGAGTGCTGCAAATAACACATCCGACAGTGCAGGGGCAGTATCAATGACAATGTAGTCATACGATGAACGCAATGCTTTTACAAGATCTTCGATATAGTGTGCAGAAATCAATTCACCCTGTTCGATTTGTTGGGGCGCGGCAAGAAGCGCTAATCCACAAGAGTGAGTGAGCAAATACGATGGTACCATTTCAAGGTAGTGATCACCTTCTAGCATCAGCGTATAACTATTCCTCGATTGATCGCTGCACCCCAGCAAAAGCGCCGCGTCGCCAAAAAATAAATCAAGATCGAGCAAAACGACCTTTTTCCCTTTTGCCGCCATGGCGCACGCTACATTGACCGCGATCGTCGATTTTCCGACACCGCCTTTTGCACTCAACATAGAAATGACGCGGGAGCGCGAACGGAAATTTTCCGTCAAAATTTGTGTTGTTGTCGCACGAACAGAACGTTCCATTTGGTGATAGACCGAGCGAATGGATTGCGCCAAACTCTCCGTTGTAAACGGTTTTAGAAGGTACTCTTTTGCGCCGACCTGAATGGCGCCTCGAAGTGCCTGAAACTCCTCTTGTACAGAGACGATGATCACCGCTGTATTCGGCGCCACCTCAGCGATTCTACGCGTCGCCTCGATGCCGTCCATCACTGGCATATTGATATCCATCAAGACAAGATCCGGTTTTAATAACTCCACCAATGCGATTGCGTCTTTGCCGTTTTTTGCTTCACCGACCACTTCAAAATCGCTGTGAAACGACAGAAGCTGCTTTTCCGTTTCTAGAATTTCCGTTGCGTCATCGACAAGAAGAATGCGAATGATCGATTTCATGGCCGACCTCCTGCAAAAACGGTGTCATTATTCACTTGCTTACCAAGCGAAGTCGGGGAACCATGAGTTGGCTCCAGGAGCAGATCGAGCTGACCAAAGGTTTCAAGATAAGCAATTTGATTCGCTTCCTTCGGGTTGACTGCCAACACGACCGTCCGTGTCGCATTGGCAGTCCCAGAAGTTCCGCTTAAGGAATAAGACTGCCCAGTTATTGAAAGCACGTAGATATGGTTCGCAAGGATATAGGACTCATAGAGATTATTGTCGTACGATTTTGTAAGAACACCGAGAACTGATACGTAATCTCCAGTCTGGATGAATCCACCAGCGTCATAGAGCGGATTGTACAAGACAGCCATCGCGACATCGCCACTCGGTATTTTGTCGGCAAATTGAAGCGTTTGTACTTGCCCTGAAACGAGTTGTGGGATGAGTTGTTCCCCAGGAAATAGATTTTGCGCCGCATATTTCCCTACCACTTGAGAGAATTGAACAAATGCGTTTGGTTCGCGGCCTCCGAGTGGAACAGAGGCAACTCGCCATGTCGTAGACGTAAGGGGTGAACCGGCCGTTACCTCTCTTGTCGCGACAAGCACAGGCACAGTTTTTACGCTGGCGCGCGTCGCTTGAACTGTGTTTCGAAGAATGGATTCAACAGTAACTGTGGCAAGCAATGCCATCACGACTGAGCTTAGCAATAACAGTGTCGAGAGTCGTAACCGTTTCAATGTAAACCCACCTTCGCTATAGCATTTCTCGAACACCTGAATTAAGCTCTGTCACAGATCGAGATGGACGCCGTATAGGCCAAAGTTTGGCCCCGGACCCGTTGAGCCTGAAACGACCATTTGCAAAAACCTGCCTTCGATCATTTGGTGGCCTCCTTCACCCGAGATTCCCTCAAGAAAAAAAGCGGCAAAGCCGACAATCGTGACACTCGCTCGACCGTGACTGGGGAGGGCGTTTATCACAGGCAGAATCATGACGCGCGGCGAAGAGCGATTCACAGAGGTGTAGTCCTCGCCTTCTCCTTCACCCATGCGAAAATGAATGGCGGTGGCGACAGGACCTGTCATGATGCCAGGTTCACTCTCTACAACATCCCCTACATGCAACTCGCCAGAATATCCGTACATTACATTGTTTTCAAGTACACTCGCGCCGGTACCGCCAAGTGCGAGAAATCCGTAATTCCCTTGACTCCCATCCCCTGCAGCGCACGACAATTGGACAAGTTGACCATACTGAAAACTTTGTTGAACGACGCCGATCGGAACAAATCCGGTTCCACCAATCAAGGTTTGCGCCTGCGCGTGCGAAACTGCTGAAACGGACGCCTGATTGACCCCAAAAACGCGAGCAAAATAGAGCGGAACAAGTTTTTCACTTTGCACGGTGACCGTATTCGTCGCAGCGTCAAAGGATACAGTTCCAATAGGTTCTCCATTCTCTGTCATATATTGATCTGCCGCCTGTGTCATTGCAGACATTCCGCCTAAAAATGCAGCCGCACCTGCCAATGCGCCGGCGTCTACAGCATTTGAAAGCGCTTGGCGCTCTACATACACGGTTCCAAAATCTGTGACAAGTCCTGTGAATCCGAGCAAACTCACGAGAGAGAGTGAAAACAGTATGGCTACATTTCCCTTTTCCTCTCGAAGAATCCGCACCGTGTTCACTCCATTCTCATGGTCGTCTGCGCCGTCAAATTAATTTTTGCAGGAAGAAACGTGAAGAGAAATGGATCAATCGCAACTGGATAAGAGACGGTAACCGTCACCGGATTTCCAGGGATCCGCTCACCGCTTGCAGGCGAGACAGTTATCGCGAGTTGACTCGGAATTAAAAAAGGACAGTCACTCACTACCACTGCGTCAATCTGTGTATCCGTCGCGCCAAGACTCGCATAGCGAGCCGCGTCACGCGATGCAGCACTGATCGTGAGTTCGTTCCACATGATCCTTCCAAAATCAAAGACTCCGAATAAAAGCAATAGAAACAGCGGGATAACGAGCGCAAATTCTACAAGTGCTTGTCCTTTTTCTGAGCGAATCAGCGTGTGAAATCCGTTACGCACCACAAGAGAACACCTCCCGTGATGGCGAACGCATAAGGAATCGAAGGTTTGCTTGGCGCGAACGATTCGCGCAAAAGCGGGTCGGTTGCAATCGGATTCCCCAATCCTGCTGACACACGGGGAATGTTCGCGTGAATCACCAGCGCAAGAAACGCTCCTGTCACCGCCATCCCCACCAAAACATAGGCCATTCCCGAGATGCCCACAGCAAGCCCTACAGCGCTTAGGAGCTTTACATCGCCAGCCCCCATTCCGCGCAATACGTACGGTAAAAACAGTGCACAAAACCCGAGAAATCCGCCTTCTACCATAGATAAAAACGAACGATCCAGAAACATTCCAATAAAAATCGCGAAAAACGCGAATCCCCCTGTGAGCCAATTGGGTATCCTTCGCGCTCGAAGATCTGTGACCGAGGCAATCGTGCATGCCGTGAGGGTCAATAAAACTTCAGCGTTCATAGGATTCACCTCATAACCCCAAGGGGATGGAAGAGCAACTGCGTACGTTCTTTCAACTACCCGATGTAGTTAAAGTTCCTGAAATATTCTGAAATATGCCACCTAACCCTTTTCCTAATAAACCCAAACCGACAATCGCCGCAATCGCGACAAGCCCAATGATCAATCCGTACTCGACCAGCCCCTGACCCGACTCATCACGCAGGCGATGTTTTGCCAAATAGGCGACGCGGCCTGACCATACTGTAAGCGATACGATACCGTCTTTGATCTTATCCATCATCCCTGACAACCCCTTTTCATTTTCTACTTTCTTTTCATGTATTCATCATAAAAGAAAAGAAGAGTCACCCAACAGGGTAAACTCTCCTATCTTTTCTTGCATATTTATTAATAGATTCCTAGGAAAAAAGACCTAGTATGCCCGTGTTTGTAGAAATGTCCTGGGACAGCGCCAGCACAACCGCCTGGGTTCTAGTCTTAACACCGAGTTTTTGTAAAATGCTCGTCGTATGATTGCGCGCTGTCTTAGGCGTGATAAACAGCCGATTTGCAATCTCATCGTTAGGGTGACCTTCTGCCATCAACCGCAGAACCTCCAATTCGCGCGGAGTGAGTTCCTCAAGTCCAGGCGAGAGTCGCGTAACCGTCGGCAAAGCAGTGGGTGTGCGCGTAGGATTCGTAGGTATGGGTTGAACGGTTTCCGATTCTTCTCCTCGAACCCGATCCATGAGATACGGTAAGAGTCGCTTGTCGATATAGCGTCTGCCAAAAGACACTTCCCGCACCGCGTTCTTTAACTCTTCACCGTCACAATCTTTTAATAGATACCCACATATTCCCGCGCGGATTGCGCGCAGAACCGTATCACTCGAATCGTCATTGCTGACAATCAGAATCGGCGTGTCAATTGATGCGTCGCGCAATACACGAGCCACATCCACACCCGACAAATCAGGCAAGCCAATATCAAGGATGAGCACATCCGTCTCTGCGGCGTGATCCATCATATAGCGAATCGTATCTGACCCATTTTTGGTAGTACCTAGTACATGAATCTCATCTGATATTTGAAATAAAGCCATCATGCCGCTTACAAACAATCCCTGATCGTCCGCAATACACACTGAAATCGTAGAATCCACAGACGTTCACGTCCTTTTACTTAAACCTTAAGTCTGATTTGCACCGTCGTGCCTGTCCCTGGCGCCGTATCTATCGCGACATGCGCCCCGATCAACTTCGCTCTCTCTTGCAAGCCAAGAAGTCCATAGCGACCTGTCACCGCGCCTGCGCCCATGCCGACACCGTCATCTGCAATCGTCAGGATCAAATCGCCCTCTTCGCATTCGGCGCGAATGGAAATTGTCTGCGCCTGCGCGTGCTTCCCCGCATTTGTGATGCATTCTTGAACCATGCGATAGAGTGTGATCGATGCATCCTCCGAGAGTGCCGGCAGCGCATCCACATCAACCGTCACATTTCGATCAAGCAGGTTGACACAGCGCTCGCCATACGCGCGCAGCGCCCCCGCGAGTCCAATCTCCGCCATTTCAACTGGACGCAAATCATAGATCAAGCGCCGCAACTCTCCCACTGAATTGCGCATCAACTCTTGAATCCGCAGAATTTCTGGCAAGACGTGATCGGGTTGATGACGAAGCATTTCCTTGACGACTTCAAGTCGCATCGTGAGATTCGTCAACATTTGCGCAGGGCCATCATGAATGTCGCGCGCAAGTCGCCTGCGTTCTTCCTCCATCGCTTCAATCGCAAAACGCGTATCCAAGATCTCCGCACCTCCACCATCAAAAAGCGCCTGCACATCAGCGCAGACGCCCGGGACACCGCGTGAGCAATCGTTCGCGACTACGATCCCACACATCTCACTCATCTCACACTTGCGTTTCAACGGAATTTATCGTTCGTCTACGTTTGACGAAATTGTAAACCGGGATGACGAACCTGTCAAACTTTGTCGAATCAGAATCGTCAGACACGATGTCAGTGAATCGCGCGCATCGCAGAATCGATCGCTTCACACGTTTCCGCCAAGGCCACATCGTCGTGCACGAGCGAGACGAACCCCGCTTCCAGGTGGGAAGGCGCCAGATATACGCTACGATCGAGCAACGCGTGAAAATAAGACGCATAACGCGCCTTGTCTGACTGCGCTGCGCTCTCATAATCAGTGACTGGATGCTCAGCAAAGAAGCACCCGAACATTCCGCCAAGGAAGGTTCCCTGGACTGGAAAACCATATCTTTTGCCTGCATCGAGAAAGGTTGAGACAAGCTGTGCCGAACGCGCTTCAAGCCCTTCGTAGACCCCTTCTGTCGCGAGTGTCTTTAGCGTGGCAAGACCCGCCGCAACAGCTAACGGATTGCCGGAAAGCGTGCCCGCCTGGTAGACAGGACCTGCCGGAGCCACAAGGTCCATGATGTCTTTGCGGCCACCATAGGCGCCCACTGGAAGACCCCCACCAATGACTTTCCCGAGTGTCGTCAAATCAGGTTTTACACCATAGTACCCTTGCGCTCCGCCAAACCGTACGCGAAACCCTGTCATCACTTCATCGAAAATGAGCAGCGCCCCATACGATTGCGTAACGGCGCGCAATCCCTGTAAAAAGCCATCCTTTGGCGGCACCATCCCCATGTTGCCGCCGACTGGCTCAACGATGATCGCGGCGATCTCCTCACCAAACTGCGCAAACGCGCTTTCCACCGCCGCGAGATCGTTATAGGGCAACGAAATCGTGAGTGCGGCAATTTCCGGAGGCACACCCGGAGAGTCCGGGAGACTAAACGTCGCTACACCTGATCCCGCGCGGATGAGCAGGCTATCCGCATGCCCGTGATAACAACCAATAAACTTGATGATTTTTGAGCGACCTGTAAACCCGCGCGCCAAACGCAGCGCACTCATCGTCGCTTCTGTGCCAGAATTGACCATGCGAACTAGGTCCATCGATGGCAGAGCACTCAAAATCAAGGCGGCAAGATCCGATTCAAGCTCCGTCGGCGCGCCATAACTCGTCCCGCGCACAGTCTGCTCCGTAATCGCCTGAACGACCGCCTGGTGCGCGTGGCCGAGAATCAGCGGACCCCACGAAAGGACATAGTCGATGTATCGATTGCCATCAAGATCATAGAGATACGGACCTTCACCACGCGTCATGAAACGCGGTGTCCCCCCGACCGCCCGAAAGGCGCGCACCGGGCTGTTCACCCCGCCTGGAATCAACGTTTGTGCGCGTTTCATCGCCTCTGCCGAGCGAGCGGTGCGGCGTGTCATTGACACATGTTCATCCATTGACATTCACTCCCGTCATCCCTAAAAACCACACTGATTAGCGGCGATTTCCGTGATCTCTTTGCAGAATGCGTGCAACATCCTTTGAGAAATAGGTGATGAGGATATCCGCGCCCGCGCGCGTCAAGCTGGTCATCGTTTCCATGACGATCGCCTCTTCATCCACCCAACCGCGCTGTGCCGCCGCTTTGATCATCGCGTACTCCCCGCTCACGTGATACGCGGCGAGCGGAACATCATACTGTTCCTTAAGCGCGCGCACAACGTCAAGATAGGGCATGGCCGGTTTGACCATCAACATGTCAGCGCCTTCCGCCAGATCAGACTCCGCCTCGCGAAACGCCTCGCGCACATTGGCCGGATCCATCTGATAGCTGCGGCGATCCCCAAACGACGGGGCAGAGTGCGCCGCCTCGCGAAACGGGCCATAAAACGCTGACGCGTACTTCACAGAATAAGAGAGGATCGGGGTGTTTTGATAGGATGCTTGATCGAGCGCTTCGCGGATCGCCGCAATCCGTCCATCCATCATATCTGAAGGCGCAATCAAATCCGCACCAGCCTGCGCATGCGAACGCGCCGTTTTTGCGAGCAGTGACAAACTCTCGTCATTCACAATCTCTTCGCCGCGTACGATCCCGCAATGCCCAGCCGGATTATAGGCGCAAAGACAGACATCTGTTGCGACCACGATGTCTTTATTCTCTTCCTTAATCGCCCGGATCCCTTGTTGTACGATTCCCTCTTCCGCATACGCTTCTGAACTGAGATCATCCTTTGTCTTTGGGAGCCCGAACAAAAGTACAGAACGAACGCCGAGTTCCGAGAGTTCATGGATCTCTCGACGCAACGCGTCGATGGACAGGTGTTCCACACCTGGCATCGCGTCGAGCGCGTCGCGACCTTCACCGTGTTTCACAAAAAGAGGTAACATCAACTGATCCGTATTCACCCTTGTTTCGCGGACCATGGCGCGAATCCCCTGGTGATTTCGCAGCCTGCGATGACGATCAAAGTCAATCATCCTCATGCCTCCTATACGCTTCATCTTTTTTATTCAAAGCGAGTCTCTGAAGCGCAGCAACAACAGACGCGCTGTCAGGCGCTCTCGCCTGTTCATCCACCCGCAAATTGCACGCCCTCATTACGTTTGACGTCTGCGGGCCAATCGAGAGAAATTGCAGGCGCCCATCTAGCCACACCCGCATCCGCTCGGTATGCCACCCTGCCGCAAAAGCAGTAACCGCCGAGCCGCTCGCAAACGTGACGACATCGATTCGCCCCCGCCGTGCCGCGGTGAGTAGACCCTCCGCAGAAAGTGCTCTTGTCTCATAGAAAATCGGCGCCACGACCTGATAGCCAGCCGCCGTGAGACGATTCGCAAGCTCATCATCCGCCAAGTTCCCGCGCGGATATACGATGCGCTCCCCACGTCCGTGTAAAAAGCGCGCCTCAATCCACGAGAAGACGCCCTCTGCGCGTTTCGTTTCTGCCTCATGAACGGTGTAAAACCCAGCCTGTTTTGCCGCTGCGCAGGACGCGCTGCCAACCGTTACGACAGGAATATGCCGGATGGCATTCAGCATGCGCGCATCCTGCATCAGGGCGCGGATCGCATTCACACTCGTAAAAATGATTAAAAATGCCTGATCCGGCACGAGTCGATCGACGGGAAGCAAGCGGATTTCAACAAGCGGAAAGTGCAACGGATACCCGCCACCTTTGCGGATGGCGCCAGACCAATTCGCACTTGTTTCAACAGGGCGTGTCAGGGCGATCCGCATCCCTTTCATATCTCAAACTTCTCCAACCATCGATAACAAGCGATCGCCACCGCTCGCGAGCATGCGCGCGGCCAATTCTCGCCCAAGTTCGCGCGCATCTTCACCCATCAACGCACCGCGCAGGACTACATTTCCACTCGCATCCGCGAGCATCGCCGTAAGATTCAAGCGGGAGAATGAAGGTGTAGCGTATGCGCCAACCGGAACCTGGCAACTGCCGCCAACCTCTGCCAAAAACGCGCGCTCAGCCGTCACACAGCGTGCCGCTTCACGATCGTGAAGGGCAGCAAGCAGTTCTCGCACTTCTGTGTCTTGCTCGCGACACTCAATGGCGAGCGCCCCTTGCCCCGCTGCTGGGACACACTCAAACGGCGTGAGCGGCGTGGCCTCATACGCCACGCCCGTCGTTGAAACGCGATTCTCAGTTAGCCATCCCATTCTGCGAATCCCGGCCGCGGCGAGTACGATCGCATCCAAATCCTGCAACTTTCGCAGACGCGTGTCAATGTTTCCGCGTAGAGACACGATCTCAAGGTCTGGGCGGATCGCCAAAAGTTGCGCTCGTCGACGAAGGGAACTCGTCCCTACACGGGCACCCTCCGGAAGTTCCAAAAGGGACTGACCGTGTTTTACGATCAAAAGATCGCGCGCATCTTCACGCGCTGGGATCGCCCCAATGACGAGCCCCTGTGCGAGGATCGCCGGAACGTCTTTTGCGCTATGTACGGCCAGATCGATGACACCTTCTTGAAGCGCCTTCTCAATCTCCGAGACGAAAAGACCCTTCCCACCCACTTTGGATAAGGAGACATCGAGAATTTGATCTCCTCGGGTCACAATTTCAACCGTCTCAATGTCAAGGTCCGGTCGTTCCTTTTTAAGCGCTGCAACCACATCGCCCGTCTGTGTCGTGGCGAGTTGACTCTTTCTTGTGCCTACACGCAGCCTTCTCAAGTGTAATCCTCCCCTGCACATGCTGTATCCTTGCCCATATGCTTTACCAGCGATGAAACGCTGACATGAATTCACCGATCACCAAGAAATTCAATAGGACGCCAACAAAAGAAATCAAGTTAAACCACGCTGCGCGGCGACCGCTGATTCGCTCGGTGCCGCGCAGCCACAAATAGATGAAATAAAGGACTAACAAGAGTCCTGACGCAATCGGCTTTGGATCAAGCCACAAAAAATGACGCGTAAGCATGGCGTACCAAATCGCCCCGATCAACATGCCAATCAATAAAAGCGGCCCGCCGACAAGCGCAGTTCGATACGCATAGACATCGAGTCTTTCAAGCGCCGGCAACCTGCGAAAAGGACCACTCGCAAACCGTTTTTTTCGCAGCGCTGTATCCTCAAGAAGGTAGAGCACGCTAAAAATCGCTGATACAGAAAAGAGCAAATACGATAAAATCGACACGGAGATATGAAGCACCAGTAGATCGCCTTGTTGCGGGACAGCCGTCGCCAAATGACCATGCACAATCGCGTCAAAGCCCACAAGCAAGAAACCAAACAGATTGACGAAAAGTGTAAAAAAATCGATGCGCGAAAAGAGACTGATCGCAACCGATAAACTGATTAAGAGCCAGGCAAAAAACAGGGTTGCCTGGACATAGGAATAGAGCGGCAAAGCGTGTTGCGCTAATACGCGCTGACTAAGAATTACCGTCTCAAGAACCCAGACGACGCCAAGCGTGAAAAGACCCACGCGGTTCGCAAGTTTGTTATCGCGAAGAAAATCAATAAAAAACAACGTTAGACTCACGCCATAACAGCTCAAAATGGCGGCGTACGCATAGGGGGACGCCAGTTCAATGAGCATCTCACGCGAGCGTCGGTGAAACGCGCGAACGGGGCGTCTCACCGGATTCAGATTTTGTCGCAAGGACACTCGCTTGCGTCAGTGAGTGTGTCCTCATTGAATCAGAAGATGTGTTCGTCTTTTGCAAGAAAGTCTGATCAACACCGTGTGTCTCATCGGGTGGCGCGACCAGATCAAAGATGCGCGCAAACGTTCGCAATGCATCGCCGCCGCCCGGTTCTTTCGCCATTTCCTTGATGCTCGCAATCGGATCGCGCAACAACTGATTCACAATGCTTGACGTGTGTTTTCTAAGCACGTCAACTTGGCGCTCATCGAGATCCGGCAATTTATGTTGCAGACTTTCCATTACCGCCGCCTGAATGGCGAACGACTTTTCGCGAAGCTCTGCAATGAGCGGCACAACCTGTTGCTCTGCCTGCCACTTGGCGAACGCGATGAGTTCATCTTCGATCATCTGTTCAACCTGACTCGCCTCGTGATGCCGCAGCGCAAATCCTTCTGCCACCATCCCTTGCAAATCATCAATGTCATAGAGATACAACCCATCCAGCTGAGCGACACTCGGATCGACGTCTCTTGGCACCGCGATGTCGATGATAAAGAGCGGGCGACGTTTCCGAGAGCGAAGGGCTGTCGACACCATCGTTTCTGTGAGAACGTACCCTTTTGCACCCGTTCCGCTGATGACAATGTCCGCTTCTGCGAGAGATTCCGCCAATTGCTCCCAGGGACGCGCAATCCCCGCAAAAGCAGAAGCGAGCGTTTGGGCGTTTTCAAGCGTGCGATTGACCACAACAATTTTTGCGACGCCGTTTGCGCGAAGATGCGTCAGCGTCAATTCACTCATCTTTCCGGCGCCGATGACCAAAACGGTTTTCCCGCTCATGGTTGAGAACACTTTTCTCGCAAGCGATACAGCCGCGTAGCTCACAGAAACAGCCGCCTGTCCAATCATCGTTTCTGTCTGCACGCGTTTTCCAAACGAGATTGCCGAGCGCATGGCGTAATTCATGAGGTGCCCTGTTGCCAAGTGGTCTTGTGCGATCAGATAGGCTTGGCGAACCTGTCCAAGAATCTGCGTTTCGCCGATGACCATAGAATCGAGTCCTGATACGACCCGCAGGAGATGATCCACCACGTCCCGTTCTTGATAGCGGTTCAGCAGTCTCGAAAGCGTCTCTTGATCCATTTCACCAAAGCGTGAAAGATAACCAATAAACTTTGCGATGGCAGGTCCTGGCTGCTCAACATCAGCATAGAGTTCCGTTCGATTGCAGGTGGAAAGCAGCACAACCTCATGGATGCCCTGCATCTCGTGAAGTTCAGAGACGAGTTCACCAACCTGATCTTCAGGGACTGCGAACCGCTCCCGCACTTCCACGGGCGCCGTTCGATAGTTAAGGCTCAGGGCCACAAGGCTCACAATAGAACATCTCCAACTCGGATTTATTCCGTAATAATAAACAAGATGAGAACGAACATGAATTCAAGTTTCTCACGTTCCACAATATATTATAACATCTTGTCGAATTTGGTTGTCCAATCGATGTGAACGGTTCCTATCACTTCTGTGCAAAAGTGTTGACGAGTAGCTTTACGAATGACACAATAGCGCGTGAGGTGAAAGGGTTGAACCGTGTTCTTGCCGATTGGGTACTCGTATTGGTTACGTTTGTCTGGGGTGCAACATTTGTCGTCGTGCAAGACGCCATTAAAGACATTCCCGTCTTTGCATTTCTCGCCATACGCTTTTTATCGGCGGGCGTCATTCTGCTCTTCGCGGCGCTGCTGCTAAAGCGTGGAAGGGCTGCGTTGCGGACGTTCTCCTTGTGGAAAAACGGCCTCATCCTCGGTTTTTGGCTCTATGCAGGTTACGCCTTTCAAACGCTCGGACTCATGCATACCACTGCTGCCAAATCAGGTCTCATCACAGGACTATGTGTCGCGCTGGTGCCAATCTTTTCAATTTTCCTACTCCGCCACAAACCACCGCGCGGCGCGTTTATCGGCGTCGGGATAGCGACACTCGGACTTTTTTTACTCTCCGGTATTCGTTCAGGCACTGTAAACATCGACGATTTTCTCACACTACTTTGCGCGATCGCATTTGCGATTCAGATCGTCTTGATGGCCAAACACGCGCGTGAGCACGACCCACTCACGCTCGCCGCTGTACAAATTCTGTTCGTTGGAGTGTTGAGCGAATTTTCATCGCTTTTTATGCGCGAATCACTCCACCTTATCGCGACTTCACTCACCGTACCAACCGTCTGGATCGCCCTGCTGATTTGCTCACTCTTGGCCACCGTCATCGCCTACTTTGCTCAAGCAGCATTTCAACGCTATACTACGCCAACGAAAACCGCGCTCATTTTTTCACTGGAACCTGTGTTTGCGGCGCTCGTCGCCGTTTGGTACGGCGGAGAATCACTAACCCTGTTTTCTATCTTTGGTGGTTTTCTGATCGTCGCAGGTATGTTGACCGCAGAATTCTCAGGTCAGGAGCGTGCGCATTCCAGAAAGAAACAAGGTGAGCGTCCTGCGAAGCAATCTACGCTCTGAGAGGACTGCGGCGGGGGATCACAAAAGATCCCCCACATCACTTTGACCTTTACTCAGACGCCCTTCAACATGTTCCCAAAGTGCATCAATTCCATACCCCGAGTCGGCAGATGTCAAAAAAATGGGATGATCAGCTTCGAGATGCAAGTCCTTGCGAATGACGTGTTGCTGTCGCGCATAGGCACCACGCGCTATTTTATCAGCTTTCGTTGCCGCAATCACGTGGCGTTCATAAAAAATGGATTGTAAATAAGCGGAAACATCGCAGTCGAGAGCACTCGGAGGATGCCTGATATCGATCAGTTGAATGACCCACACAAGCGTTTCTCGATCTGTAAGATAGCCTTCAATCATCGGTCCAAACTCGCTGCGTATCGATTTTCTCACATTAGCATACCCATAACCTGGAAGATCAACCAAGCGAAAGGTCTGGTTGATATCATAAAAATTGAGCGTCTGCGTCTTGCCAGGCGTTGCTGATGTGCGCGCGAGTCTTCGACGATTTAGCATGCGGTTAATGAGTGATGACTTTCCGACATTTGAGCGTCCAACCATCGCCAATTCTGGGCGATCCGCTTCCGGAAACTGTTCCTTGGTAACGGCTGATGTGAGAAATTCTGCTGCTTTAATAATCATTTTTACATTTGATCCCGCAACGCGTTTTCCAACACTTGATCCATATGCTCAACGAACACAAGATTCAGATGTTGACGAACCGTTTCTGGAATATCCTCCATATCTTTTGCGTTGTCTCGCGGCAAAAGCACCGTTTGTATCCCTGCGCGATGAGCACTCAAACATTTTTCCTTCACCCCACCGATAGGCAAAACGCGTCCGCGCAGTGTAATTTCTCCTGTCATGGCGACATCGCGGCGAATCGCCCTTCCCGTCAGCGCAGAAGCGAGCGCCGTCGCCATGGTAATCCCGGCAGATGGGCCGTCCTTTGGAATCGCTCCTTCCGGAACGTGGATGTGAATATCGTGATTCTCAATAAAATCGCCAGGGATGGAAAGCTCATGCG
>NZ_LSUQ01000020.1 GCF_001642725.1 Ferroacidibacillus organovorans
CGTGGATGATGCGCACGCACGCATCATCGCGGTGATGGAAGATCATCGCGGCGATCGTGAGGCGGTCAGTTCAATCGTTAGTATTCCGCTGCGCGGTGAAACGCGGGGGATTCCTGAGGTGCTCGTTTCAGGAGCTGATTTCTATTCCTCGCCGCGCATCTCCTCCGATGGGAAGAAATTGGCGTATCTCTCGTGGAATCACCCGATGATGCCGTGGGATGAAACGACGCTCACCTGTGCGGAAATCGATGATCGAGGATTCGTCGCGGTACCGCGCATCGTGGCAGGCGGTGCAGGGGAATCCATTTTTCAACCTGAGTTTAGCCCCGATGGCGTACTCTATTTTGTCTCTGATCGAACGAATTGGTGGAATCTGTACCGCTTAGAAGGCGATGCGGTCGTTGCGATCGCGCCGCATGAGGCGGAATTCGGTCTACCGCAGTGGGTGTTTGGGATGTCCACCTACGGGTTTCTCTCGCGCGACACGTTGATTTGTACATACTCTCGCGCGAATCGCTCCTATCTTGCGACAGTCGATCTTAAGACGCTTGCGTTTATGACGCAGGATGTTCCATATGACGTGATTTCCAATGTGGCAGCGGATGCACACCATGCGGTCTTTTTAGGCGGTTCAACGAAAAAGCCCACTGCGCTCGTTTATTTTTCTTCCGATACGTCAACCTATGTCGAGCTCGCGACGTCGACCTCGCTGCCGTTTGCCGAAGCGCATCTCTCTGTCCCGGAAGCGATTTCCTATCCGACGACAAACGGGCATACGGCGCACGCCTTTTACTATCCGCCGACAAACGCAGAGTATGAAGGACTGCGCGATGAGCGACCGCCGCTATTGGTCATCAGCCACGGGGGGCCGACCAGCGCAGCCACGCCAAAATTCAAGCTGGCCATTCAATTTTTCACCAACCGCGGGTTCGCAGTGCTCGATGTGAACTACCGGGGCAGCACCGGGTATGGCCGAGCCTATCGAGATGCGCTACTCGGCGTGTGGGGGGTTGCAGATGTCGAGGATTGTGTCTACGGCGCGCGCGCGCTCGTCGAACGCGGGTTGGTCGATGGCAATCGTCTGATTATTCGCGGCGGGAGTGCGGGCGGGTATACGACACTCTGCGCGCTGACGTTTCACGATGTGTTTCGCGCGGGTGCGAGTTTCTATGGGATCAGCGATGCCGAGGCGCTCGCGCAGGAGACGCATAAGTTCGAGTCACGCTACATGGACCGCTTGATGGGACCTTATCCTGAAATGAAATCCGTCTATGAAGCGCGTTCGCCGATTCACTATGCCGAGCGCTTGAGCGCGCCGACGATCTTTTTTCAAGGCACAGCGGATAAGGTTGTGCCGGCGAATCAGGCGGAGCGCATGGTGAATGCACTTAAGAAAAATGGAATCCCGGTTGCCTTTGTGCTTTACGAGGGCGAAGGGCATGGTTTTATTCGCGCGGAAAACATCACGCACTCACTCGCAGCGGAACTGTATTTTTACGCGCGCATCTTCAATTTCCCGTATCGTGATGAAGTGCCTGTTTTGGAGATTGCCAATCTGAGTGACTGATTTCAGGACGTTATGGAGATAAGGGGGTGCGAGCGTGGAGCATATCGATGATGTAGGGCGCACCGTCAGGCTCGATCGCCCCGCAACGCGGGTGGTTTCGCTCTGCCCGTCCGTTACAGAGACGCTCTTTGCGCTCAAGCTGCAGGACGAGGTTGTCGGACGCACGCGATTTTGTGTTCATCCTGCCGGAGAGGTGAAGCGAGCGCAAAACGTCGGGGGAACGAAGAAGGTCGATGAGTCGCGCATTGACGCCTTACAGCCAGACCTGATTCTCGCGGTGAAAGAGGAGAATACGCCGGAGATCATCGCTGCGCTAGAAACGAGGTACCCGGTGTACGTATTTGACGTGAGAACGCCGGATGACGCGCTTAGGATGATCGGGCAGATCGGCGCGATGTGTGATCGCGAAAGCGAAGCTGCGAAACTCGTGGAGGAGATTCGCTTACGACTCAGCCGGATGACCCCTGTATCTCTGCGCTATGCGTACCTGATCTGGGAGTCGCCAACGATGGCGGTCGGAGGCGACACGTTTATCGATTCCCTTTTACAGGAGGCAGGTTGGGAAAATGTGCTGTCGACCGCGGATGTGCACTACCCGACGATCAACCCTGAGGAGATCCGCGCGTGCCAACCTGACGTGGTCTTCTTGAGTTCCGAACCGTATCCGTTCAAAGAGCAACACATCTCAAGATACAAGGCGCTCTATCCGGAGTGTGATGTACGATTGATCGATGGTGAAATTTCTTGGTTTGGGGCGCATATGCGCCAGTCGCTCGATCAACTCGCGGCGCTAAATGAGCAGATTCGAAAAAGGCAGGCGTACTGATGAAACGTAAATATTCAACGTATGTACTCTTTCTTGTTCTGGCAGGCGCCATCCTAGCAGGAATTTTCTACCGTCCAGGGCCGGCTGTCAGCCCGGAAATGGGGTATACGGCACCTCCGCTCACACTCAATACGCTCACGACCAATGCACCGTTTTCTTGGCAGTCTCTCTCGGGAAAATTGTATGTACTCAATTTCTGGGCGTCGTGGTGTCCTCCGTGTAACGCGGAAGCTCCAGGTTTTGTTAAGGCGGCAGAAAAATACAAAGGTAAAATTGAGTTTATCGGCGTCAATATGACCTCGGCTGATTCTCCGCCGGCAGCGATTGGTTTTATCAAGCACTATCATATTCCGTACACGGTTTTGGCAGATGTACAAGCAAAGGCGGCAAGCGCCTATCGCATTGTCTCGATTCCCACGACATTCTTTGTGAATCAAAAAGGGGTCATCGTCGATCGCGTGACAGGGCGAATCTCAGAAGGGACGCTTGATTCTCTTTTGAATCAGCTCGAAAAGGGATGAACCTATGAATTTTCCGGGGCTTTGGATCGCTTTCGTCGCAGGACTTGTCTCCTTTGCGTCACCCTGCAGTCTGCCTTTATATCCGTCTTTTCTCTCGTATTTGACAGGTGTCTCCTTCTTGCCAGGACAAAGATCGGAACAAGCAGGTGTGCGTCGTCGCGCACTCACGAACACCTTGTTTTTTGTTCTCGGATTCTCTGTGATCTTTGTCGCGCTCGGTGCATCCGCTTCACTTCTTGGTAGTCTGTTTTCGCAATACCGCAGCCAAATCAGTGTTTATGGCGGTATTCTGATCGCGCTCATGGGGTTGTGGCTGCTTTTTTCTTATCGGATTTCACAACTCGCGTTTGAGAAGCGCTGGCACCTGTCAGTAAAGCCGTCGGGGCCGTTTGGCGCGTTTCTCGTGGGGCTCGCCTTTTCTGCCGGATGGACACCGTGTGTGGGACCGATTCTCGCCTCCGTGCTCGCGATGACAGCTACCAGTGGTATTGCAGGTGGCTGGCTGATGCTCGCTTATGCGCTCGGCTTTGCCATTCCGTTTCTCGCCATGGCGGCGACGCTTGGTTCCGTCCGCTGGCTTACGCGCTACAGCCTGCGCATTAGCCAAGTCGGTGGACTCGTCATGGTTGCGATGGGAATCTTACTTGCTTCGGGAGAACTCGGGAAAATTTCAGCGTGGCTTACAAATTTCTAGTAGGGGGAAGTTCGATAAGAGATTAAGACTCTTCGGCGCATTTGCGCGTCTGCGTCAAAAATGCTCACTCACGTACCTTAGCGCGTATACTGCGTGTGTATTTTTGACTCGCAGTCTTCAAGATTAAATTTTCTATTGACAATAGAGTCGCTCCACAATTATGATAATCCCGTAATCGAATCGTTTCGATTGCGGGATTCGTAGTGAGGAGTTCGGTAATGGCGACACTTAAAGACGTGGCAAACGCTGCTGGCGTATCAGTATCGACTGTCTCAATCGCACTTAAACATGACCCGCGAGTCAAGGAAACGACAAAACGGAAAATCCTCGAAATTGTAGATCAATTAGGCTATCGTCCCAATGGCATTGCGCGTGATCTTAAAATGAAGAGCACGCAAACCATGGCCGTATTGCTTCATGATCTAGGGGGACCGTTTTATTCAGAATTAGTGACGGGAGTACAAGATGTTGCATTGGCTTATGACTATAGTCCGATTATTTCCTGTTCTATAGGCGGGAAGGGAGTTGCTTTAAAGAGACTGCTTCTTGAAAATCGTGTGGACGGGGCAATCATTCTCGATCCATACATTGAAGAATCGTTTATTCGTAGAGTGGCCTCCCCCAGTCTACCGATTGTGCTTTTAGATCGAGACATCGATTTACCATATGTATATCGAGTCACTTCCGATCATGAGGGGGGCGCTTATGAAGTGGTCTCGCATCTGATTGAAAAAGGTTATCAACGCATTGCTTTTGTCGGCGGACCGCAACGTTCGTTTGATAACCAATTGCGCTTTAATGGCTATAAAAAAGCTATGGAAAGTCAAGGTAAGGCCGTTGATTCCCGATTGATTTTTGCTGGCGATTTTACAGAGAAAAGCGGCTACGCTTTAGGATTGTCGCTCGGTGGTTCAGATAAATTGCCGGATGCTATTTTTGCAGCAAATGATGAGATGGCGATCGGCCTTTTGAGAGCGCTTTCCGAACTAGGACTTAAGATTCCGCAGGATATTGCCTTGGCTGGTTTTGATGATATACGACTGAGTCAATATACAGTACCTAAACTTACTTCTGTCCATCAGCCTATGTATGAGTTAGGTATTGTCGCGACGCAGATTCTGTTCAGGGCGTTAAATGGAGATTCCAAAATTGAGCCGGTTGTTTTATCTACCCAACTGATGATTCGAGATTCTACATGATCGTGTAAAGAAATCTCGATTTTAGATGTAGTGAGAGGGTGTATAGCATGCTTACGATAAAAAATGGCGCGTTTTTTATTGACGACAACCCAACCTTTTTATTTGGCGCGGAGTGTCACTATTTTCGAGTTGATCCTGAACAATGGCGTGATCGTCTTCTTCAAATCAAGGAAGCAGGGTTTAACCTTGTCAGTACATATGTTCCTTGGTTGTGGCATGAACCGGAACAAGGCAAGTTTGATTTTACAGGGAAAACGCATCCCAGACGGAATTTGCTTGACTTTTTGAAACTCTGCGATGAAATCGGATTCAAAGTCATGGTGAGACCCGGACCTTACGTGATGTCAGAGCTAAAAAGAGAAGGAATACCCGAATGGATCATTGAAAACTATTCTGAGGTCATTGCTCGGACGATAACGGGCAATCTTCATCCCGCTCGGCTTGTCTCCTATCTACATCCTGTCTTTTTACAGTTAGTACGAGACTGGTATGATGCTGTACTAACACAAATTCGGCCGCTGATGGAGGATCGCTCTGGGCCCATTGTGATGATTCAGCTAGACAACGAGATTGGTATGCTGCAATGGGTAACAAATTCTGCAGACTTCCATCCTCTTACGATGGAACGGTATCGTACTTTTGTAGAAGAGAATCGCTTGTCGCAGTCAGGGAAGTTATTAAATCAAGCGTCAGATTCTTTGGAGAAATTTAGCGAAGAAGAGCAAAGTCTAAGCGATCATTTCATGTGGTCGGAATTTTGCAGAATGGAATATTCCACCTATGTTTCTCATCTTCAAGAGCTTGTTCGGAAAAACGGCATAAACGCATTGACAGTCATTAACGTGCACGGGTTTAAAGACTTATCGATTTATAGCCGTGGAACGGATTATCCAATTGGTATCAGTCAGTTAAGGACGGCTGCGCTCTTACATGACTGCTGTGTTGCAGGTGATTTCTACCCAGGCCACATTACGTACGATAATTTTCACGACATCATTTTAAGTACGGTATTGACTGCGTGCATTAGTTCCAAAGAGCAACCTATCTTTTCTGCAGAATTTCAGTCTGGTCGATTATCTGATCGTCCGACGGTTTCTTCTTCTGATATGAACCTTCTGACGAGATTGTGTATTAGTCACGGAATGAACGCATTAAATTACTACATGTTTTGTGCAGGGGATAACCCTGAAGACATTGGATTGTTTGGAACTCGACATGAATGGCAAGCGCCTATTGCGTCGGATGGGTCGCGGAGAGAAGGGTATGCAACAGCCCAAGATCTTGGTCGAATGATCTCCAGTGTTCATGAGGATCTGGTTTTGGCAAAAAAGGAGGTTGATACACATATTGGATTCTATTCTCCCTATTACATGACGGAAACGGATTGGCCTCCTTCTGCCGCAGTGAAAACAATGATTCAGGAGGTAACTTCTATACGGGAGAATTATGTGTTCGATGGGTTGTGGCGATTGCTGGCGGCCGCCAATCTTACCTATGACGCAGTTGATCTGCTGAAGGAGGGACAGTTAGATTCAAAAGAATACCCTACACTTTGGGTGGGAACGACACGCTGTATGGAGGCAGAAGTACAACAGAAGTTACTAGATTACGCAAAATCCGGTGGAAAACTGTGCCTCAGTCCATTTTTGCCCGAATACGATCTGAATGGACGTCCTTGTCGAATTCTTGCTGACGCGATTCAGATTGAGATGGGGAACGAGGAATATGGTTATCAGCTTGTTGATTTTCGAGGACATCCGTCGACATTCTGCCGTGTACATCTGAAAATGTACGGAATTCCAGACCATGAAATCATCGCTACGTCGAAAGACGAACCTCAAGTATGCACGGCGCTTTACAAACGAATCGAACGTGGAAACCTAATGCTTTTAGGTGTTGGAATGCTGCATGAATATCAGTATCAAATTGATGTACTAAAGGAAATCGCTGATCAAATGGGGATTCGTGCATCTGTCTCTTGTACACATTCAAGAGTTCATGCGACCATGAGGCGAGGAGAGCGCGGATCGTTTCTTTCTCTGCTCAATATGGATGAAAAACCTGCATGGACTCAAATGAAAGCGAATGGTGAAATTCTATTTGACCAGGCGCTGGTACAAGTGCCTGCGCGAAGTGGGCTCATGTTGCCGTTTATGCTACAAATTGGCACGCTTGTTCTTCGTTATAGCACAATGGAAATTTTCCAGAAACAAGCAGGCGATCAAGTGGTGACACTAGGATTACGGGCAACAGGTGAGAGCGGCATCGTTTGCATCTCCTCAGGCTGGACCGTATCCGTAACAGGCGCATCTAGTTCCGAAGAGAGTATGGGTGATGGGATAAGAATCACTTGTACATGGAGCCATGAACAGGTTCATCAAGACCATCATATTTTAATGACCTTAAATCGAATCGTTTAGATTTCGAAATATTTAAGGAGGTGGGTGGTATGTGAATGCATGCGAAAACGTATTCTTGTCGATTGGTGCAAGCAATCGTAGTCAGAAAATAAAAGGGGGAAGTAAAATGTTGAAGAAAAAGTTGGTGTACAGTGCAGCAGCGCTGTTAACGCTTTCAATGATCGGCGTTGCGCCAGATACCTTGGCTGCATCATCGAGTAGCCAGCAATCTCCTTTGATTATGGTACCAGGACAAGGGGGACAGTTTCAGGAAAACTTTAGTCCTTTCTCTTCGAGTGCGCTTCAAGGAACGCTCGGGTTAATCTATCAACCTCTGTTCTACTTTAATCCATCGGGTCAAGCAGTGCCCTTACTTGGGCAGTCATTTGTTTGGTCTGATCACGCCAAAGTGTTGACGGTTAATCTTAAGCATAATGTAAAGTGGTCAAATGGAAGTGTCATGACGTCGCAGGATGTTGTATTTTCCTTTGATCTGCTAAAAAAATTCCCCCAATTAGATGGCAGCCAAATTTGGAAAGTGATTTCTGGGGTTAAAGCAAATGGACCGTATCAAGTTCAATTTACGTTTCAATCCCCAAACTCAGCGTATGAATATTACATTCTTGGGACCACTTACATTGTTCCTCAACGTGTTTGGAAGAATGTATCTGATCCAACCAAATCGTTAAATCTTCATCCAATGGGAACGGGTCCCTACATTTTGGTGTCATTTACACCGGAGATGTACCAGTTTATGGCAAACCCAGTCTATTGGAATGGCGAGCCTAAAGTAAAACGGGTTGATTTCCCTGCCTATTCGGGGAATGAAAGCACGACCCTTTCCCTTATACAGGGGAAAATTGACTGGACAGGTCTGTTTATTCCTCACATCGCTCAAGTGTACTCAAACAGGAGTCCCTACAATCAATATTGGTTCTCAGATTTCGGGGGAGCAAATATGATTTACACCAATTTACAAGACCCCCTATTAAAACAGTTACCGGTGCGCGAAGCAATCAGTTTAGCGATTAATCGACAAAAAGTTTCTCAGCTAGGTGAGTATGGCTATGAACCGCCTGCGACACCTACGGGGTATGCTCTCCCTCCAGCAGCCAAAGCTTGGACAGACCCTAAGCTGCCTACGCAGTTTCAGTACAATCCGACACAAGCCGTTAAAATTCTGGAACATGCCGGATTCAAAAAGAATGCTCAAGGTATTTTTGAGTCCAAGAGTGGTCAACCGCTCTCCTTTACCTTGGATGTCGTCAGTGGATGGACGGATTGGGATGCTGATTGCTCAATCGTTGCAAGTGAGTTATCAAGTATTGGCATCAAAGTGCAGGTGCAGCAACTGGCTTTTGGCGCGTACTATCAAAATCTATCAACCGGACATTTTCAATTGGGAATGAGTTGGAGCGGTTCTGGACCTACGCCATTCTATATGTATCAGAGCCTCTACCAACCGAATGGAATAAACAACTGGGATCATTGGAACAATCCACTGACCACAAAAGCACTTTACAACTATGAACACACGAGCAATGTAAAAAAACAACAGCAAGATGTGTATGTCCTAGAGAATGCAATGGTGAAATCCCTCCCGTATATTCCCCTCGTATACGGTGTGGGTTGGAATGAATACAGCACCAAGAACTTTGTAGGCTGGCCAAGCGCTTCAAATCCGTATGCTCAAGGATCACCATGGGTCTCACCATCCAATGGGATCATTCTTTCCCAATTGCGCCCTAGATAAGACAAATGGGTAGAGGGAAGGTTCGCTTTTCCTCTACCCCAATGATTGAGGAGGCTCTGTTTATGCGTTACTTTGCACAGCGGTTTGGCTTTTTTATCCTCTCTTTATGGGCGGCCATAACAATCAATTTTTTATTGCCGCGGTTTATGCCCGGGAATCCAGCAGAGGTAATGATCACCAGATATCAAGGTCGCTTGAATCCATTGGTGCTGCACTCTCTTGAATTGCAATTTGGAATCAGTCATCAGCCGCTGTGGCAGCAATATGTAACTTATGTTCAAAATATGATTCATGGTCAATTTGGATTATCAATTACTTATTATCCTGTACCAGTCATCAGTGTAATTGAAAATAGTTTGCCGTGGACGTTAGGCTTAGCGGGAACGGCAACGGTTGTGTCATCGATTCTCGGTGTATTGCTTGGGATTTTTGCTGCTTGGAAGAGGGGGGGAATGGCAGATACACTTCTTCCCGTGGTGACAACCTTTACCTCTGCAATACCTTATCAATGGTTAGCGCTTCTCTTACTCTATATTTTCGGTTTTTCCTTAGGTTGGTTTCCCACTGCTCATTCGTATTCGGCCACCTTGAGTCCCTCTCTCCATCCGGCATTTATCGGAAATGTGCTTGATCACGCGATTCTTCCGGCTACAACCATGATCGTTACTGCACTCGGTGGCTGGCTGCTTGGAATGAGAAATAACATGATTCATACCTTAGGCGAAGATTATGTTGTATTTGCTGAAGCCAAAGGTGTTACACAAAAAAGATTGAAGTATATGTATGCGGCGAGAAATGCAATGTTACCTAGTTTGACAGGGTTTGGGATGGCATTGGGGTTTGTCGTTGGCGGCTCTGTACTTGTCGAGAGTGTGTTTTCTTATCCCGGCATTGGTTATCAGCTGGTTACAGCGGTGCAAAACGAAGATTATCCTTTGATGCAGGGTCTTTTTCTAATTATTGCAGTCTCTGTTTTACTCGCTAACTTTATTGTTGAAATGCTCTATGGGAAATTAGATCCTCGCGTGAAAAAGGGAGGAGCAGGTAGATCGTGAGTATACAGAACGACAGCAAATCAAACCGTTTACGTACTTTCCCAGGGGTTCAAGCGATACGGAACTTTTTGAAGGATACTAGAGCAAAAACTGGAATTATCATATTTACTTTTTTTTCATTGATTGCAATTTTAGCGCCAGTTTTGACTCCTTATAATCCAAACGATAACAATTTTGTTCCCCTTACGCCCCCGAGTTTGCAGCACTGGCTCGGTACCACTGGAAATGGACAGGATGTATTTTCCCAGTTTGTCTGGGGCGCAAGAACTTCATTATCGATTGGGCTTTTAGCCGGCCTGATATCCACGGTGCTTTCCGTTTTGATTGGAATGTATCCAGGATATCGCGGTGGCTGGATGGATCGCATCTTTGACACCATAACCAATGTATTTTTAGTGATTCCAAGTCTCCCGTTGATTATTGTCATTTCATCGTACGTCCATTCAGCAGGTCCATGGGTCATCGTATTCGTAATTGGGTTGACTGGGTGGGCGGGTGGGGCGCGCGTTTTGCGAGCTCAAACGCTCACCTATCGGAATCGGGATTTTATAAGTGCTGCCAAATTGGGCGGTTCATCAGAATTGCGTATCTTGGTGTGGGAAATTGTTCCGAATATGCTCTCCCTTATCATCAGTAATTTTATGTTTGGAACATTGGGTGCCATTTTGGCTGAGGCAGGATTGGAATTTCTGGGGCTTGGAAATGTAAGTGTCGTGAGTTGGGGAACGATGCTTTATTGGTCGGACTCAGGTGGCGCCCTCTTGATGGGAGCTTGGTGGTGGTTGCTTCCCGAGGGATTGGCCATTGCTCTTTTTGGAATGAGTCTTGCACTGATGAATTTTGGCATTGACCAACTAACCAACCCTCGCTTGCGTAGTGATAGTTTGAATAAGAAAAAAGCCAGGATAAAAAGGAGGGAGTCTAATGCAAACATCTGAAACAATGGAAAGGCAGACTCCGATCCTCGAAGTGGATCATTTGACCGTTGTTTATGAAACAGCGAAGGGTGATGTCATCGCTGTTCGCGATGTGAGTTTCTCCCTGTATCCGAATGAAATTATGGGTCTTATCGGAGAATCGGGTTCAGGCAAGTCAACGATGGCCTACGCTATTTTAAGGATGCTCAAAGGCGCTGCTCGCGTTGTGCATGGTACGGTTCGCATACTGGGAAAAGATATTTATCTGCTATCTCCCGAGGAACTGAGAAAATTTCGGTGGAGTCACTTTTCAATGGTTTTTCAAAGTGCCATGAACGCTTTGAATCCTGTAATGACTGTCGAAGCGCAAGTGATCGATACATTGAAGAGTCATCGACCTCATCTTACGCGTTTGGAAGCAAAAGAACGTGCACTAGAGTTGTGTGAACTCGTTCGCATTGATCCGCGTTATTTAAAAAGTTATCCACATGAATTATCAGGTGGCATGCGCCAACGTATTGTGATTGCAATCGCGATCGCGCTGGAACCGTCATTAGTGATTATGGATGAACCGACTACGGCACTCGACGTCGTTGTTCAACGCTCCATCATGGATCAAATTCGCGACATTCAAATGCGGGTTCATTTTTCTATCCTCTTTATCAGTCACGATTTTAGTCTTGTATCGGAATTGGCTACGCGAATTGCCATCATGTACGCTGGTCAAATCGTAGAGTTTACTGATTCTCACTCTTTAGAAGATCGCATGAGTTTACATCATCCCTACACAGAAGGTCTATGGAATGCCATTCCCAAGTTGGCGAACCGCAATATCGTGATCGAGGGGATTCCTGGAGGTCCACCCAATCTGCTAAAGCTCCCTGAGGGTTGTTCTTTTCATCCTCGCTGCCGTTATAAGAGCGAGATATGTTCGGCGCAAACGCCAGAATTGAAAACATATGGGACATATGAAATTGCATGTCATCATGTTCTTGACAAGGAGGGGCATCATGATTGACGAAAATCACGTCTTGGTAGCAGATCAAGTCGTCGTTCGATTCTCGGTTGCATCCAATCTAAAGCGAAATGAGATTGTCCCTGTTAGACGCGTCAGTTTTTCATTAAATAAAGGTGAAGTATTGGCGATCGTTGGTGAATCAGGAAGTGGGAAAACGACGATTGGAAGAGCTTTGGTGCGATTGTTAGAGCCAAATGATGGGACAATCATGTTGGCGGGAAAGGATATTACACATGTGAAAGGTCGCTCCCTTCACGAGCAACGGAAAAATATACAAATGATATTCCAAGATCCATACGGGTCTTTGAATCCAGTACACACGATCGCGCAACATCTGGCATTTCCAATAAAGAAATTCCAGAAAATAAAGAAGGCTGCACTTGAGGAAGCGATCGAAGAAGCTTTGTTGCTCGTCGGATTAACACCGGTTTCTGAGATGAAAAATAAATTTCCACACGAATTGTCGGGAGGTCAACGGCAACGCGTCGCGATTGCGCGGGCACTGGCGGTGCGTCCAAAAGTTGTCGTGGCAGATGAACCGATTTCGATGTTGGACGTTTCCATCCGGGCGGAAATCTTGAATCTACTCAAGGACTTACAAAAACGTTTGGGAATTTCATTTGTCTATATCACGCATGACCTTGCATCTGCGAGATATTTTGGGGATCGCATTGCCGTCATGTATGGTGGACAAATTATGGAATTGGCACCTTCTGATCACCTGATTCATCAACCGCACCACCCATATTCCAAATTGCTTTTAGCTGCGACTCCCGGAATGAAGTACATGGAGAAACTCCCGGAAACAAGCAATCGCGCTCCGAATTTATTGAGTACCCGTAAAGGGTGTCCCTTTGCTGAACGCTGTCCAGCTGTTTTAGACATTTGTTCTGAACAGGAACCGCTTTTGCGATCTCTGGATCCGATCCACCACGTTGCATGCCATCTCTATCCTTGATGGAAAAATAGCATCGGATTACAGATTTCATTGTAGATTGTGGCCGGCATGGGGCAGTTGTAGTGTCAGAAGGATTACAATGAGCCCCTTCGATCCTTTGCGGGCGCTTGAATTACTGTGCGACGTTGACATTTCACGAAACTTAACCTATATATAATTTGATAGTAAATATAGAAAGGATTGTGCGCAATGAACTATCCTGTATCGTCATTTTTTCCAATTGCGATAGGTTTTTTAAGTCTATCGATCAATTATTTTGTGCAAGGAGGCAGCGTGCTTTTTGATGGGCCAAGACATACCAAAGATCCCAGGCAAAATGAGAAAATGCTTGGACTTTGGGGAATGTTACTCGGGGGATTCGGACAGCTCTTGACTGGAACGTATCTCATGGTTGGTTTGAGCTGGTTTCCGGTCTATCGGGATGCAGCGCCACTCTATATGGCAGCCGTCGCATTCTCTGTTTATGGCATTCATTGGGTCGTTTTGGGATTGAGGCGTTTTCTCGGATTGGATGCCGGTTCTGAAGCGTGGATGTCCATTCCGCTGCTTGGCCTTAGTGTGCTCGGTACCATCTCGTTTGGAATGGCTGGCGATCAACCAGCAATGATTCTTTTTATCGGTCTGATTCTGATTTATATTTCCGAGCTTATGGCGCGTTTTACTCAAATTCAGTTCTGGGTGAAATCACTCGCTTTTTTCCAACTTATAACTGGAATTTGGCTTCTGTACCTCACGTACGGTGTCACGCTTAACACGGCAAATGGACTCCATTTCTGGGTTTGATCGGCACAGGTTTGATGGATTGAAATGAAAAAGCACAGTCTCTTCAATAAATTGAAGAGACTGTGCTTTTTGGTTGATGGTGGGTTAATACGAAACGATGATGCTCGTATCGCCTGATGCGTCCAAGATGACTGCACCCTTGTGGATGAACGGAGTGAGTGTTGCAAATCATTGACCGGAAGAAGAGTACAATGTACAATGCCCATAAAACCGATCGGTTTAACGGGGGTGTGCAAATGAATCCGGTGATGCTTCTGGGCGCCGGTCCAGGTGACCCGCAGTTGCTCTCCGTGCGGGGAAGGGCAGTGCTTGAAACCGCAGAAGTGGTGGTGTATGACCGTCTTGTTTCACCTGTTCTTCTTGAAAGCGCACCTGTTTCGACTGAATTTTTCTATGTTGGAAAAGCATCGTCTGCGCATAGTGTCGCTCAAGAAGAGATCCAACAGTTGCTGATTCAAAAAGCGCGTGAAGGCAAACGGGTCGTGCGGTTAAAGGGTGGCGACCCGTTCATCTTTGGCCGCGGAGGAGAAGAGGCGGCTGTACTTCGGTCGGCACAGATCCCCTTCCAGATCATCCCGGGCGTCAGTTCAGCGATGAGTGTGCCAGCCTACGCGGGTATCCCACTGACACAGCGGGCAATGGCATGCTCGTTTCGCGTTGTGGCAGGACACTTGAGCTCTGCTGTACTCCCAGCGTTTGGGCAACCGCACGCAGGTGAAACGCTCGTCATTCTTATGGGGCTCGCGAATCTGCAGGAAATCGTTACATCGCTTCTCGCGCACGGTTATTCACATGAGTTGCCCGTCGCCGTCACCCGCTGTGGCACGACGGCCGAACAAGCGACAGTGCAAGGGACACTGGCAGACATCGCTTCTCGCGTCACACGCGCTAGGCTTAGGAGTCCTGCGATGATCGTGGTGGGAGAAACCGTGCATCTGCGCGATGCGTTAGCCTGGCGGGAACGTCTACCGCTTTTTGGAAAACGAATTTTGTGCATCGGTGAGACGAGTGACCAGATTCGCACAGATTGTGATCAGCTTCAAGAGGCAGGCGCCGAGGTATTTCCTTTTTTACTTGAGCGCTATGCAACAGTGAGTGAGAGCACTGAGGAAAAGATTGCCGCACTGCTTTGCGACGAAGGAAAAGGGCAGGTCGCGGTCATCGTGCGTACACTTCTCGGCGCCAAGGCGCTGTTACGCATATTTCGAGAAAGGGAGACCCATCCCATACGCTTTCCGCACGTGTCCATTGCGTCTGCGCGTGCGGATGTGATCGCTTATTTGGAGGAGCGAGGTGTGCTGCCTGAACGAATCCTTGGGCTGTATCCAGACGATCTGCAAACGTTTTTCATGAGGCACTCGGGCGGACACGTATTTTCGGAGTGCGGAAACGGCCTGCCTCCGGTCGCGGGAACACTTCCGCTGACACTCGTCGAGTATCGCGTCGACGGCATGTCACCATTGCGGGCGTGGCTCGAAGCCAATGAAATGCATCCGGCCGACGCGGTCATCTCGTATGCAGAAAATGCCGTCGCCCATGTGAAGCGACAGGTTGTGTGGCCGCGCGGCGCGTCTGAGCATTGGCGAGCGAACCTGGCTGGCAAAGAAGATAGCATTGAGATTGAGGAACTTTGTAAACGCATAGCCTGGGCGAGTGCGTGGGAAGTGGGGCTGGATCGCGAAAACGGGTGTGAGGCATTTGACGGCATCGCAAACTGAGGGAGCGTCAAAATACAAAGGCGACGGAGCATTCTCCGTCGCCTTTGTGCCTGAATGCCCGTGGAGCGGGTCAATGTGCGGCTAACCCACTTGGCGGCTGCCCTTTAAACGGATGGTTACCAAACAACGTGAAGAGGGAGCTTTTCTAGGCGCTTGCCGTGACACTTCTTTCTTTACGCCGTGCTTTTCGGTGAAGCAGTTCATACGCGATCGGCACGACGAACAAGGTCAGGATGGTGGATGTCACAAGTCCTCCGATCACGACGACGGCGAGCCCCTGCGAGATCAGTGCGCCCTCGGAGAGACCGGCGGCGAGTGGGGCAAGCGCGCAGATCGTCGCAATCGCGGTCATGAGAATCGGGCGCAGTCTCGTTGTGCCAGCCTCAAGTAGCGCGTCGCGCACTGTGCGGCCGCGTTTGCGCTGCTGCTCTACGCGATCGATCAGGACAATCGCGTTTGTGACGACAATACCCATCAGCATCAGGATGCCAATCAAGGATGACACGCTGATGGGTTGGCGCGCAATGACTGTGCCGAAGAAGGCGCCGATCAAGGCGACCGGCATCGCGAACAGGATGGAAAACGGAGCAGACCACTCGCCAAACGCGATCAGCATCACGATGTACACCATGCCGGCGGCGACGAGCACAGCCTGAATGAGTTCTCCAAAACTTTGATTCTGCTGCTGACTCGTGCCAGACAGCGCGGTCGTGACGCCTGCAGGCAGATTCAGCTTGGTAATCGCTTTTTGCGCGAGCCGTGTCGCTTTCCCCGTATTTTTTTCGGTGAACGTCGCTGTGATTTCAGCGTACGGGCTTCCGTTTCGATGCAAGACACTGACTGCCGTTTGCACGAGTTGCACCTGCGCAACATCGCCAAGCGTGAGCGACTGTCCTGTCGCCGTCGAAATCGGAAGATTGCGCAGCGCCTGGAGAGAGTTTAGTGCTGTTCCGGAATTCAGTGTGGCAATCATCGTATAGGTTTGACCGTTTAGACTCACTGTGCCCGCGTTTTGGCCGGCCAGCACATTCTGCGCAACGCTTGCGATTTGATAGGCGGTCAGTCCATACTGGCTCGCTTTGGCGAGGTTTGGCGTTACCTGAATTTGCGGCTGTGTCTGCGTCAGATTGTTTTTCACATCCGTAAGCCCAGGTACGCCCTGTAGCGCGCTTGTGATGCGCGCTGCGGCGTGACTCACGCTCAGCGGGTCATTGCCGGAAACGACCAGAGCGTAGTTTGTCGCAGGGCCGCCCGCTGTAACGGCGGCCGCCTGGATCGTCGCAGATCCGGCGAGCGGATAGACCGCCTGTTGCAGCGCTTTTACAAAGGCGCTGACGTGCGTTGCCGGATTCAACTGGAGGAAGAAGCTTGCGCTGTTTTCATTTGTGAGCGATCCGCGCGAGCCAGACTGGCCTGGGTCACTGCCAATCGTGACGTTCATCGTTTCAATTGTCGAGTCAAATAGAGTTTGCACGCGCTGTTCCACTTGCTGCGCTTTTTGATTGGTAGCTTGCAGGGAGCTGCCTACGGGAAGCGTTACGCTGATCGTCGCATACTTGTCATTTGATTGTGGCAAGAAGGTGCTGCCCACAGTGGGCAGTACAGCGACGGATGCGACGAGACCGATGACGCAGAGGATGATCACCAATGCCTTGTGCGTGAGCGCAAAACGCAAAAAACCTTGGTAGCGCAATTGCCACGGGCGCAGGTGTTCCTGCTCCTCTTCTACGAGCAAATGCGTATGCACAACGCCGTCGAACGTTGACTCTTCTGACGCTGTTCCCTGCTCATCCGCCGCTGCGGCATACGCGGTCGCGAGGTGCCGCGGCGCTTTTTTCGCGATGAAAAGCCACGCCAAAAGCGGAATCAGCGTCAAGGCGACGAGCAGGGAAGAGATGAGCGAGATGACGACGGTCAAGGCGAACGGGAAGAAGATTTTTCCGATGATCCCGCTGACAAGGCCGAGTGGGAGAAAGACGGCGACCGTCGTGATGGTCGATGACGTGATGGCTTTGGCGACCTCGCCTGTGGCAAAAAGCACGAAGGCGCGGCCAAAGCCGATGCCCCGTCTGTAGGAGCGGTGGATGTTTTCAATGACCACAATCGAGTCATCGACAACGCGCCCTGTGGCGACGGCCATGCCGCCAAGGCTCATGATGTTGATTGTGACATTGAATTGGTTGAGGAAGATGAACGCGATCAGAAGGGAGACGGGAATGGAGACGATGGCGATGAGCGTTGTCAATCCGTTTCTCAGGAAGAGAAGAATGACTAGCCCCGCGAAAAGCGCGCCGAGTAACGCCTCTCGGATCAGACCGTCAATCGACGTCTTGATCACCGTCGCTGCGTCATAGATCGTTGTGACATGCAGGTGAAACGGCAGCGACTGGGTGAGGGATTGCATCTCATTTTGGATGGCTGAAACCGTCGTCACAGTATTTGCGCTGTCTGTCTTGACGACGCTTAACAGCACACTGTCTTTTCCGTTCGTGCGGTTGATCGCAACGTTTGTGGGTTGCGCCAAGGTCACCGTAGCGAGAGCGGAGAGCGGGATCGTTTTAAGTGTTGCGTTACCCGCGCTCGACGTTTGATTTGGAACTGTGAGCGCGGGTGTTGCTTGTGAGCTGCCCGCAGATGGGGTACCTCCCGTGGGTGAGGGGCCCCTGGTCTGCGCCGCCGCACGCATCATGCCCTGTAACTTTTGCATGAGCGTCTTCTGCTCTTCCTGAAGGGTTGTGACCATACCCTGCAATTTGGCGAGCGCGAGCGGACTCTGCGCAGATTTAGGAAGCGTGATTTGTCTTGCCAGTTCCAGTTCTGCGCCAAACAGCTGTCCCTGAACGCTTTGAATGGTGGCCATCAGTTGGTTCTCAGCTTGTATCATGCCGAGTCCCTGACCCAGTTGACCGACGGAGGAACCGAGCGTGCCGACAGCGTGTCCGAGACGCCCGATCGTCGCGCCAATCGACTGAATCCCGGCGTTTGCAGACGGGGTGAGCGTGATCGGCAAATTTTTGATATCGGCGAGTGACTGAAACTGTGTCGTGAGTTGGACAGGTCGTGTGTACCCTTGATAGGTGGCGCTTCCGACAGGCAAAGAGAGATTGTCGCTCTGTAGGTTTTGTAGCACCTGGGCGAGCGTGAGGTGATAGGTGGCGAGTTTGGCGGCGTCAACCTGGATCTGCACTTGATCGGGCTCTGCGCCAGCCGTCTGTACCGAACCGACGCCGGAGATCGACTCGATGCCAGGAACGATTGTCTGATTGACAAGATTGCGCAGCGCAGTCGGTGAGGCATACTTTGATGTGATCGTAAAGTAGATGACAGGTTGCGCGTTAAAAGAAAACTGCTGGATGTTCGGACGCAAGGCAGAGGTGGGTAACTGCACCTGGTTGACCGTCTGTTGTACGTTTTGTTCCACCGTGGTTATGCTTGCGCTGCTGTGCAATTCCAAGCTGATTTCGGAGACATTTTGCACGGACGTCGACGTGACATTTTTCACGCCAGCCACACTGCGCAGCGCCTTTTCCAAAGGATCGGACACATCAGACGCCACCGCGTTCGGCGCCGCACCGGGATACCCGGTGATCACGGTGATGACAGGCAGCGAGATGTTTGGAAACAATTCCTCGTTGAGCGATGAGGCGGAGAGCGCGCCGCCGATGGCGAGAAGAACGGTCAAGATGATAATCACGACCGGGTTGCGCAAGGAAAAGCGCGATAAAAAACGCATTGACATGTTCTCCTTTTTGGTTGCGACGGCAAGAGACGCAAAATGATACGTATAATTCTACCATACGGTTAGTTTTAAATTGAAGCAAGTCTATTTTTCCATTTATTGATGAAAAAATGACGAAACTGACGCGAATTTGGCAACTACCATTTGGCGTGCACGGTGGTGGTGTGAGGTGTGAACAAATCGGGAATCGTGACAAACGCGTAGCCGCGCGCGCGCAACGTGTGAATCAGTTCTGGCAATGCCTGCACCGTTCCCGTTAGAATCTCCTTTGGGTTTCCCGCACAGTGCATCAGGATAATTGAGCCTGGCGCTACGGCTGGCAACGTGTTTTGCAGCACCTGTTTTGCGCTTAAACTTCGCCAATCCTGAGAGTCGACCGACCAGTTGACAACCTGGTACCCGCGTTTTCCAAGTTGACGCAACAGCGAGACGGTCACGTTACCGTACGGCGCGCGAAACCAGCGAGTCGAGACGTGGGCCGTTTTTTTCAAGAGTCGATCGGTGCGCTCAACCTCCCATAAAATGTGCCAGGGAGACGCTTTTTGCAGGTTATCGTGATCATAGCTGTGGTTGCCAATCGCGTGACCCTCGTTTTTGATTCGCACGATCATGTTTGGGTATTTCTGCACGTGGATTCCCAGCACAAAAAATGTCGCGGGGACGTGTTCTCGCTTTAGGATGGCAAGAATTTGCGGTGTGTAGCGATCATCAGGACCGTCATCAAACGTGAGCGCAACCTTTTTGATCGAAGGGCCTTGGAACACAAAAACATGCGGAAACTGTAGAGCGAGCGCCTGACGGTCTTGTGCGAATGCGGTGGACGCAGGTGTAGTGAACGCGCTGATGGAGATCGTTAGGCCTACGATGATGATCAACAGATCCTTGCGATAAAACGGTCTTTTGCGCAGTTGTCTTTGATGGCGCACATGCATTCGCTCCTCGTGTGTAGCAATCTGCATTATCATCTCCTTTGTATGAGCAGATCATGACGCCAGCGCGTGAATGAATTTCCAAGTGCCGCGATAAAAACGGCGCCGCAACGTGCATGCGGCGCCACAGGGAACGGTGTTCGTCGTTTTTGAAACACTCAGGCGCTGCGATGACGATCGAGAAAGTTCCCCACCGCTTCATACACGCGCAGCTCGTTCTCGCGCTTTGAAAAACCGTGCCCTTCGTCGTCGAGCACGAGATACTCCACGCTGCGCCCCAGTTGCGTCAATTTCTCAACGATTTGGTCAGACTCCGCCTTCACGACGCGTGGATCATTCGCGCCTTGCACGATCAGCATCGGTTTGGTCATGCCTTCAATGTACGTGATCGGGGAGTGCGCGATGAAACGGTCGTGATCGCGCTCCGGATCGCCCACCATGATATCCATGGCAGGTTTCCAGAAGTCAGGGACTGAGTTTACAAATGTAAACAGGTTCGCCACGCCAAAGATGTCGACCGCTGCGCGAAACGAGTTGGCGTAGAGACCGTGCAGCATCAGTGTCATGTATCCGCCGTAACTTCCGCCGAGAACAAAGAGGCGGTCTTTATCCGCTTTTCCTTGTGCGATCAGCCAGTCGACGCTCGCCATCATATCCTTTACGGGCGCACCGCCCCAATCGCCGTCAATCATCTTTGTGAACTCGGAGCCATAGCCTGTGCTCCCGCGAAAGTTTGGCGCGAACACGTCGTACCCTTTGGAGATCAGGTATTGCGTGAACGACCAGAAGTATTTGCGATCCGCCGCCTGCGGGCCGCCGTGTGGCATGATGATCGTGTGACCGTTTCGCGTGTCATCCTTTGCGCGATAGTGAAGCGCCTCAAGTTGTAGTCCATCAAAAGACGGGAAGTGAAGCGTTTCGGCGCGCACCATGCGCTCCTCGGAAACGCCGAGCACGCGATTGTCGGTGAGCTTCGACCACGTTCCATGGGTGTCAAGGCGAAACAGGTTAACCGGTTGATTCTCCTGCGTAAAGAGTCCGTATACACTGCCGGAGTCGTGAACCGTCAGTTCAAAAAGTAGCGCCCCGGGGTAAGAAAATTCGCGAAACGAGGTGGGCTCATCCGCTGATCCGCGATAGAGGATGTCCTCGACACCGCGCTGTCCAACACAATAGACGAGCCGTCGTGTACGATCGACGCGCACGGCAGCGATGTCAATCGCCTCAGGTGCAAACAACTCGCTCATCTCGCCAGTCGAGATGCGATAGAGTGCCGCATACGCAAATGGTTTTTCGTAATTTGTGGTAAATACGATCGTGTCCTCGTCAAGATATGTGCCGCCGTCTGTCACTTGAGTTACGCTTTCATCGGGCGTAAGACAGCGACGGGGTGTGTTTTCGCGCGACACATAACTGAGCATATAGGTGTTCGCCAGCGCTTCTGTGTAGGTGAAGGATGATTCGTCGGGAGCCAGACTTCCAAATTCTATAGGCGCTCGATCCCCAGTATGTATCACCTCTTCTGTCATCTCGAACATGTCGTAGCGATAGAGATTCATAAACGAGGCGTTCTCTTTGTCGGATGTGTAATAGAGCTGATCTCCGCTGCGGTTTAGCGCGCCAAATAAGAGGTAGTGGCCAGGCGATTGACGCACGGGGACAACCGTTCCGCCAGAAGTGGACACGGCATAGATCTGCACCTTTTCGTCGCCATCCGTGTCAAGCCCGACGAGTAGGTAGCGGCCTTTTGGATCGTATTTCACAAAGCGCACGCGCTGGTCATTGTAGGTCAGTTGGTAGGGGAACCGCGTGTTCAAATCCATTCCCCAAAGGTTAAACGTTCCGCTGATGTTCATTGAAATGGCCACGGTGGACTCGTCGTGGCTCACGTCAAACGCACCCAAACTGATTGTGCGGTAATACGCATCCAAACCCGGTTCTGGAAACGAAAACATGAGTGTATTTCTCCTCTCCTGAATCTATGACCAATCTTGCACAGTTTGTGATTTCGGTCAATCCGAAAGTTGCGTCAAAAGTGCTTCGCGAAACTGTTCGTCATCCTGCTTTGTTCGCGCAGATGGACCTTTCAAACGGTGTTTTGCCTTGGCGCGTCGAAGTTTTTGCCCAAGTGCGCGAACTTCGAGGAGTGGGTCAATGTTTTGTGCAGTGTACACAAAGCCTTTTGAAGAGAGCGCCTTTCCGCGTCGCGCAAGAACGAGTGCGGCGAGGCCGTAGTCTTCCGTAACGACCAGGTCCCCCTGTTTCATCCGCGCGAGAATCGCGTAATCTGTCGCGTCCGGTCCCGGCGCGACTTGCAGGTGATCCGCGCCTTCCATGTGGTGGTCATAGGAGCTGACAGTCACCACGCGCAGCCCTTTTTTCGCGCAAACTTCATTCGCGATCTGGCGGGCCGTTCGCGGGCATGCGTCCGCGTCAAGATAGAGTACGCGGGGGGCTGGAGGGAGTGCATGGGGTGCTGAGTCATTCCATTCTGTCGTCACAAAATCACCTCACTGATTGGGGATGGTTTGTCAAGAATTCACGCACCTCGTATAATCAAGCGTGGCCTCGTGAACGTTGTGGCCGTTTTGTGATGAGGAGATGAGTGTATGAGTGAAAAGGTTTCGCAGGATTTCGCGGCTCCTTTCGTATTCAAACAGGCGCAGGAAAGCGCTCCTTCTTCCTTACGATACCATCTACGTCGAGTGACGATCACGAAGGAGTTTACATTCGACGCGGCTCATCATCTTTACGCCTATCAAGGGAAGTGTGCCAATCTCCACGGGCACACGTATCGACTGATTGTCAGTGTGAGCGATGTGTTGGATGAGATTGGACTGGCCATCGATTTTGGCGATGTAAAGACGCTCGTGAAGACACACGTTGTCGATCGACTCGATCACACGTATTTAAACGAGGTGCTCCCGCCGATGAATACGACTGCTGAAAACATGATCGTCTGGATGTTTGAAGAGATTGAACAGGCGCTTCATGCGTTTCGCGACACCGCGCGCGTTGAGCGGCTGACGCTGTACGAGACGCCGACTTCAAGCGTTGAGATCACCCGACAGGAGATGGGGTTGTGAGCGAGGCGGCCGTTGGGCGTGAAACGCAGGCGATCCGCCTGCCGCTCGTCGAAATTTTCGAGACGGTGGAGGGTGAAGGGACGCAGGCGGGTTATCCGACCGTTTTTGTGCGATTGTTTGGCTGTCCACTGCGCTGTGTATGGTGTGACACACCTTACAGCTACGCGCCAGCGAAGGCGGAGTTTACCATGACGATTGAACAGATCGTTTTGCGCGTCGCGTCGTTTAAGGCAGCGCGCGTGTGCCTGACAGGTGGGGAGCCACTGATGTATCACGAGCATTCTGCTGCGCTGCTGCGAGCCCTCTCCGAACTCCCGCGGCTGGTCGACGTGCATGTGGAGACGAGCGGGGCGATTGATCTCACCTCGTTTTTGAAGGATGTTCGATCTTCCAAGGTGCGGTATATTGTCGACTACAAATTGAAAGAGTCTGGCGAGACTGCGAAAATGATCGCGGCGAATTTTACCGTGCTTCGTCCCCAAGACGAGCTTAAATTTGTGATCGCGTCCGATGCGGATTTTGACGAGGCGATGGCGGTGCTCGATCGCTTTCACCCTTTATGCACGGTGCTTGTGAGCCCTGTGTTTGGCGCAATGGAACCGGAACATCTCGTGGATCGTCTCCTTAAAGAAGGGCGTCCGCACGTCAAACTGAATCTGCAGATTCACAAGGTGATCTGGGATCCTAACCAGCGCGGCGTGTGATCGCTGTTCGACGGGCGGTACAGAAAAGGGACGCTGCGCTTGGCGAAGCGATGAATAGAGCGAGGAGGCGATTGACATGACAACAGGGAGAGACAAAGAGCAGAGGCGCGAGGGTCAAGCAGGCGCGGTGGTGATTCTCAGTGGCGGACTCGACAGCGCGACATGCCTTGGCATTGCCTGCGCAGAAGGGCATCACGTGACGGCGCTCTCGTTTGACTATGGACAGCGGCATCACAGAGAACTCGCTGCTGCGGCGCGCCTTGCGGCGCATTACGGGGTCGCGCATCACATCTACGAGTTGCCGTTTTTTCGTCAATTGGGCGGGAGCGCACTGACGGATGACGCGATTTCGGTGCCGACAGAAGGGGTCGACAAAGCACACATTCCATCCACGTATGTGCCGGGGCGCAACCTTATTTTTCTTTCGATTGCCACGGCGCTCGCGGAAGTTACGCGCTCGGAGTGGATTTATATCGGTGTCAACGCACTTGACTATAGCGGTTATCCGGACTGCCGCCCGGAGTTTATGGACGCATTTGCAAACGTTGCGACCGTCGCGACACGTGCAGGTGTTGAGGGGATGCACATTGAGGTGAAAACGCCTCTCTTGCACTTGACAAAAGGGGAGATTGTCGCACGCGGTACAGCGCTTCTCGTCCCATATGAGATGACAACTTCATGCTATGTAGGAGAAGAAGAGGCGTGCGGCGTTTGCGATAGTTGTCGACTGCGGCTTGCGGGATTTGCGGAGGCAGGGCGAGTGGATCCAATCCGCTACCAGCTTCGCGCTAAGAATTGATTTAGGAAGACGGTTGCCTAAATGGCACCCGTCTTTGGTACGCTGGAACGGCGCAAAAACCTTGAGTCTCGCAGCGGTCTATGCCATAATTCGCAGAGTAGATGCCATAGAACATGGATCGCTTTTTTTATTTGTTTCTGAAAATGAAAGAATGTGAGGTTTGCCCTTTTGAAAAAGCAGGGAACGAAACCGACCGCCCCCAAATCGAAAAAGAGACTGCGTCGCAGAATTGTGATTGCTACCGCGAGTGCGGTGGTGCTTGGCGCGGCTGTCGCCTACGCAATGGTGGCGCAAGGATTAACCGGAAACAACCTGGGATTTACGATTCCATTTCTCCATCACGCTCCACCACAGCCTGAGAACATCCTCCTGATCGGGAACAACGCGCGCAATGCGCAAGGCCCACTCCAACTCGGAACGGCGGCCGGTCAAGCAGATATTATGATGATTGCGCATATTGACCCGATCAAACACATGGTCACATTGATCTCGATTCCGCGTGACACGCTCTTTGCGATGCCAAACTACAACAATCCAATCCCGAAGCTTAAATCGTTCTTTTTTATCGGCGCGCAGATGCAGCCAAACCAGGCTGCGCAACTGACGGTTCAAGCAGTCGAGAAGTTTACAGGGATGCATATCGACCACTGGATTGTGACCGACTTTCAGGGATTCTCGGATGCGGTAAACGCGGTGGGTGGGGTGCGGGTGTACATCCCGGGGCGTATTTATGACCCGCTGCACAGTGGCGCAAATCTCTATCCGGGATGGCAGACGCTCAATGGCACGCAGGCGCTCGCCTACATTCGTGTGCGGCAAAATACCGCGAGCAATGTATCGGTCAATGACTACGAGCGAAACAACGCGCAGGCGCAGGTGCTGATGGCGCTCAAGGCGAAGCTGCTCAGTGGAAGAAATGCGCTCACAAACGCTCCCGGTTTGATTGCGACATGGATGAAAGACGTTGCGACAGACATGAACATCGGTGATCTGATTCACCTCGCTGAGATGGTGCACGGCTCTAAGATTGCGCACATCAATCTCGGCACAGTTTCTGACTCGATGGATGTTGTCAGCGCCCCGGTTCAGGGCATCAACCAGGAGAATTATCTGACGGGCGCCTACTATGATATTATCGACCCGGCAAAAGTCACGGCAACGCTCAAACCGTTTGGATCGACTGGCGCTGACACGGGTGTGCCGATTGCGAGTCCAGGATCGTTTCAGGTGCAACTCTACGGCCCGCAGTCAGAGGTGGCGGTGCTTCAGAAGCAAGGGTTTAACGTGACCTACATGGGTGGAAGCAATGTTTCGCAAGATCAGATCATGTACCCGACGGGTCAATTGAGCGAAGGGCTCTCTGTCGGGCGTGCGCTCGCCTCAGGCAACTCGCTCGTCGAACCGGGGGCGCCGGGAAATGCGGTCGTCGTCTACGTGAATTGACGAGGAAATGCGCCGCTCTGGTCTAGTCCAAACGCGCCGTGAATATACCTTGGACAAGGAAGGTTCATGGCAGGGGTGACTCGAGTGAAGCGCAGGTATCTTGTATTGGCTGGTCTCTCCCTTGCGTGCGGTTTGTTCCTGGCGGGTTGCGGTGAGCCAGGCGCCACGCAGGTGGTCAAGCAATTACAGACCGTTCAAAACAAACTGACAGCCTATAAAAGTTCGGCCTGGATGACGGTGCACATGCAGGGTGCCGTGCAGCGGTATTATGTAGAAACGTGGTATCAGGCGCCCAATCAATACCGGATCGCGCTCGGGAATGAGAATAAAGAGATTTCGCAGATCATCCTTCACAACGCGACAGGGATCTACATTATCAATCCCGGTTCGAAACGACTCTTGAAGTTTCAAGGGGATTGGGCAGAGCGGCAGGGGCATCTGTATCTATACCACGCGCTGCTCTCACGCATTATCGCGGCGCAAGAGCCAACGTTTTCGCGCAAGGAAAAACAGGTTTCGTTTACGATTCCCGGTGACCCGCTCAATCCGCTCATCGCGTATCAGCGAATCACCTTAAACGGCCAGACACTAAACCCAGTGCAAGTGGAACTGCTTGATGCAAAGCGGCAGCCGATCGTGACGCTTGACTATCTGAGCTATCAGCAGAACGTCCAATTTCCGTCAGGTTCGTTCTCACCTGAGCAGTCTACGACACTGCACGCAGTCGAGATGCCTGTGGCGCAGGTTGAACGGGGGTTTGGCGTCGTCGAGCCGACGTGGTTGCCGACCACGGATTCGATGCTTGACGCGAGCGAGAATCACGGTGTAATTTTCTTGCGATATGCTGGAAAAGAACCGTTTACGCTCGCAGAAAATCGCCCGCTGACGGAGAGTTTATCCCTTGGTCAGGGTAAGCTCGTGACGCTGTTTGGCATTCCGGCGGTGCTTACGGGACAAGGGCCAACGCATCAATTGTACTGGATGAGTCACGGGGTCGAATTCCAGTTGACATCGACGATGAGCGCGCAGGATATGGTTCACATTGCAAGTTCAACCTTGGATAATATAGGAAAGTGATGCGTTGTGTGGGTAGATGCCGGTGCGCGACAGCGAGACGCGTGGATTGTCGTTGATCTCGAATCGATTCGCCACAATGCGCGCCTCTTGCGAGCAAAACTCGCGCCGGGGGTGCGCATGATGGCGTGTGTAAAAGCATACGCCTATGGACATGAGCCTGTTGAGACGGCGCGTGCACTTCTTGCAGAAGGCGTCGAGGAGCTTTGCGTCGCGACGATCGAAGAAGGCGTGCTTTTGCGTGCGGCGGGGATACGCGCACCGATTCTGATTCTTGGCGCGTTTCCTTGCGAATCGGCCGAAACGCTCATTGCGAATGACCTCACAGTTACCGTCTTTGCTGAGACGCACATCACGGCGCTCGCAAAAGCAGGGCGCGCGCTCGGCCTCTCGCCCAAGGTGCATCTCAAAGTAGATACAGGCATGACGCGGCTTGGTGTGCGCACAGAAGATGAACTCCTTGACGTGGCGCAGCTGTGCATTTCGCGCGGGCTTTTCATCGCGGGTATCTATACGCACTTTGCGTTCGCTGACGAAGCGCTTGACGAAACGTTTACAGATCGACAGTTGGCGATGTTTCAAAACGCGGTTGCACGGCTGCGCGCCGCCGGGATCGACCCGGGTGTCGTTCACGCCGCAAACAGTGCGGGACTCTTGCGTAGTCCTTCGTATCACCTCGATATGGTGCGTCCAGGCATCGCTCTCTACGGGTATCATCCGGCGCCGCAGTGGGGGCAAGCGCTCGCGCTGCGGCCTGCGCTCTCCGTCTATGCGCGCATCGTGCGCATCGCCGACGTGCCTGCAGGCACGAGCGTAGGCTACGGCTGTGCGTATACCTGCGCAGGCGCATCGCGCATCGCGACGCTTCCGCTCGGGTATGCCGACGGAATTCCCCGCGCTGCGGGACGCGGGGCGCAGGTTGATGTCGGCGGGCGCGCCGCGCCGATTGTTGGGCGGGTCTGCATGGACCAATTGATGATTGATGTGACAGAAACGGATGCGCGCGTCGGCGATGTGGTTCAAGTGTATGGTGCAGCGCTTGGGTGTGCGGGATCACTTCAGGCGACGGCGGACGTGCTTGAGACGATCTCGTATGAGCTTTTATGCCGGCTGTCAATGCGGTTGCCGCGCGTAATCACGCACTCCGTTACGGACTGAAACGCGGATGTGAACGGTGGGAAATTCGCAGAAGGACTTTTTAGGTGAAACTGGATGTCTTTCTACGTAATGCGTTATAATAGCAGTGGGACTTGGCAGTCGTTAGGGGGATATCGCATTGTCTAAGTCAAGAAAAATTGCTGTGAGTCTGCCGATGGGCATGCTCGACGAGGTGGATACGCTCGTCGCGCACGATCAGGAGAGTCGCAGCAACGTGATCCGACAAGCTACAGCGTTATACCTTAAAGAACGTAAAAAACAAATTATCCGCGAATCTCTGCAACAAGGCTATCTGGAAATGGCCCCGATCAACCTCCGTTTGGCGAGTGAGGCGTTCGACGCAGAAGTGGAAGCGGTTATGATCGCCGAACGCTTGGTCAGTGGGGTGTAGCACGATGAATGTCAAACGCGGCGACGTTTATTTTGCGGATCTCTCCCCGGTGGTGGGGTCCGAACAAGGCGGATTCAGGCCCGTATTGATTATCCAGAACAACATTGGCAACCGATTTAGCCCGACGGTGATTGTCGCCGCGATCACCGCACAAATTCAGAAAGCCAAACTTCCCACGCATGTCGAGATCAGTTCTTCACAGCACGGAATGGACAGAGATTCTGTCGTCCTCCTCGAACAAATTCGCACGCTTGACAAACAACGCCTTACGGAAAAAATTGCGCACCTGGACGATGAATTAATGAAGCGCGTCGATGAGGCGCTCAGTATCAGCCTTGCATTGGTCGATTTTTGATGCATGTCCCGCCGTTCGCCTGAATACAGTGGAGTAGGGATTGTCCCGATGACACGTTCAAGGGTTAGGAAGGCGGGAATCGCTTGTCAGACGCTCTCTATGTTGGCGCAAAAGTTCGCGCAGTAACGGCCGTCGCCATTTTATTCTTCGTGGCAGTTGGCGTGTATCTCTATACGATGGGTGGATCGACAGGCGTCATTCATGTGCGATCGATTCTCTCCCTTTTTGAAGGCATTGTGTGGGATTCACTCCCCTTTTTGGTGATTGGCGTCACCCTCTCTTCAGTCGTTGATGTGCTCTCTGCACGCCGCGCATTCTCCTCACTTCTATCCACGCGCATCAAGAGTCACGCCCTTGCGGCGACACTCGGACTCGCGCTGCCCGTTTGCGACTGTGGTGTCGCGCCTGTCGCGAGAACGATGCGCCGCCGCGGCGTACCGGAGGCGACAGCGATGACGTTTGCCCTCGCGACGCCAACCCTCAATATCATTTCGATTGCGGCGACGTTTGTCGCTTTCCACGGATCATGGTCCATGGTGCTTTGGCGCGTGGGTGCCGTGCTCCTGCTGTCGCTTAGCATCGGCGTACTCCTCTCGCGACTCCAGGGTGACGCGACGGATGTTTATCAGCAGTCGAGCGTGCGCGTAGAACCTGCGCGCAAAACGCTAGCGACGGCCGAGCACATGACCCGACACGCCATCGGTGAACTCGTGGCGATCGGTCCTTTTTTGATTCTAAGCGCGCTGATTGCGGCGACGGCGCAAGAGTTATGGCCCTTGCGCGCCGTGACCGCGTTTACCCAACACTCGCTGTGGTCGATTCCGCTGATGATGGCGCTCGGCGGAATGCTGTCTCTTTGTTCGGAGGCAGATGCGTTCGTCGCGGCAGGTCTGGCGTCACTTTTTTCCCCGGGCGCGATTCTCGCCTTTCTCCTTGCAGGACAACTGGTCGACATCCGAAATATGATGGTGTTTCCATCCGTCTTTCAACAGCGCACCATCTGGACCGCGCTTCCACTCGCGGCGCTGTTTGTGTTTGTGATAAGCGTCATGGCGAATTACTTCTTCCTCGGGAGGTGGACGCTGTGAGAGGTGAGCGCGTACTGCAAACGGTGGTGATCGCACTCTATGCGGCCGCCAGTTCTCAGCTTCTCTACACCGGGGGAGTCTATCGCATCATGGGAACTTCTTCGATTCCGGTATTGCTCATCGCCACGATCCTTTTGTGGATCCTCCTTCTCATCTCAGCGTTCTCGATTGTTCGCGAGTGGAAACAAGACGTGGGCAGTGCTGCGCCACAAGGCGTCCTGCGCGGATCGCTCTATGCGGTGTTTGCCTTTCCACCGGCTGTCATTCTCCTCCATACAGCGCTCTCTCTCGTGGTATAATCAAAAAAATGAGAGATAAAGGGTGTTTGCGCATGTCATCATTCGTAGCATCGTCTGCCGCCGACAGATCGCACATTCGCGATCTGTCTTTGCACGGTCAGGGCGAAAAGAAGATTCAGTGGGTGATCGGGCGCATGCCGCTCATGCGCGCCCTGCAAGAGCAGTTTGAGAAGGAGCAGCCGTTTGCCGGAAAGCGGGTTGTCATCTGTCTGCACCTCGAGGCAAAAACAGCTTATTTGGCGCGTGTGGTGCAGTCAGGTGGCGCTGAGGTGACGGTGGTCGCGTCAAATCCGCTGTCAACGCAGGATGATGTGATCGCGGCACTCGTGCAAGGAGGCATCGCGGCGCACGCATGGCACGGCGCGAGCGATGAGGAATACCACGCGCACATCCGCGCGGCGCTCGATACCCATCCGCAATTGATCATTGACGATGGCGGCGATCTGATCACGACACTCCACCATGAGCGCAAAGAGCAAGTCGCGACAGTGATCGGTGGCTGTGAAGAAACGACGACAGGGATTCTGCGCCTGCGTGCGATGGAGCGCGACGGAGCGCTGCGCGTCCCGATGATGGCGGTCAATGACGCGTACAGCAAGTATCTTTTTGACAACCGCTATGGGACAGGGCAATCTGTATGGGATGGCATCATGCGTACGACGAACATGGTCGTTGCAGGATCGACTGCGGTCGTCGTCGGCTATGGTTGGTGTGGAAAAGGTGTGGCGTTGCGCGCACGCGGTCTCGGCGCGCGGGTGATCGTTTGCGAAGTTGATCCGATCAAGGCGGTCGAGGCAGTCATGGATGGGCACGAGGTGATGCCCATGCGGGAGGCGGCGCGCCACGGCGACTTTTTTGTCACAGTGACCGGGAATCGCGACTGCGTCACGGGCGCACATTTTGACGTGATGAAGACGGGCGCAATTTTGGCAAATGCCGGTCACTTTGACGTTGAGATCAGCATCCCCGATCTGCGCGAGCGAGCAGTGGCGGTCACGGATGCGCGCCCGAATGTGCAGGGGTTTGTGATGGCGGATGGGCGCGTCCTCTACCTTCTCGCAGAGGGCAGGCTTGTCAATCTCGCCGCAGGGGACGGCCATCCGGCCGAGGTGATGGACATGACGTTTGCGCTGCAGGCGCTGGCCCTTCGCCACGTCGCACAGCAGGCGCTTGCACCAGGTGTCCACAATCTCCCGGCGGAGCTTGACCGCCGTGTGGCGGCGATGCGTCTGGGCGCAGATGGACGGTCGATTGACGAACTGTCGGACGCGCAAAAGGCATACCTTGCAGGGTGGAGTCACGAAGCGTAGGCGCGTTGCGCGGTGAACATGAGGACATGGCGGGGAGAGGGGTGTGAGGGATGAAGCCGAGAATTGGGCTTTCTGTAAACTATGAGGAAAAAGGTCCGGGCAAGGTTGGCGCCTATCTCGGCGCGGATTACACGGACGGGATCTACGCGGCAGGCGGACTCCCTTTTGTTTTACCGCTCACCGACGAGCGGGCGTGGATCGAGGATCTCGCCGACGAACTCGACGGCCTTCTTTTGACGGGCGGAGATGACATCGATCCAAGTTACTTTGGACAAGAGCCGCTGCTCGGTTTGGGACAAGTCACGCCGCTTCGCGACGCGATGGAGTTTCAGCTTTTTGCCGCGATGCGCGCTCGTCAGAAACCGATCTTTGGCATCTGTCGCGGTGTGCAGGTCATGAATGCGGCGCTCGGTGGCACGCTCTATCAGGATCTGCCGCGCGAGTTTCAAGGGACACTTCAGCACAGTCAAAAGGCACCGCGTCAGCACACGGCGCACGCTGTGGAGGTCGTATCCGGCACGCTGTTGGCAAAGATCGTGGAGATAGAGTCGCTTCCCGTCAATACCTACCACCACCAGGCGGTACGCGATCTCGCGCCGGGGTGCGTCGCGACGGCGCACAGCCGGGACGGCTTAGTCGAGGCGATCGAATGCCCGAGTGACCGCTTTACGCTCGGTGTACAGTGGCACCCAGAAAACCTGTGGCGAAAGCACACATCACACTTCAGACTATTTACTGCCTTCACTGAGGCTGCGGCGGCGCGGCGTAAAGCGGCGCAAAAAGAGTCTGTCTTCGTGCGTGAAGAAAAATAGGTTACGCAAAGAACGGTTCGTGTGCCGTCTGTAGTAGAGCACTGAGAGTGTAAGCGCGAGGAAATAGGCGGTTGACGAGGCGAGCGCGCCTCCGACGATGCCGAGATGCGGGATGGCGATGACGCAGATCAGCACGTTGGTGGCGATGCTCGCCGCTTGCATGTAGAGCGGAAAGCGGACGTGGCCGAGTTGGTCTGTAAAGAATTGTGTCAAAAGACCTGTCGCTCCATACGCGGTCGTTCCGATCAATAAAATTTGAAACGGGGCGATTGAACCTTGATAGCGATGCGTATAGACCACATCAATCAGTGGGGAACAGGCAAACATGATCACTGCCCCGCTGATGAGGGTATAAAACGTAAAGCGAAAACTGCGCTCGGTAAGCTCGATCGAGGCGTGGCGCTCTTCTTTTGCGATTCGTGCAAAGACAGCCAGACTGATGCTCTGCGAGACCTGCCACAGAATCTCGGATGCGGTCACTGCGATCGTATAGAGCGCGACGCCGCGCGAACCAGCGAGAATGCCGACGGCGTAGAAATCGCCCCGGTAGTTGAGCTGCGTCAACAGATTTTGCCATGAGATGCGGTTTCCGTATGCAAAAAAAGGTTTGCTGACTTCTTCATCGCGGCGCGGCGTAAAACGGGTTCCTGCGCGCGCGCGGGCGATGGGGACAATGAGCGCGGCGGCCGTGATGTTTGTGCAGAGCCAGAGAATCAGCGTGATCACCAAGAGGTGAGGGCTGAGTGTGGCGCGTCTTGCGTGGTTGAGTCCATAGAGGACGGCCGCACCGACGAGAAACAGTGACGCTTGCACCATGTTCATGCGGTTGACCCACGAGATTTCATTCAAAGCCTGCAGCAAACGTGAGCTATAGTTATAGAGGATGACGAAAGGAAGAACGGCCAAGATAAACGAGATGTAAAAGAAAACGGAAAACGCGTGCGTCAGACTGACACTTACGATCAAGAGCGCCACGATGACGCTTGCGAGTTGCAAATAGAGGCGCGAGAGCACCCCGAGCAGCCGACTGCGATCGAGTTTTAGGCGGTTGAGGCCGTAGTTGACAAACGCGCCGTATCCAGAAAGAAAGGTAGAGCCAAAAAGGAGTGTGCTCGTCACGAGCGCGTAGGTACCGCGATCGCTCAGGCTCGCAAAGTAGCGTGTGACAAGCACTCCAGAAAGAAAGGTAATCGCGGATATTCCCAGCTTATAGCCGATGGTTCGAAAGACCTGCAAAACGGCGCGCACAAAATCACCCTGCAAGAGTATAGCATGCCAGGTATGGCGCTGTCCCCTTTTGCGAGAATTCTTCGCATTGATAAGTGGGTAGAAGGCGCAGACGCTCCGGACGTCTCGCAGTCGCTCATCAAAGGAGGAGTCATCTTGGCCACGACGAGCAGGCATCTCTTGGTCTCCGTCCAGATTGGACAGAATGCAAACGGCAAGCCAAAGCTTCACAATCGCACCTACCCGCACGTTGATGTTGCGGCGGCGGAGAGCGCGATTGCGAGTGTGCTTCAGGCGCTGTCACCGCTGTTCGCCGATCCGATTGTCGAGTTGGGTCATGTCGACACTGTCTCGCTGCAAGGAATCTCTGCGACGGGAACGACGTCAGCAAGCGTTACGTCAGGGACATCCGTCACCGGAACGACGACTGCGGTCACTTCCACTTCAGGGACAACTGTGGTTGCGTAATCCGATCAGCCAAAGGGGGGTTCGATTCATGAAAGAAGTGCTTCAGTTGTCGTTTCTCACGAGCGCTAGCAAGGCGGTTCACTTGCAGATTCAAAATCCTAAGCAACCAGTTGACCCGGTCGCAGTAAACGCAGCGATGGATGCGATTGTCGGGGGTGACATCTTCCTCTTCCCGACGGGGCGAATCGTCAAGAAGGTGGCAGCGAAGGTCAACACGTCTGACACGTCGATCCTGACCCTTCCCTGATCGCTGTGAGGTGCGATCAGCGGATCGCGGCGTCAGATGGATCTTTCCTATAGAATAGCGAGAGCCCTCTTTTGGTCAGGTGATCAAGGGAGGGCTCTCAAGCGATTTCAGTGTATAAAGAAGGAGTTCGTACAAATCTTCTGCGCAATCCGCCTCAAGCAAGATGCGCTCATCGACCAACACGAACGGTTTTCGAAAGCAGTTGTGACAGTGACCAAGGCATTCCCACTCGCGGTGGTCGATCGCTGGATGGTGTGCGCTAACCCGACGCACCACATCGTCGCTGTGGTGCGCACGGTTATTTTCGCACGTCTCCATGCGAACGGTGGTTTGCGACTTTGTTTCCTGAGCCTCGATCTCATCCACCCCTCGCAGACGGAGAATAAAACTTTCCTGTATAATCTTGTCGTACCTCTGATAGAATTTCGTGGAAGCTTGTAACCTTTTTGGATCCAACATCGTCAATATCATGACGCAGGCAGGTGAATCGTTTGTCGCCTCAGTCTCAAGAAGAGCGCGTATCCCTTCTCCAAGAATTGATGCGCGCGTTTGGTCACGACGTGATTCGCTTGATCGATCACTATCTGCACGATCGACACGCCGCAGAAGACCTTTCTCAAGATGTCTTTCTTAAAGTGTACGACCATTTGGATGACTTTCGCAATGAATCGAGTTATAAAACATGGATCTTGGCGATCGCGGCAAACGCTGCAAAAGATTATCTGCGAGCGGCCGCACGGCGCGTAACGCCGATGGAGACGATTCCTGAGGGCGCACCTCTTCCTGCAGTTGAGAGTGCGGTGGTCGAGCGCGCGCAGCGCGATCAGTTATGGCGCGCGGTAGATGCCCTTCCGGGTGTTTATCGCGAGGCGATCTGGCTCTTTTACGGCCATGAACTATCGATCGAAGAGGCGGCGCGCGTGGCGAAAGCGAGTGTCGGCGCGATGAAAACGAGACTACACAGAGGGCGCGCCATGCTTCGCGAGGGGTTAGGGGGTGGGCTAGATTATGAATCGAGATGACTTCAAGGAGCAAGACGATCTAGAGGCGTTTTTGCGTACCCTTGCCCGTGAGAAACGCGATCTTACCTTTACGGATGAGATGCAGGCGCGCGTCTTAAAACGAATTGAAGAGCGCACACCGCCTGTGACGGCGCGGATCGCGTCGCAGAAACGCAAACTGTTCGGACGGCGCGCGTGGGTTGGGATCGGAGCGGCTGCGGTCGCCTGTGTCGCCTGGGTGCTCATCGCGACGGGGCTCATCAACAATCGCATTTTCACGATCAATTCTAGTTTTCATACCGCCTCAACTGGCGCTGGGATACCTTCTTTTTCAGCATCGCTCGCGCCGGTTGACGTTGCTCAAGTCAGCGTGCTCCCCACAACCGCGCAAACGACGAATCACGGAGTGCCAGGTGTGCCGCGCACAAATGGAATAATGAGCCTTGCGCCGCAGAGTGTGACGGTACACGCCACACTTGTCAACCAGAGTGACCGTCCGATTGCTGGGAAGGATCTGCAAGGAATGCTGTTTATTCTCAAAAATTCTTCGGGTCTCTCTCCGTTGCAATGGGGAGATTGGGAGTATTTTGTCAATGGGCCGTCTGGCGTTATCCCGGCGCACGGAAGTTTGCCATGGTCATTTACACCGAATCCTACACCGCCCTTCACATCGCTTGCCTCGCGCCAGGTGCACATGATCTGGATGTTCCGCAAGGGTGTGCAAAACGCGCCGACGCTGACGATCGGCACCCTTCCGATTGCGACACAGGTGCAGTCAGTCGTCGTTACAGGGCGCGTTCAAAGCGTTCAATTTTTCACAGTGAACGTCACTGCGCGAAATGAGTCGCAACGCGCGATCGCGCTCAACCATGTGATGGGAATTCTCATTTTTGGCAAGGGCGAGCCTCTGCTCAGTCGCTCGACCTACAAATACTTTGACGATGTCACGCACAGCGCAAAAATGGAGTGGCTCAAACCGGGGCAATCGCGCATCCTCTCGTTTACGCTGACAGGTGTCCCCGGGGTTGAGATGCAGAAACTTTCCAGCCATGTCTTTTTAGTGGCGCGCAGTCAACTCGGGGTGTGATTACGGCAGGTGCATTGCCCGCCGATGGTGAATATGGGTATAATGGCGGCATTGATTCGAAGCGTGACGGAGAGCGGGGATTGCAGTGCGCCTCCATGAAATCGGAGAGTTTGGACTGATCGCGCGGTTAAAAGAGATCGTTTGGCGCACTGACGCGCGCGTCATGGTGGGGATCGGCGATGACGCGGCGGTGGTCACGTATGAGCGCCCGGTAGTCATGACGACCGATGCACTGGTGCAAGGCATTCACTTTACGCGTGAAACGATGACGCCAGAGACGACGGGCGCGAAGGCGGTCGTCGCGACGCTGAGCGATCTTGCAGCGATGGGCGCTGTAGCGCGCCACTTGCTTGTGACACTTGCGCTTCCGCCGGATACGGATGTGGAAGAGATTCTTGCAATGTACCGGGGAATGGCGGATGTGTGCGAAACGTATGATGTCACGCTGATTGGCGGCGACGTTGTATCGACAGGCGGGCCGCTCGTCATCAGTGTGACAGCGACGGGGGAGTTGCTTGATAAACCGCTTTTGCGCTCTGGCGCAAAGCCTGGGGACATTCTCTTTGTGACAGGGGACCTCGGCGGGTCAGCGGGTTTTTTGCACGCACTTTTCGCGGATCGACTGACCATGCTTATGCCGCTTGATCTGGCACTCTTGCGGGAGCGACACCAGCGACCAACGCCACAGTTTGCGGCGGCGCAGATCCTCGCCGAAGAAGGGTGCACGTCACTCAATGATGTGTCAGATGGCCTTGCTTCAGAAGCACACGAGATTGCAGAAGCAAGTGGTGTTCATCTGGTGATTGAGGCAGACCGCATACCCATTCCGCCGGCGCTTCGCGCTTACGCGCGAATGGGCCGAGAAAGTCCGCTTGACTTTGCGCTCTACGGTGGCGAAGACTATCAGTTAGTTGGCACGGTTGATGTCCGTCGTGCCGGACGAGTGCTAGCGCGAATGCAAGCGTCTGGTGTTCGCTTCACGATCATTGGGCGCGTAACCGATGGCGCACCGGGTGTCGAGCTGCTTTCACAAGGTATTTATCAAACGATAGAAAAACGGGGCTACAATCATTTTGAAGCTGCACTGCGTGGCGACAAGGAAATCAGGTGATGTGCCTTGACGAAATCGATCACGATGCGCACAGAGGGACAAAAGGAGCGGGTAACACAGCGTGGGCTCACCTTGTGGCTCACGGGGGCTGAGGAGACGATGCGCTTAGGCAGGTCCTTTGGAAATGTCGCGGCGCGCGGCAGCGTACTTCTCATGCGCGGTGGCTTGGGGGCGGGGAAAACGACGTTTGTGCGCGGTTTCGCAGAAGGCCTTGACTGTCGCGAGGATGTGCAGAGTCCGACGTTCACTTACGTGCTCGAATACCTTTCAGGACGCTTGCCACTGTACCATCTCGACTTATACCGACTCGCCGATGAGGCGGTGGGTGAACTGGATTGGCTTGACGAGTACTTGTTTGGCGAAGGGGTCGCGGTGGTGGAGTGGTCTGAGTACCTTGGCGGCTACGCGCCAGAAGACGCGCTTTTCATCCATTTTATGGCGTCTGAAGAACGCGATCGCCGCCTTGTTACTATTTCTGCCGCAGGTCATACGGCGTGTGAGGTGTTTGCAGCGTGGGTGAGCGAATGGTCCAGCTAGCCATGGATACATCGACGGAGCGACTCTCTGTGGCGATCGCCACGGAGGACGGAGAAGTGATTGGCGAGACGACCCTCGCCGCTGCGCGGACGCACGCGACGTATCTACACCCTGTGATTGAACAGCTTCTTTCAGCCGTCCGTTGTTCCTTCGCCGACGTGTCGGGCATCGCAGTAGGTCTTGGACCAGGATCGTATACGGGCGTGCGCATTGCGGTCAGTGCGGCAAAGGCGTTCGCGTTTGCCAGACGGATTCCGGTGGTTGGCGTCTCTTCGCTTGAGGCGTCCGCGCGTCAGGTAAAGTGCCGCGCAGGTGCTGTGGCTGCTGTGTTTGACGCGCGGCGAAATGCTGCGTACACCGGGCTATATCGAGCAGGGGTGGAGTGGCAGTTGCTTGCTCCGGAAGCGCGTGCGGCGTACAGCGACACGGCAGTTTGGATTCGTGAACACCTTTTGGCGACGGACGGGCTTTATATTGTGGGGGATGGAGCGCATGCGCTTGCGCGTGAACTTGAGGTGTTAGAATTCCCTTGCATTGTGGCGCAGCGCGCTGTATCTGTCGTGTATGCGCGCGATGTGCTTGACGCAGCGCAGCCAGCGCTGCACGATGCAAGAGGCTGGAGTGAGCAGGAGGTCATCAAGCGTGCGCACGAGTTGGTACCGCGCTATCTTCAAGTGGCGCAGGCCGAAACCGCGTCTCATCAGGTCGGAGGCGTTGGTCATGGGTGATTGGACAAAACACATGATTGATGGGAAACCGCTCACATTTCGCCGGATGAATGTGCGCGATATCGATTCAATTCTTGTGATTGAAAAGGCTTCGTTTTCGGCGCCGTGGTCACGCAGCGCGTTTCTCGGGGAACTGACGGAAAACCATTTTGCGCGCTACACACTGATGATGCTGGGCGAACAAATCATTGGGTACGCAGGCATGTGGGTGATCATCGATGAGGCGCACATCACAAACATTGCGGTGGCGCCGCCGTATCGCGGCAAGAACCTGGGGGAGACACTGCTGCGCTATGCGATGGCAGAGGCGGTGGCGCTCGGCGCAATCCGGATGACTCTTGAGGTGCGTGTCTCCAATACCCCGGCCAAATCGCTCTATGAAAAGTTGGGGTTTCAAGCGGGGGGCATTCGACAGGGGTATTACACTGACAATCGCGAGGACGCGCTGGTGATGTGGGTTGATCTCCCGCGCGTGCCTGTGCAGGAGGACTCGCATGCGGCAGAGTGAATCGCGCGCACACACTGCGCAAACATCATCTCCGGTTGTGGCGCCGGGGATGAGGGATGTCACCGTTCTTGGCATTGAGTCGAGTTGTGACGAGACGGCCGCCTCTGTAGTCAGAAATGGCCGCGACATGATGAGTTCTGTGGTGCTCTCGCAAATCGAGGTGCATCAAGCGTTTGGTGGCGTTGTGCCGGAAGTTGCGTCGCGTGCGCACACAGAGATGATGACGCGTGTGATCGAACAGGCGTTGCGGGATGCGAAGACTACCTTTTCCGACCTTGACGCGATCGCGGTCACGTACGGCCCTGGCCTCGTTGGCGCATTGTTTGTCGGTGTCACAACGGCAAAGTCGCTCGCGCTCGCCACGGGTCTTCCGCTGATTGGCGTGCACCATCTCGCGGGGCACATGGTGGCGTCAGCTTTGTCGCACGGAGCGACGCCGCCTTACCTTGTGCTCATCGCGTCGGGCGGGCATACCGATTTGATCAATGTGTTGGCGTCGGGTGAAATGGTTCGGCTCGGCAAAACGCGCGATGACGCAGCGGGAGAGGCGTTCGACAAAGTGGCGCGCGCCATGCGCCTTGGCTATCCGGGCGGGCCGGCGATTTCTGAGGCGGCCAAGCGCGGCGATCCGACGCGCTATGCGTTTCCAATTGCTAAGCTTCCGGATGGACCGTTTGACTTTAGTTTCAGTGGATTGAAGTCTGCCGTGATGCTCGTTCTCGACAAAGAAAAGCGGGCGGGAAAAGAGAGTTCGATTCCGGATCTCGCGGCGAGCTTTCAAGAGGCGGTCGTTCAGGCACTCTGCGCGAAGACGGAGGCGGCGCTTTTGCAGACGGGACAGCGAACGCTCGTGTTGGCGGGGGGTGTGGCGGCGAATGAAGCGTTGCGTCTGGCGCTTCGCGCGCGCTGTGATGCGCTAGGCGTGGAATTTGTCGTGCCGCCTGTCGCGCTTTGCACAGACAACGCGGCGATGATCGCCGCAGCTGGGTATGACCGGTATGTGCGCGGCTTGTTTGACGATCTCACGCTCACGGGTGTTGCGACAGCGTCCATTGAGGCGTGGTATGCGGCGCCCGCAACAAAACAGTGAGGCGCATGTGTCGCGTGTCATTTCATTCGTCTCGCCAATGAACATCTGGCGCGGACCACGTCAGGTGTTTTTTCATGGGCGCAGAGCATGTGGCGTGAATGCCATTGCCCTCAGGCGCTGTACGAAATGTGAGATAGGCGGTGCGCTCGCGATCGAGGTGCGGGTCCCTTAGAAAAATTCGTTTCGTGTCGACTTCGGCGGTGACAGCGCGCGCTCCAAGCACGGTGACGGCGAGGATGTCTGTGTCGATCGAGACGCCAGTCTTTGGATCGATCAGGTGGTGCATGACATGATCCCCTTGTGAAAATCGACGCTTCCACGTCGCGCTCGTGCAAAGTCCGCACGGCGTTTCGGGCAATCGTAGGGCTGCCGCGAGTTCATTCTGTCGGTGGGGGTGTTGGACGCCCAATTGATACAATTCGCCTGTGGACTGCGTTCCCAAAATTGCGATATCTCCTCCGGCGTTTACGATGGCGCCACACATCTCCCCTCCGTAAGTGTCCAACAGGCGCTGCAGCATGCGATCGGCCGTGAATCCTTTTGCGATGCCGCCGAGATCGATTGGCGCGTGAAGAATAACCTCATCGATGGTGAGCCACGTAAGCAGTGGATGGCCTTGCTCGATCGACGCGCGCAACACATGTTCAGGTAGCGGTGCACCAGGGTAGCCCACCTGATGAAGTGAAGGAAGAATGCGCGGATCAAATGCTCCGCCACTGCGCAGATGGGCTTCGTTCGTCTGTGTAAGCATTTCACGCATCAAAGGTGAGATGCGCAGTGGAGTGCCTATGCTGTGATTGAGCCGTGTGAGTTCACTGTCTGCGCGAAATCGCGAGAGTGTCGCTTCAATGTGCATGATCTCGCGTTCAAGTTTTTTTAGAAATTCGTCAGGGTTGTCGCTTTGCGGAAGTGATCGTGCAGCGTAGGAACGATCGATGCGCAGCGAAAAGGTCGTGTTCATCGCCTGAAAGGATCTCTCGTGAATAGGCATGCCCATCGTCACACTCCATCGATTGTGCGTACTTCTCTGAGTGTACTGAGTATAGAAAAGGATTTGCAAATAGAAAAACGGGAAGTGCCGCATTCTGCTGCGGGCCTTCCCGTTGTTTGATTTCTCTAGCGTGAATGATTTTGACTGAAACTTTATTTGCCGAGTACGACTTCGCCTTGCGCGACAGGAATTTTGCCTTTGCCAGCCATTGCTGGTCCTGTGTGTACGACGATACCCCAGGCGTGTGCAGGAATCTTCATAATGTTCTTGCCCTTGATCACGGTCGTTGCCATCGCGTTGCCTTTTGCGTCAGCCACGAGGTTTGCGAGTGCAAACGCCATACCGCCCATTTTTCCGGCTTTGTCAAAATGAATGTGTTCTGGGTGAACGCTGTGCGGTTTTAAGCCGGAGACCATGACCATAACGGTCAGCGTATCTGTCTTGGTGTTCAGATCAAGAGTTGCTGTTCCGTGCACTTTGCTGGCTTTGAACGGAGCGAGCGTAGCGTGCGCGTATTGCACCGCTGCTGTCGCTTTCGTCTTGTCTATTGGTTTCTTTTTGCTCGTTGTGCTTGTTTTGCTCTTCGCGCTTTCCTTGCTCTTTGCGCTTACTTTAGTTACGTGTTTTGCGCTGGCAACATGGTGGGTTGTCGCAGCGAATGCGCTGCTGACAGAAGCGAGGCTGACGAGAAGGGAAGCGGCGACTGCGATCTTTGCAATTTTTGTGTTCATTTGTGATGCACCTCCGTAGATTGGTCGGTTACGGTAACCAAACGGTTATTAGTATGTAACCTGTTTGCAATCTAAATGTAATCTATCGATGTCAACTTTGCAAGCGAGATGAAATGCTATGATGTGACAAGAGTTTGAACATGAGGAGTGCCAATTTTGGTTATGCACAGAGTTATCCACAGATTCTGTGCATAACTCTGTGCATAACTCTGTGGAAAAGTGAAAAGATCTTCGCTTGCTCTGTCGTCATTGCGCGCGACTGTGAAGAAAAAAGGTGGAGGTATGTCGACATGAATCAGGAGGAACGGTTTATCGAGGCGATTAAGACGAATGACCATGCGGTTGTGAAGGATTCTTTACAAATAGAGCCGGGCTTGATGGAGGTCAAACTAAACGGGATCTCACCTCTCATGCTCTCGGTTTACTATGGCGCGCGCGATGTGACAGCCGTATTTCTTTCACGCGGCGTCGAACTGAACCTGTTTGAGGCGTCCGCTCTAGGGCAACACGACTCCGTTTTGCGCGAGTTAGACTGTGATTCTGCAGCGCTTAACGCATATTCCGCAGACGGTTTTACCGCGCTCGGACTGTCCGCTTTTTTCGGTCATGAAGACATTGCGCGAGAACTCCTGAAGCGAGGCGCCGCAGTCGACGTACCTTCGAAAAACGCAATGCGCGTAGCCCCCCTTCACTCTGCAGTTGCGCATCAACACACGCGGATCGCAGAGTTGCTGCTGGCGCACGGCGCAAATGTGAATCTCACACAACAAGACGGCTACACGCCTTTGCTCGAAGCTGTAGAGAATGGTCAACACGAGATGGTGCAGTTGCTGGTCGCGCACGGGGCAGATATCCATCAAGCCAGTGAGCGCGGCGTGACGCCACTGCAGATGGCGGAGACGATGAAGCGCGACGATCTACTGCAAATCATGCGCGAAACGCACGCACAGTAACACCTAAAGAATGAGGTAGTGCGCTCACTCCAAGGATGGAAGAAATGTCATGACGCTTAGCGTTCAGATTTCTTCGGATCGCGCCTCCCACTCGCGATACACATTTGCGAGACGTTCATTTTTTTCTTGGAGTTGCTCATTGTGCTCGTTGATCGCCACCCAGTCGCCCTGCTCTGAGAGTTCGACCAGGCGCGCCTCATCCACCTTTATCTCTTTTTCTAACTGTTCAATCTGTTGCTCAAGCGTGGTGAGTCTCGCCAAACGTTTGCGATCCTGCGCTTTCTCCAGTTGCCTGCGCGCGCGTTCATCTTTTGTTCTCGGAGCTTCTGGCGACAGCGCTTGGCGCGCCGTCTCTTTTACAGTAGGCGTCTCATCACTCTGTTGCGTCTGCGCCGCGAGAAACGACTCATAATTTCCTTCATAATCAAGCATTCGATTTTCGGTCAGCGACAGAATGCGCGTGGCGAGCGTCGCGAGAAAATAGCGATCGTGCGACACAAACAAGATCGTTCCGGGAAAGTCCAGAAGCGCCGCTTCAAGCGCTTCTTTGCTCTCGATGTCGAGGTGATTCGTCGGTTCATCAAGAAGGAGCAGGTTCGCCGGAGAGAGAGACAGGATGGCGAGCGCGAGGCGGCTGCGCTCACCACCGCTCAGATCGCCTACCCGCTTATACACGTCATCCCCGTGAAACAGCACATGGCCGAGCTTCGTGCGAATGACTGTCTCGGAGCGCGTCGGATAAACGCGCCACAGTGTCTCGATAACCGTGAGTGCCGGGTCGAGCTGTTCTTGCTCCTGCGTGTAATAGCCAAACTCCACGTGTGTACCAAAGCGCACCACCCCTTCGCTCTTGCCGACGCCCGCGACGGCGCGCAAAAGTGAGGTTTTGCCGATGCCGTTTTTCCCTAAGAGTGCGACGCGTTCGCCGCGTCTTAACATGATGGAAAACGGAGCAAACAGCGCGCGTTCCGGTGTACCCACTTTTGCGCAAAAGCGGCGCAGTTCGAGCACATCAACCCCACTTGTCGTCTCTGGCAAAAACGTGACAAAGGGGAGCTTGCGCGCAGTGGGTTGCTCCACCCGCTCAAGGCGTGCGAGCCAGGTTCGCCGACTCTGCGCGCGCTTGGTGGTTGATGCGCGCACGATGTTTTTGGCGATAAAATCCTCAATCCGCTCAATCTCCGCTTGTTGCCGCTCAAACGCTTCCACCTGCTGCGCTTCGCGCTCCTCTTTGAGCGCGGCGTAGACGCTGTAGTTTCCGGGATAGCGAACGGTTTTTCCGTGATCCATTTCATAGGTGACCGTAGTGACGCGATCAAGGAAATAGCGGTCGTGCGAGATGACGAGCAGAGATTCGCGGTAGCTGCGCAGATAGTCTTCGAGCCACGCGACGGTTTCCAGATCGAGGTAGTTTGTCGGTTCGTCAAGCATGAGCAAATCAGGCTCAATCAAGAGTTGCCGCGCGAGTTGCAGCCTTGTCTTTTGTCCGCCTGAGAGTGACGCAAAGGGCGTTTCATATTGCTCAGAAGTAAATCTGAGACCATGCAACACGCGCCGCGTTTTTGCGTCAGCAGAGAAACCGTCACGCTTTTCAAACGCGTGCGTTTTTGTGTCGTAGTCGCGCAGGAGCTTATCCAGCGTCTCGCCTCGCTGAGACGCATTGGCGATCGCCTCTTCGAGTGCGCGCATCGCAGTTTCGAGTTCATCAAGCTCTGCAAACGCAGAGCGGGCGTAGCGCCAAACGGTTTCGTCGTCGCCGTGCGCCTCTTTGCGCTGCAGCACGTGACCGATGGT
>NZ_LSUQ01000021.1 GCF_001642725.1 Ferroacidibacillus organovorans
CAGATTCAACGATTACTGTTCCTACCCTTCCTCCTACAGGGTATGGCTCAATTTGAGGCGCGTATAGATGATTGTCGCGTATCGTTTGCTGTGTCACGTAGGAAACTTAGCCCAAAAGGCCACGATCCATCAAGCGCGGTAGTCACTGCGCGTTCGCGCTACAGCCGACGTCCATCCCTGCCACAGCGCTTCGCGCGGCCCGTGCTCCATGAGCGGACTAAACCTGCGCTCTGCGGCCCAGTGCTTTGCGATTTCTTCACGGGAGTCCCAGTAACCGACCGCCAAACCCGCCAGGTACGCGGCGCCAAGCGCTGTAATCTCGCGAATGCGCGCACGCTCGACAGGCGCGCCAAGCAGATCTGCTTGAAACTGCATCAACAGGTTATTATCGGCCGCCCCCCCATCCACGCGCAGCGTAGACAGCGCAAGACCTGCGTCCCGCTCCATCGCATCAAGCACATCCCGCGTCTGATACGCGAGGGATTCAAGCGTCGCACGCACGATGTGCGCTTGTGTCGTACCGCGCGTCAATCCGTAGATTGCCCCGCGCGCGTCCATATCCCAATACGGTGCGCCAAGCCCGACAAACGCTGGAACAACATATACCCCTTCCGAACTCACGATCGACCTTGCAATCCGCTCCGAATCTGCGCTCGTCTCAAGGATCTTGAGCCCGTCGCGCAACCACTGAATCGCCGCCCCCGCCATAAACACACTGCCTTCGAGCGCATACTCCACCCGCCCGCCGATCGACCACGCGACCGTCGTCAGCAACCCGTGCGCAGAGCGAATCCGCCGCTCGCCCGTGTTCATCAACAAAAAACAGCCCGTCCCATAGGTGTTTTTGACCATGCCCGGCGCAAAGCACGCCTGTCCGAAAAGAGCAGCGTGCTGATCTCCCGCCACCCCAGCAATTGGAACGACAGCGCCGCCCGTAATCGCCGCGTCAAGATTTCCGTATCGCTCACTTGACGAGCGGATCTCTGGCATCATGCAAGAGGGGATCGCCAAGAGCGAAAGCAGGTCATCGTCCCACGAGCCTGTCTCAAGGTTGTAAAGCATCGTGCGCGACGCGTTGGTGTGATCCGTCGCGTGCAGATTCCCACCAGTCAAATGATAAATAAGCCACGTGTCCATCGTGCCAAACAGGATTTCTCCGCGTTCTGCCCGTTTCTGTCCATCAGGAATGGCGTCTAGCAACCAGCGAATCTTGGTCGCCGAGAAATACGCGTCAACGACCAGCCCCGTTTTATCGCGCACCATCGCCTCATTTCCTGCTGCCCGCAATTGGTCGCAGATTTCAGAGGTCTGCCTGCTCTGCCAGACGATCGCGCGATGGAGCGGTCGGCCTGTCGAGCGTTCAAACAAGACGGTGGTCTCCCGCTGATTTGTGATTCCAACACCCGCCAAGTCTGAATACGCGACGCCCGCCGACGCGAGCGCGTCCCTCATCACAGCGAGCACACCTTCCCAGATCTCGTCGGCGTCATGCTCCACCCAGCCTGGTTTTGGAAAGTACTGCGCAAACTCTTTCTTGGCCATCCCGCGAATCGTTCCACGCCGATCGAAGATCATGGCCCTGGTGCTCGTCGTTCCTTGATCAATGGCGAGAATAAAAGATTCACACCGATCGCTCATCATTCGCCCGCCCCTTTTGAGCCCGTATTCTTGCGATGCATCATTCGGTGAAACCATTCGCCAACGCCTATCCATCCCGAACCTGCAAAAAGGGCGAACATCGGCATCATCGGATAGCGAAAGCGACTCCAGGCGGGAAATGCCAGAAAAATGACCGTGTCATAAAAGAGATAGAGAATCACCATCTGCAAGGCGAACTTCGCAGCGGCAGAAAGGTTTCGCCTTACGAAAAATCCGATCAGAGCGAAAATCATAAAACCGTAGTAGGCATACGTGTCAAAGCGCCGCCAGTTCTCAATCACAGGAAAAGGAACATGCGGAAGCTGCGCCAAGAAGGTGTAATGCACGGCGTTTTGATCCGACGCATACAAGTTCCTGATCTTATAAAGTCCATTCTCAAAAAAATTGAGCGGATGATGAAACAGGTAGCGAAAGAATGCGTTCATGCCAATCGCATTCTCCTTGATCTCATTTCCGTGCGCTGCGAGCAGCGGATTTTGTGCAGGATTCCACAGCCAATAAAAGCCTTTGTTCGCGTAGATTCCCTGCCAAAGGTTCACCCCGCCGTTTGTCGAAATAAGAATGAGATGATGCATCGCGATCCAGTTGCGCAAGGTGACTGGCAGGATTGCAAAGGCCATCCCCGCCAACACATAAATGAGCACGCGCGAGTAAAATCGCCACTGCACACGCCGCCAGATCACAGCGATTCCCCACGCCATAAACGGAAAAAGAAGTGGGATCGGACGCACGTCGCAGGCCACGCCAAGCACCACACCCGCACTCCCATAAGCGACCCATGGTCTGCGCATGGCGCTCGCCGGGATCGTAAAGATCGCCAGGAAGATCATCAAGAGAATGGTGAACAATTCTTCCGAGCCAAGTACTGCATTCCACTGGATTTGACTTGGTAACGCGGTATACAATGCGGCAGCGGCGAGCGCGACGCCCTTGCGCGCAAAAATGCGAAACGCCAGCACATAGGTGAGCGCGACAATCCCGACGCTCAAAAGCGCATTCGTAATAAGTCCCACCCAAACGGTTTGCGGAAACACGCGATAGATCAAAGACAAAAAGAACGGATACCCAATCGGCCAGTATGCGGTGTAGCCGCCCGTCGCACGCCGATACCCAAGCCCTTTTGCAAGGTCGACGGCGTGATAAAAATACCAGGCAAAGTCCTCCGACTGCGGCGGGTGCATCCACGCCAAAAAACCGAAACGCAAAACCAGATTGAGCAAAAGAAGCCACAAGAGCCCGCCGTGATTCGCAATACCTCGGTTACGCAAAAATAGTAAAACGGATCTTCCCTCACTTCAGCCAACAAATTGAATCAACCCATAGAATCTGCAAATCAAACACTGCCATAACCCAAGTATCCACGTTTTGCGTCCGTCTTTCAATTCACGTTTTGCAGAAATACGATGCTGCCTGAATCATCTGTTCTGAAATCGTTTTGGATGCGCGATCCAAGTGCGCTACAATAGCCTCATCGTACAGATGGACAGGCTGGCATGAAACAGGAGGATACCCACGTGATCATTGGACTTATAGGACTCGGAAAAATGGGGTTTGCGCTCGGCGAACAAATGTTGGAAAAGGGGCACACCGTTCTCGCGACCGATGTGAGTGAGGCGTCGCGCGCCAGTTTTGAAGAAGTTGGCGGCAAAACGGTGCGCACTTCAGCCGAATTGGTCTCTTCGCTTCAGACTCCGCGCGTCGTATGGTTGATGGTTCCCCAAGGCAAGATCGTGGATCAAGTTTTGTCCGAAATGCTCCCTCGGCTCGACGCAGGTGACATTGTCATCGAGGCGGGAAACTCGCAGTACAAAGACAGCATGCGCCGCGCAAAAGAGGCCAGCGATCACGGGATCGCCTATCTCGATGTCGGCACATCCGGCGGCGTGGAGGGCGCACGCCACGGTGCGTGCTACATGATCGGCGGAGAAAAAGAAGCATTCCTGCGCGCGGAAGAACTCTTTTCAAGCACTGCCGTGAAGGGCGGCTATGCCTATGTCGGTCCATCCGGCAGCGGACACTACGCAAAAATGGTGCACAACGGCATCGAATACGGCATGATGGCCGCGATCGGCGAAGGGTTTGAGATCTTGCAAAAGAGCCCCTTTCCCTATGAATTAGGGGACGTGGCAAACGTGTTTACAAACGGCTCGGTCATCCGCGGGTGGCTGATGGACCTGACGGCGCGCGCCCTCGAAAAAGACCCGAACCTCACCTCCATTCGCGGTGTCATGCACTCTTCCGGCGAGGGCAAGTGGACACTCGAAGAAGCGCTTGACCTGCAGGTGGCATCGCCCGTGATCGCGCTGTCCCTGATGATGCGCTATCGCTCGCAAGAAACAGATACCTTCACAGGCAAAGTAGTCGCGGCGCTGCGCAATGAGTTTGGCGGCCACGCCGTTGAAAAAGCGGGCGAGTAACCTCGCCAAAAAAAGGCCCCGCATGGACGCAAGTTCACGTCCATGCGGGGCTTTTCTTACACCTGCGTGTTACGCACCCTCGCCTGCTGGCGCAGACAAGTCAAACAGTAACACGCGCGCCGGCGCCGCGTCGACGCCTTTTAAGCGAAGCGGTGCGCATACCATCAAGTAGTGGGCGGGAGGCACGGCGCCCAAGCGTAACCCTTCAAGAATCACTACGTTCGCTGAAAAGAGCGCCTTGTGCGTCGGATGCCCATCCTGGCTTCGCTCAATGCCGAGCGCATCAATGCCGACACCCGCGATGCCAATCTCCGCGAGAAACCTTGCACCGCTTTCCTTAAGAAAGACAAACCCCGGATCAAAACCTTCACGCGCTGAGTTGCGCGTCTGAAAAAGCAGGAATTCGCCCGCCTGTATCGTAAATGGCTCAAGGTCTTCACGCGCAATCGCGTCTTCTACATGCGTGAGATTGAGCACGCGGCACGTCGTCACAAGGCGCTCCAAACCGATCGCCTCAATCGGCGCACCGCCTTCAACCATGTGCAGTGGCGCATCGACATGCGTGCCGGTATGCACGTCAAGAGACACGCGCGTCTCTTGAAAGCCATGCGTGGAAAACGCGGCCGTTTGCGCAAAGCTCGGCCGCTTCTCTTCCTTGTCCTTGTAGACCGCCATCTCTGTGACGATGTCCATGGATACGTCATAAAACCTCACGGTGCCACCTCCAGCGTGCGCGCCTGCTGGCGCAAGAGTTCATCTTCGACCGACGATGTGTCTTTCCCATAAACTGGCCACCAGCGATAGCCATCCTTTTCAACCAGCGCGTTTGCCAAATCCGGCCCCCACGTTCCCGCCTCATACGTTTCAAGTGGCGCAGCGCCCTCGCGAAACGCCTCGGCAATCGGATCGACAAACTTCCAGGCGAGCGACACCTCATCCCAGCGCGTAAAGAACGTCGAGTCGCCGCGCATCGCGTCATACAACAAGCGTTCGTACGCCTCTGGCGCGTTGTCCGCATCCTGGCTGAACTCCATCGCAATCGGGACGACTGACCCTTCTGTCCCCGGTTTTTTCGCGTTGAGCTGCATGTACATGCCTTCCGCCGGATTGACGCGAATCACGAGCAGGTTTGGCCCCAGTTGACCGTCGCGATTGAAGTACAGATCGCGCGGCATATCACGAAATTGAATGACAATCTCTGTGGACTTGAGCGCCATTCGCTTTCCTGTGCGCAGATAAAAGGGAACGCCTGCCCAGCGGAAATTATCGATAAAAAGGCGCGCCGCGACAAACGTCTCCGTCTGCGATGCTGCATTAACGCCGTGTTCTTGGCGATACCCAGGCAGTGTCTGCCCTTCTGCGCTTTTCACTCCCGCCGTGTACTGGCCGCGCACCACATTCTCTTTCACATCGTGTGGCCCATAGCGGCGCAGCGAGCGCAGCACCTTTACCTTTTCGTCGCGGATCGCCTCCGTTTTCAGACGACTGGGCGGCTCCATCGCAATCATCATGACCATTTGCAACATATGGTTTTGCACCATGTCCCGCAGCGCCCCGGAGCCTTCGTAATACGAGGCGCGATCTTCCACGCCCACCGTTTCGCTGGATGTGATCTGAACGTTTGCAATGGATCGATTGTTCCAGAGCGGCTCGAACATCGAGTTTGCAAAGCGGATGACCTCGATGTTTTGCACCATCTCCTTGCCAAGATAGTGATCGATCCGATAGATGTCCTCCTCTGCAAACGCCTGGCGCAACTGTTCATTGAGCGCCTGCGCCGTCTCAAAATCGCGACCAAACGGCTTCTCAATGATCAGTCGGCAAAATCCGGGCGACTGAGACAGTCCACACGCCGCGATGGAGAGTGCGACATCCCCGAAAAACTCAGGGGCCATCGCCAAGTAAAACAAGCGATTCGGTGTGCGTCCGTCGCGCTCCAACTCCCGCACGCGCTCGTGCAGCGTGGTGTAGTCAACTTTTCGGTCAGCGTGCACAGCCTGATAGTGCAGGCGCTTGGCGAAAGCAGGGAAACCAACGAGATCCTGCTCGCTAAGCTTTCCGTACGTTAGCAGCGCCTGTCTTACCTCGCTGACAAACGCTTCGTCCGAAAGCGCGCGCCGCGCGGTGCCGACGATGCTTACGCGCTCAGGGAGCATGTCTCGCATGTACATGTGATAGAGGGCTGGATAGAGTTTTCGCCGCGCGAGATCGCCCGTTGCGCCAAAGAGGACGAGTGTATGTTCTGGAGCCAAACCTTCGATTGTATGAATTTCATTCATCTCGTTTACCAAGAGAATCTCCCTTTGCTCTCATTCGCGATGTGAATCGCGAATCATTGGACTGCGATTAACCATCAGGGGAAGTTGAAGACTTCACCTACCAGCTGATAAGTCTCATTGTAGACTTTTCTTTATCTCGACGCGAACGAGGCAAACGCATTCGCCACCGTCTCCACGTCTTCACGCGTATGATCTGCGGTTACCGTCAGACGAATGCGCGATGTGCCTTCAGGGACGCTTGGCGGCCGGATTGCCGGCGCAAAAACACCCATTTGATCCAGGTGCGCGCTGAGCGCAAGCGCCGCACCAGCGTCCCCGATGCGAACAGGGATAATCGGCGTAATCCCTTGCGATGCCGCAAACCCACGCGCTTGCAGCGCCATTCGCAATTCGCGTGCACGACTGTGCATACGCTCTCGGCGCTCTGATTCATCTGCCGCAATGTGCAGCGCGGCGTGCGCACCCGCGATCACTGCAGGACTGAGCGCGGTCGAAAACATAAACGGTCGCGCCGCCTGACGAAGCCATGCGATAAGCGTCTGCGCACCCGCCACATAACCGCCCTCACTGCCCAATGCCTTCGAGAGTGTCCCCACATGCAAGTCAATCTCGTGTGCGGCCATGCCAAAATGCGCGGCCGTCCCTTCACCGCGCGGACCGAGCACACCTGTCGCATGTGCGTCATCAACGATCAAAAGTGCATTCCACGCACGTTTTAGGCGCACCAAATCTGCAAGCGGCGCGAGATCCCCATCCATCGAGAAGACACCGTCCGTGACAATGATGCGAAGACCAGAAACAGGCGTCACCCGCAACTTCTCCTCAAGATCGCTCACATCACCGTGTCTGTACACGACCACACGCGCCCGACTCATGCGACACCCGTCAATCAGACTTGCGTGGTTCAGTTCATCTGAAAATAGGACATCCCCTTCGCGCGCAAACGTCGTCATGACAGCCAAATTCGCCATGTAGCCTGTATTGAAAAGAAGCGCCGCATCCGTGCCGCGATGTTTTGCGAGCGCAATTTCCAGTTGCTCGTGAAGCGCGCTGTGTCCTGTCGTCATGCGCGAACCGGTCGAGCCAAGCCCATGCGTCTCAAGCGCGCCCTGCGCCGCCGCGCGGACGCGCGGATGATGCGCCAGCCCCAAATAATTGTTGGACGCGCAAAGCAGGACGACCCGGTCATCGCGCAGTGCGGTGCGCCCATCCAGCACGCGAAGCGCGCGCAACGCACGCGTCCGTCCCGCTTGCTCGATGGTTTCTAAAACGGTTACTGCACGCTCTGTCCAAGCGCTGGCGCTCATTCTGTCAATCCCTTTCTTTAACACAGAAGCTCAAATTCTCTTGGCGGTGTAGAGCGCTCCAAAAAACACTGCAAGCACCGCAATGTACGCAAACGACATCCACATCGAGTAGACGTTTGCGCCGTGGGAGATGAGAAACATCACGCCGTTGTATCCAGCAAAAAGCAAGATCAATAGTCCTGCGGTGTATGCGCTACGCCAAACCATGCCTTTCATGAAAAAAGCGCGCACGGCGCCGGCACACGTGATCAAAACAAGCAGAACACCAGTACCCGCGTGCGCCGCGAGAATTGGCGGACTGTGAGCGAGCGACCAGTTGAGCGTGACCCAAAGCCCACTCCACGTGCGCGCAGGCGAGATCACAGCATACGGAATCGTCACATAGAGATTGGCGATAATCCCAAAAATGTACTGCAGGGTCAGCAAAAAGAGCACGAACCACGTGAGCTTATTCAATCCACCCGTTTTTCCGCGCATAAAATCCCGCCCTCTGTCCTTACATGCCACTCATGTTACTCATTCCATTCATACTTCCTGACGAGGCTTTCCCAGAAATCATCGCTTTCGTGATGAGCACGCCGCGAAATACGATCTTTTCTTTCCCGATCTGCACGTTCACCGTATAGCTTCCTGGTTTGACTGCGACCGCATTCCCATAGTGATAGTCAGGGATTCCTGTCTTTGAACTGTACATTGGCACGCTTTGCACAATCGTCTTCATGCCTGTCTTCTCCGAGATCAGTTCAATCTTTGGCATTAACCCCAACTCAACCGCACCCGTCTGTCGCGAGAACACGTGCACTTCGAGGTGCATATTCACCTTCTGCCCGTGATCGGTCATCGCCATGGCGGGCATCATGCCGCCTGTTTGCACCATGATATCACCCGTCAAGCCGTGCTTTGCTTGCGCTGCCGTGATCATCGAACCAAGCGGGCCAATCTGTAGACTGACAATCGACGTGGCCGTCTCTTTCTGTTGCTCAGCCGTTCCTTTTGCAATCGGGCCAAGATCTGCCATCGCGATCATCTTTTCCCGCCCGCCTACATCCTCGGAAACCTTGAAGCACCAACCCGTCTCCGGAATAAAGTCAACCTTTGGTACCGTTGTTTCACTCACCCACTGACCATTTTGCCAGACAGGTTTGGCAAGAAGAAATCCCGGTATCGAAGGACCCGCTCCATACGTGCCAAAAGAAAGGGCGTCCATTACGCGAGCACGTCGGCTGACGCCTGCCAACGTCACATTCACACGCATGCCGCCGTGTGGCAAAATGGCCATTTGTACCTTCCCGGATACATTCGTGTGAGCAGATGGCATAAGCATCACCGTCTTTTGTTTTAAACCGAGCGCTTGTTCAGCGGCGAATGACGGCGAAGAGAGCGGCACGGTAAGCGCGAGAAGAAGTGCAACGCGAGAGACCCAAGGTTTCATCTAGTAATCCCACTTTCTGTCGGTCACGAGAGTATGTAAAAAGTTGGCTTTAGTCTAGCACACCGCGCCCACAGAAAAAAGGAAGAGTTTCCTCTTCCTTTTTAAAACAGAAAATAAAAAAACATAGCGCCTCAGGGAGGATCAAAAGTTCACATTGTACGGGTCATACTCAAAGCTGCGTTTGTTTTCATTAAGTGCATCGATGCGCGCTACCTCATCCGCCGTCAATGAAAAGTCAAACAGGTTCGCATTTTCCGCGATCCGCTCTCTGTGCACGGACTTTGGAATCGTGACAACCCCTTTTTCAAGGTCCCAGCGCAGCACAATTTGCGCAGGCGTCTTTCCATACTTCTCGCTCAGTTCAACGATGACCGGCTTTGTGAGCAATTCTCCACCGCGCATGAGCGGTGACCACGCTTCCATCTGAATGCCTTCTTTTTTGCAGAAATCGTAGATCGGCTGCTCCGTCAAAAGAGGATGAAACTCCACCTGATTGACCATCGGCTTGATCGTTCCATTTTTCATCACATCTTCCAAGTGCTCGACCTGAAAGTTGCTCACGCCAATCGCGCGCACGCGCCCGTCACGGTAAAGCTTTTCAAGCGCCCGCCACGTGTCATTGTATTTTCCCGCAATCGCCCAGTGAATCAGGTAAAGATCAAGATACTCAAGCCCGAGTTTCGCCATGCTCTCATCAAACGCTGCGAGCGTGGACTCATAGCCTTGACGCGCGTTCCACACTTTCGTCGTGATAAAGAGATCTTCACGTTTCGCGCCGCTGTCCTTGATCGCTGCGCCAACCCCGACCTCATTGCCATAGATCGCCGCCGTGTCGATACTACGGTAACCAAGCTCAATCGCCGCGCGCACAGCCTGCTCAACTTCTTGGCCATCCTTTGCCTGCCAAACACCAAGTCCTACCCATGGCATTTTTATTCCATTATGGAGTGTTGTGCAATCTGCGAGATTTTTCATAAAAGTTCCTCCTCGAGTGATCTCTAGGTGTTCCCAAGCCATAAGGTATAGCCTACACAAATTGACGTGCGTTGTACACTAAGAAAAGAACAGTACGCCGCCAGGTCGATTAAAATGCACAACAAAACGGCGCGCGCTTTACAGAATAAAAGCCATTCTAAGGAGGGATTCACCATGCAACTTGGCGAGTACAAAAACTACATCGCTGGCGTTTTCACAGACGGTGAAGCAACGGAGACGTTCGACGTCCTCAATCCCGCCACAGAGGAAGTACTCGCAACCGTTTCAAACGCCACGCCAGGAGATGTCGTACGCGCCGTCACGGCAGCGACCGACGCGCAGCCTATATTTGCCGACGAGCCCGCGCATGAGCGCGCAAACCTCCTTCGTGGTGCCGCTGCACGCATGCGTGAAAGATCCGAGCACCTCGCGCGCATCATGACACTGGAAGAGGGCAAGCCGCTCGCCGAGGCGCGCGGCGAAGTGCTTTATGCCGCCTCGTTTCTCGACTGGTTTGCCGAAGAGGGCAAGCGCGTGTACGGTGACATGATCCCTTCGAGCAGCGTAGACAAACGCATTCTCGTCTTCAAGCGGCCCGTGGGCGTGACCGCCGCCATCACGCCGTGGAATTTTCCTGCCGCGATGATCACGCGCAAACTGGCGCCAGCCCTCGCCGCCGGATGTGCAATGATCATCAAACCATCCGAACTCACACCGCTATCCGCGCTTGAGATTGCTCGCATCTTTGACGAAGTTGGCCTGCCAAAAGGCGTGCTCTCCGTGCTTGCAAGCCGTGACCCAGTTCCAATCGTAAAACCCCTGATGGACGATCCGCGCGTGCGCAAAATATCGTTTACTGGATCGACGGAAGTCGGGAAAATCCTGATGCGGCAAGCTGCGGACACCGTGAAACGCCTCTCCCTTGAACTCGGCGGACACGCGCCACTAATTGTGTTTGAAGACGCAAATCTTGAGACGGCAGTCGCACAGACGCTCGCTTGCAAAATGCGCGGGATGGGGGAAACCTGCGTTTCGGCCAATCGCATCTACGTTCAACGCAGCATCTACGACGCATTCACGGAGCGCTTCACATCTCTCATGCAAGCGATGAAAACGGGCGACGGTCTAGATCCAGGCGTTTCCGTAGGCCCGCTCGTAGAGTCAGCTGCGCTTGAAAAAGTAGAACGCCACGTGCAAGACGCGCTCGACAAAGGCGCACAGCTCTTACTCGGTGGAACGCGCGTCGGGGCGCGCGGCTATTTCTATTCGCCGACGGTCTTAAAGGGCGTCGATCACTCGATGCTCATCGCAAAAGAGGAGACGTTCGGGCCGGTTGCCGCCATCCTGCCGTTTGACACGGAAGAAGAAGTGCTAAAGGCGGCAAACGATTCACCCTTTGGCCTTGCATCCTACCTCTTCACGCGGGATATCGGGCGCATCTTTCGCATGGCAGAACACCTCGAATACGGGATTATCGGCATCAACGACGGAATTCCCTCCACCGCGCAAGCGCCTTTTGGCGGCGTGAAGGCGTCTGGCCTGGGACGCGAAGGAAGCAAGTACGGCATCGAAGAGTATCTCGATATCAAATACGTCTCTCTCGGTGGCATCAACGCGTAAGTAAAAACCGCACCCCGGACAGCGCTAGGCGTCCAAGGTGCGGTTTTTACACTCACTTCTGCTATTTCTTTTCTGGGAAAAGTTTTTGGAAGCCGTACGGCAGATCCGTCTCAAAGCGCAGCACGTCGTTTCGCACAGGATGCTTAAACTCAAGCGTCAACGCGTGAAGTCCCAGACGCCCAAGCGGATTGTGCTTTGACCCGTAGCGGCGATCGCCAACGACGCTGTGCCCAAAATGTTCCATCTGCACGCGAATCTGATTCTTTTTCCCTGTCTCAAGTTCCACATACAAAAGCGAATACGCGCGCGTGGAGCGCGCGACGCGATAGGAGAGCGTCGCTTTTTCCGCGCCCTCGATGGCGCCTGTCACGTACATTTTCTGGCTCTGATTCTCTTTGAGCCACGCGGTGAGCGTACCTTCGAGCGGTGTGACACGCCCCTCAACGACTGTCGCGTAAGAGCGAGACAAAACATAGTCGCGCCAGTGATCCTGAAGCGCCCGTTTCACGCGCTCCGTTTTCGCAAACATCATGAGACCTGACGTGTCGCGATCGAGTCGGTGCACCACGAAAATGCGCGGATCGCGCGCTTCTGTCGCACCGCGCACCGCGCGCGACTCGGGACGAATCGCCGTCTTTGTGGCAGTCCCTTGGCGCGAGCGCGCAAGGTGGCTGCTTCCCCGCGGCGCAGACTGTGGCGCTTTCTCACGCACATAGTCAGACAGAATGTGATACGCGGTGCGATCGCGCTCTTTTTCCGAGGCGATCGAGAGAAGCCCCGGCGGCTTGTCAATCACCAGCAAGTGATCATCCTCGTAAACGATGCGAATACCGTGAAGATTGCGCACCGCAGAACCGCGCGCATCGGTGATCTGCACCTGCTGTCCGCGCAAAAGCGGGTGGTCATGGCGCGTCACGATGCGGCCGTCGACCGATACTTGACGATGCGTGAGATAGGACTTGATCTTGTTGCGACCCCTGCCGTCTTCCACCTCAAGCAAGAATTCGAGCAGCGGTACCGCACGCATGACAGGGTACGAGCGAACAGAACCCCCACTCATACCGCCACCAGGTTCGGGCGCTTTGCGAGATACTCGTCATACGATCCCACAAAGTCAATCAAGCCGTTTGGCGTCACCTCAATGATGCGGTTCGCCACATCCGTGACGAGTTGGCGCGCGTGCGAGACGAAAATGACACAGCCCGGAAACTCGATCAGCGACTTTGTGAGCGCGTCGATCGCTTCAAGATCGAGATGGTTCGTCGGTTCGTCAAGCAGCAGCACGTTGCCTTGTTCGAGCAACATCTTGCCAATCATCAAGCGCGCCGCCTCACCGCCTGACAGCACTTCGGTCGACTTGTGCACCTCGTCTTTTGAGAAGAGCATGCGGCCGAGAATGCTGCGAATCGTCTGCTGATCCGCCTCGTGATCAAAGCCGCGCAGCCACTCGTAGACCGTCGTGTCGTGTGGGATGGTGTCGCTGTGATCCTGCGTAAAGTAGCTCGGTTGCGCCGACTTGCCCCAGACGACCGTGCCCTCATCCACTCCCACTTCACCCATCATGCAGTTGAGCAAGGTCGTTTTTCCCACACCGTTTGCCCCGATAATCGCGACTTTGTCGCCCTGGACGATGTCGAGATTAACATTTTTGAGAACCTGTAGATCACTATACGACTTGCTGACGCCGCTCATCGTGACCACTTGCTTACCGAGTTGCTGTTTAGGTGTGAACTTGATATACGGAGAGACGCGTGAAGACGGGCGGATCTCCTGAATCTCAATCTTCTCGATCTGCTTTTGGCGGCTCGTCGCCTGTTTCGCCTTCGACTTGTTCGCCGAAAAACGCGCCACAAACTCGCGCAACTCCGCGATTTTTTCAAGGTTTCTCGAATTGTCCGCCAGCTGTTGCTCGCGTGAGAGTGAACTCGCCGCGACAAAATAGTCGTAGTTGCCAGAGAACATCGTGATCTGTTTGTAGTCCACGTCTACCATGTGTGTACAGACCGTGTTCAAAAAGTGACGATCGTGCGAGATGATGATCATCGTGCCTTTGTGATCCTGCAAAAATTCTTCCAGCCAGCGAATCGTGTCAATGTCAAGGTGGTTCGTCGGTTCGTCGAGAAGGAGAATGTCCGGACGGCCAAAGAGCACCTGCGCGAGCAACACGCGCAGCTTCCAACCGCCGTTCATGCTCGACATGAGTTCCGTGTGTTTCTCGACTGGGATGCCGAGTCCTTCGAGAAGCTCTGCGGCAAAGTACTCGGCGGAGTAGCCATCCATATCCGCGTAAGAGCTCTCAAGCTCGCCGACGCGCAAACCCTCTTCCTGCGTCATCTCCGGCAGCGCATAGAGCCGCTCCCGCTCCTGCATGACCTCCCAGAGTTCGGGATAGCCCATCAGGACGGTGTCAAGCACGCGGAAGTCGTCAAACGCATAGTGATCCTGACGCAACACCCCGACGCGCAGTCCCGGCTCGATCGTCACCGTTCCTGTCGACGGCTCAAAATCACCGACCAGTATTTTCATAAACGTCGACTTTCCGGCGCCGTTTGCGCCGATCAGTCCATAGCGGTTGCCTTGATCAAATCCCAAGTTTACATTTTCAAACAAAATGCGGCTTCCAAAGGAAACCGACAAATTTTTCACACGAATCAATCCGTGACGCCCCTTCCCAATCAAAACTCCATTCTTCCATCATACCACGAATCACGTCATTTCACGCAGATCCTTCGAAACCTTCTTGAAGCGGCAGGGGTGAGACTTTTCGCAACGCCTGCGAATTGGCGACAAAAACGCCTGAGAGCACCAATAGACCACCCACCACCTGACTCGCGGTAATCGCGTCGCGCAAAATAAAATGTCCAGCGAGCAGCGCGATGAAAGGCGGGAGATTCATAAACATCGCAGCTGCCCCCGCGCCGATCACCGCGACGCCGCGATTCCACCAGAACCCAGCGAGGCCCTGCGCGACGACGCCGGCAAGCGCGAGCAGCACCCACGGAAAAACGCCTGTCGCAAGATGGCTTTGGTGAAACGCCGCCTCGACGCCAGCGGCGGGCGCCATAAACGTCGTCCCGATCCACGTCGAAACGATTGTGATCGTGTAGGTCGGCATCGTTTTGGTAAGCGAGCGGACAAACAAGATGCTGATGGAAAGTGTGAGCATCGCGCCAAGCAGGTAGAAATCCCCCACCGAAGCGCTGAGCCGGCTTCCGCCCATCCCGACGATGATCAAAACGCCGACCACGCCCAACGCCACACCGACAAGCTTTGACGGCGTCATGCGCACGCCAAACAAGGCGCGCTCAAGGATGGCGGTTGCCACGGGCGCCAGTGCGATGATGAGTGACGCATTTGCGGCGGTCGACTGCCGCAGCCCTGTGAAATAAAGCGTTTGGTTTAGCAGCGTGCCAAAAATTCCACTCCCTAATAGAAGGTAAATTTCCGGGCGCGTGGGAAAGCGGAGTCCGCCGCGCGCGAGTGCGAGCGTCAAAAAGAAGAGCGATGTCATCACGAGACGAGCAAACGAGAGGAAAATGGGAGAAAAGTCGCCAAGCAGATAGGCGCTGATCACATAATTGCATCCCCATAAAAATGAGACGGCGAATAGGCCCGCCAAAGCCACTTTCTGTTCATTCACTGAGGCTTATTCTCCCGAAATAAAAATGAGCCGCTAAAAAAGATAAATTGCGACACGTTTTAGGATACAAGAGAACCTCGTGTCCGGCAAGTCGCTAATCTTGGCAAAATCATGGCGAAATCCGCTCATTCCCTTGCGGCTTTTCCCTTTTCTGAATTTTTTTGAACACACATTTCGTGACTCGTGCTATAGTGAAGCTCAACCTTTACGAATGCTTTTTATCGTTTGATAAGGAGTGCTCCGTCATTTCGATCTACCGTCAAATTCTCTCCCTGTCGTGGCCAATTCTCCTTGAAATGACGGCGCAAACGACCATTAATAACCTCAATTTATGGGTGGTGAGCCACCTAGGTTCAACGATCGTGGCGTCCGTTGGCCTCACCGGGGCGCTGATTGCCGCACTCAGCATCTTGCTTAGCATCGTCGGTTTGGGCGCGACCGTACTGATCGCTCAGTTTCGCGGCGCAAATCATCCACAGAAGGCCACAGCGTTTGCCGTCGACGCGCTGCGGCTCAATCTCGTCATCGCTACTTTGCTCACACTCCTTTTGATCGCAGGCATCCCCGTCTGGTTTGCAATTCTGCATGTCCCATCGTCCATTGTCGCGACAACGCGCGCCTACTTGACGTTTATGGCGATTCTTCTGCCGTTCTCTTCGTGGATCGGCATCAGTGGCGGAATTCTGCGAAGTTTTGGCGCGACACGCGTAGTGTTCTATCAAACTCTTCTCGTCATCGGTGTCACCGCGCTATTTAATCTGCTCTTTGTCACAGGACTGTGGAACGCTCCGCGACTCGGCTTGACCGGACTTTATCTTGCTAACGCGAGCGGGGCTATGGCCGGCGTGATCTACTCATTCCTTCTGCTCGCGCGACACCTTCCGACCCCCGTCACGCGGCGGATGATTCTGCGCGGGTCTGGGCAGGCGATGGCTGTACTGCGCGTCGGGTTGCCATCCGCGCTTGAGCTCGGGAGTTATCAATTTACGCAGTTTTTTCTCGTCAGCCTGATTGCGCGACTTGGTGCAAACGCGGTTGCCACGCGCGTCTATGCCATTTCTATTGAATCCGCATCCTTTTTGTTTGGTCTTGGCATCGCGCAGGGTGTCTCGATTCTCGTCGGTCACGAGGCAGGAAAAGGCGCGTTTCATCCCGCCCGCCGCATCGCATGGTCAGGTGTCACACTTGGAGTGAGCGGAATGTCACTCCTCGCTTTGCTGCTCTTCATTTTTGCCCATTCACTGATCACGCTTTTCACGGCAGATCCAGAAGTGGTGCGTCTTGGCGCGCGAGTGCTCCAGATCATCGCGCTTGCGCAACCGGCAAAAGCACTCAACATGATCATTGGCGGCGCATTGCGCGGAGCGGGTGACAACCGCTGGCTCATGTGGAACAGTGGAATGTTTGTATGGATCTCAGTGCTCGCCGCATGGCTCTTTGGGTTCCCGCTCGGACTCGGACTGGCGGGAATTTGGTGGGGGATGTGCCTAGACGAGTGGGTGCGCGCAGCGCTCCTTTTTTCGCGACTGCGCGGAAAGGGCTGGGAGAATCGCCAACTCACCCATGTTGACACAGCGCCTGAGACTGCAGCGCGGTGAACTGCGTGATCCGCGCAAGGGCGGTTTCACACTGGGCATTTGTAAAACGCGTGCGCGCAGAAGGGGTCCCAGTTTTCGTCAGGTCGCCATCCGCACGCACACCTTTTCTCACACGCGAGTTACTTCAAATAGCGATCCAGAAACGCGGCGATCGCCGTGTACGTCTTGATGCGATTCGGGAGCTTCACGACACCATGCCCCTCGTCTTCAAAGCGCAAGTATTCAACCGGATGCTCTCGCTTCTGGAGCGCTTCGACGATTTGTTCTGCCTCGCTGATCGGAACGCGCGGGTCATTCGCGCCGTGGATGACGATCATCGGTGCGGTGATGCGATCCACGTGGTGAATCGGCGAAATCTCGTCAAAGAAATCACCGTCTGCCTCCACGGTTCCATACTCACACTCGCGCAGGTGACGGCGGTACGGACTGGTGTTCTCGATAAACGTCCGCAGATTGGCAATTCCCACAAGATCGACGCCCGCCGCAAACCGATCTGGGTAGTGCGTCACTGCCGCCAGCACCATAAACCCGCCGTAGCTTCCGCCCATCACCGCAATCGCATCGCGGCGCGCATTCCCGTGTTCGCACAGCCAGTCGACTGCGTGCGCCAGATCGGCCACCGAGTCCATCCGCTTTCGCACATCGTCAAGGTGCAGATAGGTGCGCCCATACCCCGAACTTCCGCGCACATTGGGTGCGAGCACCGCATAGCCGCACTGCACAAAATACTGGCGCAGCGCTGGGAAGAGGTTCGTGCTCTGCCCTTCTGGACCGCCGTGAACGTCTACGATCACCGGGAAGGGACCGTCGCCTTTTGGCTTGTAATAGTAGGCCTTGATCATGAGTCCATCCAATGACGGATACGCGATCAACTCCGGCTCAACAAACGAGTCGTGCGGCACACTGCCTTCGGAAGCAAAAGTAAGGCGCCAGACGTCGCCGCGGTCTAAAGCCACGCGCCACACCTCGACAGCATGCAGTGGGCTGCTGACTGTCACATCGACGTGCGCGCCATCCTTTGAAAGGTCGAAATCGACTACGGTTCCGACGGGGAGCCCCTCCACCCGCCGCGCGCCGCCTGTACGATCTCGATCAAGCACAAAAAGCGCCGATGTACCATCCTCATTGACACTGTAGACCAGACGCTTTCCACCTTGCGCCGCCTCCAATTGCTCCACGTCCCACAAATCATCCGTCAGATACGTGAGTGCGAGCGTCTCAAGGTCGAGCGTCGCAAGCCTAGCAAACTCCGAATCAAGGTCCGTGATCAGATGCACCATGCGTCCGTCTGCAGCTGCACGCGGATGCGAGAAATGCGCATCCCCTTGGTGGTGTGTGAGGTGGAGCGCGTCACCGCTTTCAATGTCGACCAGAAACAAATCGGCGTTGACGTTTGTATGCATGCGCAGCGCAAACACACTGCGGTCATCCGCGCTGAACCCCGCCGCATAATTGGTGTCATCCGTCTCAAAAACACAGCGACTCACGCGCGTCTCAAGGTCATAGACGTACACATCAAAGTGCACGTCATCGCGTGCGTTTGACGCATAGACAAACTGTTTGCCAGTCGACGAAAAGCCGCCGAACTGATGAACGTGCGCCATGTCACTCGTGAGGTTCTCCACCGTCTGTCCATCGTGTGAAACGAGGTAGATCTGCGCGCGTTCACTGCCGCCAACGTCAGACGAAACGATCAGGTACGGTTCTGTCGGGTGTGCATAGACACCCATGACGCGATCGTCAAAAAACGTAACCTGAACGGGCCACGGAATCGCTTCGCAAAGACGGTACACCTGCGGCGCCGCGCTCATCGTGCTAAGAAAAAACATCGTTTTCTCATCGTGCGAACGCGTCGCACTGTAGGCCGCGCGAATTTGCATATAGCGCGCGCAACTCAATCCTCCACTCAGCTTGTCTGCCATCTTTTAGCATCCTCTCTGTGTATGTTTTTTACAGCACATAGGAATAAGGCAGCCCAATCGGCGCGTAAGACACCGGCACCCCGGAAATTTTCGGCGTGAGCCATTCCACAAGGTAACGCATGCCAAGCGTCACGCTCGCGAGATGGCCGACGACGATCAAGTGAATGGGTGGAGCGTCAGGATGCGCGTACGCGTTTCGATCGCGCACATATTCACACACCTGCCACTCGACCGTTTCCCCAACCACCAAAACATCGATCGCGCCCGAAGCGAGAAACGCGAGCTGTTCATCGCCCGCCATTTCCCCGAGCAAAAATCCGATCCGCGAACACCGCGCGTCACGTTCACCACACAGGCGCACCGCAGGGAGATCCAGTCGCTCTTTTAGCTGATCAATCAGTTCCCGCACCAAGAGCGGCGGCAGTTCGATCAGCGGGCCGCGTCGACGCTCCCAGTAACGCGCATAACCGAGGTGTTTGAGCGTCCCTGCGAGAATGCCGTCCGGTTCATGCGCGCGCCACGCGTCGCGAAAGCGAAAGACCGTGATCTCCGCGTCTTGCAGTCGCTCAAGCTTGCGGCTTGCGACGGGGTGCACATGCGCACGCTCCCCGCCTCGATCAACGAGATCCACCTCTTCCCCGTAAAAAAGCGGATCATGCGTGAGAATCAGGTTGGCTCTACGCAGGATTGCCTCGTCGATCACTCCGTTCGTCACCGTCACAGCCGACAAGACGCCTGTGACCCTCTGCGTCTCATCGCCAATGAGCAAACCGTCTGCGCCTACGTCGCGCGGTGTCGGCATCCTTTGGTAGATCGTCTCAAGCACATCGTGAATCCTCATTACGCAGGGTCCCCCGCGAGCGCAACGTGCGATGCGTGACGCGCCGCCGCGCTGCCTCCCTGTTGGAGCAGATACATGTTGTAGTAGAGTCCCCGCTTTGCAAGCAACTCCTGATGCGTCCCGCGCTCCACAATCTCGCCGTGGTGTAACACGAGGATCTGATCCGCATCTTGAATCGTCGAGAGGCGATGCGCAATCGCGATCGTCGTTCGCCCGTGGCGCATCCGCGACAACGCCTCTTGAATCGCGATTTCTGTCTCCGTGTCGACACTCGCCGTCGCCTCGTCAAGCACGAGAACCTTCGGTTTTCGCACCATCGTTCGCGCAAACGAGAGTAACTGCCGCTGCCCGGAGGAGAGCGTCGCGCCCCGCTCCGCGACCACCTCCTCGTAACCTTTTGGCAGTCGTTTGATGAAACGATCCGCCTGTACGAACGCTGCCGCATCCTCCACCTCTTCGTCGGTGAAGTGCGTGCCGCCAAGCCGAATGTTATGCCGCATGTCCCCGACAAAAAGAAACGGGTCTTGAAGCACGAGACCGATCCGGTTGCGCAACACATCGTCCGGGTACCCGTCAAGTGGAACATCATCGACCAGAATCTGACCGCGCGTCACCGGGTAAAAACGCATCAACAGGTTGATCGTTGTACTCTTGCCACTTCCCGTGTGGCCCACCAGCGCCACCGTCTGACCCGGAAGCGCTGTAAAGGATATGTTTTTCAGCACATCATTTTCCCCGTCATACGAAAAGCTGACGTCGCGAAACTCGATCTTTCCGCGTCCCGTTTCCGGGAACTCGCCCATTTCTTCACCGCTCGGCGCCAACTGCGTCTCATCCATCAACATAAAGACGCGCGTCGCCGCCACCAGCGACTGTTGAAACAGATTGAGACGCATCATCATGTTGTTGATCGGCTCAAAAAACCGTTCCAGATAATTGACGAACGCATAGAGCACTCCGAGATCCACCACATGGGAGAGCGAACGGACGCCGAAAAACCAAAGCACAAGCATAAGCGTCATCATGTAGAGCACGTCAACCATCGGTCGCAGCAGCAACCCATTGATCTTGATGTTACGCACGCGCACTTGGCGATACGCCTGATTGATCTCACCAAACTCATCGCGCAGACGGCGTTCCTGACGCATCGCCTGAATGATGTACATCCCTTGCAGCGACTCGTTGAGTTTGGCATTTAGCTGGCTCAACTTCTGCCGACTGAGATGGTACACCCGCGTGCTAAGGATGCGATACACCTGCATCAGCGTCGCGATCAGCGGTATAAGCAGCAAGCAAAGTAAAGCCAGATGAGCATTCAGAAAAAAGAGCGAGATGTAAATCCCCGTCAATAAAAACAGATTCTGAGCAAACGTCGATAGCACACTCATGAACAGATCCTGAATCGCTTCCGTATCATTTGTGATGCGGGAAACGAGTGAACCTGCGGGCGTTTTGTCAAAAAAAGCGAGCGCCAATGCCTGCACCTTACTGTACACCTCGATGCGAATGCGCTGAATGATGCGCAGCGCCAGCGTCTGGAACGCGAGAACCTGCAGGAAGTTAAAGGATGCCGTAATGATCAGCAAAACGATATAGAGCGACGCCAATCGAACGAGCGGTCCAACAGGAAAGTGATTGACCGTCAGATAGTGATCAATGAAATCCTTGATGATCAAGGGGCCCAATACGTCGGTCGCCGTAGCGATCGCGAGCAGCGCAAACGCGCCAAAAAGAGCCCATCCGTGCGGGCGAAGATAAGACAGCAGCCTCATCAACACCTGGCGATCCGCGCGTTTCATCTCGGCGGATCCTACTTCAAATTCGTTCACGCAGAAACACCTCCGTGCTCAACGATATTCTCCAACTGTTGACGCTCATACATCGCCGCATAGACACCATTTTGCGCGAGAAGATCCATATGCGCGCCACGCTCCACGATCTACCCATCTTCGAGCACGAGAATGAGATCCGCGTGCTCAACCGAACTGAGCCTGTGCGTCGCAATCAAGGTCGTCGCGGTTTTTGGCTTTTGACGCAGTGCGTGCAAAATTGACGCCTCCGTCGTCGCATCAACCGCTGAGAGCGAGTCGTCAAGAATCAAGATCTCAGCATCCATCAGTAGCGCGCGGGCAATCGACACCCTCTGTTTTTGCCCGCCGGAAAGCGTTACGCCGCGCTCGCCTACAACCGTTGCGTACCCGTCGGGAAAACGCAGGATATCTTCGTGGATCGCGGCTTGGCGCGCGACGCCCTGAATCTCTTCAAGTGGTGCCGACGCCCGCGCGAATGCGATGTTTTGCGCGATCGAGGCGGAAAACAGGAAATGGTCTTGCGGGACATACGCAATCGCTCCGCGCAACGCAGAAAGCGTCCACGCGTCAATCGGCTGTCCACCGACGAAAATCTCGCCTTGCGTTACGTCAAACTCGCGCAGCAGGAGCTTAAAGAGCGTTGTCTTTCCACTCCCGGTGCGTCCGACGATGCCGAGTGTCTGTCCCTGTTTGATTGAAAAGTGAATGTTTTTTAGCACCGGTTTTTCCGCGTCAGGATACGTGAATTCGTCGAGCGCAAACGCGATCTCACCCGTGGGTCGTCCATCGAGCGTGATCTCTGCGTCGCGGATGTCTTCCGGCGTGCTGAGCAGCGTCTTAATTCGATCGTCTGAGGCGCGCCCGCGCTCCACGATGTTAAACAGCCAGCCAAACGCGAGCATCGGCCAGATCAACTGTCCGAGATAGAGCGTAAACGTCGTCAATTCCCCAATCGTCAGTTGTCTGTGAACGACAAAAAGTGCGCCAAAACCTACCGAAAGCAGGTACGAGCAGCCGACGACAAGCGAGATCGTCGGATCGAACAAGGCGTCAATCCGCGCAACGCGAATGTTTTTTTTCACGACGTCAAGCGACCGCTCCGCAAACCGCTTACGCTCCACATCCTCTTGCCCAAACGCCTTGATAACGCGAATGCCCGCAATCGTTTCCTGCGTGTATTCTGTAATCTCGGCAAACGCCTCTTGCGCGATGTGAAAACGCGTGTGCATCATGCGGCCGTAGCGAGACGTCGCAAACGCCATGATCGGCATCGGAATCAGCGTAATGAGCGTCAATTTCCAACTGAGCGTCGTTGCCATCGTCGTGATGACGACAATTCCCGTAGAAATCGAGTCCACCAGTGTCAGAATTCCGTCCGTCGCAGTCATCTCGACCGCTTGAACGTCATTGGTTGAGTGCGCCATCAAATCCCCGATGCGATTTTTGTGATAGAATTGCGGCGACATCCTTGTAAAATGTTCATAGAGTTTCTCGCGCAATCGCGCCGCCAATTCCATCGCGGACCCGAAGAGAAGAACGCGCCAGATGTAGCGCATGGCGTAGATAAACACAGTATCCACCGCGAGGATGGCCACCCATTGAAGAATCATCCCGCGCGTAAGTGTGTGACGGCGCATGGCGTCCATGATCACGCCGACGGCGTGCGGCGGAATAAGACTTAAAATGGCAACACAAAGAAGCAGTGAAATGCCTGCCGCATAGCGACCTTTGTGCATTTTGAAAAACCACATCAAATCGAGAAATACGCGCACAATCAATCGTCCCTTCTTTCATTAGACGACCTCAGGCGCATACGAAGTCCGTTTTTGGTTTGGTCCGGGGTTTGGGACAACGGAGGACTGTTCTAGTCTCTGTCGCATTGCGAGGTTCGTTTGAAGATATCTGTAGGGTATCACAGATGGTAGCGGTTGCCTACCCACAAACAAGCCTAAGTCTCTGAAAATAGGAAGTTCTCCTTACGATGAACGGAGATGATTGTATTGCCCATGGACGTTTTATCAACCATCCCCAAAAAACGTTTTCGAGACGCAGGGATCACCCTGCCGCCTGAACTGTCGATTGTCCATCGCGAAGAGGATGTGACACCCTATCGTGAGAGCACGTGTCGCGCCGTTCTGTCGCTTCACTCCCATTTCCCAAGCGATGACTATTTGAGCATGCCAAAGCTTGAGATGGTGCAACTACTCTCGGCGGGCCACGACGCGATTGACGTCGGGCGTTTCGCAAAACGGAACATCATCCTCTGCAACAACCCTGGCGCGAATGCGGACGCCGTCGCGGAACATATTCTCATGAGCATCCTCTATTTCGCGCGGCGCGTCGGGGAGTGTCAGGCCATTGACTACACCGATGCCTACACGACGCAGCGAAATGCCATGATGGGTCCGCTCCTTCGAGACGCGCGGGAACTGCACGTGGGGCTCATCGGCATGGGACAGATCGGCCAAGCGTTTGCAGTGATGGCGCGTGCCCTCTCAATTTCGTGTAGCTATACGAGCCGCACGCGACGGATAGACATAGAGGAAGCGCACGGCGCAACTTGGCGCACGCCTGAAACTCTTTTGAATACGTGTGACGTCATCGCGCTGACCCTTCCGCTCACGCCTGAGACGGTGCACTTCATGAACCGTGCACGGTTTGCGGCGATGAAGGATAACGCGATTTTTATCAATGTGAGCCGCGGTGCATTGGTTGACCAAGAGGCGTTGGCAGACGCTCTGCGCTCTCGCAAACTCTATGGCGCTAGCACGGATGTCTTTGACCCGGAACCACCGCGTCCCGACAATCCGCTCTTCCAGCTTCCGCCGGATGTGCGTGCACGACTGCTGTTGACGCCACATCTCGCCGGAATCACCCACCAAACGTGGCGTGAAATGATGCAACGCGCAATTTCGAATCTCGCGCGATATGCTGTGGGAAAAGAACCACTGCATCGCGTGAATGATGAAACCTGAACGCAGATCTTCTCGTCTTATGAGGAGACGCATTCCTTTAAAGGGATGTAACACACTTTCAAAGGAGTCCTAGCGAATGAAGTCAACCAAACAAGCCATGCTCTTTTCTGCATCCATGATCCTTGCACTCTCTCCAGTCTCACTCAGCCTCGCCGCAACACAAGCGAAACACACAACCATAAGCACAACCCTGTCGATTGCGCGCGCAAAGCAAATCGCCACCAACCTCTTTCACATCCCGTCGTACTATGCGATGACGCAGGAAAACTACAACTCAGCGAGTCAAGGAAATCCGCCCAGTTATAATCTTATGTTTACATTTACGACGCCCACCCAACAGCAGAATTCGATCAACGTTACTCTGAACGCACAAACGGGTGAGGTACTCAACTATAATCGCTATAATGGTCCCGAGTCTTTTGTGTTTCCCGTTCCAGAATCGCTCTCGGCTGCAACCCAAGCGGCGCAAGCGTGGGTTAAAAAGCTCTCCCCCACACACGCGGCGCAGCTCACTCTCGAACCACTCGCCCCACAAACTGGTACGTCACTCACCCAAGGTGTGCAGTACACGTTTGATTTTGTCCGCATGGCAAACGGCGTACCTGCACCGTTTGACGGCTGCACAGTCGTGATCGATCAGAACGGAAATCTAATCAACTATTCGAGTTCTTGGTTAAACCTCCCCTTCCCTTCGGGTAAACCTGCGCTTTCACTGACTCAGGCAAACGCGCGATACGCGGCTGGACTGCCTTTAACGCTTTCCTATCAACAGAATTGGCAAGGGCAGTCGACGCCCTCCACCGTTCTCGCGTATTCTTTAAATCCCGGCAGCTATCCGGAATTTTGGAACGCCGGGTATCTCACACAATCGAGTGGCATCGGCATCCCGGTAATTGACGCGCAGACCGGTCAAGTGATTGATGCAACAGGCAAGGTACATCCAATTCCAACTCAGGCACCCCTGAAACCGCTGGATCCACACGGTGGCCGCGCCGCATTTCTATGGAAGAAAGTCAACTGGACCGAGCAGCAGGCGCTGCAATTTGCCAAGTCAGCGCTCGGCGTGCCGACAAACTTCAGCCTGACTACATCAAGTCAGGGACAATCCTTCCCTCAGGGCGACAACATGTGGAACTTTACGTGGACAAACCCGAAAAATGCCAATGACCAAATCAGCGCGCAAATCGACTCGACCTACGGTGTATTGCAAAGCGCCTACGGCGGTTCAACAAGCTACAACGGGAAAGATCAATACACTTCGGCGCAACTTTTCGCACGCGCCAAAGCGTTTCTCGCGCGCGTCTTTCCGAACGATCTCGGTTCGATCGCTCTCAAGCCAATGACATTTAAAAAATATCCCGGCACCACGACGGATTATCAGATCCAGTTGATTGTAAACGGTCTACCTGACAGCGGAAGCAGCGGAAGCCTGACGATGAGTGGCGTGACGGGTCAAGTCGCAAACTACTACTCTCCCCTACAATCGTCGAATTCTGGCCCATTCAAATCACCGAAAGGCGCAATCTCTCTGCAAGCTGCGCAACAGGCGTGGGTAAAGGCTGCTCCACTCAGTTTGATGTACCTCGAAACACAACCGAGTGGGTATGCACAAGGTACTACGACCGGACATGTGATTCTCGCGTATGCGCCTGTCGGAAGTCTTGTTTATGGCGGCATGGTCGACGCGTTCACAGGGCAGGTGTTAAACGGTCCGCAAACGCCCGGATATCGCGGCATCCCGAGCGATATCGTCGGTCTCCCGCAAACGCCAGAGCTTGAACTGCTCGTCAATGATGGCTTACTTTCGGTCGACGCGAATGGACACGCGCAGCCGAATGCACTCATGACACGCGCAGCATTCGTAAAGCTGGTCGTCGGCGCCTTTAATCTTTCCCAAGGCGGCACACCGATGATGGCTGGACTCTCACACGGCATCCAAGCGTCACTCTCCGACGTCTCCTCTGCCAGCCCAGCGTTTAGCGCGATTGTCTCCGCCTACGAAATGGGGCTGCTCCCGCCGGGTCCGCTGTTTCAGCCTAACGCATTGGCAACGCGCGGATTCGCCGCCACATTACTTGCTCGCGCACTCGGCTACAATGCCCTGCTTGCACACCCGACACTCTTTCACTTCACGGCGAGCGACGCCGCGTCCATTCCGACGGATCATCTCGCGGCGGATGCGATCGCCACAACGCTTGGCATGTTCCAGTTGCAAAACGGAAGTTTCATGGACAGCACCCCGATCTCCATCAAAGATGCAGCAGTCGCCGTCGTCTACGGGGCCAACGCCCTCGCAAAAAACGGCCCCTCCCCTATCCGCTTTCAGGGCTGAGGATACATGTGCTTCAAGCGGATCGCGCACCCGAGCCTGCCTCCAGGACTGCTCGCACATCCGCTTCACAATTACCCCGACAGTAAAAGAGCAGGCGCACGCCTGCTCTTTTACTTTGAAGCACGCGCATGCGACCGCGGTTCTCGCGCCATTTTGCACTTTGGCAACCAAGCCGATATACTAGAGCGAGTGTTCATGGGGGTGGATGGGGTACTGGTGTCCTTCCCGGTCTTCAAAACCGAGTGGGCGGCACGGGTTGTCGCCGGTGGGTTCGATTCCCACACGCTCCCGCCAAGGGTTTTCAGGCTTTCGCCGATGAATGTTCGTCGTAAAAGTGTCTCCGTGTAACAAGTCGTGTAACACGAAATCAACCTTATTTTCTGCGGCAGTGATTCGATGTTCCCCGGCTTATGTTGACGGAAGACATAAGTTAGGTAGCCGATTATGTATTCTTGTCTCCGAATATCTATCCCCCAAAAACTTCTACGCTTGTCGTATGCACGATTTTGATTCCATTCACTGGTTCTTCGATACACTTTCTGCAGTTACGGGCAGAATAGCTGAAGAACAATATGATAAATAAGACACTTCCGCACTAAAGGAAGTGTCTTATTTCAAAATGCCCATTCCAATGTATGTTCATCTTTTAGGTCATTCAAATAAAGGAGTGACTCGCTTCAATCCCATATTATTAATATAAATCTTTAAAGATTATAAGTCTAGACTTGATTTTTTATATGGGTTATGATACGGAAATTAATTCGGAAATCATGTAAGGGGCGAATATGAGCAATGGTAAGCCTAAAGAGAGAAATATTTTCTCATCCTCAGTTCCGATGGTTCTTCTTAGGACGTACGGTTTCTTTGTTTGGTAGTGCTATGACGCCCGTGGCTCTCGCATTCGCAGTTCTGCAAGCTCCGAAAGGACAGCAGTTGTTGGGATACATCCTTGCTGCTGAAATGATTCCCAATGTTTTGATGGTGCTGATCGGCGGAACGATTGGGGATCGTTATCGTCGAGATGTATTGTTACTTCTTAGTAATATAGGGTCTGGATTATCTCAGGCAGGCATTGCTGCCATCGTTGTTTTGGGCGCGAATCCGTATTTCATGTTCCCATTGGCAATCATAAACGGTGTATTGGGTGCATTTACTTCTCCGGCGATGCGCGGCATTGTTCCAGAAATAGTAGACAGCAAAGATGATATTAAACAAGCGAATTCGCTACTCAATGTATCCCGGAATTCTGCCAAAATCGTCGGTCCAACGGTAGCAGGGATTTTGGTGGCAACAGTCGGTGGCGGTTGGGGGATTGCAATTGATGCCGTCAGTTTTTTCGTTGCTGCGTTTTGTTTTAGTCAAGTCCGTATTCCGTCTCATCCTCCTATTACGCAAGCGACTATTATGCAAGACATGCGTGAAGGGTGGTCCTACTTCCGTCGTCATCGTTGGATTTGGTCGATTACTGCTGCATTTGCGTTGATGAATGCAATTCAGATGGGAGTGTGGCAAGTTCTTGGACCCATTATTGCTAGGCATACCTTTGGGTCTGCTGGGTGGGGATTAACGCTTGGTATAAAATCGCTGGGTCTCTTAGTGGCTAGCTTGGCGATGCTAAAGTTCCAATTAAGGCGTCCGCTTCGCGAGTGCATGTTGGCAATTTCAGTAAGCGGTATACCTATGATTATGCTTGGTCAAGGGTATGCTTTGCCGTATCTCGTCGTTGGTGCTGCATTGGCTGGAGCGGGATCAGCTATATCAGGCGTAGCCTGGGACACCTCATTACAACAAGCTGTACCGAAAGACAAACTCTCACGCGTATGTGCCTTCGATGATTTTGGATCTTATATCGCTATACCTTTAGGAGAAATACTGGCAGTACCAATGTCGAGGATCTTTGGGTTTAAATCAGTTGCAACCGTCGGTGGAGTAATCTTTATTTTGGTTGCTCTTCTTCCCTTGATTATGCGTCAGGTGAGACAGATGACGCCAGAGTGCATTCAGTCCCTCAGCTCTGAGTAGCGTGCTCCTGTCTTATTGCGCATAAGGGCGCGAACATGCAGTAGTCACCGTCAATTCGCTGGTGTATGATTCAGACACGCTTAATAGCACTTCCTTTCCTGTATACGTTTCGCAAACGATTTTTACAATTCCGTCCATTTGGGTTGCCACGCCATGCAAAGCAGGCGCGACATCTGAACCATGCGCAAAAAGCAGGGCATCAGAAAAAAGCGCCGAGATGATGCTCATGCCACATGAGAAAAATGTTGCGCCAGGCAAAGCTTCCATCACACCAGTTCTGCCATCTGTTCCTGCAAATCCCTCTCTGCTTCGACCCTTGTCTTTGTCTGATAGGCAATAGCCATCAAGTTCGAAAGTATCATGACAATCTTCCATGTGCCAAGAAACGCGTCATCCACCGATTTGTCTGACCTATATCCTGCAAGTACCGCTTGCCTGTCTTCGGGAAGATTCCAGCGCCAAAGGTCCCAGGCAGGGTGGCTGACATACGAATCTCCAAAGTCAATCAGACCTGTAAACAACCCCGTGTTCGGATCGACAAACGTGTGCGTGGGCCCAGGATTTGAGTGCAGCGCAACCCGGTCCTCTGAATGCGGTAGAGCAGCCACAGCTTTTTCCGCTACAAACCTTGGTGAAAAAGGCAATGACCATGCGATCTCTTTCTCGCTTATGCGCTCAATAAGACCCTCAAATGCATCCCGAAATCGCTCCGCCACATCGGCAAAGGTTTGGTCACCAGGAAACTGGTGGCTCGCCACAAACGGCTGCTGTTGCAGTGAATGGATTCGTCTCAACGTTTGCCCAAGCCGAAAAAGCATTTCTTTGCGGACGTTCCCTTCAAGAACCGTGTTCACGACAGCCACGCCAGGCATCCGTGTCATCACCGTATACTCAATCGTTCCCTCGCGTCCGTAGCCAAGTACACGCGGGACGCTGATACGTTCATCCATGGCCAATTGATTCAGAAAAAATGCTTCCTTTTCCAGGCTGGTTCGCGGGCGCAGTTGCTGTGGGCGCTGAACTTTCAAAATCACGTCCCCATCGATTGCATAGGTGCGCGCTTCGCCACCAGACTCGTCAACACCCGTGACTGCTTTTGCCTCAGGCACATGCTTGCGAACCATGGCCAGCACCACATCGTCACTGTGTATCGGATCAGGCGCGTCCGGTTGAAGATAAATGTCTTTTGCCAAGCTGTCATGCCCTCCCATATGTACTACAATAGGTTCATGCCCATTCTCTGATTCTATCACATCACCAAAGGAGCTGGCTCCATGAATCAAAAACGTCGAGTTGCGATCGTTTGGCACGGAGATCAAAAGTGGACAAACAAAAAGACGATTTTATAGGAAATGCCATTCAAAACGAAGCCGTTCGATCCCTTGTGAAGAGGAGTATCTTGATGACAGAGCGTATCATGAATCCTAATGTGGATGAATTCCTAAATAAATCAAAAAAATGGAAGGAAGAATATGAAACGCTTCGAAGAATCGCTCTCGACTGTGATTTGACCGAGGATTTTAAGTGGATGCATCCATGTTACACGTTTGATGGAAAAAATATCGTTTTAATCCACGGATTTAAAGAATACTGTGCGCTCCTGTTTCACAAAGGCGCCTTGTTACAGGATGCCCACGGGATTCTCACACAGCAAACAGAGAATGTACAGGCAGGACGCCAGATTCGATTCAAAAATGTTCGTGAAATCATTGCAACAGAGTCCACCTTGAGAGACTATATCTTTGAAGCCATTGAGGTTGAAAAAAGCGGTTTGGAAGTAAATTTCAAGAAGACATCGGAATTCATCATGCCGCAGGAATTCCAAAATAAACTCGATGAATCCCCTGCCTTAAAAACCGCTTTTGCGGCGTTGACGCCAGGGCGGCAAAGGGCATATCTTCTCTATTTTTCTCAACCCAAACAACCCAAAACTCGGGAGTCACGGATTGAAAAAAGCATGGAGAAAATACTGAATGGCAAGGGATTAAATGATTGAGCAGCTTCTAAGTCAGTGATCGATTTATCGTGAAGCGCATGGCGGAACTTGCTGTGAGACAAGGCGTATTGCGCTCGCACATCCCATCACAGGTCCGCTGTGATCACCGTCAGGGCAGTGGTTCATGATTGATATTTGATACGCGGATCGAGCCATCCGTACAACAAATCGGATAACAAATTCCCAAGGATCGTCAAGATGCCAACCAGTGTGACAATGCCGAGTAGAATGGGATAATCCCGATTCTGCGCGGCAGTCCAGAAAAGGAGTCCCATTCCAGGATAATTAAAGATCATCTCGATGATTAATGCGCCGCTAAAAAGTCCTGGAAGACTCATTCCAATCAGCGTCACGAGCGAGAGTAGCGAATTGCGCAGAATATGCCGAATCATAATCCGCGCCTGTCGCAATCCTTTTGCATGGGCCGTTCGAACATAGTCCTGGAGCATCGTCTCAATCATGGATGATCGCAAGTACCGGCTCCACCCAGGAATCGTTGTCAAAATCAGAACGGACGCCGGTAAAATCATGTGTCGCACATAGCTGACAAATCCCGGATTAGGATTAAGCGGACTGCTGATTCCGCCAGAAGGCAGCCAGTTTAAACCGATAGAAAAGATCGAGATGAGAATAACACCTAACCAAAAGGTGGGCATCGCATAGAGGAAATAAATCACCACCGTAATACCATAATCGAAACGCGTATCCTTGCGGGCTGCTTGAAATACTCCCACTAAAATCGCAAGGATATGTGAAATCACGATCGCACTTACGACAAGAATCAACGTTCTCGGTAAATTCAACGCGATCAAACTCGTCACAGATTGGTGATAGGAATACGAGTAACCTAAATTTCCTTGTAGTAATTTTGAAATCCAGATCAGATATTGCACATAAATAGGCTTATCAAGCCCGAGCGATCGATTGATTTGCGCAATCAATTGTGGCGTCGCTTTATCCCCCAGCATGACGGTTGCCGGTCCCCCAGGTACAATATGCATGAGAATAAAACTGAGAAGCGTGATGCCGATCATGGTGGGGATGGCCTGCAAAACGCGATGGAGTGTGTAGCGAATCATCTTCATCCTACCCTCTTCTGTTTAGCCTCACATCAAACGCCTTGCGGAGTGCATCACCAAGAAAGTTAATCGATAAGACGGTTCCAAGGATTGCGATTCCTGGCGGATAAATGAGCCACCAAGAATTCTGCGGAAGATACGCCATGGCGTTTGCGAGCATCGATCCCCAATTCGGTTCCGGGGGCGGGAGGCCCAGCCCGAGAAAACTAAGTCCAGCAATAATTAAAACAGAGTCGCCCACCATAAACGTCGCCGCAACAACGATGGTCGCCATGATGTTTGGGAGGAGATGGACAAAGAGAATGCGCATTCTCGACATGCCAAGGGTTGTCGCCGATTCTATATAGGTCAGTTCTTTTAGAGATAAGATTTCAGCGCGCACAATGCGACTGACTCCATGCCATGATGTAAAAGCGATCAATACGATGAGCAACATGATGCTTGGATGAAACGCGGAGTCAAGAAAAACCATGAGAAAAAGGGTCGGCACGGAGCGCAGTACATCAATGATGCGCATCAAAAGCGTATCTACCCAACCGCCCACAAATCCAGACACCATTCCGTAGACGACGCCGATGACCATCGCGGCAGTCGCCGCTATAAATCCCACTTCGAGTGAAGGCTGCCCTCCAAGCATCAAGCGCGCAAGCATATTGCGCCCCAAATTGTTCGTTCCTAAAGGGTAGGCGGGAGACGGAGGCTGTAAAATTGAAATCAGATGCATCTGAAACGGATCAGCAGGATAGACCATGGGCCCCGCAAAGCAAAACAGGATGAGGAACAAGAAAATCCCTAACCCTACGCGCCCTAATGGTTGCTCCCAAAACCGTGCGAGCGACGACCAAACCCACGATTCTTTCTGGCGAGGAGTAACTTTAGAACTCCTTGTGATCTCCCGAAGCGCAATCACCATGTCACTCCCTTCCGCCATCACGCGTAACTGCCCATTCCATTTTCAGAAGCGGCGCCTTTGTGCAAGGCGCCGCAATTTCTGTTTTAATTGGTCCACCAATATTGTGGAGAGATCGAATTCGTAAATGAGTTCGAACTTTTCTCCACTCCGTGCACATTTTTCCCAATCTCCGTCAAGGATGCGGGAAGCGGCATGTACAAGTTCGGTAATTGATGAGCGGCAAAGTTGGCGTATGCGTCTAACGCTTGCTGTGCCGCTTGCGCGGTTGCGTGTGGTTTGTGTGTTGCGAGGATCAAACGATCCATCACGGGATTGCTGTAACCAAAGAAGTTGTACCCGCCATTCGTTCCATAAATGCCACCGCCTGTTGGATACGTCCCACCGTAACTCCAACTGATGCCCGCTTGCACTTCCCATTTCGATGGTTGATGGTGGTAGTGAAGAAGCGTTGCAAATGGAAGTGGGAGAAGCGTAACCTTAATCCCCTCCATCGCCCAATCTTGTTGAAGCAGTTGCACCATCGCCGCAGTCGTTGTATTGCCTGACGGATATTGGACTTCAAAAGAGAGAGATTTTCCTTGCGCATTTTGCATCACGCCATTGACTTCATGCCAGCCGTTTTTTTCGAGCAGCTTTATGCCTGCTGTCGGATTGAATGAATAAATCGGTTTTTTTAATGTCGGCGGCAAAAAGGCGTTTGGATACGCAGGAATGGGTCCTGTACCAGGTACCCCGAGCCCATCATACAAATCTTTAATGATGCTGAGCTGATCCACTCCCATTTGCATCGCTTGCCGAACTGCGAGTTGTTTAAAGACGGGACCCATGACTTTATTTTTGAAATTCAGCCTCGTCACTGGCATGCTGAAACTATAAGAAGGGAACAGTTTGTCTGACGTCAACTGTGATCGACTTCCGTACATGTAGGCAGGAAGATAACCCACCTGTACCGTACCCGTTCGCAATGCGTCAACTTCGGCAGTGTCCGATGTCTCGTACGAGAGTACAAGACTGTCAAGATACGGCTTATGTCCATCGTATTTTGGATTGGGGATAAACTTCCACGATACATTTTGCACCGCGGAAGCCATCTTAAATGGCCCGTCAGTCACAGAAAAGAATGCTGGATTGTTTCCGTTATTGGCGAGGTACGAAAGTTCCTGATTCACATTGTGGGGATATTTATTCCACGATGCTTCTGGCAGTGGGAGCAAGTCAGAGAGACCGTTGTATTCGAACCAGACTTGGTTGACTGGCTGATTGAGCGTGATTTGAAACGTATCATTATTGAGCACCTTAAAGGACTGAACATCACTCGGAATTCCCCCAGATCCTGCACCAGAATACGGCCACGGAGCCGGCGCCGTACTGGCGCTTGCCGCCTTGATCAAATTCCAGGTGAATTGAACATCGCGCGCTGTGACAGGCTGACCATTCGACCAATGCCATTTTGGATTAAGTGAAACCGTATAAACAGTCCCTTTGGGATTCCAGGAAATTTTGCTTGCAATACTGCGTGCATAATCAATTTGTCCCTTCCCGTCAATATGAAAGAGACCCTTATACATCAGTCCCGAAGCCCATGCGTCATACAGACTGTTGTATACATTGGGACGCAGTGGCAAGTACCAGTTGATATCGACTTGCGGAGGCAGTGCCTCTACCACTGTCCCACCGTGATGGATCGTCGCTGCCAAGGCGTTAGGCAGGCTCGCTGCTACGAGCGAAGATGTTAACATCATCACCGAAGTGGCGATTGGGAGAATACCCTTTCGTCTGTGAACCCGTCTCATGGCTTTGACCCCTTTTTGCAATTGACGTCATGGTCAGGAAAATGCCCCCATTTTCCCTCTCCCATGTTTTTATTTTAATTTTTGTAAGTATAAGAATAATCCGCGCGAGTTAATCTTGTAAAACGAATGATACGCATTCTCATCATGAGAATCATTCATGGATTGCTCGACTTGATGATATGTTTTCAGTGATAAACTGGATAAAAAGGTCTGTCGCCCGCGTTCGAAATCTGGAATTCGGCAATACATAATACAATTCTCTGATCACGGGAGAATTTTTTAGAGTAAACGATTTTAAAAAGTCGTATTGAAGTTCTTTACGAATGGCCCATTTGGAAATCAAGGAAACGCCAAGTCCCGCTTCCACCGCTTCTTTGATCACTTGCGAACTCCCAAACTCCATCGTGGAGCGAGGCATGAATCCCTGTGTTTCAAACAATCGATCCGTGACATCGCGCGTACCCGACCCTCGCTCACGCAGAATCCATGTCTCATTTCGCAAGTCATACAACTCGATTTCTTGCTTATCCATGATGGGGTGTGCAGGTGAAACAATACCGACCATTTCATCCTTCGCAAAGGATCGCGTGATCAAACCTGATGTATCAAATGATCCTTCAATGATTCCTATGTCCAATTCGTGGCGAAGCACTTGATCGACAATCCGACGTGAATTTTTAATTGTAATCTTAGGGATGATGTCAGAATAACGCGTGATGAAATCCTGAATCATCTTCGGCAAGAGATATTCTCCAAACGTATATCCCGAGCCAATTGAAAGTTCGCCCTTTGCTGTATGTGTCAAATCATCCATTAATCTTTTGATCAACTCATATTGAACAACGATTGTTTTTGCTTGCGTGTATAAAATTTCACCCGCTTTTGTGAGTCGAACATATCTGTTCGATCGCTCAAACAGTAAAACACCATACTTTTTTTCAAGAACTTGAATCTCACGGCTGACGGCGGATTGGGTCAAATGCAACTCTGCCGCTGCTTTGGTAAAACTATTTTTTTCAGCGATCATAATAAATGTGCGCAGCAGATCGTCCATACCGTCCTCCTTGCCAACAAACTCTTTTTTAAATATAGTGACATTTATATCGTCTATTGTACATCATGAAATTGCAGATCGTCTCCCTTCCTTCACGTCAAGGTCAATAGCGATGATGTGCCACTATCGTTTAATCGTCAACATTCGAAAACGGTGCCGTACCCCGGTTCTCTGTCATCACGCATCCCACGCCCCTATCCCTTGCAGCGCGCGAAGCGCCTCAAGCGTCGTGTGCACATCCTGCCACGTGCCGTCCTCACTCGCAAACCGCCCATCCGCCTGTTGCAGGTTCATCAGACGCCGCACGGCGGCATCCACAAGCGTATGGTCGCGCGAGACGCCGTGCAGACAGAGAGCGTTTACCATCCACGCGAGTTGACTCGCCTCAAGAATCGCAAGCCTTTTTTCAAGTCCGGCCAGAAGTGCGTTTGCGCACTCGATTTCGCCAACTCCAAAAAGGAAACCCGCAGCCAGCCAGTGCGCGTGAAAATAGGTTGGAAATCGGCCATCCTGCCCCAGATGATCTACGAGAAAATGAGCTGACGCAGTGAGACGCTCGTCATCGCGCGCCGCAGTTGCGAGCCAAAACCCCGCATTCGAAGTCAGATAAAGCGTTGCCTCAAGCACCCCTGGTTTCGCCCACGGCGGCGCAATCGCGCTGTATGTTTCATCCTCTTGAAAAGAGCCGTCCTCCTGGCGGCGCGACCACAAAAAGGTGCGGGCGCGTTCGACGATCTGACCTTCCGTAACGCCCAGCTGTTCAAGAACCGCCAAATGATAGCAAGTGGCATCCAGCGAGTGCGCGCCTGCATCCCAGAATGGCGCAAAACTTCCATCCTGGCGCTGCCGATCAGCGATTTCTTTTAACACCACGTCAAGTGCAGGGCAATTTCCCAAAAAAACCTGCAGACGCGCCTGCTCAACAGCGTTTCCGTTCGCGACCAAAAACTCAATTGCAGACGCTCTGTTAGCCATCTCGCTCACCCTTTCTTTACGTGAGGTACTAAAAGGATACTGACAACCACGACCACGACAACGCCGCCAAGCAGCACCCATGAAAGCGGATGTGCAAAATTCGCAGTAAAGCCTACGCCGAATCGCTTTTCAACCAGCCAACGCGGGTCCTCACGATTGAAGTAAAAAGCACCGAGCACCCAATTGGCATCATCATCCCGGCGCACAACGCGAGCAGATTCCGATCCCTGCGCGACCCCGTCAGACGCCTTTCGCGTAAAGCTGCCCAGCATAAAAATCAAGACGATTATACCCGCAACGATCGGAAGCATGGTGGTCAGCATCATGGTACTCGGCGCTTTAGAAATTACGCCCCACATGGACAGTTCGCCCAAAAAAAGGCTTGCGTTCACAAACGCGATCAGAAGCCAACTTGCGTGAAACAAGCGCTTCATGCGCAAGGTGATGCGTTGCGCTGATCCGACCGGATCGGCGGGATCGAGATTGCCGCTTGTTTGAAGCGTCGCGCGCTGTAAAACGATCATGAGTATGAACAGACCAAGCCCTAGAAACGACAATGTAAAGACGCTCATGAACGACTTTGTGGCAAACCCGTTTGCGACACCGCGCACGTTAAAGTGAACTGGAAATACATGTGGAATCTGCGGATAGCGCAGGATGCCAGCCGCAAATCCAGCAAGCAGGAGTACAACCGTTGGCAACGACCACTTCCACGAAACCGCCTTTCGCCGTGTCGCTCCATGTGTATCGACCGTGATGACCTGTCGGTACCCATCCATCCACCGTTCATCGCGTTTTGTTCGCAGCAAAGCGCGATGAATGGTATAGTACAGCGCAAAATCAAGAAAGAGCGGCATGAGCGGAAGCATCAAAGCCACCATTTCCAGTGTTGTTCCGCGCAGGCCAAAACGCCAGAGCGCGCTCCACGCTGCGACACAAATAAGAAACACAAAAAACAGGCCCCGCGCATACGTTTTTTTTGCCTTTCGCACAGCCGGATCCTGCAAACGATCAGGCGGAACGCGGACACCAAAAGGAACGGTTGGCTCGACGACTTTCGGCATGATCCACTGCAAAACAAGGATCAACAGCGTGATCACGCCCATGATGATGAGAATGGGGTTCATTGTTCCCCCTCCTTTTGCGATTGAAACGAAGCCATGATGCCGCGAATGGCGTGGTCGATGATACCACTTGACATGCCTTTGACATGCGCCTCTGCGAGCAAAACGCGCAAACGAGCTGTCCACGCGAGTGCAAACGAAGGATCGGCGTGCGTAAGCGAAACGATGGCGCCCGTCTTGCGATTCAGGCGCAGAATCCCTTCCTGGCGCAGCATGTCGTACGCCTTGTTAACGGTGTGGAAGTTGATCCCAAAGTCCATCGCCAACTGTCGCGTAGAGGGAAGCGATTCACCATCTTGGAGCTCCCCGCACGCTAAACCTTCGATGATTTGATCGCGAATTTGCATATAGAGCGGCGTCTCACTCTCGAGTTCCAGGCTTAAAAACAAGCGAATCACCTTTATTCTATTTGTTATAGAATATATATACATCATATAACAGAAAAAAGCACCCTATAAAGGGCGCTATCCTAAAAATTTTCATCAACGCGAAGCGGAGGTTGACGACACCGCCGCGCGGGCAAATCGATCAAACCTCTGCGGCGATCATCAGGACTACTCCACGTCGCCAGACCAGCCGAGCATTCCGCCGGACAGGTTTTTCACATGCTGAAACCCATTTTCCAAGAGAATTTCACACGCGCGCGTGCTACGTCCGCCACTGCGGCAGATGATCACCGCTTCTTTATCAGCGTCGATCTCCTTAAGACGATCAGGCAATTCCCCCAGGGGGATGTTGATCGCGCCTGAAATCATTCCTTCTGCGACTTCACCTGGCTCTCGAACATCGATCAGCACCACCTTTTCCCCTGCTTTGAGCCGACGGTCGAGATCAGACGACGTCATATTGACAACTTGTGTGCCCACTACATATCTCCTCCTTGTTGCGCAATCCTGAAGATCCGCTTCTGCTTGCCATGGTACCACGTTCAATCTGCCAGCGTCATCCAAGAACAACCTCGTTTCAAACTTCCACTTGACGCAAACCGTTCTATGGTAGACAATACTGATTAAACAAGTCGGATAAAGGGGTATTTAGCATGGTGAATCAAACGATACCGCGCCCGCTGACCCGGGCAAACCAATGGATCATTGTCCTGTCTGTCATCGTCTCCCTACTGCTCGGCGCCACATGGGCTCTGCTCCTGCCAATGCTCGCTGGAATCTCCGGACTGGTTTTTGGCAAAAACCCGGTCATGTTCGCGGCGAAGGCGCTACTTCGCAAACCGCTCTCCTCATACATCCAAGAAGATCGCGCACAGCAACAGTTTAACCAGTGGATCGCCGTTTCACTACTCGCGGCAAGTTTACTCGCGACATGGTTTCACCAACACGTGCTCGCGCTTATCTTTCAGATCATGGTAGGGCTTGCCGCCGCAGTCGCGATCGCCGGGTTCTGCGTCGGTTGCTTCGTGCGGTTTCAGTGGAAACAGTACCAGTACCGCCGACGCGCAGGTCAGCTCATCTCGCGCAACTAAACGCTCATCACACTTAGAGGTGTGCCAAACAAACACCGATCGCCCTCGCGCGGTCGGTGTTACCTTTTTTACCGGAAAATTCCGCTGTATTTCAGGCAGATTTCCCAGATAATCGTCAGGTTCATGAACGATGATTAAATTGGATCGACGTAGATTGAAAGGTGCGTATAATAGACTTTATTGTTTTTCTAAAGGAGACGACAATCACGGAACTGGAGACTCAACAACAAGATCCGCAGACGACGCAAACAAACACCAAACAGGAAGCGTTATCCCGAAATGTCCGCGTGAAGAAAAAACGCCGCTTGCGCAGACTCATCGGCTGGGGCATCGCGACGTTCATTGTCGGCACGATCGTCGCAACAAACGGTTTTTACAATTTGCGCTACATTCTCGCAGAAGATCTGTATACATCCCAGCACCGCTATCTCGCAAAATACCTGCTTCCGGGTTCAAGTCTATCTCAGATCGCGTATCAGTTTATGCACCCCGCGCTCGTCAATCTGTTCCCAAGCGGAACATCGCAAGACATAAGCGGCGTGCCTACGGCGAGTCAGATTTCCAAAAGCATTCAGGTGCAGACGTTGAATGAGAATGGGTTTACCGCCTATGAGATCACCATTGCCCATCCTTCTTGGCTCCACCTGGTGAAAACCACTGGAGGACCAGCTGGACGCGGACTCACACTGCGCGAATCGATGAACCTGTATCACGCAATCGCCGGAATCAATGCAGGCGGATTCAACGATCCGGGTGGTGACGGCAATGGCGGCACGCCGATCGGCCTGATCATTATTAACGGCAAACTGGTCAGTCCCGCGTCCTATCTTGCCGGAACGAATCAAGTCATGGGGATGTCAGCTGGCGGTAAGTGGTTTATGGGCGCCTACTCGACATCCTATATGCTTTCGCAACACGTCAAATACGCCATTCAGTTCGGTCCTGAACTGATCGCAAACGGAAAAGTGCTGGTCACCGGCACCGACGGATGGGGATACGCGCCGCGCACGGTGATTGGCCAGAAGGCAAACGGTTCGATCGTCTTCTACGTGAACGACGGTCGCTGGGGCAACGGTTTCTGGGATGTCGGGGCATCCCTTGGTCAAGTTGCCTCGATCATGGCAAGTCAAGGTGTGGTCAATGCGTTCAACCTGGATGGCGGTGGATCGGCCACGATGATGGTCCATCTTCCAGGTAAGCCGGCGCAGCTCGTCAACACACCAGATACGAACAATCCGCCATACGGTATGCGTTTTTTGCCGGATGCATTCCTGATCATTCCACCGCGCGCGTAAAAAAGCAGTGAGTGCGGAGAGCGGGTGAAAGATAAGATCCGCTCTTCGCACTATTTTCGTGTCATTTTTTGTCGAATATTGCCGAAATCAACCATCTTATGGTAGATTCAATTCAAGCTTCATTTCTTTGAATCCTTTCGACTTTTCGGAAGTAGACGGCTTATTTCGCATTAGATGCCACCGGAGTGATTTTCATTCTTCAACCTTTCGCGAACGTAGGCTCCCTCCCAACGAGGTGGGGCAATCGCTTTCTTTTGGTTTTTATTCCGTCTGCTCTCGCGGCGCTCGCCATACTCGGTTTTAAACCGTCGGCATTTTTTGCGCTTTCTGCACTCGCCTTTCTCTACCTGTCAAGCCGCGTCGCAATGCGACCGTGTATCGTCTCATTGATCTTCTCTGGCGCCTGTGTCTTCTTGCTCTTTTTGCAACAGGAGATCATTCAAAAACCGTGGCACGGATTCGCCTTTCTTGCCGTCTACACAGCAGTCTTTGCAATCACCGTTCGTGAAGTCTTCATGCAACGCAGGATGGATCGTCAGCTTAAACAATCGGAACTTCACTATCGCATGATAGCCGAACACACGTCTGATCTCATCGCGATCTTTTATGAAGACGGGGAACTGTTCTATGCCTCGCCCAGCCATCTCTCACTGCTTGGGTATCATCCTGTCGAACAGACGCATAATTTCTCTACAATGATTCATCCAGACGACTTTTCCTTTGTTCGAGATACATTTATACAAATCTATAAAACAGCAGAAGGCTTTCGCCAATTCGAGTTTCGCATCCGCACGCTCGACGGTACTTATCTCCTTCTTGAAACACACGCGACCGCGCTCGCGACAGACGGCGGTCGCAAGCAAATTGTCGCCGTCTCGCGCGATATCACAAAACGCAGGGCTACTGAAAATGAAATGCAGACATTGGCATTTCATGACCCATTGACGCACCTTCCAAACCGTCGCCGCTTTCGCGATCACGTCCATGAGATGATTGAGCAAACGCAGGCTTCACAGACACTTTCTGCGCTCGTACTGATCGACCTTGATCGATTTAAAACGATCAACGATTCACTCGGGCACGACTTTGGCGACATGGTTTTAAAACACGTATCTGAGCGCCTGCGCAACGGTGTAAAGTCGAAAGACATGGTTGCACGCATGGGCGGCGATGAATTCACCGTGCTTTTGACGGAGATGAATTCAACTTCAGATATTGATCTGGTTTGTAAAAGGATCCTTGATGCGATCGCCTCGCCACTCTCCGTCCGTACTCACGTTCTCTACCTTACGGCAAGTCTTGGCGTCGCTTGGATCGGCAAAGAAGAAAGCGACTTTGATACGCTGATGAAACAGGCTGATATCGCAATGTATCGCTCAAAACACGTGGGAAGAAACATTGTCACGACGTTTGAGGCGACCCTGCAAGACGAGCAGACGCTTGCACTAGAACACGAACTGCGAGAAGGACTTTCCAACGGGGAGATCACCGTCTACTACCAGCCGCAAATTGATCTGTCGTCCGGGATCATTGTTGGCGTGGAGGCGTTGGTTCGTTGGCTTCACCCCTCGCGCGGGCTACTCCCTCCAGGGGAATTTATCCAACTCGCCGAAGAGTGTGGGCTGATTGTCGAATTGGGTGAGACCGTGCTGCGCATGGCCTGTCTAGAAATGAAGCGTTGGGAACAACAAGGCATTTCGTACGAGACAGTCTGGGTAAATCTCTCGCCGCGCCAGTTCCAATCGCCTGATCTGCTCTCGTCCATTCAAACGATTCTTCGCGAGACGGGACTTCCACCAACATCGCTTGGCCTTGAGATCACTGAGAGTCTTGCTATGAAAAACACAGATCAAATCATGAATAAACTCCACCAGCTGCGCGACCTCGGCGTCCGCATTGCAATCGACGACTTTGGGACAGGCTATTCCTCGCTTTCATATCTGCAACAATTCCCCATCAATGTCATCAAAGTGGACAAATCATTTACAAAACTCTCGTCGGATGAGCAGAACCCTCGCTTCATTGTGACGGCGATTTTGGCGCTCGCGCGAGAATTAAACCTGCGCGTCATCGCAGAAGGCATGGAGCACATCGAGCAGATTCACTGGATGCGTCAAGAGGGTTGCGATTATGCGCAAGGCTATGTCGTGGCGCGCCCCATGACGCCTGAGCTACTCTCAGAAACTTACCTGGAATTGAGTGACCGCGCTCGTGAACTCGTGCACTGAACTGAAGTCGTACATCAGACGAACCCCACCGCGCACCGCGGTGGGGTTCATTTATCTTTAGTCGCGATTCTCTACGATCAACCTGAATCAACGAACGTTTTTCATCCACTCAAGGACATCATCTGCGCGCCGCGGAATCGCCATTGACAAAACATCGTGCCCGTCCCCTGTCACGAGCACATCATCTTCCAAACGAATGCCAATATCCCATTCTGCGATGTAGAGACCCGGCTCCACCGTAATCACCATACCAGGTTCAAGCAGCGTTCCTTTGCGATCCCCGACATCATGCGTATCGAGTCCTAGAAAATGTCCCACAGAGTGGTAATAATAGGTGGGGAGTTGCTCAGGCGATGTCATGACGCCGATGCGCATCAGGCCATCTGCCAGGATGGTTTTCGCACACTCATTCAACTCTGTGAAACTGACACCCGGTTTAATCATCGCAGTCGTCTCTTCGAGCGCCTGGCATACCACATCATACACCTGCCGCTGCCGCTCGCTAAACACACCTGATACGGGAAAGGTGCGGCTGATATCTGCGCAATAGTGTTGATAGGCCGCGCCCAAGTCAAAGAGCACCAGTTCCCCCTCCTGAACAACGGCCTGATTCTCAATATAGTGAAGCACCGTTGCGCGCGCACCGCCTGCGACGATGCTCTC
>NZ_LSUQ01000022.1 GCF_001642725.1 Ferroacidibacillus organovorans
GGCGTATCTGGACGCGGGATGCCGCAAACTCTATCTCTCTATGTTTTTCCTCTTTGCGGCAGGACACGTCAAACACGACATTCCATCTTCACTCCATCCGCTGGTTACGCGCTACGGTGACGCTTCATTCTACATCGGGCCACCTGCGGGAAACGCCGAAGGAATTCTACAGGCGGCGATTTCACGCGTGCAGGACGCAGTGCGTGAACATCCTGCACACAGTGACGCGACGGTTCTTTTGGTGGTGCGCGGAAGCAGCGATCAGGCCGCATGGGCAGACGTATTGCAGGTTGCGCGCGCGCTGTCAGACCGACTTTCGCGTCCTGTGCTCCCGTGCGCGGTGGTCGGAGTGGGTCTCAGATTCAAGGATGCATTGTGCTTCGCTCGCAAAGCGATCATCGTTCTCCCCTATCTCCTTTTCACAGGCAATGTCTTGCGCGAGATTCACGAGCTGTGTATTGCCGTACAGCGGGAGGGACGCATGCTCACGTGTACCAGTCCTTTAGGTGGGCATCCGTTTGTTGAAGATTATTTCTATCAGCAGGCTACTTATCACGCAAATTTTGTGAAATACGCGATAGAATAGATGAATCAAAACGAGTTTCGAAGGAGTGGGCCAATGTTTGAGATTGCAAGCGACAAGCTTGTCTATGCACTGAGCCAGAATCATGCGCCTGTTGCGCGCGTCACAAACGGGGAGACGGTCGTCTTTCACACGTGTGACTGTTTTCAAAACCAGATCACGCACGAAGAGCAAGAATTTGGAACGCTCGACTGGGAGCGCATCAACCCGGCGACAGGTCCGCTGTTCATTGAAGGCGCTGATCCGGGTGACACGCTGGCTGTCGAGATCCTATCCATTGACGTAGCCGAGCAAGGTGTGATGACCACAGGTCCAAACCTCGGCGTGCTCGGAGACGAACTCGCTGAGAACGTGATTCGCATGGTGCCCATTCGCGACGGTGTGGCGCATTTTTCATCTTCGCTGCGCATCCCGCTCTCTCCAATGATTGGGGTCATCGGCACCGCGCCTGCCGGCGCGGACGTCTCGTGTGGAACGCCCGGCGACCACGGTGGAAATATGGACTGCACAAAGATTCGCGCTGGCGCAACGCTTTTGCTGCCGGTAAACGTGCCGGGAGCACTGCTCGCGATGGGTGATCTTCACGCGGCGATGGCTGATGGAGAGGTGGCCGTCTGCGGCATTGAGATCGCGGGGAAGGTAACCGTTCGGCTGCATGTGATCAAGGGCAAGACGTGGAAACTGCCGATGCTGATTGATGCGGAGCATGTGATCGCGATTGCGTCAGAGGAGCGCCTCGATGAGGCGGCGGAACGCGCGACGAAAAACATGGTGGATTTTCTCGAAGGCTCCTGTGGAATGGAACGCGCGGAAGCGGTGCTGTTGCTGAGCGCTGCGGGGAGTTTGCGGATCTGTCAAGTGGTCGACCCGAAAAAGACGGCGCGTATGGAATTGCCGCGCGTGTATGCAGAGCAACTCGGGTTTTCGTTTGCGAACGCGTAGGTCATAGATCAGCATGTGCTTTTCATAGGGTAAAAGGGTAACGGTTGGTTTTCGCCGTTACTCTTTTTTCATATGAGGGGGAAGTGTGATGGTAAACGAGAATCGCTTGACGCAAAAGGAGGATGAGGTGCGGAGTGAGGAAGCCTGCGCGAGGTTTCTGCGAGCGGAACAGTTTCGGGCGCGCTTTCGTGTGGAAGAGCAAAGCGGCGAGGCATCTCTTCAAGCGTTGCTTGAGTTACGCTTACAGCGAATCGTCGAAACGTGGCCTGCTGAGGAGGATTTGCGCGTGTAGTTAATGGTTGCAAAACGTTGGGGATGTGAACACGGCGGGAGGGAGACGCGGATGCGCTGTGCGATCTATGCGCGGGTTTCGACCGATCGACAAGGCGAGTCTGTTGACCATCAGGTTTCGCTCCTGCGCGAGTTTGCCAAACGTCGGGGGCAGGACTGGGAGGTTTTGGAGCATCTCGTTTTTGAGGATGAGGGGGTTTCGGCGACAAAGGTTTCCATTTGGACGAGACCTGCAATGAAGCGACTGATGGAGGCGGCGGAGCGGTCGGAAGTGGATGTTGTCTTGTTTAAGGGCATCTCACGTCTGGCGCGCAATACGCAAGAGGCGCTCGACGTCCTTGACCGTTTGCGCGCGCGCGGCTTGCGCGTGCTCTCTTACGAGGAGAGCTACGATTCGGCGAAGGAGAATTCGAACTTCATGTTCACGATGCACGCGGCCATCGCTGAGTATGAGGCAGAGAAGATCGGTGTGCGCGTGCGGCTTGGCAATAAAGAGAAGGCGAAATCAGGTCGCTGGGTGGGAGGGACACCTCCTGACGGCTACTACGTTGGGCGGGATGGTCATCTGGTGCCTGATGATGCGCGCGCGGGACTCATCCGTTCGATCTTTGAGCGCTATGCGTTGGATGGGTCATCGTGCGCCGCAATCGCTCGGGAACTGAATGCGCGCGGCGAGACAACGTCGACCGGGAATGGCTTCTCACAGACAGCGGTTGCGAGAATTCTTGACAACGAGGTGTACGCTGGACACTTGGTTTACAATCGGCGAACGGATCGCACCGTTCGCGATTACGACAGTGAGGTGCCCGGCAAGAAGAAAGAGCGGCGAATGCCGAATGTGCGGACAGAGTGGGTAGTGGTACACTGCGCTCATCCACCGTTGGTAACGCCGGATCTTGTGCAAATGGCACAAATGCGCCGCGGCCGTGTGCGCAGCCAAGCGCCGCGCACAACGCATTTGCTGACAGGAGTCCTCTCTTGCGGGCGCTGCCGCGCACCCTTGATCGCGCAGGTCAAACGCACGGCAAAGCGGGTCTATCGCTATTATGTCTGCCGCACGTACCACCAAGCGGGGAGGCAGGCGTGCGCGCAAGGAAGTGTCCCTGCGGATGATCTTGAGTCCTATGTGCTGACGCGCTTGTCTGAGCGCTTGCGCGAGGTGAGCATCAACGTGCTTGCACCCGCTTTGCAAAGCGCGTGCGCGCAAGGGGAGGAGCAGGCGAAACGCGAACGCGAACGCATCAATCGGCAACTCACGCGTCTGACGGACGCTTGGATTGCGGCGCAAGTCGATGATGTCCTGGCAGGTCAGGCCGCGTCTATTCGGGGGCGCATCGCGCGCCTGACGGCAGAGCGTGACGCGCTTTACAAGCGCCTGACGCAGGCGGGGTTGCACAGACACAAACGTGCGCAGGAGATCTATGCGCGGCTTGTCGATCTGGCGCAGGATGAACCTGCGATGAAACGATACTGGGTGCAAATGCTGATCTCGTCGCTCGTCGTGCACGATCGTACCCTCCTGATCCAGTACACGTTTTCTTCATCTGACGACACCCCGATCGATGGGAACGTTTGAGAAATATATGGCGCGAACGTTTTTCTTCTGGATGGTGCGCTTTTTGCGTACGCGCTATGAGAAGGTTGACATCCAATTTATCGCTCATCACACGGAAGCGCTCGTCGTCACAGAGGATGAATTTTTCACAAAGGGTGAGAGCGGAGGCACCATCTGTTCATCCGCGTATCAGACGGCACTCAATCTGATTGATGATCGCTATCCGCCGTCGCGCTACAACATCTACCCTGTGCACTTTTCTGACGGCGACAACCTCTCTTCTGACAACGAGCGGTGTGTGCGCCTCGTTGACGAACTGATGGGACGGTGCAACATTTTCGGATACGGTGAGGTCAATCAATTGAACGGCGTGCGCTCTCTCCACTCCTCATGGTTGAGATCCCCTAAAAGAGCAATTCGACATTGAGGCGTGGACATTCTCCGCCAGTGTCGTTCAGTGTGCGTGTATATTCAATTCTCCGCACGCTTTTGATCAACAACGCGCGCAGATCATCCCCCTTACACGAGAGGAAAAGGTGGGATGGCTCGCACCTCGCGCGCGCGTTAAGAGCTGATTTGGCGCGATTTGTTTTGTGGTTCGTTTCGTTTCGCTCTTGCTTTAGCGCCTCAAGGGATTCATTAGCCTGTCGCAGTTGCTCTGCCACTTCATCGTAGCGCGCTTGAAACTGCGTGCGCGTATACACTCCCTGTTCATACATCTCGCAGATTCGCTTCAATTGTTCTTCCCGTGCCTGGCGCGTCCGCGCAATGACGTGCGCGAGGGAATCAGAGACAGCAGTGAACTCTGTCTGTTCTGGGTTTGGCGTGATCGCTACCCCGCGGAATTGATCCGAGAGCGCACGCTGCACAGCGTGCAGGACGAGTTCATAGCGAGCGCTGCGCGTCGGGCAACCTTTTGTGGCACAGCGCAGTGCATTGTGCGGACGATTTTTCACAGGTTGTCGAACCATGGCGCGCTTGCATGTTGCGCAAAAGATGAGGCCGGCGAGGGGATGGATCTTTTTTTTATTGTTGGCTGAGGCACAGGTTGGCGGGCGCTTGGATTCGTTGTTGACACGCTCCCACGTCGCGCAATCTACGATGGGCTCGTGATTTTCTTCGCGAACGATCCACGCATCTGGTTCCATCACAACGCGATGATAGCGGGCACGCTCCATCTCACGCACCTTGTGGCTGCGCACGCGTCCCCACACAAGCGCACCGCGATAGACTGGGTTCAAAAGGATAAAGCGCACGGTCGAAGGCGACCACAAAGCATTCCCCGATGGACTCGGCAACGCCATGGCGCGCAGGCGTTCCGCGATTGCCGATGGACCAAGGGAATTGCTTGCGAGCGCGTAGATCCACTTCACGACTGGCGCGGTCTGCGGATCGGGGATTAGCTTCAGTTCGTCTGTGCGCAGATAGCCGTAGGGAGGTCGCTTGCTGATCGAGCGCCCCGCTTTTACACTCTGTTCGCGGCCGCGCTGCATGCGCCGCGTGATTAACTTCAATTCACGGCGAGCGAGAAAGGATTCGAATTCCGTCCACTCCTCATCCAACTCATCACGCAGGTCGTAGATCTTGCGCGGCGTCACGATGCGCGTGCCGGAGCGCTTAAACGTCTCTTGAATCACACCCTGGTCGATCAGGTTTCCGCGTCCGAGACGGTCGAGATCCATACAGAGCACCAGGTCGTAGAGTCCATTGGATACATCGTGCAGCAACTGTTGCATCTGCGGGCGTTCGAGGATGTGCTCACCTGAGGCGATTTCTTGATACGCGCGTCTAATCTCCACGTCGTGTTGACCGGCGAGTTCGCACAGCGCGCGATGATGTTTGGCGAGCGTTTCGCCGTCTCCGCGCGCTTCGGCTTCGAGATCAGCGCGCGATTTACGCAGATAGAGCGCGGCGCGTAAACGCGGTGAATGGACTTGTGATTCATGCACAGTCGTTTCTTTTATCGTCACATGAAGCCCTCCTTAGTGCATTGCGCTTTCTATCCATTAGAGTATAATGAGTCACATTGAACTCGCAGAAGATCCGTCGATGTAAGAAATGATGGAGGCCTCTTATAACATGGCGTTGTTTCGTCCATGGCTCGATTCGGCAGTGATTACCCTTTCTGTCGTAGCCATTCTCTATGCATTCTTAAATTTTAATACATTCAAACGAGTGCTCGTCGGATCGCCCATGCGCACCCGCGAGCTACATTCAAAACATAATCGACTCTTTTGGCTGATTGCACTACCGATTCTCGCTGCGGATCTTTACTCTTCAGTCGCGTACGGCCCGGAGGCCGGCATTGCGGAACTGACCGTCAATGCGCACCTCGGCGTTGACGCCAAGTGGCTGATTCTCCCTGTCACCGGGGCTACCGTCTTGCTATTGATCATTCTTGTCACCTCGTACATCATGGGAGTCATCGCGTATCCGAACGGCGGTGGCGCGTATGCAATCTCCAAGGACAACTTCAAACGCCCGATCATCTCGCTCATCGCGGCCAGTTCCCTCTTGATCGATTATGTCCTGACGGTCGCCGTCTCGGTTACGGCAGGGATTCAGGCGATGGCGTCCGCCTATCCGGCGCTTGTTCCGCATGAAACGATCCTTTCGGTCGCATGCATTCTGCTAATCCTCGTGGTGAATCTGCGTGGTATCTCAGAGTCGGCGACGATTTTTGCGTGGCCGACGTTCCTTTTTATGTTCGCCATGATTTTCTTGATCGGAACCGGCTTTGTGCAAGAGTTTCATCACGGCTTTGTTCAGCCCGTGACACCGCCGTTTGGTACGCTTCCTAAAGCGCTCACCTCGCTGCTTTTATTAAAGTCATTCAGCGCGGCGTGTTCCTCACTGACCGGGATTGAGACGATCTCAAACGCGGTTCCGATTTTTCGCGAGCCGAAAACCAAAGGTGCAATCAAAGCGTACATCGCGCTCGGCGTGATAACAGGGGTGACACTTCTTGGGTTCTCTTATCACCTTTATGTGAACGGGATCAACGTCATGCCAAACACGACGATGGAGTCACAACTCCTGTCGCTCTACTTCGGCTTTGGCCCGATCTATCAAATTATCATCTGGCTGACGTTTATCGTGCTCATCCTCGCGGCAAACTCGACATTCACCGGATTTCCGCAATTGGCTGCGCTCGTCGCGGCAGACAGCTTTCTCCCGCGCGCCCTCATGCTGCGCGGAGATCGTCTCGGATACTCCAATGGGATGATCGTGTTGGCTGCGTTTTCCACCATCCTCGTTGTCGTTTTCAATGCACAGACCGATAATTTGATTCCTCTATACTCGATCGGCGTTTTCGTCGCCTTCTCTGTGGCACAGATTGGACTCGTGCGCTACTGGCTGCGCGAAAAGAAGGGTCGTTGGAAAACAAAACTGACGATCAACCTGATTGGCTCAATCGTAACCATGCTGGTGTCTGTCGTTGTCTCCGTGACAAAGTTTACGAGCGGTGCGTGGATCATCTTCATTGTTCTCCCGATTCTCCTGTTTATCGCGCTCGCTGTGCGCCGCCACTATACGCAGATCGCGAACGAATTGCGGATTGACATGTCATGCATTCGCCCGGAATCACACCGTGTGATCACGGTCGTGCTGGTGTCTGGCGTCAATCGCGTCGTGCTTAACGCCCTTTCTTTTGCAAAGAGCATCAACAACGAAGTGATCGCGCTCTATATCGGCTTTGACGATGAATCGATCGAGCGCATCGAAAAGAAGTGGAATGAATGGGAGTGTCCCTGCCGATTGATCACCGTCAAAAGTGAGTATCGCTCGATTCTCTATCCACTGTCTCGCTTTATTGGGCGGCTGCAGTCGATGGAAGACGGGAAACCGGATCACGTTCATGTGATGATCGCCCAGTTTGTGCCTAAGAAGTGGTGGCACAACATTCTGCATAACCAGACGTCACTCGTGATCCGTGCTTGGCTTTTACGGCACCGGGATGTCGTGGTAACGACGATTCCCTATCATTTACACGATTAAAACAGGATAGACGGTAGCATGGCGCTCTCTCGCCACCGTTTACGGGAAAATAATCGGCTGCGCCGTTATTTTGAGATAGAGACAAGCGAGCCTCCCATATCGTTAAGAAGATAGGGAGGTGTTTTTATGCCGTCTACGACGTACTACCTTGATCACGCGATCGTAACCATTCACGTTCGCTGCGAATGGAACGCAAAATCGTTTGATGGAGTGGTGGAGACTCCAATCTATCGCACGTTTTGCGAAGCGGTGCGGCGTGTTGCCAGCAATGGACAGGCAGAGAGCCGGGATGGGTCAATCAATACAACCGCAGCTCCACGCTCATGAGCGCGTACCGTAACATTCGCTCGCCTCGCTTTCGCTGTGCGGTCATCAAGGATAAAGCGGAGGTTTACAAAGCGCTACGCACCTTCTTTTCCACTGCAGAAGGAGGGATCGTACCGTGACACCAGATGAGATTCGCGAACTTGAGTCGTCGATTGAACGCATGATGGAGCTGGCGCAAGGGTTTGGACTTGACTTCTATGACATGCGATTTGAACTGGTACCCGCCGACGTGTTATACACGTTCGGCGCGTACCAAGGCATGCCGACCCGCTTTTCACACTGGTCGTTTGGTAAGACAAAGCACCATGTGTATGAAAAAAATTAGACATTCCAGTTGATCTCAAGATCTTGATTGGGACGAAGAAGGATCGTTTTGATGGCGGCCCGTAAAACTGCTTGGCGAGCGTCAAAATCCAGATCGTCCCAGCTCTGATCGATCAGACGCATAAGATTGAACAGGTCCTCTTTACGTGCGGGCTCGGGCGCTGCCTCCTCCAACGTATCACGTTGTAACCATAACGCGCGTTTCTCGGCTTCTAATGCATCGATTCGTTCTTTCAGATGAGATGGCTGAATGAACCCTTCCTCAAAAGCGTCGTACCATCGGTTTAATCGATGATCAATCTGGGTTAATTTTTCTTCAATCGCGGATAACACCACGCATGATTGGCGTTGTTCTTCAGTAGAGAGCTCAATTTCTGTGCGCAGGTCTTCCATGTCAATGGCGGTTGATCTCACCTTAGCGATGATCCAAGCTTCGAGTTTTTCTTGAGGGAAATAGCCTAATTGGCAGTGTTCTTGCCCTTTTCGATCTCTTTTGCGCACATGTTGATTCTTACAGGCGTAGTATTCGTAGGTATGTGTTTGTCTCTTTGTGCGAACGCGAATGACAGAGCTCCCGCATAAGCCGCAACGACACAAACCGGAAAGCAAGTATGCGCCTGTCGATGTCAGACCGTTGCGGCGACGAGCCGTTTCATTTTGAACCATTGTGTATAGATCCAGAGGGATGATTGCCTCATGCTGACCCTCCACAGGCTCCGAAGGGCCGTTGGGTAACCTCCCGGTATAGATGACCCGGTCGAGGATGGATTTAATTCCGTTGTGATCGACCTTGATATCAGTACTGCGTGCATTGAGCCAATCAGCCAGTTCGAGTCGCGATTTACCTTGGAGATACATCTGGTTTATTTTACGAATGAGTTCTGCTTTTTCAGGAACGATCACCAACGTTTGATTCTGTTTATCCCAACGGTAACCAAAAGCGACCCTGCCTCCACTCCATCGACCCTGGCGAATCCTCATTCGTCGTCCTGACGTTGTTCGCTCAATGATCATGTCACGCTCCAACTGTGCGAATACCGCAAGGATTCCAATGGTTGCCTTGCCCAAAGGTGTCGCGGTGTCAAAGGGCTCTGTTGAACTTTTGAAAGCGACATTGTTTTTTTCAAAGACATCCTCGAGGAGATGCAACACATCCTTTTGTCTTCGACTAAGACGGTCGAGTTTATAAACGACGACAAGATCAATTTTTCCTTCTAGGGTGTGCTTGATAAGTCTGGTCATTGCAGGACGATCAAGCTTCGTGCCCGTATAACCGTCATCAATATAAAATCGGTAGTCTTCCCAACCCTGTGAGGCACAGTAGGCAATAAGTCGATCTCGTTGGTGATCGATTGAAAATCCCTGCATCGCTTGTTCTTCCGTGGAAACGCGGATATAGAGGGCAATCTTAGTCATAGCACACCCCATTGACTTTATTGATGTGACTTGATGCCAATGAATGATTGCTTCACCGTTATGATATTTACGTTGTTTTGCAAAATGCGGCTCCACAACTCATATTTAAAAACAATCAAGAGGATATACGTATTCAGTTGGAGGTTTATAACCACAAATAACGATTCGATAAGCTGGCAAACGGACGTGCCGCTTGAGCATAGCCTTAATTAGGGGGTGTGCTTGTGGAGGAAAAACCGATCAAATTAAATCCGGATGCGGCACGGTTGATTTTACGCCTGTGTGTTGAGGCCATACGTAGAGCGAACGCGAAACGGGGAAGAGAACGGGTAGAGGGCGTACAAAATCTTCAAGAGGGCGCTTAGCCTTCTTATGTAGGACAGGCCACAGTGAGTATGTATGCACGAGTAAACACCCGATATACGCACTGCAAATCTTCAGCTAAGTGTAACAAAGCATTTCGAATCCGTTGCCTTGCGTGTGGAGTTAGTTTGTCTATAAATTTTTGTGCGTCTTTGCTCAGGAGTAGATTGTATATTCAGTTTTCCACGAAGATCTCATCAAAGGGAACGAAGTCGCCATTTCTCATCTCTTGCCGAATCCGTTTATATTCTGCAATCTCTGCGTCTGTCACGGGTTCATCATCCTCGTTCATGAATCACTTGCTTTCTTTGTACGGGAGGCAATTTTCATGATTTCGTTGGCAACAACAACCTCTGTTCCTGCTAAGCCCACAGAGCAGAATAGAGTAATATCGGTTTCTGTCATTCTTCCGGATGCTTTTCCACATACGATTTCGGACAGTTGCACAATGCGATTTTCACATTTCGTATCCACCAAGAAATGGGGTGTTTTATAAGCGTGAAGCTGTTCGATCGAGTCCGTCGCGATGATCGTACTCTTAATGCCCAAATCGAGGGGTACCTCATGCCAATTTTTAGTTTTTGGGCCAACCGTATTGATGTGTGTTCCTGGTTTGAGCCAGTCGGATTCGAATACAGGAGTGCCACTGTTGGTCGCACAGATGACGATATCGGCATCTTCGATGCAATCTCTTGGGGAAGTGGCAACTGCGATATTCGCATGGATCTTCTTGCGCATTCCCTCTGCAAATGCTTCTCGGTTTTCTTGCTTGCGGCTATAAACCTTAATACTTTTAATGTTTCGTACAGCCACGGCTGCCTCCAATTGTGTCCGCGCTTGTAGTCCCGTACCCATCACGGCGATTTTTTTTGCATCGACTCGAGCCATGGCGTTTATTGCTGCGCCACCGATTGCGCCAGTACGAATGGCACCGATGAGATTGCCGATGACCACTCCCTTAAAAACACCCGTATCCGAGTCAAAGACGCACACGAGCTGTTGATGACCCTCTGCATCATTTTCGTACGTATCGTAGACACGAAATCCAGTAACCTTTTCGAGTCCAGTTGCGGCTCCTGCCGTAAAAACCAAGTTGCCCTGTTCCGCTTCCACACGGAAACGTGGCGGTGATACAAGGGTTCCGTTTATTTGCTCCTGAAAGCAACGTTCGATGGCGTTCACGATCCGCTTCATGGAGGCAAACGATTCAACATCGTGATCCGTAAGAATGGAGTACATGCAATACACCCCTTCACTGTTCCAATCTGTTACAGTGCGTTTTGTGACGTAAAGGATCTCAGCGAGTGCCAGGGAACGTCCATCTTCAATTATTTAAAACAAATCGATGCGAATGACAGCATCAAAGGATTCCATTGACCCATGAATAGGACGGTTTAATTTATTGTGTCTACGTGCTATTGCATAAATCCTCAAGGGATATTAACTAACCATACACCTCTGCCATCCAATTGGCGTAATCGGACACCGCTTGGATCAATTTTTCCAGCTCTTGCAAAGTATGTATGACTTCTCTGCGCCCCAACTCTCTGTCATCCATGTTGAATAGATCTCTGTTTAAGGAGCGACGCATGTTGTATTCGAGCCATCCTAACATACCTCCGAAACTGCCGTACACAGCATCTAATACTTCATTGTGCAACGTTCCGCCAGCTTCGAGATAAGCCTGAATCACTCCCTGGAAACGTTCCTTACTCACGGTCCCGTCGTGACTTCTGCTCCAATTAAATGCCACCTCGACTAATTCTACAGTTGGATGTATATAACCTGCCGATTCCCAATCGATCAGATATGGAATGCCTTCGTGATTCCAAATAACATTTTTAGAATCTAAATCCCGATGACTAATGACAAATTTCTGGGGAAGATTGTCTACTGCATCCTGATACTTTCGAGACCAGTTGGTCACATCTTGCAAGATACTTTCACAAGAAAGACCCCAACACGATGCGTCCCGTCGAGCATTCTCGATGTGATACCTCTACGTATCGAAGGAAATTGCCGAGAAAGTTGGTAACGCCGAACCATCAATGACAATATCGAGGTTGTGTATCTGGAACAAAATCTCTCCGATGTGCTTAACGTGCTCAGACGTACAATTTTCGGGAAGCAACGTGATACCATCGACCCAGTCAAACACCATCACATATTCACCATGCAATTCAATCCATGGTTGACGATCTACAGTTCTTGCAGAAACCGCACGAATGCCCTTTATATTAGCCTGATGTGCGACTCTTTCTGACATTCTATAATTGGTCTTTGCATCAGGACGAGACATTATCTATGAATTCAGTACTTTTATTGCAAATCGTCCGTGGTCTGTCTCTAAACACCACATTCGATGGAGTAATCCGCCTGTGACGGGTTGTGGAGTTCCTTGGGGAATTCCAATTTCAAAACCATCGCATATCGCATTCAAATCGACACTCAAGCGAGTCATTTGATTTCCCCTCATCAGTAGAATAAGCCCTTTAGCAGAGTGACAAGCGGCAGTGAAACCGCTCAACTCCGGGATATTTCTCACCAAGGGACCGTATTTCAAATCCATATCTACGATAAAATTCAACCGCATCATGATCTGTTTCGGCAGTTAATTCCGTGAGATTCTCAAGCATAAGGAGGTTATCTATCATTCTTCGACCAATTCCGCAGTTACGCTTGTGTTCATCGACGGCAATGTGAAGAATTTCAGCAGAAAATCCTTCTCTCTTGAAACCAATGATGCCTAGCGCTGCGTCGTCATTATCGATGAATACATATAGTTTCGTATCACTTTGCGAGTACACTTGCACCAAAATATTGCTGAGCTTTTCATCCGTGGCGGAGCCGACCGCGTATGACAACCATTGTTTTATCTGCTCGATGGATGTGATATGGCTTCTGTACTCAACCAGCGTCACAAGCGACCCTCCCTTCCTCAGCAACCAAGCTTCGTTTGTCTCCCGTGAATCAAATCCAAACGATGTTATTTAGCGAGTTCTACAGCCAACAGCGCACCTACGTGCGCATTGTTCTTTACCAGTGCCACATTTGTCTCCAGGCTTTTACCATCGGTCAGTTCTTTAATTTTATCGAGAAGAAAAGGGGTTACGTCCTTGCCCCTGATGTGTTTCCGATGCGCTTCGTCCAGCGCTTCTGTAATGACTTTTTCAATTTCTTTTGCATCCATTGCGAATTCCTCGGGGACAGGATTCGCAATGACAGCCCCGCCATGGAGTCCGAGTTTCCACTTCGTGTGTAGGAATGAAGCTAATGCCTCCGGGCTGTCGAGCGAAAAGTTTGTCTGGAATCCACTTGTGCGACTGTAGAATGCAGGGAACTCGGTGGTCTGGTAGCCAATGACTGGGACGCCGTATGTCTCCAGGTATTCGAGTGTAAGTTCAATATCGAGGATCGATTTTGCGCCAGCACAGACAACGGCCACGTTGGTCTGCGCAAGCTCGTTCAAGTCCGCAGAGATGTCCATCGTTTGTTCGGCGCCGCGATGTACACCGCCAATACCACCCGTGACAAATACGCGGATACCCGCAAGCTGAGCGCAAATCATCGTTGCAGCAACCGTGGTCGCGCCACTCTGTCCTTGTGCGAGAACAAATGCCAAATCACGGCGACTGACCTTTGTGATACTGTCTCGATTTTCAGGGCATCCGAGCCATTCAAGGTTCTCATCGGAAAGTCCGATATGGATTTTTCCGTTCAAAATTGCAATCGTCGCCGGGACCGCGCCATGGTATCGAATAATGGCTTCGACTTCCTTTGCCGTTTGTACATTGGTTGGATAAGGCATGCCATGTGAAATAATGGTCGACTCAAGCGCGACAATTGGCTTCTCAGTTCTCTTTGCCTCCATTACTTCATCCGAAAAATGCAACCATTGGTTTAACGACGGGTTCATATCTTCCATCTCTCCTATGATGTTCTACAGAATTTCTGACAACCAGGCTTGAGCCTCGCGTGGGTCGATTTCTGTAGATACGGTTTCTTTTGTCACCAACGTTAGGCTGGACAAGCGAGCGGCAAATTGACATGCCTGTTTGACACTCGCATCGCTGACCATCGCAAAGCAGAAGCCAGCCACGAATGCGTCACCTGCACCAGTCACATCGACGACGTCGATGCTCTCTGCCGGTATTTTGCCAAAGGTGCCTGCCTCATCCAACCAAGCCACACCATCCCTGCCCATAGTTGCGACAACGGTCCGACACCCCCTATCTTTCAGTGCGACACATGCGGCGCGAACGCTATCCTCTTTATCGACAGGGATACCTGAAATTGCCTCCATTTCATCTCGATTGGCGATCAGCGTATGAATCCCGGTAAGGTCTCTTGGCAAGCGCTTGGCTTTGGGACTTGATACCGGAGCAACAATCAGTAAAGTGCCAGCCCTTGCCGACTCGGTAATGACAAAGGCAAGCGCTTCTGCCGGCAAGTTCGTGTCGACGATCGCAATCGTAGCTTGTTGCAGCACCCGCGATCTCGGTGTCAACTGCTCGACGGTTAAGTCGTCGTAAATTTCCATATCGGCGAGCGCAACAGTCATACTCCCGTCGACGTCGAGCACCGCAGTGTATGTTCCTGTGCGGTGTGCAGTCGATCGGATGATCTGGCTGACATCTGTACCAAGGCCCTCAAGGTGCGCGAGTATCATTTCGGCTTCTTTGTCGTTGCCGACCATGGTGACAAGCGACGTGGGTAATCCGAGGCGTGTCATATTTTCGGCAATATTTCTTGCAACGCCACCAAATGACTCTACAACAAAAGAGGGGTTCGACGTGCCTAGCTGGATTGGTTCATACGCTTGAATTTTTCGATCTACATTCGCACCGCCGATGCACAAAATACGCCCTCGCTGTGGCAAAACGTAGGCCCGACCGAGAATCTCCCCCTCTTTGATGAGCGCAGAGATATAAGCTGCTACCGCAGGTCTGGATGCATTCATTCGTTCAGCCAAATCTCGTTGGGAGATAAACGGGTTTTCACGGATACAATGTAGAACTTCCTGTTTCTTGCTCCGACCCGACTCAGCCACATCGTCACTCCTTATAACACATGTTATATTAGGTTAAACAATTGTTTGTTAGCAGTCAATCTACGATAGAAATTGCCGCATCGGTGATTTTACATCAATCTGAAATTTTCATATACCTGGTGTTTTGGTAAAGCGTACCACCGTATGAAGATGGACTATGATTTGGGATTGAGCCGCATCTATGAACTGGTGATTAATTCGAATCCGTGCTACGCATTTCTGCTCGACAGCAATTCTCTCGTGCAAAATAAATTGGTGAGCGCCCACGTTCTCGCACACTGTGACTTTTTTAAAAACAACATGATGTTTCACCGCACCTCGCGAAATGTCGTTGAAAGTATGGCGGCGAGCGCGGAACGCTTTCGTACCTATGAGCTGCAATACGGAAAAGATGAGGTGGAAGCATTTCTGGATGCGGCGCTCGCGCTACAGGAACACATCGACCCATCAGAGCGCGCATTTCGTCATCCGCATACGAAACCGGATTTGCGCGAGGAGCAAGAGCAGTCACCTCGGGTCGGAAAATATGATGATTTATTTGCGCTGGATGGTCGTTTATCCGATCGTGCGAAGGTGGATGAAAAGAAGGCGGAAAATCGCAAAGCAAAGGGGTTCGCAAAAGACGCACCGCAAAAGGATTTGTTGCTATTTTTGCAATCGCACAGCAAGATTCTCGCGGAGTGGCAGCGCGACATGCTGACGGTGATTCGCGAGGAGATGCTCTACTTTTGGCCGCAGATTGAGACAAAAATCATGAACGAAGGCTGGGCTTCGGATTGCAAAAATGGTTTTTTTCATAGCGTACGAAAGATCCAAATGACACGAGTGATTCCGAAGGATTCTAGAATCCCCAACAAGGAGGCAACGCAAGAGCCCCCTTGTTTACGTAAACTTCAAGGGAGTTTTTATTCAGCCACGTCTGTGCGAACGAAAAACGCTGGCGGTTCTTTGCCCAAGAGTCGGAGGTAGACATAGCCTTGTCCGCGGTGATGAATCTCATTCTCGAGAGCGTAAGTAAGCCAACTCATCGCCGTGCCGTCAGGTCCACCCCAAAATGGCTCCGATCGCATGATTGTAAGCGATTCCATAGAAATCGATGGCCAAAGCTTGCGCGTTTGTTCGCGAACGTGTTGTCCATAGGCGAGCGCTTCTTGGATTGGAGCAGTCCGCAGCTCGTCTGGGATCCCTTCCCACTTCCATTGATCAAGCGCCAAACCCCTCAGATAGGCGTTTTCAATGCCCCAAATCTCAAAGAGCATCTCGCGAAACGGTCGCATGCCATTTACGGGCTGCTTGTCCATCGCTTCTGCGGCGTCCAAGTCGCGCGCAACAAAATTCGTGAGCCGCCGATTCTCTTCCCACACATCCAAAAACCAAGATTTCCAGTCGAATTCCAAGATGAACACTCCTTTTGAAGAATCCATGGCGTACGTTTGTACGATAGCACACGTGACATGCCAAAAACATCCTATTTTTCCGGTTCCCCATCAAAGAATGTAATCTGTGCCGCGCGCGCGATGTCTTCGTTTGTTTCTTGTTCAATCCATGTGCGCAAGGCCGCTTCGCGGACAGATTTGCACCACGTGGTGAGTTGTTGCTCTAGATGTGTCCTCACGGTTAAATCCGGGATTTCAGCGAGTTGTGTAAACGATTGTTCGACATCGCCTATCTTAATCGAAAATCTGACGCGAACGGCCATCTTTCCTCACCCCATGTTCATGGATATGAGTGGAGAATCGCGGGACAGCCCTGTGCAATTTGCTTTGTGATCTATGGTGATATTGCACACCTTCGTCTGAAACGCCACATTGACCAATTTGGGATTGAAATCTACCGTAGAGAGTAGCTGAACAGAGACAGGACCTAGAATGCGCCACCCACTCATAGGCATAGAGAAGACGTGATTCGAATGCCTTGGTGAGGTGAGCGGAATCGGCGATGCGTGAAAATGCAGCGAAAAAGATTGCGATTTACTGTCGCGTATCCACGGATGAGCAGGCAAAAGAAGGCGTGTCGCTCGATGAGCAAAAGGCGAGGCTTCACGCGTACTGTCGCGCGATGGGTTGGGCGACAGAAGCTGTAGAGTATATTGATGACGGCTATTCGGCGAAAAATATGGAGCGTCCGGCGCTTGAACGCTTGTTGCGACATGTGAAGGCAGGGCGCGTTGAGCGGCTCATGGTGACAAAACTCGATCGATTGAGTCGGCGTTTGCTTGATTTGTTGACGCTGATCGAACTGTTTCAAAACCACGACGTTTCATTCGTATCGACAAGCGAATCCTTTGATACAGCGACGCCTTCCGGTCGCTTGACACTGCAGGTGCTCGGAGCTGTCGCGGAGTTTGAGCGTGAGCGCATACGTGAGCGCGTTTTTGACAACATGCTGCATGCAGCAAAAATGGGGAAATGGTTGACACAAGCTCCATACGGCTATCGGCTCGACGCGAAAAAGTTGGTTATTTGTGAAATGGAGGCGCTTCTTGTTCAGCGCGTCTTTCGCATGTTTGTCGAAGATGGTTTGGGATACTTTCAAATTGCAAAGAAATTGAATCAGGAACACATCCCTTCTCGCAATGGGAAGGCGTGGTCGATTCGGAGTGTCAAAATCATGCTGAGTAATCCTGCCTATGCGGGAACGCTTGTGTGGAATCGCGTTGATTCGAGTCAAAAGCGTCGAGTGCTTAAAGAAGAAGACGCGTGGGTCGAGATGCGCGACGCTCACCCAGCGATTGTTGAACAGGCGCTGTGGCATCAGGCGCAGCAGCGCATCGCGAGCCATCCGCGAATGCCGCCGCGCGCGCAAGCCAGCCCTCATCTGCTGGGTGGCTATTTGCGTTGTGGAGAATGCGGCGCGGCGATGTCGATCGGTTGGTCTGGAAATCCGCGGCGAACGCGCGTCTATCGCTGTTCTGCGTATCGAAATCAGGGGCTTTGTCAGAGTAAGCCGTATCGTGCAGACGATGTGGAGCGGTGGTTTGTGGAGGCGCTTGAATGCGTGGTGGAGCCTGTGAATCATGCGCGGCACACCGCTTTGGTTCAGCGTGTGCGGGCGGAGCAGATCGCCAAATTGGATCAGAGGATGCACGCCGCGAAAATGCGCTATGACAGACAGGTAGAAGCGTATACGGCGGGACTCATCGAGATGGATACCCTTGCGCGTGAAAAGGTGGCGCTGAAGCGATGTGTCGCAGAGTACGCAAAGGAGATGTCGACGACGGATTCATCTTCACATGATAAGGAGCTGGAGGAACGCCTGCGCGGACGGGCGGTTACGCTCGGCGATGCGCTAACCGTGCTTCCGGCTGACTGGATCAAAGCGAAACTGCGCACATGGATTCACAGCGTCATTCTTCACGGACGTGAGGATCTTGAGATTGTGTTGTGTCCTGATCTGACGATGGTTTCTGATGCAATGGATCAATCCATTGGAGGATTTTTAGAGTATGGTGTCGAATGAATAAGATTATTGTAGGTTGACGGTTTTTTGTGAGGGATCTAGGGATGGCCAATTCGGTAATTAAAAATTACTCGGACGACATTCGAACTGAGATTTATCGAGTGACGAATGAGCTACTGGAGCACCTGCACCTGTATTATCAGCCATTTCCTGAATTTGATGCTGTCCGATTTCCGGCAACGGCGCTGACGACCGCGACGGAAGGCTTTTTTTTACCGATGATGCTACTAAAAAAGATGGTTGTTATTCCTGTGTGGATTTTTACGATTGATGACGTGATTGATCGTAAATTGTTGTCGGATGAAGAATTGGATGCTCGACTGAAAAGTTATGAATGGATCATCACGCAGGGGCTGGATGCGTCTGACGTGTATGGTCGCGTGTTGAAGGATCTTTATGACCAGCTAAAAGAGAGGCCGCTTTTTCACGCGTTGCGAGAAGTGTGGGAAGAAGCCTATTTTCGAATGATCCGTGGGATGCTTCTTGAAGCGCGTGAAACCGTTCGAGTCCCATCGTATGATGAATATCTCGAACACGGATCGTACAGCATTGGCGTTCCGCTCTATGTCGTTTCGACGTGGATTCTCGGTTCTTATGAAGAAACATTAACGCATCTAGAAGTCCTAAAAAAGCTGATGATGCTGTCGGCGAAAAGCATTCGGCTTGCCAACGACATGCGTACATACGAAAAAGAGAAAATGGAAAAGAACCTAAACGCGCTTGTGATCATGGAGAATACGTACGAGTCAGAAGGCTACGCGCCTGACGCGGCGAAAGCGTTGGCGTCTGCATTTGTACGGGAAGAGTTGGAGCGCTATCGCACGCAGTTTCTTGAATTGGTTGATGAATCGGTACTGCCAATCAGAACGCTGTCAAACGTTACTCAGTTTTCGCTGTCGTTTTATGATGAGCATGATTTTCATACCGTTGATGCGGGGGAGATCCACCATGTTTGAAAACGCGGGTGAAGACGATGCTTCAAAAACGGATGTGAAGCGCAGAGCGCGTGACTTGGTCGAGCGATTGCAGGGCGGCGCGATGGGATCGATCGCTTATGACACTTCGTGGGTGGCGCGCTTAAAAAATCGGGATGGTTCTCCGAAATTCCCGACTACGATCGCCTGGCTGCGCGCGCATCAACACGCGGACGGAAGTTTTGGCGCGCGCGATGAAACGTTGCATGACCGGCTGATTTCTACGCTCGCGAGCGTTAATGCACTGACGACGTTGCACGATGAAACGGATAGCGAGCGCATCTCTCGCGCACTTGACTATGTGGCGCGAAACGGTGGTCGTCTGCGCGCGGATGACGCTGAAACGATTGGTTTTGAGTTGCTTTTTCCTTCGCTACTCGAAGAGGCAAAAGGCTATGGATATCGACTGCCTTTTGAATCCTTCGGATGGGTTGAAGAACTGGGGAAAAGAAAGTTGAGCGCAGTTCCCGCGTCGTGGATCTACGAAGCGGAGTCTCCACTTATCCACAGCATCGAGTTTCTCGGAAAAACAGCACAGATTGATCGCATGGCGCAACTCGTTTCGGTCAACGGATCGATCGGAAACTCTCCATCCGCCTCGGCATTTGTCTATGGGCAAACGGACGACCCCCGACTGGAGGCGTATTTGCGTCAGATTGTAGAGACGTCTGAGGATGGCGGTGTCTGCAATGTTCAACCGTTTGAAATTTTCGAAACGGCGTGGGTGTACTTCAATCTACAGTTGGCTGGAATCACGGTTGAGGGAATGCAAAAAGGATTGCATGAGATTGAGCTGTCATTCAGGCCGCAGGGTGTCGGGATTTCCCGCAATGGCCTAATGCCAGACGCGGATGACAGTGCACTCGCCGTCAATGTGCTAGCTCGCGCTGGACGCCGAATGTCACTCCAGTTTTTGGATTTTTATCAAGCGGAACGCGGATTTTTATGTTTTCCGTATGAGCGCAACCCTTCGATTTCAACCAATATCCACATCCTTGACGCGCTGCGTGCGTATGAGCCGCAAGAAGTGGCGCCTCATGTGGATAAGATTCTCACGTTTTTGCGCGAGGCTCAACAGGAAAATGCGTATTGGAAAGATAAATGGCATGCCTCTCCATTCTATACAACAGCGCATGCGATTCTGGCGCTGCGAGGATTGACTGAGTCACTGATAAAAACGGCGGTCGATTATTTAATTGAATCGCAACGGCCTGATGGTTCGTGGGGGATTTTTAGGGGTACGGCGGAAGAAACGGCGTATTGTGTACAGGCGTTGACGCTTGCGCTTCCTTATTCTGCGGATGTGGACAAGCGGCTTGCACGTGCACTTTCTTTTTTAAGTAGCGAGGGGGCAAAAAAACCTCACTCTGAACTCTGGATTGGGAAGGGGCTCTATGCGCCAACCTATGTGATTGACGCTACGATTCTAAGCGCGCGCGCGCTCTACCAGAGATGGAGGTACTCTCATGAAAAAGGATGAAGAGTTTCAACTCCTGACGAAATCGACACAGTGGGGCGAGCTTAGCGAGATTGAAAAAGTCGTCATCATGGAAAAACGCATAGTATTTGTGCGCTGGCTCGGCATCGTTTGTGCGGCGGTGACTGTTCCCTTTTTGGGGTATCAGTGGGCTGCTTTTATGTTTGGAATCATCGGATTTGCTGCGGTCTATAATGTGATTTTTCAATTTTATATCATTGCGAAAAAGAGCGCGTGGCTTTTGAAACCAGCCATTATCACCATCGGGGATATCATGATGGCGTCTGCCGTCGTGTTTATCACGGGGGGGATTCACTCTGACTTTTTTGTGGTCTATTTCTTGATTGCAATTCTCTCTGCGATTCGTTTCGGGGGACGCGCGGCTGGTATTTCCACCTTGTTGTCGATCCTGTTTTACTCGCTGGTGATTTTCTTGCGCGGTCCGGTGCGACCGGTCTACGATTTAGCGAACATTTTATTCAGAATGGGATTTGTCGCGACCACAGGTATTTTTGTGGGGTATGTGGGGGACAAAGCGCGGCAGGTTGAACTCGATTTGCAACGGGAGTTGGATCAGGCGCATGCCCATTTGAATGAGAGCACGGCACTTCTCAATGCAAACCTTGAACTCGATTCGGTATTACAAGTGGCCGTCGCGCAATCGCGGTTACTGATTGACGCGGAATTCGGATTGATCCTCACCAAAGAGAGCGGCCTGTCCTTTTTGCCGCGCGACCTTAAAGATAATTATGACCGTCCCTATTATTCCGATGTGCGTTCAGAAGCCGTGATGCGTGAGGAGGATGTCGCGTACATTATCGAGTTGTTTCAAGATGTCACGCGCTTATCGTCGATTTTTCAAAAGCGGATCTCCGGCGAGTCTTCAGTGGAACTCGTGGAGTGCCACATGAATCCTCAATTGGCGCGTATCCTCACGTTAAAAGAAAACACCATGTATTATCTCGTATCCGCGCAATTGTTTACTGGAGAGACAGAGATTGGGACGCTTTATTTGCTGAAAACGCACAAGCCTGCCCAAGAGTTGAGGAAAACCGTTCTAAACGCATTGTCCGTCTTTACGCTCAGAATCTCAGCGGCGATCACGAATTCACTGATGTACACCCAATCGAGAATGCAGGCTGTTACGGATTCAGTGACTGGTCTCTACAATCATCGTTTTTTGCATGAGTTTCTGAATGATGAGATCAAAAAGGTGGTAGAGCAGCATACCCCCTTGTCGCTGATTGTATTGGATGTGGATTCATTTAAACAGTTTAATGATATGTACGGCCACTCGATCGGCGACACAGCACTGCGCTCTGTCGCGGATATGATCCGGCCAGCTATTAAAGATCGGGGGATTGCGGCGCGCTTCGGGGGGGATGAGTTTGTCATTATTCTGCCAGGGATGTCCCATCAAGAAGCGATGACTGTTGCGGAGTCGATTCGTGCGCGCGCGAAAAATTATAGGCACTTAACAAAAAATCACGCACTCGCGACACTTTCGATCAGTTTGGGCGTAGCTACCGCGCCGCAATCGGGCGAGACATCACACGCTCTTTTCCACGCCGCCGACCTTGCGCTGTACGATGCAAAGCATGCGGGTAAAAATGTTGTGCGATCGGCAGAATCCACGCGTGAAGGAGGCGCGTTTCGCGATGAACATCTCACAGCGCTTGGCGAATATCGCTCACTGACAGATTCTGTGGAGGTTATGCAGCGGGATCTTGACGCTGTGAATCCGCAGATGGTGGAAACGCTCCTCGCGGCGCTCAAGGCGAAAGACCCAGGCACGTACGAACACTCGAAGAGTGTTTCAGCGTATGCTGAGCGACTCGCGCGGCGCCTTGGCCTGAGTGATCAAGAAGTGGAGACGATTCGGATAGGATCACTCATTCACGATGTTGGCAAGATTGGAATACCAGATTATGTATTGACAAAAGCCGCGAAACTCACTAAAGAAGAATACGATATGATTAAAGAACATCCGACGATTGGCGTAGAAATTTTAAAACCACTTCGTCTCTATGAAGGATATCTTCCCATCGTACGCTATCATCATGAATGGATGAATGGAAAAGGGTACCCTCACCAGCTCAAAGGGAGGGAAATTCCGCTTGAGGCGCGCATTGTTGCGATTTGTGACGCGTTTGATGCGATGACGTCCAACCGACCCTATAAGGCTGCGATGTCTTATGATAAGGCGCTGCATACGATTGAGGGTTTGGTCAATGAACAGTTCGATCAGGATGTGTGGGAACAGTTCCGCGAAATGATTCAAGAAGAAATCTCTGTGATTGCAAACTGAAGGATGCGAGGATGGCATAATTTGAAACGTAAAATGGCCAGAGTACAAATGAGCGAAGATGCAATCATGAAAGAGTTGGACTCCTACATGAAATCTGTGATTGAAAGGGGTTTGGACGGGAAAATTCGCAATGTGATTGAGTACCATCTCGGGTGGCGTGACATTGATTTTTCTGAACTGGAGTTTGGGAATATCGGCAAGCGCGGCAGACCAATGATGTGTATTTTGACGAGTATGCTCTTTGCGTATGATTATAAACGTTCTTTTTCAGTGGCTGCGGCAATCGAGTTTATCCATAGTTTTTCGCTGATTTACGATGACATCCAAGATCGGGACACCATTCGCCGGGGACGTCCCTCCGTTTGGAGTTTATGGGGGGAGGATGAGGCGATTAATGTGGGGTGTGTGCTGCAAACGATGGTTTATGAGGTGATTGCAGATCCTGAGAATGAGAATAAACCTGCGCAACTCTCGTGGTTGATTCAATCTGTCAATCGCACGATGTGGAGAGTATGCAATGGACAACAACTCGATTTAGAGCTCACCAAAAGTAGGCATCATGTAACGCAGACTCAGTATTTAGAAGTCATCACCGGAAAAACGGCGGCCTTATTTGAGGCGGCAGCTTATCTCGGCGCGTTTTGTTCAAACGCTAATGAGCGGGAATTGGCACTTTGTCGCTTGTTTGGAGAGAATGTTGGCCTTGCTTTTCAAATTTTTGATGATGTCGTTGGAATTTGGGGTAGTCGAGAACAAGGACTGGACAAGCCCAACCTCGATCTAGAGCATCGAAAAAAAACGTATCCGATCATCCATGCGCACGAGAATTGTCAAACGGACGCCGATCGGCTGATCCTCCATCGCTACTATGAGAAGGAAGAACTCAGTGAGCGCGATTTGATCAACATCACGGAACTGCTGAACCGCTGTGATTCGCGATCGAAGAGCCTTGAAATCGGATATCAGTATCTCAAAATTGCAATGCAAGCACTTGATGACATAGCAGGGAATGAAGCGATCAAGACGCGTATTCGCATTTGGGTTAATTACGTTATCGACAAACAGCTTTCTACATTACAAGGTTACATTAAACTTGATGACGAGCTTGTAAAATAAAGATGTCGGCATGGATCGATTTGTATCGCATAGATTTTTTATAAGTGTTGTCATTTTTAAATTGACCGTGCTAGAATAAGCATAACGATTTAGCATAACGATATACTAAATCGTTATGCTTGATTTGAACAAAATGATGAATGGAGGGTCGTCATGAAACAAAGAATTGGAAATGTTCGGTGGGGTATTGCTTTTCTCATCGGTGTTGGAATTGTCATTAACTATTTTGACCGAACCAATTTGTCCGTGGCTACAAAACCGCTGATGCAAGAGTATCATTTGTCCAGTGCCCAGTTTGGATGGGTACTCTCATCATTCGCGTGGTCGTATGCTATCCTTCAAATTCCCGTAGGCGCTTTACTCGATAAGATTGGTGTCAAATGGTTGGTACGGGTAGGGACAATCATCTGGTCGCTCGCCACATTTATGACCGCGGCAGTCGGTGGAATGGGTCTAATCATTTTATCCCGCGTCTTATTGGGTGTGGCAGAGGCGCCTGCATTTCCAGGAGCGGCGAAAGCGACGGGATACTGGTTCCCACTTCGTGAGAGAGGTCTCGCGACTTCGGCGTTTGATGCGGCAGCCAAACTTTCAAATGTGATTGGGGTGCCGCTGGTGGCACTGTCTGTCACACAATGGGGATGGCGCGGCGGCTTTTACATGACAGCTATTTTGAGTCTTATGTATGCGGTTGCATACTGGATTTGGTACCGTGACCCGTCGGAGTCCAAAACGCTAACCGATGCAGAACGTGCTTATATTGTAGAAGGCGGGGCTCAAGAGAGCGGAGAAGCACCGGGGGGCGTTGGAAAAAATTTAGGATATCTTCTAGGACGTCGTAAGGTGTGGGGATTGACTCTCGGGTTTGCGGCATATGGATATACATTTTATTTGTTGCTTACATGGTTGCCCGGGTACCTTGAAACGGAGATGCATATGACCGTTCTAAAATCAGGCATGTACACGATTGTCCCTTGGATCTTTGCGACCATTGCTGATATTGTTATTGGTGGGTGGTTGGTTGACTTTTTGATAAAGCGCGGAAAAAATCCCACTCGCGTGCGAAAAACGTTGCTTATTGTCGGAATGGTTTTGGGACTCGCGGTCGCTGGGGCAGGTTTTACGAAAAATCCGCAGATCGCAATCGTCTTCATCACCATTGCACTGAGTGGTCTCGCGTTTTCAGCGCCGATTGGCTGGAGCATTCCTGCGCTCATCGCGCCAAAAGGAACGGTTGGTTTAGTGGGAAGCATCATGAACTTTTTTAACAACTTGATGGGGATTTTGGCGCCGATTATCACAGGGTATATTGCAGGCGGTACAGGCTCATTTGGACTGGGATTTTTAATCGCGGGGATCGTACTGCTGATTGGAATCCTCTGTTACCTCTTTTTACTCGGTGATTTGGAGCCGATCCAGTCACCTTACAAAGCAAACGTCTAAGAAAATGCTGAATGAAAAAATGGGAATACAAATACGCCGGGGTGTCCCGGCGTATTTGTGCGAAATAACCTGAGGTGTAAACGCGATATGGATGATAAATTTTGTGTTATCGGGTTGGATTTAGGGACAACTTCGGTCAAGACACTCACGGTGGACCAAACGGGTGTGACGCGGTTTCGAGCAGCGCGGAAAATCTCGACGAACATTGGTCCGAATGGACGCGCAGTGCAAGATCCGTTTGAGATCCGTGACGCGCTGAATTCGGTGTTCGAATTGGCGCTTCACGCTGCGAGAAAGGATGGTCTTTTGGTGCATCGGGTTGGATTCAGCGCTGCGATGCACAGTCTGATGATTGTATCTGAAGAGGGGGAACCGCTGACACAGGCGATGACCTGGATGGATTCGCGCGCCAAAAAACAGGCGGAATTGCTGTGGGAGTCGCTGAATGGGAAAAAAATTTATGAAGAGACGGGTACGCCCATTCACGCGATGTCTCCATTTGTAAAGTTAGTATGGCTACGAGAAACGCAACCGCAATTATTGAAAATGGGCAATCGAATCGCTTCTGTAAAAGAGTGGATCTGGCATGCGTGGTTCGACGAGTGGATGATCGATGAATCGATGGCGGGGGCGACCGGACTCTACGATGTGGAGAAACGCAGTTGGCACGAGCATGCGCTCACTCGCATTGGTGTCAACCCGGCACAACTCTCTCGCATCGTTCCTACGTCGTATCGACAGGCTGGTTGTCGTGAGACGAGGCTGCAGTTGGCAGGGTTGACTGCGGACACTCTGTTTTCGATTGGCAGCACAGATGGAGTTCTTGCGAATTTGGCGCTTGGTGTGACCGATTCGTCAAAAATGGTATTCACGGTCGGGACAAGTATGGCTGTGCGTTCAGGGGCAAAGAGAAAAGTCACCAATCCTAGCCTTCGTCCATTCTGCTATCGATTAGATGATCAACGTTTTGTCATCGGGGCTCCGAGCAATAGCGGAGGTGTGATCCTAGAATGGCTGATGAACATGTTATACGGCGATGATCGCGCGGAAAATGTAGATGAAACGCTGGCCGTCCTCATTCGTGACGCGGGAAACGTAGAGCTTCAAAGCCTCTACTGCTTGCCTTATGCGGCGGGAGAGCGGGCGCCGCTCTGGGATGAGGAGGCAAAGGCGTCGTTTATTGGGCTTCATCTTAAACATCAAAAGATTCACTTGGTGAGAGCGGCAATTGAGGGGATGATTTATAACGCCAAGTGGTTGATTGACAACTTGTCTGCGAGCACGGGGAACCCAGAGCAGGTGTATCTCTCGGGGAAACTGTTTGATGAACTGTGGATATGTCAATTGTGCGCGAATGTATTCGGAGTTCCTGTTGTGCGGCAAACGCTTGAGGATGCATCAACGATTGGCGCCATTCTTCTTGCAGCCGATACGGCTGAATTCGCACAGTCACTAAAGCGGTGTGAACGGTCTGAGAAGATGGACCCCGAAGAAGAAATGGAAGAAGTGCAGCGTCTCCGATTTAAAGAGTATCAGAGACTGTGCCGTCTCCTCTATCCAAGCGCGTAGATTCGCTTTTGATCAACTCGGACGGAAGGATCTTGAGATGCGCCTCATCGGGTTGTTCATAGCCATCCTTGAATTGCTGAAGGAGGAGGTTTGCGACCCACGCTCCCATCTCAGGCACCGGCTGTCGAACGCACGTGAGCGAAGGGGAGATCAGTTTGATCCAATCGGGCTCATCGAATGTGGCCAATCCCAGTTTCTCTGGAGACGGCCAATCGATTTGCTGTACGTGAGGATAGATTTCATGGAAAATCAACGCATTGGCTGTATAGAGTGCGATCGGTCTTTTCGAAATGTTTTCCTTTATACGCTCAACGACCGATTGCATGGAGACGTCATCCCCGCGTTTCACGATCTCCACGTGAGGAGTGCGATGATAGCGAGATGAACTGTCGAGATAACCCTGCAGGCGCTCGCTGCGCGTCGAAATGGCATTTGGGGTTTCTGTCACATAAAATACGTTCTGATATCCTTCTGCGTATAAATGGTTCGTCATTTTCATGGATGCCTCATAATTGTCCGTCAGTACATTTGTGGCGTGCGGGAGCTTGAATTTGCGATCAACGAGAATGACAGGCACTGATTTTGAGATCGTCTCCAGTTCTGTGAGATTGTCCCCGTTGGTTTGAATCACAATCGCATCGATTTGTTGACCGAGCAGCGTTTTTAGTACATGTGCTTCACGTTTTGGATCTCCCTCTGTTTCACAGACGATGACGTTATACCCCTCAGGGGTAAGCGCATTGGAGAGGGAGCGAATGAGGGACACACAAAAAGGATAGCTCAACTTTACGACGATCACTGCAATCATTCGACTGCGATTTCCCTTTAATCCTTGTGCGAGTGCATTCGGGTGATAATCCAGTTCTTCAATCACTTGCTCAATTCGCTTTTTTGTCTCTTGGCTCATCGCCTCATAGCGCGCGTTTAGAAAACGGGAAATGGTCGTGACAGATACGTTTGCTTCGCGGGCAACGTCCTGAATCGTGATTCGTTTCGCTGTCATTTTGTACGCTCCCCAAAATCCATTCGATGTATGTTCATCAAAGTATGTTCATCAAATATGACGAAGATAGACGGTAACATGGCGCTCCCGCGCCACCGTCTACGGGAAAAATAAATCGCTGCGCCGTTATTTCGAGATAGACGTGCCTATTCTCGTGTTGCGCTATCTGATTTTACCACGAAGTGAATTTGAATCAGAAGAAAATCGGATCGATCGCAAAAAAGCATCTTTACGAAACGAAGGCTGGGCGACGTATTGGCACTTAAGGATCATGAGGGAACTCGAACTGACAGACGGTGAGTCACTCGATTTTGCGCGTACACACTCGGGAGTAGTTCTTCCCTCAAAAACATCGGTGAATCCTTACTTGATTGGACTGAAGATTTGGGAAGACATCGAGAAGCGCTATGATCATCCGACAGAGGAGATGAAAAAACGATTCGGCGCTCGCGCTGGTCAAGGACGCGAAAAAATGTTTGAAGTTAGGGAGATGGAATCAGACACCTCCTTTATTCGAAACTATCTGACGGAGGAACTGGTCAGGGAACTCGATCTCTATCTCTATCAAAAGGTCGGAAATGAGTGGCGAATTGTTGAGACAGACTGGGAAAAGGTTCGCGACAAGATTTGGAAATCGAGGACAAACGGCGGATATCCGCTTCTTCATGTGGTAGACGGTGACTATCAACTCACGGGAGAACTGTATTTGGTACACGCGTACGAAGGGAATGAGTTGGACGTGAAGTACACCGAAAAAACGCTGCCATCCGTCTATAAGCTGTGGGGGCGAACGGTTCACGTAGAGAGCGTCCTGGAAGGAAGAGCGGTCGTCTTTTCGTATGACGGACGAAAAACGACAAGAAAGTTTCTCTGAAGTGGCCCTGAATTTGACCTGACCACCTCAAAAAAGAGTGAGCGGGAATTCGTCGATTGCATTTTGCAAAACGGTTTGGCGCCTTGTCGATAAGGCGCCTTTTTTATGGATTCAAGCTGATCTTTACAAAGTCTTCAAGAGACCGCTGTAAAGGATTAACACAGCCGCTCTATGATGATGTTAAATCATGGGTGTTTTGTGGAGGAAGCTTTCGATGAATCGAATTCTATTTGCAGACCGAGATGAAAGATTCTACACTAAATTGAATTTTGCGCTTCATGAGGCAGGGTTTTCAACCGAATTTTCAAGCGACGGCGAAGACGCATTCGGGCGTATGATGGTTGATCGGACGCGCTTTGACGTGCTCGTGATCGATAGCAATTTGCCGAGCATGAACGGCATCGAACTTTTAAAACGCGTGCGTACGGCGCGTCTTCACGTGCCGATTTTGATGTTAAACGAGATGGATGACGCAATGGAACGCATTCTTTCGCTCGAACTCGGTGCAGATGATTGTGTGACGAAACCTGTGCATGTCCGCGAGTTGGTATTGCGGATACAAGCTTTGAGCCAGTGTCGCAATCGCGTGAATCCGCCTTTTGCGGTGCAGAGTGGTGAATTGCGACTGGGTAATATGAGACTGCGCGTCGAAGAGCGGGAATGTTTCATCGATCGCTACGAGATAGGTCTCACACCTGTGCAAGTCCAAGTGCTGAAAGCGCTTTTTCAAAAACCGGGATCTGTGGTGTTGCGCGAAGCGTTGATGCACGCAGCGTGGGGGAAAATTGTGCATCACCACTTGCTGGCGATGCAGATCTCTTTGCTTCGGCAAAAGTTTGACACGGTGACTACGCGGTCGCACGAGATTGAAACGGTGCATCATCGCGGGTACCGTCTCGCCAAAATTACCCCTTCAGATGAAAAAAGTATGGTATAGGTGCAATTCTATGGAGAATCTTTACGCCATCTTTACAATCAATTGTTATAGTTTTAGTACTTAACCCATTAAGGAGGAACTTGCGTGGGAAACGATGTTTCACTCATGAGCGATGTGCGTACGTATTCCGTGGGCACGATGGCTACAGCCGCAAGATCGCAAACGCTGGAGGTTGTGCGCGATGCTCATGAATCGATCATCCATGTGGATCGACTCACCGCATTTTATGGAAATAAGCGCGTTCTAAATGAAGTTACGCTAAAAATCCCGTCCAATCAGATTACGGCATTGATTGGCCCTTCGGGTTGTGGAAAAACAACACTGCTGCGGACACTCAACAGAATGAGTTATGCCACGCCTGGATTCAGACATGAAGGGACCGTGCAGATCCTTGGACAGGATGTGCGCAGCCTTAAAGATGTTGAGACGTTTCGCAGGTCTGTCGGCATGCTCTTTCAGCGCCCTAATCCGTTTCCCATGTCGATTCTCGACAATGTGACGCTCGCCCTCAAGCTGTTTGGCATTTCAAAGAGACGGCGCAACGAGATCGCAGAAGAAATGCTCGGCGAAGTGGGACTGTTGCATGAGATTAAGGATCGCCTCCATCAATCGCCTTCCAGTTTGTCAGGTGGGCAACAGCAGCGTCTTTGCTTGGCGCGAGCGCTTGCCGTTGAACCAAAGATCCTCTTGCTCGATGAACCTGCGTCGGCACTCGACCCTAAATCGACGCGCCTGCTTGAATCGCTGTTTGTACGCCTCGCCGAACGGATGACACTGGTGCTTGTGACGCATAACCTGGCACAGGCGAAACGCGTGGCACATCACACCGCTTTTATGGAGTCTGGTGAATTGGTCGAGTGGGGCGATACGGCAGAACTCTTTTCGGCGCCAAAAGATGAGCGGACGAAAGTGTATGTTGAAGAGCATATCGGATAAGCGGCGTGTGAGCCTATTCTTGCAGATGCTGGCGTGAATTACACAAATCGCTAACGTTTGTTAACGATTCCTTTACGTGGATCACATGGTAGCTTTACGTGATCGAGGTAGGATGAAACCATAGAGTTGCGTGAACGCAAACTATGAATCCACGTTTCGGGGGTTGTCAAATTGAAAAAGAATTGGAAACACAAGGCATACGCGATTGCGAGTGCGTTAACCGTTGGAGCCATGATGATGGGTGGCGTAGGGCAGGCATTTGCAAAAACGAATGTGGTAAAGCACAGCGTAAAACATGCGAGTGGACCTGTGGTACATCTCCAAGAGACCGGTTCGACACTGCTTTGGCCACTTTTTCAACTCTGGGTACCTGTTTATAAACATGTTAATTCTAAAGTTGATCTGACAACGGCGGGAACGGGAAGCGGTGTGGGGATCTCGCAAGCTTCCGATGGCACCGTGCAGATCGGCGCATCCGACGCGTATATGAGCAATCGACTTCTATCACAGCACCCAGGGATGCTCAACATTCCGATGGCCATCTCTGCGCAGCAGATTATGTATAACATTCCGGGCGTCAAAAAAGGCGTTCACCTTCACCTGACTGGCAACGTCATCGCGCAAATCTATCTCGGCAAGATCCGCTACTGGAACGCGCCGCAGATTCAATCGCTCAACAAGGGTGTAAAGCTTCCACACTGGATGATCGTGCCGATTCACCGTACAGACGGTAGCGGCGACACGTTCCTCTTCACACAATTCATGACGGACACAAACGCTGCATGGTCGAATTCCGTTCAGTACGGCACGAGTGTAAGCTGGCCGGCGATCAAAGGTGCGCTCGGCGCAAACGGCAATAACGGTGTCGTGGCACTTGCGAGCAAGACGCCAGGTAGCATCGCGTATGTGGGAATCAGCTGGCTTAACAACGGGCTTAGTGAGGGATTGGGCGAAGCGGCGCTGCAGAACCGCGCAGGTCGCTACCTGCTTCCGAATCCGGGCACGATCGCTGCGGCCGCAAATATGATGATCGGCAAGACACCGGCGGACGAGAGAACTTCGCTGATCTACGCACCAGGCGCAAACTCCTATCCAATCATCAACTATGAGTATGCAATCATTAATGAGAAACAGGCGAATCCGGCGACGGCGACCGCTGTGAAGAACCTCTTGCTGTGGGCAATCAGTCCGCAGGGCGGTAACAAGGCTGTATTCATGGACAAAGTCCACTTCTTGCCGTTGCCAGCTTCGATTGCGCCTCTGAGCCGCAAACAGATCGCTAAAATTCACGGGTAAGGGGTCATCGAGTGAAACGGGAGCGATTTTTATCCCTTATCTTCCGGGTGACTACTGGCGTAATGGCCAGTAGTCCTTTCCTTATTCTTTTATTCATTCTCATCGTATTGGTTCGCGATGCAATACCTGCCATCCGCTATCAAGGTTCCTCTTTTTTCACTGGCGTCACGTGGAACATGGGCAATATGTATGCGAACAATCCGATTGTTCATAACGGCGTTCAAGCAGCTCCAGGCGCCAGCTTTGGCATTCTGCCGTTTATCATGGGGACGCTTGGTTCCTCCCTCATCGCACTGCTCATCGGCGTGCCGTTTGCGCTGATGACCGCTTTCGCTTTGGTCTACAAGGTGCCAAAGCCGATTCAGCGTGTCCTTTCGCCCATGGTCGAACTCCTGGCGGGGATTCCGAGTGTGGTTTACGGTTTGTGGGGCGTAGAATCCCTCTCGCCCTTCATCGAATTTAAATTGGGTCCACTCTTGACGCGCTTAGGGCATGCGGTTCCCTTTTTGGCAGGACCTGTTGGCACAGGTTTTGGACTGCTGACAAGTGGACTCGTTCTTGCGGTGATGATCATTCCGATCATTACTGCGACAACGAGGGATTTGCTGATGCAGGTTCCGACGCTCTCGCTCGAAGGCGCGCACGCACTCGGACTCACCAGTTTTGAATCCGTTCGCTTTGTGGCGTATCCGTGGGTAAAGCGAGGGATTTTTGGCGCGATTGTGCTCGGCCTTGGCAGAGCGCTTGGCGAGACGATGGCTGTGCTCATGGTGAGTGGGGACGCGGCAAACTATCTCCCCTACAATTTATACAGCCCTATCTCGACGATGGCGTCAACGATTGCGGCATTGCTCGATAGCGCACTGACAGATTTCACGGGAATGTCTGTTCACGCCCTTGCTTTCATTGCGCTTACGCTTCTCGTCATTACTGTCATTACCAATCTGATTGCACGACTGCTCGTATCCATGGGACGTCAAAATGTGCATGTGGAGATGTGACGCGCGGTGTCATTGAATTTAAGGCAAAACGGAGGAACGCCTATGCACGGATCGACGACGATGCGCGGTTACTCTCGCAAAATCGCGTCCAACATGACGTGGATGCTGTCCCTCGGCGCGCTGCTTCTCGTCGTGATTGTCGTGCTAGACATCTTGATCACGGTCGTGCGACAAGGCGCTGGTGGAATTTCTCTCTCCCTTTTTACGACGCAGACGACAGGAATTGCAGGCGGTCTCCAAAACGCCATTCTGGGAACACTTGATCTCATTTTTTTTAGCACACTGTTCGCAGGGCCCGTGGGCATCATGGGAGGCATTTATCTCGCGGTGTTTGCACCTGATCGAATCGCGCGGACCTTGCGCTTCGTTGCAGAAGTACTTGCAGGCATCCCATCGATTGTCATTGGCTACTTTGGATACACGATGATGGTGCAGGCGTTTGGATGGGGATTCTCCGTCCTGGCCGGTTCCATTAGTCTGTCCATTCTGACCCTCCCCTATATCGTGCGGACGACAGAGGCGAGCATTCGACAAGTCCCAAAGAGTTATTACGAAGGAGCATTGGCGCTAGGTCTCACGCCCTTTTCGGCGCTGCGAACCGTGGTGATGCGTCCCGCCACACCTGGCATCGTGACGGGGCTCCTCTTGGCGATCTCCATCGGACTCGGGGAGACGGCCCCACTCATTTACACGGCAGGTTGGTCGAATTTTAACCCAACCCTCCATTTGACCAAGAACCCAATCGGATATCTGACGTACGTCGTGTGGACGTATTTGAATGAACCGTACTCGTCGGCTCATCGATTGGCGTATACAGCGGCACTTTTGCTGATTATTCTCGTCGTCATTCTTCATCTCCTTGCGCGATTTCTTCAACCGAGAGTAAAAGGGTAGGATCTGGCGCGATAGAGTGAACACATCCCCGAGGGATTTCTCTCGGGGATGTGTTTTTGTCAGGAATGGTCCGGCTTGTGATCCGGGGACTGATACGAGAAGGTGTCGCAACACGTTCCGCGCTCTGTGCCCACGATCTCATTGCCAATTTTTTTGACGAGAATCGACGCTGCACTACAATGAAGTTTCTCATTGTAAACACACTCTTCGACCATACATCGGACAGCGCTTGGCACTGCAACCACCCCCTGACTGGTAGCGTTGCCATGTCCCGGAACTTCATGCGTCATTTTGCGACATTTACCAATCACGCCGTTCAGGATGAGGTGATCTGGAGTTTTGGCTTGGTCGGTTTTTTTCGCAGATAGGCGTATACCATCACCGCTAAATAGACGAGATAGGTGACAACCTGAAGCGCGGTCGGGCTGGCGGCATAACCGAAAAAGGAATGCAGGATATCGCCAAAGGTCGAGTTTTCGTTGATCAAGGAAGACGTGTTCCAAAGCGGGCGAATGCCTAGCGAGATCCAGCCCAGTTGCTGCCAATCTTCAATCGCGTTTGAAAGAAGTCCTGCGCCAAACAGCATAAGGAGGGTTCCCATGGTAGTGAAAAAGTGACGCATATTAATCTTGCGTCCTGCAACATAGATGACATAGCTGAGCGACAATCCTGCGATCAAGCCGAGTGTCGCCCCAATGACGAGCAGAATGGGTTTTGTTTGAAATGCGATGGCAATCATAAACACGACCGTTTCAATGCCCTCACGCCCCACGGTGATAAACGCAATGAGTGAGAGTGACCACATCATGCCATGTTGGAAGGCGGCAGACATCTTTTGCTCGATGTCTCGCTTGAGAAAACGACTTTGTTTTTTCATCCAGAATGTCATGTAGGTGAGAATCAATGCCGCGATGAGGTAGGTGAAGCTCTCGATTTTCGTCTGCAGCGCCGTCCCCGCGTAATCGTGGATCGTGAGGAAAATGGCGACGCCAACGCCAGCGGAAAGGATGACCGCCGCGAATACCCCAATCAGCACGTCGCGAAAGCGATCGCGGCGATTGATTTGACGCAGGTAGGCGAACATGATCGAACAAATCATGGAAGCCTCGAATGCTTCGCGAAAAAAGATTAAGAATGATCCTAGCACGTGACGGCCCCCTAGGTTTGTCTTGGCTGTGGATCACGTCCTCGATCCGATTGCGTCCGTACATTGCGTGTATTTTTTACGCCCTTCTTTATCACTATAACCTAATGCCGGGTGTTAGTATAGACTAACAAACTTTTGCTTGTAACAATTTCGTGAAAGATGAAAAGACGAACATTAAATCTTGAATTAAAGATTCTGTTCGTATTTTTGCTTGACTCTCTCGTAGAGTTACGTAAGATGAGAGGTGAGGAATCACACGAAGGGGAGGCTGTTATGTCGAACATGACGTCAGAGTATTACGGTGACGAGGTTCTCCATGTCGAACCGCATGGCATTGAACCGATTTCGCAGAGTGAGCGTCACGGAAAGCCGCGCAGTCTGTTTACCCTTTGGTTCAGCGCGAATCTGGAGTTTGCGACACTCACGGTAGGGGTTCTGTCGGTCGGATTATTCGGCATGAGTCTCTCCCAAGCGTTTTGGGCCATCGCGATCGGCACCATTCTGGGAGCGGTTGTCGTCGGACTCTTAACGACGTTTGGGTACCGGTGGGGTGTTCCACAGTTGGTTCAGTCACGCGGAGCGTTTGGTTTTTATGGGAATTTTCTTCCATCCATCATCAACTTTGCCGCAGGTGTTGGCTGGTACGCGGTGAATACCGTACTAGGCGTTTACGCGTTACAGTGGCTACTTCCGATTGGCTTTCTACCGAATCTCCTGATCATGATCGTGCTGCAGGCGGCGGTCAGCATCTATGGCCATAACATGATTCACTGGATTGAAAAAGTATCCGCCCTCATTCTTGCCGCAGTTTTCTTAATCGTTACGTTCTATGCTTTCGGACATATCAATCTTAACATCGCAGAAAATGTCAAAGCGCCATTGTTCAGTGGCACGGTCGGCTCGTTTATCTTGTCGATCGGCGCATCGCTCTCTTATATCATGGGCTGGATGACGTACTCCTCGGATTACAGTCGCTATCTTCCAAAAGGTACCAAAGGGTCGAGCGCGTTTTGGGCGGCGTTCCTCGGGAACACCATCCCTTGCATCTGGCTCGAACTTCTCGGCGCGGCGCTTGCCTCCGTGAAGAGCATCGCCGTCCCAACCGATTTGGTCTCGGGGCTCATGCCTCACGCGCTTGTCGTGATCACGATGCTTGCCATCATCCTGGGAACCATTACGGCAAACGTACTCAACATCTACTCGGGTTCTCTGTCGCTGCTCGCCATCGATACACAGTGGCTGAAAGCGATCGCGCCAAAGCGCTGGATCGTCACACTTTTTATTGGTATTCTCGGCGGCATCCTCTCCTATATTGGCGGTCGCAGTGGATATTACACGAATTACAGCAACTTCCTCTATGTGCTCTCGTACTGGGTTAGCCCGTGGGTCGCGGTGATCCTCATGGATTATCTGCTGTACCGGCGTAGCGACGACAATGTGGATTCTTTCTACTCAAAACAGCGTGCGCTCGGCGCGGGACTCTGGTCTTTCATTCTTGGTTTTCTCGCTTCTGTCCCGTTTTTCAACCAGGCGATGTACGTTGGTTTTATCGCCGCGAAATATCCGCACATTGGTGATATATCGTATTACGTCAGCTTTGTGGTAGCCGCGATCCTCTATGGACTCTTTTCGACGATTGGACGCTCTACCGCAAAAGCGGGTGCATCGGTCGCGTAGGTATATTTCCTTTCCATACAACAAAGCCCAGATCGCACTGCGATCTGGGCTTTGTTGCCGCTTGGCGGAGTCACTGGCAGTGATGTTCACCTGTGTCAGGCGAGGGATGCGGCGCGCGCCTTTTCGATCGTTTCCATAAGGGAGTCAAACGATTGGGCGAACGCGTCGAGTCCCTTTTTCTTTAGCTCGCGGCCGATTTCATCCAGATCGATGGAAGCGGTTTTGCACGCGTCGAGGATCTCCTGCGTGTGCGCTTTGTCTGCGTCTATGGTTCGCTTGACGACACCGTGCTCAAGGAATGCGTGCAGGGTGGCCGGAGGCATCGTATTCACCGTGTGTGGGCCAATCAGCGTCTCGACGTAGAGGACATCCCGGAAGGCTTTATTCTTCGTGCCGGTCGACGCAAAGAGCGGTCGCTGCGCGCGTGCGCCATGGTTGCGCAATTCTGCGAACGGTGCTCCCTCAAAGATGGCTTGGAATGACTGATAGATCTGCTGTGCGTTCGCGATTGCGACGCTCCCTTTGAGCAGGGCGGGGAGAGCATCGCCGACGCGACTCTCGACGGCGGCGTCGATGCGGCTGACAAACACGCTGGCGACAGATGAAACGGTGCGTAGCGTCTGACCGCTTTTTAGCCTGCGCGAAAGTCCGCGCAGGTACGCGTGTGCAACGTCCTCATAATCGCGGAGCGTAAACATCAACGTCACGTTGACAGAGATACCATCCGCCGTCAAATTCTCAAACGCGATGAGCCCCTCAGGCGTAGCCGGAACTTTGATCATGAGATTTGGCAGGTTCAGCAGTTTCACGAGGCGATGTGCTTCCGCCTCCGTTTGCTCGTGATTGTCACAGAATGCGGGAGGCACTTCCAGGCTGACATAGCCGTCTTCGCCATCTGTCGCTTCATAGAGTGGAAGAAGGCTTTGTGCCGCTGCGTTGATGTCATCAAAGACGAGCGCGTCGTAAATTTCCTCCGCGCTCTTTTTGCGCGCTGCCAAGGCGTTAATCTTGGCGCGGTAGAGGTCGCTGTGACCGATCGCCTGTTCAAAAATGGTGGGATTCGAAGTCATCCCGCGAACGCCGCGCTCGAGAAGCGCGCTCATCTCGCCTGTGCTGAATAAGTCGGAACGAATGTAATCAAGCCAGGCGCTCTGCCCGTGTTTGTGCAATTCGTGTAACGTGGTCACGCGTGGGTCACCTCCCGCAGGGATGTTTTGGCAGCCGCAATGACGTGGCTCACCGTAAAGCCGAACTTCTCCATGAGTACGGCGGCAGGAGCGGATGCGCCAAAGTGGTCAATGCCGATCGAGACGCCGTGGTCCTTCGCAAAGGAAGCGAGTCCGGCAGGGTGAGCCATCTCGATAACCACGCGCGCGCGGATGGAGGATGGGAGCACCTCTTCTTGGTATGCGGCTGTCTGTTCAAGGAAGAGCTGTGGGCAAGGAATGCTCACGACGCGCGCTCCGATGCCTTCTGCCTCAAGCGCTTTTTGTGCATCCATTGCGAGGATGACCTCTGAGCCGCTCGCGATGAGGAGAATGTTTAGCGCAGCCGATTCTTTTGACAAGGTGTAGGCGCCGCGCGCGACGCCTTGGCGCGCGAGTTGATCAGAGTCTGTATAGACTGGGAGCTTTTGCCGTGTGAGCGCGAGCGCGACCGGACGGTCGCGGTGCGCCATGGCGTAGTGCCAAGCGGCGACCGTTTCGTTGGCGTCTGCGGGACGGATGAGCAAGAGGTTTGGAATGAGCCTGAGCGCTGCGATCTGCTCGATGGGCTGGTGCGTCGGACCGTCCTCGCCAACGCCGATGCTGTCGTGCGTAAAGACGTAGATGACGGGCAGCTTCATCAATGCGGCGAGTCGGATGGACGGACGCAAATAGTCGGAGAACACGAGGAAGGTGCCGCCGTAGGGATGGACTCCGCCGTGCAGTGCGAGGCCGTTTAGCATCGCGCCCATCGCATGCTCGCGCACGCCAAACCAGACGTTTCGTCCGGCAGGGTTCGCGGCGCTGTAGACCGACTCAGTCTTCATTGTCGTCTCGTTCGATCCGGCGAGATCTGCTGAACCGCCAAACAGCGTGGGAACGCGCTTTGCGATAGCGTTGAGTGCGGCGCCGGAAATTTGGCGTGTCGCAAAGCCGCTTTTGTCCACTGTGTACGTGGGCAGATCGGCGTCCCAGTTGGCGGGGAGTTCGCCTGACAAGGCGAGCCTAAGCTCGGCGGCGAGTTCGGGATGTACCTTCTCGTAGGCGGACATGCGCGCTTCCCACGCAGCTTGCGCCTCTGCGCCGCGCGTTGCGATGGACTGGAAATGCGCGGTCACTTCGGACGGAACAAAGTGTGTCTCGGATTCGTTCCACTGATAGAACGTTTTGGCGAGGGCGGTCTCTTCGGCGCCGAGCGGGGAGCCGTGCGCCTTGGATGTGCCCTGGCGTCCGGGACTGCCGTACCCGATCGTTGTGCGAATTTCGAGTAGGGAGGGGCGGGGGTCGCTTTTGGCGGCCGCGATGGCGCGCGCGATAGCGTCGAGATCGTCATCGCCGTTTTCGACGCGAAGGTAGTGCCAGCCGGCGGCTTCGGCGCGGAGTTTTATGTTTTCGGTGAACGCCATGTCGGTTGGGCCGTCGAGGGAAATGTCATTTGAATCGTATAAAACGACCAGTTTTCCGAGTTTCTGGTGCCCGGCGAACGACATGGCTTCGTAAGAGATGCCTTCCATGAGGTCACCGTCGCCGACAAGCGTGTAGGTCATGTGATCGATGATCTCGTGGTCGGGGCGATTGTAGCGCGCTGCGAGAAAGCGCTCAGCCATCGCAAATCCGACGGCGTTTGTGATGCCTTGACCAAGCGGCCCGGTCGTCGTTTCAACGCCGCGTGTGTGACCGAATTCCGGGTGGCCAGGCGTCTTGCTGCCCCATTGCCGGAACTGCATCAGATCCTCGCGTGTGAGTCCGTAGCCAAACAGATGGAGCAAGCTATAGAGGAGCATGGAACCGTGACCCGCGGAGAGCACAAAGCGATCGCGATTGGGCCACGCCGCGTCTGCGGGATTATGCTTGAGAAACTGCGACCAGAGTACGTAGGCCATCGGTGCGGAGCCCATGGGGAGTCCGGGATGCCCGCTGTTTGCTTTTTCCACGCTGTCGATGGAGAGGGTTCGTATGGTGTTTATGGAAAGCGCATCAATGTTCGATGCTGACATAAAGGGTGACCGCCTTTCGTGAAAGGGACTAGGATGGCGAAGCGTTTTTTCGATTCAAGAGTGTTCGAAAAGGAGTCAGGTTAAGATTCAAGCAGTGCAGAAAGCCAGTCAAACATGCACGCGAAGCGTATGCGCTTGGGTACATGACAGAGCAGGTTTGACGCTTACGTCACAATGCGTCGAAGCGTTCTGATCCCATTTTTGAACATCTTCTATTATGCACCAAATGGCGCGGTATCGCGAGGCGGGGAGAATCCTGCTGCGCGAGAGGTGGTGGATGGTTCGCGATGCGTGCACCTCTGTAGCCCGCTTTGGAAGCTGGGGCCGTGGAATGAATGGGGGATTAAAGTGAGAGGGTAGGGGGGATTGGCGATCGTGGTGTGTTTTCGGTGTCGATTCATATAAATTTCCGTAAGTTTTCCATCATATTTGTCGAATTGTGATCTGAAATATATGGTATTTCTTCAATGAGTATAGTAATCTATCATTGCAGTGACGCTGAGGTTCGTTGATGCACCGTCTGTAACATGGGCGCTTGGGCGGTCGCGGAGCTTATAGCGCATCCATCCTTCTTTGTGGGGTGCAGTACATTTTCAGGTTTTGCCCCAGAAGGAAGGAGAGTTTTCCACCATGAAAAAGAAATTGATCGCGGCAGCAACAGTTGTCGCCCTCGTTTTGGTGGCCTCAGCGGAAGTAGTATTAGTTTGATGTAAGTTCAAAACACCTCACATGAACGCGGGGTGTTTTGTTTTAAGGGGTGCGCCATTGCAACTGATTGTCGTAGGACTCGCAGTGATTATTGCATTTCTTCGGGGTGGTAGAGAATTGATCCTCCCGAATTTCGTGTGGAAACGGTTGTTACTTGTCGCAATTGGATTGCAGCTTATATCTTTTGTTCTTCCCGTGTTGAAGGTTGTACTGGTCGATCTTTCATATGCTGTGGCTCTGTTGTTCCTCTATTTGAATTACAAGATCGTGGAGCTCCGGTTTGCGTTGATTGGAGTAGCGATGAATTCTCTTGAAATATGGCTGAATAGAGGTGCAATGCCAGGGGTTCATGTCTCTGGTATGGATAGATTGACAGTTGGTTTATTGAACAACCACTCTCAATGGCATCAGTTCTTAACTGCAAAGACTGTTTTTCCTTTTCTTGCAGATATTTTCTACATGAGCTTTCCTTACAAAGCAATCTACAGCGTTGGTGACTTTATGATTGCATTGTCAATCGGTATGCTATTGCAAAGAGTCATGGGTAAACCGCTATTTCAAGAGAATAAGAGGTTGTGAAAATTAAATGAAATTTAATTTTCGTGCTATTATATTGGGAATAAATGTAATCGCATCATCATATTTTATTTATGAAGGTTTGAAAAATACAACTGATATAAATGAAATGTATTGGACTGCTGTTTTTTTTGCCATAACAATTCTTTTACGGATTAGTCCGACTCTAAATAATAATGGTACAGTCCTTACGATTGGTGGGCTAATAAGTATCTTTATTATGTACGCCCGGCATGGGCGGAATCTATAGGGTGCAAGTCCCGAACGGGGGTTGGCGACAGACCTACCG
>NZ_LSUQ01000023.1 GCF_001642725.1 Ferroacidibacillus organovorans
GAGCGGGCGCAACGTGTTGTTTGCCAAGATCATGTGCCCCGCTTCAAGCGCGAGATCCGCGCTCGCGCCCATCGCGACGCCGAGATTCGCTTCGACGAGCGCCGGAGCGTCATTTATGCCATCTCCGACAAAACACACCTGTGTCCCCTCTTTTTTAAGTGCAGCAACGAGTCGCGCCTTATCGAGCGGCGTCTGTCGCGCGTACCACTGCGTGATCCCTAATTGATCCGCGATGTGCGCCACCGCTTGTGGATGATCTCCACTTGCCAGCAAAATTTTGCACCCATCTCGTTTGAGGGTTTCGATGACAGCGCGCGCCTCAGGTCGAATCTCACTTCCAAACGAGAGGATGGCCTTCACGTCATCATCAATGATGACGTAAGAAACCGTACTGCCCGCGGCAGACCATGTTTGACACGTTTTCTGAAAACGTTGTGACACAGGGCACGCGAGGGGTGTGGCGCCAACTTTTACAGAGTGCCCCCGTACGGTCGCGTGAACCCCCCACCCGCCCACTTCGCAAAACGAAGCTACCGGGTGCAATTCGCACGCCTGATCATGTGCAAAGCGAAGGAGTGCGTCGGCGATTGGGTGTTGTGTGGGGTACTCTGCGGACGCGGCCAAATTGAGCCAGGATGCAGTCGGCCTGTTCCCAGACGAACCCTCTGCCTTTTGCAAATCGACGTCGTCCGTGCACTGATAGGCCGTGACTGTCACTCGCCCAGTCGTCAGCGTTCCCGTTTTGTCAAAAAGAACAGCGGAGACTTTTTTCGCGCGCTCCATCGCGTCTTGACTGCGCAGGAGAACACCGTGCTTCGCCAAGGCCTGCGCCCCGCTGAGCAACGCCACAGGCGTTGCGATACTCAGCGCGCATGGGCAACCGATGACCAATACTGAAATGGCGCGCAACCACGCGCTCGCGAGTGGGAGATGCGCGACGAAGAACCCGTAGACAAACGTAATCACGCCAAGCGTGAGTACCGCCGGAACAAAAATCACGACAATGCGCTGCGCCAGATGGTTCCATGTTGACGTGGACGCCTGAGCGCGCCGCACGTAGTCGGCCGATTGGGAAAGCAGCGTCTCTTTGGCGCGCACCACTTCGACGATCACGTCTGCGCCGTAGTGTGTCGTCCCCGCGTAAAGCAGATCGCGCACCCCTTTACTCACGCGTGTTCCTTCTCCCGTGAGTATCGCCTCATCCACATCGCTCGCGCCGGAGACGATGCGCCCATCAACAGGAATAATCTCGCCTGAGCGGATGAGAACATGGTCATGCTCGCACACGCGCTCAACTGCGATCCATTCTTCACGCATCCCCTGTTTGCGGCGCGCCTCGGTCGGCAGAATCTTTTGGACCATCTGTAAAACCGTCAGTGCGCGCTGTTTCGCCCCTGCCTCAAGGACGCGGCTCAGGAGAAGAAACGTAATCAATAACCCTGCGGTGTCAAAATAAAGGTAATCACCATTTAAGCGCAAACTGACGCAACTGTAGACAAACGCAGACAAGCTCCCGATACTGACAAGCAGATCCATCGTGGGAACACCACGCGAAACGCTCGTCCACGCTCCGCGCAAAAACGGCCATCCGCTATAAAAAATGGTAGGGATCGCAAGCGCAAGCAACCCGTACGATAGCGTCAACGCGAGAGGCTTTGAAAAAAGCGGGAGATCCCCTGACCAGACGGGAATACTCAGCATCATCATGAAAAAGGTGAGAACAAGGGCAAGTGCAAGCCGTTTTCGCAAATCGAGCACGTTCAACGCATCCGCCTCATCTGCAATCACTCGCTGCAAGACCGGATAGCCGAGCTTCTTTATCTCCGACGCAATCGTCGTGTCATCCAGGCGCTCTGCATCGTACATCACCTCCGCGAGCGATTGCACGTAGTCTGTTTTTACAGAGAGGATCCCTTCGCGACGGCTCAACACATGCTGAATCAGTGTGCAGCACGATGGACAGAAAACGCCAGAGAGGGACAATCTTACAGTCTGCGGCGATCCAGCGGATGACAAGGAACCAGACTCTTTGCGAACAGGCAGTTGGCTCAAAACATCAAAGCGAAAGCCTGGCTCACGCTTTAGACGCTCCACCTCTTTGGCGCCGAGCAATTCAAAGAGTTGCAGGCAAGCATGGCAACAAAACACACGCTTATCGCGGGGAATCGGTCGCACGATGGGCTGCTCACACAAGTCACACGTTAGAATAGCCATGCATTCACACTCGGGATCCAGTGATTCATCGCAAGTCCCCTCAAAATAAACAGAATGCCACTGCACGTCATCACGGTGGCGGACACGTTCGCAAAAATTCTTCCCTGCAAGCGCTTCTTCCCGTACCAACCGATGATGGCAACCGCAAGAAGCGAGGGAACCGTCCCCAATCCAAACGCGAGCAAGCTGAGCCCGCCTGCGAGAGCAGAACCGGTCGCTGACGCGGCCAATAACAACGCAAACATAAGCCCGCAGGGGTGCAAACCGAGCAGCGTGCCGGAGAAAAAGGCGTAGCCTGCTGAGGTTCTCTGCATTCCTTCTCGCAGCACACGCTGAATCGGCTTCCACGAGAGGATGGACCAGCGCTCAATGAACCCACCACCGTGCCCCGTGCGAAACTCGTCCACTGCCCAACCGATCATGAGAATTCCCCCCACAAGCCCTGAGATCGCTTCGATTCCCGTCGCGCTGCGAAGGGTGTTTAAAAAGGATCCCATCTCCCCAAACACTGCGCCAAGACACATAAAAGCGGTCACACGTCCCAGATTGTGCAGCAACTGACTTTTTAGAAACGCGACCAAAATAAAATGTGGTGAAGCGCCTTGCTCCGCTTTGACGCGCGCTCCTAAGCTGTATGCGAGAACGAACGGCCCGCACATTCCCGAACAGTGGAGAAACCCCTGAATAAACCCGATCAAAAGCGCCCCACTCATCAGCATATAAAGCTGCATGTAAACCCACCTCCGCCTACCGCACGGTTTACCAACTGCTACTCGCCAGAATGTTTGTTAGCATCATAAAAACCAGCACCGTTTGAAAAAGCAACGCAAGCCACAAACGATTCGGGAGCAGTATGCTCCACGCGCTACCCGTGAGAAATCCCGTGAGAACGAGTGAGAGATTCGCTTCGACAAAAAGCCAGATGTGTCCATCAAGAAACGCATTGAGTGTCGGAAGTGTCCACAAGGGCACCGGGAGCATGCCTAAAAAGACAATGCAGGCGGCGATAGAGCGCAGGAGTTCCTTACGCTTTGTTTCTGCCGTTTTAGGCAGCAACGTGCGCAGCAGCGTCTCTCCGACACGACGCGTGGAAATCGGTAACGACAGACCCACGATGACACCGCAAAGTGCGAGTGCAAAATAGACAATCGCGTGAGGTAAGACCACCGCGCGGCGGTCTGCTTGCGTGATCAGAAAATCCACTTGGCGCGATACGGCTGCGATAAAGATCATCAGCGCGATCGTGCGCCACATGAGAATCGTCTTTGACCTCACCCAGTCAAACGAGGTTGTGATGGATAGCGCGCGCTTAGGAATGGACTTCGATGGAATCGCTTTGCTCATAGAGGGCACCTCTTATCGCGAGTAAAAAATGGATCGTCCACCTTCCCCGCATCGTAAATAGCACATCTCCTTCATAGCGTTCGGGTGCGACCGGACGCATCACAGCTTCCACCGCCGGCATGCTCATGCCTAGCATCGTTGCTCTCACGCGCACCGATTGAATCTGCGTACGACGCATCTCCGACGGCAGTCGTACGCTGATCCGCACGCGCACCCATCTCAACTCGTAAAGTTTTGCAGGAAAACGGAGCAGTGTGACGCGGATTCCCTCTTTTTGAGCAGGGACGGCACTGGGGAGCGCATCCTGGAAATTTCCACAACCGAGCAAACCGCTCATCACGAGGGCGATGGAAAGGATCGACTGAAGCTTTACATCCCTCATCATCTCCCGGCATCGCTCCCACAAATCTGGTTAGACAGTCAACAAATTGCTTAGCTGGAACTTCATGCATACCTTTTACGTTTGCAGATCATATTATCCCTAAACCAGATCGAAAGAGGTGAGATTCTCAAAGAGATGAAAACGAAATCAAGATGGATGATCGGCGCGATGACAAGCGCGCTGTTGCTGACAGGTTGTGATGCGCAAATTCAGAGCAACCCGTCATCTTTGATGGTGACAGACGCTGCGACACAGACCGTCAATCTTTTTCTCTCAATGGCGCGGCACAGCGAAAACCTCTCTGCCAATTTTAACGGCTATGCAAACGGCCAACTGGTCATTACCGTACCTGTCGGATACACCGTGGCGCTTCACGTGACGAATGACGGAGGAATCCCATATGACATAGGCGTTTACGATGCGGCACAGCACGTCGCCTTTGCCGGATCTGCGCTCTCCATCTCCGATTTGGAGAACAATCCCACGGCAGGCATCATGCCAGGCAACTCGCAGACCCTTCGCTTTGTCGCGAATCGCGTCGGCAATTTCCGTTTAGAAAACATGCTGTATCGCTACCCAACCCACGCCCCAACCCATGAACCGCTTGGCATGTGGGCACAGTTTCGCGTGGTCTCGTCAGGCGTGCCGAGTGTTCAAGTTGAGTAAGGGGTTTTGACGTACGTGAGGATGATCGATAGGACGATTGAAAAGTTCGGAGGGTTTACGTATGCAGGAGGATTCTTCACTGCGACGAGTTGATCCATCAAGACGCGACCCACACTGGAGCGCAACCACGTTTTTTGTCGTTCTCGGTTTGGTCGTCTTGATCAGTATCCTCTCGCTTTTTTTGAAACGGCCCATAAGTGATGCGACCGCCGCGATGACAGGCACAACGCTAAATGAGCCAGTCACGCAGATTGAGCAATATGACTATGGTTTCGAACCACACCACATCACGTGGCGGGCAGGTGACCAGGTAACCATCTCACTTCACAACCGCAGCACAACACACTGGCATGAGATGATGCTCGGCCGCGGCTACGACTATACGCCTTCCGCATTTGGTCCGATCGCAACACAGTTTGACACTGATTTTTGGAACGGCATCCATGTCACGTTCAGCGGTGCAAACCATGTTGACAACTTGTGTGTCAACAAAGCGATCGCTAAATTTATCGGCCCGATGCCAAACATCGTGACGGGCGGGAATTTTAGTCCAACACTGCAACCAGGCGGCAGTCTCAACATGACATTTACAGTGCCGAATAAACCGGGGACATGGCACTACGGGTGCTTCGTGCAACAGTACGTGCATTACATGGCAGGGATGCGGGGAACCATTACCATTTTGCCAAGGTGAAGATTCGGCAACGCATTACCGTTTCATGTACATGAAAGAGAAGTAGGGGTGAACATGATCGATATTCTACTGTTTGCATTCTTTTGGCTGATCGCAACGCTCCTTGGTGAGTGGGGGGTTCACGCCATGGAGGCGCGCGGGTTGTATTATAGCGCAGCCACATCGCAGGCGCTCGATGGCGAAAAAGCGGTTGCTTTCATCCTGACGATGCTCGTTCCGGTCATCGCGTTTGTCGTGGTGATGTTGATCTACACGGCGATCCGATTTCGTTCGCGAAAATCACTTCAGTTTCGCGACAACAAAGTGTTTATCGGCATCTGGGTTTTGTTCAGTATCGCGCTAAATATTCTATTCTTTGTGCACCCTTCTGCTTCAGCGCTAGAACAGATGTTTAACAATGAAGAGGCTCGTTTGAATCGTCACGATCTGATTGTCAATGTCACGGCACGCCAGTGGGAGTGGATCTTCAGCTATCCGCAATACGGAATTCAAACCGCTGAAGACAGCAACGGCAACAGCACACTGTATTTGCCAGTCAACCAAAATGTGCGTTTTGTTTTACGTTCCTATGACCCATACCACACGTATGATCCGAATGGGGCTGTGATACACGATTTCTGGATTCCGGCATTCGGGCTAAAGCAAGACATCATTCCGGGAGAAACGCGTCTCGAGTACGTTCACACGAACAAGATCACATCGTACGACGTCGATCCGATGGTTCGGGTGCAATGCGCGGAAGTATGCGGTCCAGGCCATCCCTTCATGGAGGCGCCAGTGCATGTCGTTTCCTCCTCCGATTTTATGAAGTGGGTACAAGCTCAGCGCAAACTCGAAGCATCCTGATGATTCATAGAAAGATTCATCAGGAACAATTCCCCTAAATAAAGGAGCATTTGGATGAGCGCTAATGCTGCGGGACTAAGCGGTGTGGATACCGCAAACCGCCAAAGACGGCGAATAGCTCCGCCTGTTATTCGCGGACTGTTATGGGCTGCCATCGGATTTCTCGTCTTTAATACGCTGGTGAGCCAAGTCATTGATCGACAACCGTATGACCCATTTGTCACGCGCGTCTCCGCAACAGTCGGATGGGCTGCCGCAGTCATTGGCTGGTTGCTTGGCGTCGGTGCGTGGGAAGTGATTGTTCGCCCCTTTTTCGGCCACCCTGTAGAGTGGGACATCCCGAATGATTGGCGCCGCTACTTCATGTTCAGCACAGATCACAAAGTGGTTGGTCTTCAATACATTTTCACGACCACGGGGAGTTTTCTTCTGGCTGGATTGGCTGCCATGATGATGCGGATGGAATTGATGAACGCAAAACTGTGGGTTTTCACAAATCCGGGCGCTTATCTGACAACCGTCGGCATTCACGGCACCGTCATGATGTTTTCTGTCGGAACGGTCGCATTGGTCGGAGGTTTCGCAAACTATTTCATTCCGCTAATGATGGGTTCTAACTCATCCGCCTATCCGCGCATGTCAGGACTCAGCCACTGGCTGCTTCCGGCAGGTATCGCCACTGTATTTCTCAGTCCACTGCTCGGACAGTGGACAACCGGTTGGCGCGCTTATGCGCCATTGTCAGGGCAAGATCCGTCAGGGATCGTGTTTTACTATCTTGGAGTGTTTGCGATGACCACGTCATCCCTGCTCGTGGCGATCAATCTGACCGCGACCATCATCTTCAATCGTGCGCCCGGACTCACCTGGAATCGGCTACCGATGTTTGGGTGGGGAATTCTCGCGGTTAGTCTGCTCACCATTATTTGGGTGCCTGAGATTCAAATGACGTTTATCATTTCTCTCCTCAACTTGATCGTACCCTTTTCACTTTTTGAGCAAACCGGCTCACCGCTCACCTATATGGAGTCGTTTTGGCTTTTCGGTCACCCGGAGGTATACATCATCGTCGTTCCAGCATTCGCGCTGTGGCAGGAGATCATCCCTGTCATGGGTCAAAAAACGTTGTTTGCAAGACAGTGGGGCGTGCTCGGCCTCGTGTTTGTCATGCTGTTCAGCGGTCTGGTTTGGGCGCATCACATGTTTACAAACATGCGCAACAGCGAGATGCTTCCGTTTTCCTTTTTTACAGAGATGATCTCGATTCCGACTGGTTTCTCTTATCTGGTCGTACTCGGCACGCTGTGGGGGGCAAGACTAAAGTTCAGTACGCCTACTCTTTTCGTGCTGATGAGCATGTTCAATTTTCTCATCGGGGGGATCACGGGCGTTCTCTTGGCCGACCCTGTCATCAATCTGCAAACACACGACACCTTTTTTGTCTTATCTCACTTTCACTACACCGTGATTGGCTCTATGGTCTTCACGTGGCTCGCTGCAGCCTATTACTGGCTCCCTAAATTGTCCGGGCGCATGTACAACGAAACCCTAGGTAAATTGGGCGCAATCTGGGTATTTATCGCATTCAACTCAGCGTTTGGACAAATGTTCTTCGTTGGACTTCGCGGCATGAATCGCTGGGTTGCAGTCTACCCACAGTATCTACAAAACATGAATTTTTCAATTTCCATGTTTGCCTTTTTACTGGGATTGGGATTCCTGTTTAACTTTGTGCATATCACATGGATGTGGAATAAAGGGAAGCCAGTTGGGCAAAATCCGTGGAATGGCAAAACTTTAGAGTGGTTTGGCACACCAAAACCTGGGATTGCCACGTTCAGCCCACTTCCGCACGTTGAGACAGGCTTTTACGATTACAGCGAAAACACGCCACCAACACCATCACCGCCAAAAAGGATGTGATCAAAATGTCCAGTCATAACACCTACACAAAAACCTCATTACGGATAGGGCCACTGTCCGAGCGCGATTTGAGGAAAAATCGCTTCGGTATGAGCTTATATTGCATTTCGCAAGCGGTACCCTACTTCTTGCTTATCAATATTCGCTTTGTGATTGCCGGGAATTTCGTACCTGTCGGCCTGAATCTGTGGTTGGGAGGAATCATTCCGACCGTCGCGCTACTCGTCGGAATCATCCCGCTTTTCACCGCGCGCGCTGCATTGCAAAAAGACGACATTCCACGCGTTCGCAGCCATGTCATGACTGCGATGCTTCTTGGCTTGATCGGTCTGCTCAGCCTGCTGTTCCCACTCTGGTTTCACAATTTTGATGCGCTGAGCCCATTTGGAGAGATTGATCTGATCTCACTCGGTGTCGCCAGCTTCTACACCATAATTGCTCTGATCGTCGCCTGGGGCGTCTATCTTCGTCTCGGTAAAGGGCTCATCCGAAAAGAGACCGGTTGGGGCATCGAAGCGACCATTTGGGTCTATGCGTTTAATGCGATCGCCTGGACTGCGCTTTTCTTCACGCTCGATCTCTTGTAAGGCGTATCCGCTCCTCTCCGTACAATCGAGCACCTAAGGAGTGAATTTATTTATGAGATGGCCAACCGCCCCCTTTTATATTCCGTACAGCCCAGGTATGCCGGACTGGTGGGATCTTGTTTGGTGGGTCTTTCAACTCGGCATCATGTCCTTGCTGCTCTGGTTTTTAGCAACCGTAGCGATGCGAGTCGATCGCGACTTTGTCAAGACTGGGCAGTCGCACGATCTGCAAGACGACGATGTTTAAGGAGGTTCAGGAACGATGAGACCCTTGCGATTTCGCCTGCATAGAAGAATAAACGCCTTCGCGGTTTTAACCTTCACCTTGATCTCTTGCTCCGGGTTTGCCTTTGTACGCGATCGCGAACCTGACAAGAGTCATGTGCACATCAATGATTCAAACGCTCTGCAAAACGCCACCGTCAAAAAAACTGCATTTCACCCACGCCTTGATCTAGGAAAAGCGATCACTGCACAGATTCCAAACGTCTCATTTGCCACTGTACTCCAACGTAAAGATGACCTTTACGTTGGAATCGCAACGAGGGATGGTAAAAATCTCACACCATTGTTAGAGCATCAAATTATGACAACCGTTCAATCCGCGGTTCCATCCGCACAGCATATTTTGATCAGTACAGACAAGACGCTGGTGAACCACTTCCAGATCTTTTCAAGCTCTTTTAAAAACGGGAGCACATCTGGAAGCGATCTGATCATCAGCGATGTTGAGCGGGTGTTCCCACAACTAAAATGAACGTTTCAAGGATTACGTCTCCAAATGGAACGATTTAGGAAGCACGACGCGATGCAGGCCCTCTTCAAACAACGCAAGCACGATCGCGATAGCTTCTGCGACATAAAAAGGGACGATGGTAAAATTGCTCATTCCTAAAGAAAGAAGCGAAATGACCAATAGGAACGCCATTTTATCAACATAAAGCGTCGGAAAACTCCCGATGCGCGGCAAGACGACCCAGTCCAGGATGAGCCCTACCGCCGCGACGGCCAACGACGTGAGAGCCAAATCCCAGTAGCTGTCATAAAGCGTAAAGATGCGATCAGCAATTGTGATCACCAGTAGGCTGAGGACAAACTTCGCGATAAAGTCAAAAACGGGACGTCGGAGTGGCTCGTTCATTCTCATTCCTCCTTTTGATTTTGTACGTCATTATGTCCGCAAATGAGTTGGGCAATACTCCCCCAAAATTGGATGAAAAGGCGAATAGGCCAAACAAGATGCGGCATATTCTCTGAGGAATTTCCATCTGGGGAGTGACAGGCCATGCCTTGGTTCTTGTTAGGATTAGCGATCTTGCTCGGGGTTCGACACGCATCAGCACCCGATCACGTGATGGCGGTTACAACCTATGTCGAGCAAAATCACGCATCTGCGCGATCAGGAATTGGTTATGCGCTTCGCATTGGCCTTGGCCACAGCATCGGAATGATCATCATGGGCATCGCTGTCCTCTTTTTATTACACCACCTCCCTGGAACGTGGGGAACATTATTAAGCAGAGTGTCAGGTCTGTGGATTCTGCTTTTCTCAGGTCTGATCCTTGCGAATCTCTGGTGGGGGAAAGAACACTCAACCCTTCGCAACCGCGTGAGCCAGTGGGTCGGCTCGCGCTCATCGGCTTGGATTCTCGGAATCCTTCTCGGCCTGGCCGTGGCGCCGGGAGACTTGGCAATTTTCGGCTTGATGACCACACTCCCGAATCAAGTCGACGGCGCTTTGTTACTTTTTAGTTTTTTGTTGGCCATGCTGACTTCTCTCTCAATTCTTGGCGCCAGTCTGGAATTTTTCCATAAATTAGGACGCGCGCAGTGGCACCGTTGGACGACAAATGGGGTTGGCGTGCTTGGAATGGGTGTTGGCCTCGCGCTTTTATCAGGGATTCTTCACTAGTGGGGAATGTCGATTTTTCCATGTCGTCACTACTCATCGTTTCCGTTCTGGCTGTGCTGGTTCCACTTTTTGTATCAAGAGTTACGTGGATTCGCATTCCCATCGTCGTCGGAGAAATCCTGGTGGGCGTCCTTGTCGGGAAGAGCGGATTTAACCTGATTCATACGAGTCAATGGCTCGAATTTCTGCGATTTTTTGGTTTATCCTATTTAATGTTCGTGTCTGGACTGGAACTCGATTTTAAAACACTGCGTCCTGAAAAATTCGGGAAACACCGTGGATTTAGACACTCACTCACAGACGCGCCAATGTTTGCCGTGATTTCTTGCGCGCTAACGTTTGGGCTTTCTCTACTTTTTTCCATCTGGCTGCACGAGCACCATTTTATTAAAAGTCCTTTTCTCTTTGCATTGATCATCACGACCACATCGCTTACTGTGGTGGTGCCTGTGCTTAAAGAATATGATCTCATGCAGACTGCATTTGGTCAGCACATGATGGCGGCCGCTGTATTCGCCGATTTTTTCACCATGCTGTTCATCTCTGTCGCCGCCTCGCTCTTTAAGGGGGGGCAATCCACGAGCGTCTTTCTCGTCTTCATCCTCATCTTCCTGCTTATTGCACTGTATCACGTCTTTCAACGCTTTCCAGCGCTTACGGCCGTACGAAATCTCGCCCACGGAACAGCCCAACTCGGGATTCGCGCCTCCATGGCCCTCATGATCATCTTCATGGCACTCTCACAAACCCTGGGCGTTCAAGTGATCTTGGGAACGTTTTTGGCGGGTGTCCTTGTCGGTTTGATCAATGAGCAAGAAAAAACGGACGTATTTCACAAATTAGACGCGATCGGTTTTGGTTTTCTTATCCCGATCTTTTTTATTATGGTGGGCGTTAATTTTAATCTTCATTCATTGCTTGTTGATCCCAAGGCGCTCTTGTTGCTTCCCCTTCTGTTCCTTGCAACCTATGTATTTAAAGCATTGCCCATACTCATCCTTCGCCTTTGCTACCCTTGGCGACAGACGCTCGCAGGCGCCACACTGCTCACAACACAAATGAGCGTAACCGTGGCCGCCGCAGCAGTCGGTTTAAAGATCGGAGCCATCAGTTCAGGCGTCGACACAGCCATTGTCTTTGTCGCCATGTCGACCGCCGTCATCTCCCCTGTGATCTTTGGTAAACTACTGCCAGCGCGCGTCGATCAAAAAAAATCGCGCTCCCTTATGAGGCGTACCCGTCCACCACGACGTCCAGTTTCCCCATCTCAGGGTCAATGACGAGTCCGTGTACGAGACGTTTTTGGCATCAACGGGTGACGGCGGATCAGGCGCACGCTTTCTTGCACACTGTCTGGAATAGACTCGATACGCTGTAACCAAGAATGCAGATTGATGCCAGTCACTTCCAGTGTATCGCCTCTTACTCTATCATCCCTCCAAGAGAAGCGCTTCCGGATCTTCGATCAGTTGCTTGACTTTGACTAAAAACTGTACAGCCTCAGCGCCATCGACGATGCGATGATCATAAGATAAAGCGATGTACATCATGGGGCGTATGACCACTTGTCCGTCACGCGCAACCGGGCGCTCCTGTATGCCATGCATTCCCAGGATGCCTACCTGCGGCGCATTGAGAATAGGCGTCGAGAACAAGGAACCAAACACGCCGCCGTTCGTGATGGTGAAGGTGCCTCCCTGTAAGTCGCTCAATCCTAGTGTGTTTTCTCTCGCCTTTTTTGCGAGTCGAGCGAGTTCCTTTTCAATCTCTGCAAAAGACAAGCGATCCGCGTTTCGAATCACCGGAACGACCAGACCACCCTCTGCCGCGACTGCGACACCGATGTCATAGTGACGTTTGATCACCATCTCATCCTCTTGAATCTCCGCGTTCAAAAGTGGATACGCCTTGAGCGCACCCACGGTCGCTTTCGTAAAAAAGGACATGAACCCGAGCGATGCACCATAGATTTCCTTAAATTTCGCCTTGCGGCGATTGCGGACTTCAAGCACACTTGTCATATCCACTTCGTTATACGTCGTCAGGTGCGCCGCGGTGTGTTGTGCCTCAACCAGGCGTTTTGCGATAGTGAGCCTTCTTCGCGTCATCTTTTGCCGCTCTTCATCGTTGCGCTGATCAGGAATTACGGGGTGCGATACCGATTCGCGCGCCGGGTGCGCGACACTTTGCTCCACGACAGGCGCGACATTGTCCGTGGTGTGACGCGGTGTGATGACGACTTGACTCAGGTCGATCCCCCGCTCGCGCGCCTCTTTTCGAATCGACGGTGTCGAGCGCAGCGGAAAGAGCCCTTGCCCAGATGCGTTAGGGCGCACGGAAGGCGGTGGTGTAACAGATGTAACAGACCCTTCTTTTTTCACCGACGCTACATCTTCGCGGTTTGCGACAGGTACTTCTAACGATTGACGCAGTTCCTTACTCGATGAAGAATCAAGTATGCCGATCACTTCCCCGACACGCACCGTTTCCCCTACGCCCTTTTTTACACTCGATAGCATTCCGCTCTCTTCCGCAATCACCTCAAGGTTCACTTTATCCGTCTCAAGTTCTGCCACCGCTTCGCCCGCCGCGACGGTGTCACCCGCCTTTTTAAGCCAGTTGAGAATGGTTGCATCAACAATCGATTCTCCGAGTTCAGGCACGCGTATGTCGCTCATCGCTTGTGACCCTCCCTTTCGTCTCATCTACTGAATGGGTGACACCCTAAGCGCTTCTTCCACCACTTTTCGCTGAAAATAATCATGCATGCCAGCCATTCCCTCAGCAGGACTCGCGCGATCCGGTCGACCTGCATAGCGAATCAGGATATCTTTTGACGATACCTCTGGCAATCGCGCCGCCACAAAACTCCACGCCCCCATATTTTTAGGTTCTTCTTGCGCCCACACAATCTGGCGCAAATGAGGGTACGAACGGATGATGTCGCGCAGAGCCGAAACTGGAAACGGATAAAGTTGTTCGACGCGCGCGAGTGCAATCTCGCCCGATGACTCTAAAGTGGATAGCATTTGCTCAAGATCGATCGCCACTTTGCCAGAGCATAAAACCAACTGTGTTACGCCTTCACGATTCTCGGAAAATCTATGAAGAACAGGTTGAAACATTCCTTCTGTCAGTTCGCTGACTGTAGATTGTGCCTGCGGATGGCGAAGCAGGCTCTTCGGAGTCATGACAATAAGCGGGCGTGGATCAACACGCAACACGGCCGCTTGCGAGCGCAGCAGATGAAAATACTGTGCGGCGGTCGTCGGATGGACAACGCGCCAATTGTCCTCGGCGGACAATTGCAAAAAACGCTCCAGGCGAGCGCTTGAGTGCTCTGGCCCCTGGCCTTCATACCCGTGTGGAAGAAGCAGAACAAGCCCCGACGACTGAAGCCATTTAGAGCGGCCAGAAGACAGAAATTGGTCGATGATCACTTGACCAGCGTTTGCGAAATCGCCAAACTGCGCCTCCCAAATCACAAGTGTTTCCGGAGCTTGAATGGTATACCCATACTCAAACCCCATAACCCCTACTTCAGAGAGTGGACTGTTGTACACGGCGAAAGACGCTTTTGCGTGAGGCAGCTGCTGTAATGGACAGTGCGTCTGGCTGACATTTCGATCGTGCAGAACGAGGTTTCTCTGGCCAAACGTGCCCCGCTGTGAATCCTGTCCGGAAATTCGAATCGGCGTTCCGGCGGCCAAGATCGCCGCAAACGCCAAAGTCTCAGCGTGAGCGAAATCCACGCTTCCATTCTCCGAAAAGACCGTCCTTCTGCGTTCAAGGATTTTTTCCAGTTTTTTGTACACAGCAAATGAAGATGGATAGTGTAACAGCGCCTCGTTCATTTCCTGCAGTTGCTCGCGCGAAACCGATGAGACCCTGTCCACTTGCGTTACAAAAAAGTTCGAGTCTGCGGGCGCCACCTGCCGCGTCTCGCCTTGTTTGACGACTGCGAATGCCTCAGTCAATTTGTTTTTTATTCGCTCACTTGCGAGTTCAAGCTCTTCATTTGTCACAACTCCATCTTTAAACAAACGCTCGCCATAGATCTCGCGAACGGTGAGATGGGCTGTGATGCGCTCATACATTTGAGGTTGTGTAACAAACGGATCGTCCATTTCATTATGGCCCCATCTACGGTACCCCACCAGGTCAATCAGAAAATCGCGATGAAAACGTTGCCGATACGCAAACGCCATCTGAACAGCAAAGAGGCACGCGTCAGGGTCATCCGCATCGACATGCACCACAGGGATCTCAAACCCTTTGGCTAAGTCACTCGCATAATGCGTCGAGCGCCCTTCATGTGCCTCGGCTGTAAACCCCAGTTGATTGTTCGCGATGATGTGGATCGTCCCACCGGTCTGATAGCCGTCAAGCCTTGACAGATTCAGCGTTTCAGCGACAACCCCTTCGCCTGGAAAGGCGGCGTCCCCGTGCACCAGCATCGCCATGGCCTCATCCTGATGAAACACAGGCTGCCCTGCTTGATCGCGACCATCCTGGACCGCGCGCGCATAGCCCTCTACCACAGGATCGACAAATTCGAGGTGACTGGGATTATGTGCGAGGACAATTCGCACTTCGCGGATGTCATCTTCTCGAAGATCGCGATGTGCGCCGAGGTGATATTTTACATCTCCCGTCCACCCGTAGTTGATCCCAAGCGACCCTTCAGACGGAACGAGATCCTTGTTTGGCGCCATGTGAAACTCTGAAAAGATGTCCGCATACGGTTTTCCCAGCACGTGCGCCAACACGTTCAACCGACCGCGATGTGCCATTCCCATCATGACCGTCTTGATTCCTGACGAGGCAGCCTGTTTGACAAGTTCGTCCACCATCGGCACGAGCATGTCGAGTCCTTCAAGTGAAAACCGTTTCTGCCCTGGAAATGCCCGCTGGAGAAATTTCTCAAACTCGTCCACTTCAAGCAGGCGCATAAGCGTCTCCCGGCGCAGATCTGGACGTCTCTTCGCCCTTGAGGTCATCAACATCTGCTCAAGCCAATCCTGCTCTTCCCCACTTGCCGTATGTGCGTATTCCATCACGAAACTGCCTTGATTCATCTCGCGCAAAAGCGCGCGTTTACCCTTCTCGCCATCCCTTGGGTGTACATGGTTTTGCGATTGTACAGGCATTCCATAAATCTGAAACCATTCCCTTGTCTCCTCATCGACACTCAGCGGATCTCGCAGGAAACGCTCATACAATTCTTCGACATAGCCTGCGTTAGGCCCTGTGAATTGCTGCCATACACTCCCCGTTTCTTTAGTTTCCACACGAATCGCCCCCTCACAAGAACCACGGCACGATACCTTTTCTTCTTACTATACAATGCACTGAGAACTGCCATCGCCGATCTTTAAATGCGCAGTTGAGCTCTCGCCTCTTCTGACATACACTCAGGTGTCCACGGCGGATCCCACACCACGTCAACATACACCATTGACACTCCTGTCGCATGTGCCGCCGCCCACTCTACAGACTGACTCAGCGTGTCGTGTGCAGGGCATCCCGGCGTCGTCATAGTCATCTCCACGTGAACCGTTCCTTGTTCCGTTTCTTCGATCACATAAATCAAGCCTAAATCCACCACATTAATCCCGATCTCCGGATCAAAGACTTCCTTTAGCCTTTCCCGTACCTCGTCCAAATCAATCATGATCTGACAACTCCTTTCCCAACTTTTTAAGATCAAGCACGCGAAACATCTGAATACAGAATAACAGAATGGCAAAAGCCGTAAGGGTCGCACCAAAAACGGTAAGCGGCAGCCACATACTGATCTCTCCAGCCGTAAGCGTGACGACGCCGAGCGCAAATCCGATAAACACGGGTCGCGACGTACTCACATTGACAATATCGGCGATAACAGGCGCCTTGCCTGGCCCTTTATGATGGCTATAGCGTTTGCTCCAAATCAAAAAGGGTACGATTTTATACGCAAATCCCATCATCGTCATGGTCACCCACCCTAGCAGATAAAGCGTTACGACACTTTTCCAAGACACTTGTCTGCCACCCGTAACAGAAGCGACAGAGAACAGGCCAATCGCGAGAAGACCCGCCGCTAACGCATAGAATACGGCATGAATCGGCGCCTCAACCTTTTTTCTCATTCTGTGCCTGACCATGTCTTTAAGCGACACAGCCTGTAACACAATGACACACACCCCTGCCACTAACCCGAACCATGTGAACAGGGCCATGGAGCTCCAGATGCCAAGGAGCAAAAAGAGCATTGCGCTATGCGCGAGAATCAGTGTCCACCTGTGCCACTTCGTTTGATACCCGTGAGCAAGCGTAAACATCGGCAACAATTTATAGCTAAACCCGATGAGCAAGAAAGAGAAAAAACCGACTGCAGCCAGAAGAATGTGCGTTGCAATCAGTTGATTCATCCATGGTGAGAGGGCGTTCATCGCACCTGAATCGACAGATAAGAGCACAATCGCTAGCGTTATCGCGAGAATGAGATAAACATGCGCAGACACGACGAAACCCCACATCACATCTTTCACCTTGACCTGCGTGAGGGATCGGAGCATGACGATTGCATAGATGAAGAGTGCCACCACAGCCAGCCCGCCAAAAAGCAAAAATCCCGACGCCCACCACAAGCTCATCGAGATAAAAAGACCGATCAATGAGAGCGAATACAGCCAAAAATTAAAGCGTGCCAATGGAACATTCGCAATCGGAATCAGGAAAGCGACCGTTGCCAACTGATAAACTGCGCCCATGACAAAGGAAAGAAGGGAGCCAAGCGTAAGCATGTGCGTGAGCGCAACCAATGCAGGCGCCCCAGGATCGCCACTCGCAAGATGATGGGACTGAAAAGCGAGATCCATCGCAAAGATTCCGAAGCATACGATTCCAAACGTCATATAGCGAATGGGAACCGCAAAAGGTGGCGATTGGCTTACCATTCCCCCGCGACCCTTCGAGTGAATCGACGCTTGTTGCATACAGAATCCTCCTTACGCCTCGTCGAGTGAACGAGAGATGCGGACACACACCGTTCCGTCAGGATCTTCGCGCACATCATGCGAGAAACCTGCGTCGTCAAGCTCTGGTAAGAGGAATGCGGGAACACGCTCATTCCAGATTTCAAGTCCTAATACGCCGTCTTTTATCTCTGATTGATGTTCAAGGATTTCCAGTGTCCGCACCATCGGTTGGGGCGGTTGAAGCCCCCGATTGTCCAAGTGAAAATACGGGAGTTCCTCTGCTGACTTGTAAAAATCAACGACGTAGTGATCCGCTTCAAGCTGTACCACTGCGTGACGAAATCCGCGTTTTGCAAGAACATTTAAAAGTGGGTCTGGTTTAAATGTCGCGTGGAGTTGAAGTACATCCCCTACATCCAGTTCGGAGATCGCCGTCATGATGCGTTGGAACGGTTCTTCTTTCGCCCGAAGCATTTCGCGCACATCAAGATCAATCAGTCGCCTCGTCATTTTGCAGCCTCCTCCTGTTTCACTTCATTCACTAATGCCAACACGGTTATTTTCTCAAAAAACGATTCTTAAGGTTGTGCGCTGCGTCACGCTCACAACGTGTGATCAGAGATACAGATCAGATCGCCACATTTTGTGGAGCGGTTCAATGGTCATCTGCGTATCTGGATGGAACTGATTGATAATTTGTCTCAGCCTCGCCTCGTCAACCGTGTGACCGAACTGGCTGCGGTGGGCGCTTGTAGCCAAACACTTTCGCTCAAACACACTCGTGATATCCACATAATAATTAGGTTCATCACAGTTGAAGAGATAGAGTTCCTGACTGCGGTGGCATACCACATCACCCGTGATCTGCTGCCTATAATACCAACAGTTCGCGCCTAAGTGTGCCGCCTCAATCATGGCAAACCCGATCGTACGGTGATCCGAGTGAATCTCATAACGCTTCCAAGGGTCAAACGTGAGAACAAGATCAGGCCGTATTCTTCGAACAAGGTGAAACAAGGTCTCCTTCAAATCGTTTGCGTATTGCAGTTCTCCGTCTTGATACCCCAATTGAATCACTTCACGAATGCCCAAGCGTTTCGCCGCAACCTCCATCTCTTGGCGTCTCATCTCGGCAATCGCGGGTGGAGATAGCGCAGGATCGTGGCTCCCTTTTTCCCCTTGCGTCCCAACGACCAGATACACGTCATTCCCCAGATCTGTCAATTTTAGAATCGTCCCCGAACAAAACACTTCATCATCGGGATGCGCCACACATACCAGTACCTTTTTACCATTCAACGCGAGTCACCTAGCCTTCCCGTTCACGCCGTTTTCTTGCGCATTTCTTGTACGATCCAGCCGCCCGTCAAATTGTACACCTCACGCACCCCAAGGCCGCGCAAGATCTGATACGCAAAATAACTTCTCTGTCCGCTTCGGCAATACACAACATGCGGTCGACTCCGATCGATTTCAGTGATGCGCGCACGCAATTCATCCAATGGAATGTGAATCGCTCCCGGCAGGATTCCCTCGGCCACTTCTGACGGCTCTCGTACATCTATGAGAATCGCTCCCAAATCCGCAACTTCTTGCAGGGTTTGAACCGTGCGCACTTCACCATCCATTACGTGTTCGGCTGTCATCGCCGCCATGATCACAGGATCTTTCGCAGAAGAAAATGGTGGCGCATACGCAAGATCCAGCATCGCCATCTCTTCGACGGTTAACTTCCCGGAAATGCTCGTCGCGATGACATCGATCCGTTTATCAACGCCTTCTTCACCAGCGATTTGTGCACCAATGACGAGGTGACTCGACGAATCAAGAAGCAGTTTTATGGTCATATTTTTGGCTCCTGGATAGTACCCCGCGTGATGACCTGACGTACTATAGGACACTTGATACTTCAGATTTTCTGCGCTAGCCATTTTTTCAGAAAGTCCGGTCATCGCCAGAGTCACGTTTCCAAACTTGACAATCGCCGTGCCTAAAGCACCGCCAAACGTTTCATGCGCGCCGCAAATGTTCTGGCCGATGACGCGCGCTTGTTTGTTGGCGAGGCCGGCCAAAGGAATAAAGTGCGCCAGTTGATCGACGAGATGCGTCATCTCCGCCACGTCACCTGCCGCAAAGATGTTCGGATCGCTCGTCTGCAATTCCTGATTGACGCGAACAGCGCCTGACACTCCTAATTCAAGGCCAGCATTCTTGGCCAGTGTAAAATCCGGCCGTACACCAATCCCAAGCAGAAACATGTCACCTTGAACTGCGCGACCACTCTCAAGCAACACTTCTGTCGCCCGCTTTGCGCCTTGAAACGACACAATCCCGTCGCTGAGAATGGTCTCGACGCCGCGCTTCTTTAGTTCATCTAAAAGAGACGCGGTCATTTCGCGGTCAAAAGGAGGTAAGACTTGATCGGCTTTTTCAATCAAGACCACTTCGATCCCCAGGTGCGTCAAATTTTCCACAATCTCAAGCCCAATAAAGCCTGCCCCGACAATCACCGCACGGCGCACGTTTTGTGCTGCGATCCAGTCTTTCATTGCATCCGCATCAGGCACTGTGCGCAACTCAAAAATTCCTGGCAACGTTATCCCAGGCAAATTTGGAACGATCGGTTTCGCACCAACCGCCAGTACCAGTTTGTCATAAGACTCTTCAAAACGTGTGCCATCGATTAAATTGACAACGCGAACGCATTTTCGCTCTCGATCAATCTCTGTCACCTCGTGATGCGTGTGCACATTCACGTCAAAGCGCCGTTTCAGCGACCCCGGCGTGTGCAAAAGAAGTGCATCTCGCTCAGTGATCACGCCTCCCACGTAATATGGCAGTCCACAATTCGCAAATGAAACATGCGTCCCCCTCTCAAACAGCACAATTTCAGCAGATTCGTCCATTCTTCTCACCTTGGCAGCGACGCCCGCCCCTACGGCAACTCCACCCACGATGACAACCTTATTGCGTGATGATCCGCTCATCTCTGATCGCCTCCATATACCCATAACGGTATATTCGTTTGAATTGATTTAATGATAAATCACATTCAGGGGCGACGTCAGACCCGAATAGATCAGTTTTGAAATGTTCTCGACTAGTCCGTATGAGTGTTGCAATTCAGTCTTCATGCGTGATGCGCTTAATTCTCCACTGCATGGCAAAGAGGAAGAATCCAAGAGTGGCGCTGACGCCTCCGATGGCGAGCACGTCATTAAATAGGCCGATTCGTCCTGATCCCATCCCGATCATGCCGAGGATCAGCAGCGCGGCACCCATCGTCGACAGGATCACTTGCGGCGTGGCGAGACGCGCAAACGCTGGCGCTCGATGTAAAAGGTGTGGAAAAAAAACATAGCCGACGCCGTAGACGAGTGTCGTGATCCACCCTAGAAACAGCAAGTGAATGGCTGGCAAAGAGAGTGGATCAAGTCCGAATGTTTGGCTGATGCCAAGAACAAAAGCAAATGTCCACGCAATCCCCCACGCCAGTTTCACCGCCTGCTGCGCCTGTCGCATCGCAGAAGACATTCGTATTAGATACATCGCAGCGAGTACTGCAAACGACAGCCCAATCGCGCGCTCGCCCAGACGATGCAGCCACCAGCCAGGTGGGAGGACTCCCGCCAAAAGGATGCCGATGAACCAGATCGATTGCGCGAGTTGCGCAATCTTTGGTGAAATCGCGATGGTGGGGCGATAGCGAGGAAACAGGTGCAAGGAGACGGATAAAACGGTTCCGGCAATCCATCCATCATAGAGAAGAACGCGAATGCGGTCGGAGGATAGCCAGGGATCTCCTCCCTTCACGATGCCTTCCGCTGAGGCCAACAGCGTAGCGACAATCAATACGACTAGAGCAAGGGAGGTCCCGCGCTTCGCAACGCGATCTGTATCACGAATTTCGTCATTTTTCAGTTCAACATGAAATCCCGCAAAAGATGCAGGCCACTCCATCTCCGAGTTGACGTAAAGGTGTTCTGTCGCAGAAATCGTCGGTTGTGATTTTCTTGCTTTTCTTGAGGTGGCCACTGCGCTGATGATCGCAATGAGAAAAAGGATACCTGCGGAGGTCTGAAAGAACCATCCCCAATGAACCCATAAAGGTCGCCTCAACCAATCTCCGAAGATGATCAACACGACACCTGCTTCTGCCGCAACAAAATGGAGCCACGGCAATCCTTTCCACGGCACGCGAAGCGACGCGAACAGTTGGAGCACCGCATAGGTCATCCCGTAGATGAGAAATGTGAGCCATCCGAACGGATTGAGTTCCGCGTGGTAAGGAGAAAGGGCGTCCCACCAAGTCACCTGACTTGCCATCAAGGCTCCAAGTGTCGTCCCAATAAGAAAGTGTACAAGCGCAGCGATCAAAAAAGCTCGTGAAACTGGCTCGATTCGTATACGCATCTCAATCCTCCAGTGATTTTCATCGAAATTCACGAATCCACAACCAGCTCTACCAAAAATTTCATCATCAGTATCTCATTTATTTCAATATAAAATTGTGTTTATCATCACAACACGTAACAAGCTGCATCGAAGAACGATGCAGCTTGTTACGTCCAAGATGGATCTATGGATACTACACACGCTTAATGCAAGGCAATCCAACGATTTGATACGAGATGCGGGAATGTCGCTGCGAGCTTATCGTTCTTTAGGGAGATCGCGACGGTCTCTTTCATATCTTCAACGGTCGCATACGCGTACTGTCCCGAAGGGTCAATCGCGATACCGCTCAATTTCGCCATCGGAACGGTCGGAATATTTTTCTCAAAGGTATTATTTCTTGCATTAAAAACCAGGATATTACCGCTAAATGAAGCAGCGTACACATGGTTCCCGCGCGGACCTACGGCCAATTGCATGTATCCACCCGTCGCCTTCATCATGTTCTTCATACTCCCCATATCTTGCATGCTGAATCCTCCACCTTCAGATTGATGGATGACGTTGGCGATGCGATGAGTTTTTGTATTGACAACCGTCATATCACCGTTACTCCAATTTGCAAGCCAGAGTGTGTGTTTCTGAGGATCATAGACTGAATCCTCAATCATTCCTACCGGAAGAGTGCCCGTCACCTTCCCAGACTTCAAATCGATCAGCGCTGTTTTACTCGCGGAATTTCCTGATAGATAAGCGATATTCCCTGCAACGGACAGCGTGTTGCCTCCCGTACTGATCTGCCAAATACGTTTAAGCGACGGAAGCGCATAGGCAGTTACAGATTTCCCACCTGTGATGATGAGTGTGTGATCATCGTTTGATAAGCTTGCGATTCGTGCACCGATAGGACTCGAAAAGTGAGAAATGACGCGGTGCGTTTGAAGATTGATCAAATACGTTTTACCTTGAAGCGTCGGTACATAAGCGATAGGACCTGCAACCGCAAGTTGAAACGCATTCGCATTTTTGAAAACTGGAACAGTAATCATTTTTGAAGTGTGCGCCTGTTCAAAAAACACCATTCCATTCCCATTGCCCGAGGGCGGACTCGCCGCGGCGCCAACGAGAACATCCGAAGTATCGATTGAATTTTTCATCGTAGAATGCGTCATGCTCGATTTACTCTGATTCATTCCATTTGAGGTTTTCATCGAGTGGGCTGAAGCAATGACAGATCCACCGAGTGAAAAACCAATCATCAAACTTGAGGCAAGTATCCCCGCCAACTTTTTCTTCTCCATTAAACTTCCTCCTCTAAGACGTGCATAGGCACTTATACTACATAATGTAGTATAAGTGCCTATGCACGTCAAGGAATGATCCACTTTGCGCCCCAAGCTAGGTTAGCGACACCAAATAAGCACGCCCTCGCCTAGTGTGAAAAGAATGGCAACCGCTGTAGAAAGCATCCGATTACGCAGTGGTACGTCCCACCAACCAGGCAATTGTCCTGACTCCATAACGTCGAGTCGCGCATGCAACGCACCCGTCAGACCGACCTGCGGTTCCTTTGTCACAACGGATTTTGAAACCGCTAAAAGCGCCGTCAGTAGAGGAACCTCGTCCCCTTCACATGCAGAGATTGAAAACTGATCCGCCAAGAGTTCGCGACGAATCAGATAACGCTTGTAGAGTAGCGAAACTGCAAGCGGATGAAGTGCTGCAGAGAGTGCTTGAAGAAGGGATTGTTGTAACGTGTCGCGCGCTAAGACATGGGCTACTTCATGATAGAGAACCGCCCGTAGTGAAGGCTCATCAAGCGTCTCCCACAACCCTTTTGACACGGCGATCTTCGGATGCTTAATCCCCCATGTAAATGCATAGCGTGCATCATCGTTATCCACTAAACACCATTCGATCTTTCCCTCATAATCGATAGGATTTTCACGACAAAGAGGCATAAGGGATGGATTCACTGCAGTGAGGAATTTTTTTCTATACTCGATTTGATAGAGAATATTCGCGATGAGACGATACCAAAATACAAGAATGAGCAGCGCCAGAATGGCGACGACTGCATAGAGCCAAAAAGGGATCATGGCAGATCGATTCATCGCGCTCATCCAAACAAGGTGGTGCAAGCTACTATAGAGTGCAAATCCTAGAACCGATTGAACCATTATCGCAATACCTGCCGCCGTTAGCGAGTAAGTGTACATGTGAAACCTACGACCACGAGCCAAGATACGTCGTTTCATTCTTCTTTCCTCATTTTTCGACGCTCTGCGAGCAAGCGCTCCAGTTGTTGAATCGAATCAGGCAAAAGTTCATCCATCGTATCAAGAAAGTGTGTAAGTCCCAGTTCTCCCGATTGAGAAAGCAGGTCAGACGCCGCTTTCGACGCGCGCGCCTTGATCACTTCCTCTGTCGGTTGTGCTTCGTATCGATAGTGGCGACGAGTCCCACTGCGAATCAATAGCTTTTGCTCAACCAACCGATTCAATACGGTTTGCACAGCGGTCAAAGAGATATCTCGATCTTGACGAACGGCTGAACATACATCCATCGTCGTACAGGAGCCTTTCTCTCTCACAATCCAAAGCACCTGCTGTCGCAGGGCTCCTTTTTCCATCGATTCATCGCCTCATTTACTACGAATTGTAGAAATAAAGCCGCGACGTGTCAACATCACTCATAAACTGCGCACCACGCGGACATCTTTTAACTGTGAAACTTTTGTGTGAAGGATCTCTAGCAAATCTCCCCGAATCTCTTCATCCACCTCGCAAACCGTAATGGCGTAACCGCCTCGACGCCATCGCTCTAGGCTTAATCGAGCGATGTTATAGCCTTCTGAATCTAATACGTGGGACACTTTTGCAAGAAATCCCTGTTGATCAGCGTGATATAAAATAAGCGTATTTTTTTCGCCTGAAAAACGAATCGAAAGACCGTCCAACTCTTGAACCTCAACTTTACCGCCCCCGAGAGAACTCGCGATCAAATCGACGTTGTGACGATCACCATGAAGAAGAACTGCTACTGTATTTGGGTGAAAGAAACCCAAATGTTCCTTTTTAAATGTGTAAACCAATCCAACTTCAGTCGCACGTTTATCAGCTTCCGATACAGCCGGATGATCCGTCGAATATCCCATGACGCCTGCCAGCAATGCCAAGTCTGTTCCATGCCCTTGGTAGGTTTCATAAAAGGAGCCCATCAGTCGAAACTCTACCGATCGCGGTTCTTCATTCAGGATTTCTCTCGCCAAATTCCCGATGCGCACGGCGCCCGCTGTATGGGAGCTGGATGGTCCAACCATCACAGGCCCGATCATCTCAAATGCGCTCTGATACTTCATCGTCGTTGGATCACTCCGTTTCCACTTTTTTACCAAAGACGCGCTCGCGCAGCGCCTTTCCTGTCGGCGTTGCCGCGAGCCCACCTAATCCCGTTTCTCTTAGAGACTCTGGCATCGCATTGCCAATCGCGTACATCGCTTGGATTACCTCATCAGCAGGTATGACACTTTTGACACCGGCAAGCGCCATGTCCGCGGCAGCTAAAGCGGTTACAGCGTGGAGGCCATTTCGTATAATGCACGGTATTTCAACCAATCCTCCTACCGGATCACACACCAAGCCCAAAGAATTTTTGAGCGCCAAGCCGACGGCGTGCCCTACTTGTGTGGGCGTTCCACCGCCGAGTTCGACGATCGCACCTGCAGTCATTGCCGTGGCAGAACCGATTTCCGCTTGACAGCCGCCAGCTGCCCCTGAGATAGATGCAGAATTGGCAATGACAAGCCCAAGTGCCGCCGCTGTGAACAGTGCTCGCACAAGATCCTCTCGGGAATAGCGTCCAGAATCCAACAGCGAGATAAATACTCCTGGCAAGATCCCGGCCGACCCCGCGGTTGGTGTCGCCACAATCCGCCCCATTCCGGCGTTCACTTCATTGACCGAGAGCGCAAACGACATCGCTTGGAGCGTCTGTGGCGCTAAAAAACTGGTTCCTCTCTTCAAATAAGCTCCGACGCGATGCGCATCCCCTCCAGTTAACCCTGTGCGCGAATAGACAGGCGTTTCCACCCCTTTGCGCGCCGCTTCTTCCATGACGAAAAACTGTCGGTTCATGCGCTCCAAAATCTCTTTCTCTGTGTGCAAAGACTGCTCTATTTCGACCTCAAGCATAAGATTTGCGATCGATGTCTGTTTCTCATCAGCCATTCGAATGAGTTCATGCAAATGTGTGAACGACACGCGTTCATCACTCCAATCCTTTTTTATCCATGCGAAGAAAATAAAAAGACAGAGGCAAGCAGGAATAAACCCTAACTTGCCTCTGTCTTTGAACCTGAAAGATCCAAAAGGAAGGACTGAGATGTCCAGCCGTTTCCTCTCGTTGCCTCGTCGGTAGCTGCAATCGCTTTTCCAGAGTTGCATCCTTCGCCGCTATTTTACCTGAGAGTTTCTGTGTTCGCTTAGGTGGCGCGCACATTGCCCCATCGGTGGTAGCCCGTACACTCTCGCGTCGAAATCATTTGCCTTGTATTCAATTGTAAGCTTGCATCTTTCACTATAGTCGCGAACCACATGATTTTCAATCCCAATCGATACCTTAATGCTCCTACACGCTCTTTATCCGCCAATTCACTTGACTAAATATAGTATCTATTATATTGTATAAACAAATCATGCGGGCGTACCGTGGGACACACGGGCAGACGTCCGCGTCTCGCGGTGCCCTTTAAAAGGGAGAAACAACGTGACAAACGACAACGAACACCACAAGAACACCACGTCGAAAGTTTGGGTCATGGTCACCGTTATGTTGGCCATGGTGTTGGCAGCGCTCGACATGACAATTGTCGGAACTGCCATGCCAAGCATTATTAATGACCTGCACGGACTTGCAACGTACAGTTGGGTCTTTTCAGCCTACTTACTCACGTCGACTGTCCCCGTTCCTATCTTCTCAAAACTGGCCGATATGTACGGTCGCAAGCGCCTGTTTCTGATTGGCGCCGGCATTTTCACGATCGGCTCACTCCTTTGCGGAGTCGCTGTTACCATGCCCCAACTGATCGCCTTTCGGGCGATTCAAGGCCTTGGCGCTGCAGGGGTTCTCCCTATCGCTCTAACCATCATCGGAGATGTCTTCACCATGGAACAGCGTGCGCGTATCCAAGGTTTCTTTTCAGCCGTCTGGGGAATCTCAGCAGTCGTGGGACCGCTGCTCGGCGCTGTCATCGTTGAATACACCAATTGGCGACTTGTTTTTTATTTGAATGTCCCCATCGGCATTCTCGTCATGATTGTATTGGCACTCTCGTTCAAAGAGCGTAAAAGCGTCACAAAGCATCGACTCGACTGGCTTGGCACGATTCTCCTTTCTGCAGGTGTGACCCTACTCTTACTCACACTTGTGCAAGACTCGAGTCACCTACTCTCGCCATCGGCGATTGCAATGTTCACGTTGGTTCTTGCCTGCCTTATCGCATTTGCATGGTGGGAACGTCGCGCCACTGAGCCTGTGTTACCCAGCATCTTGTTTCAACACCGCATGCTTCTCGTCGCAAACGGTGTTAATCTTTTTGCGGGGGCCGTGATGTTTGGCTTAATCTCGTACCTGCCACTTTTTGTACAAGGCGTTGAAGGTGGCTCACCGACACTCGCGGGTCGCGCGATTACACCGATGCTTATTGGTTGGCCACTCGCGGCACTCGTTGCAGGCCCCTTTCTTTTGCGCGTCGGATTTCGCATCATCGGTATCGTAGGGGGGCTTTTGATCGCCGTCGGATCAGCCATTCTCGCTGCTGCCTTGAACAGCGGCCAAGTCACGGTAGACGGCGCACTCTTCCTGATCGGCGTCGGGATGGGTCTTTCACTGACAGGGCTGCTCATTGCAGCACAAAATGCCGTTCCGTGGAATGTGCGAGGCGCAGTCACGGGCTCAAGTCAATTCTTTCGCACGATCGGAGGCTCTATCGGCGTGGCGCTGATGGGCGCTATTTTAAACGCACAATTGACCACTCGTGCGATCGCGACGCACGCAGCGACGAACCCGTCGCTCATCACGGAATCCCTGCTCTCTGCAAATGTGCGCGCCATGTTGCCAAACTCCGTGTTGACCACGTATGTACACATCTTGAACGGATCACTTCGCGATGTATTTATCTCTGGATTCATTTTTTCACTCGCTGTCGCAGTACTTGTTCTGCTGATTCCAAGTAAGCGCACAGAACCCAAGACTTCTTCTCAAAGCGTTCATCAGATGTCATCTTAACTTCCACCCTCTTCTGGCTCGACCTTCTATGTCCTTCACGGACAAGACCGGTCGAGCCGATTTTTAAACTACGTTATCTTGTTAATCGATAAAGCTGTTTCAACCCACGGATAGAATCACTTGTATTTATCCTCTGTTTTTCGTACTATAATTTATGAATCGCGATAATTTCATATTGGCAAACCTATCGAAAGATAGGGACGCAAAGCTACGGGTCTAAGGGCTGTCGCCTATGATCGCCGGGTTGCTGCCAGTTCACTGAGCATACCCGACATCCCTATAAATTTAATGGGGAATTATTTTTATGACAAACGGGAGCAGGTGAGCCGGTATGTTAAAATCCATTTTTAAGTATTTCCAGCATGATCAAAAGAATAGTAACAATCAAGTTGCGGAGAATCCCCCGGCACAGCCCCTTCCCATTCCTTCGCCCAATTCATCATCTATTGACGGTTATGCATATATAGAGAATAACAAACTTGTTGTCGTCGACCCTAAAAATTACGGATTTTATGCAACGGTCATCGTTCCAGACGATGATCGACTGGAATTTAGGATCGACGGGAAAAAAACCATTGGTGAAGTTGTCGTCAGTGAACTCTATCAAATTGACGTGGTTACTCGTGGAAGAGAGCCTTCCACAAAACGATTCACGAGAGTTTCCGAAGATAAGCTCTCCGTCTCAGCGATTGTTCAGATTGAGACTGGAAGCAGCGTCATGCTATCCAATAGCCGACCCTCTTTGCAAACAGAACTTGTGATTGAAGAGTATGCAGAGGAACGAGAAGTTGAACCTGTTTCACCCTATGCGATTTTAACCTTACTCAAAGAACAAAACTTCCACGGAGAGATCGATTACTCTGCGATCCATCGATTATGCCAACTGTCAACCTCAGGTGAAGAAGTTGTTCTAAGAGGGATTGCTCCCAGCCAAGGGGAACCTGATCACCTAAACCAGATAAACCTCCCCGTTGAGAAAGATGATGAATTACGTTTGACACACCCATCCCTCATTACGGCAGGAACCATTATCGTCGATCAACAATTGGGAAAAGAAGGAACTCCAGGACGAGATGTTTATGGGTTTGAGATTCCTGCCTCACAAAATGTCAAACCTCTCACGCTTGGGCAAGGTGTCATACGAGTAAATACACACATCGTAGCGGCAAAAAACGGTAGGCTCATCTTCTCAAAGCAGCGAATTGACGTCGTCTCTGAATGTGTTGTCGATCACGATGTAACCTCAGCAGACGGAAAAATCGTATTTGATGGAAATGTCATTGTAAAAGGCTCTGTACTTGATGGTGCACACATTCACGCAACAGAATCTGTTATCGTTTACGGAGATGTTTTTCACTCCACAATCTATGCCGAACAGGATGTCATCGTAGCGAGAACGATTCATAATTCAAAGGTTTGGGCAGGAAACTTAAAAACCATTTACAGCGACTTGAGTCCACTGCTTCTGCGAATGATCTCAGGTCTTGAGAAATTAAAGGAAGAGTATTTGTTGATGAAATCGCATGTACTAAAACGTTATGATGCACATGCCGTATTACCAAAAATCTCTTCCGTCCTTCTTGAAAAACGGCATGTTGACTTACTGGATGATCTAGAGTTTTTCGTAAAAGAGTATCAAAACCACCTTTCCATCGATCGCGAATATCAATCCTTATCGGAATTGCTATGTACGAAGTGGAAGGAAGTACAGCTTACCCCACTCTTAGAAGAAGATATTCAGAACTTACTCTCTAAGATGAAGGATTATCATGACCGAATTGTAAAAATCACTCCCGGCATCTCGGTTATCCGTGTCTCCAATGCTATCTCTTCTTATCTGAATTCATACGGAAATATTTTCATTACGGATAAAGGATGTTTTTCAAGTAACCTTGAGAGCAAAAAGGCGATCGCCATACGCGGAAGTTTACGCGGTGGATTTGCAACGGCATACCATGCTGTATCCGTCGGTGAGTTGGGAAATTCATATGGAATGGAGAGCAGCGTTCGCGTCACCAGCTTATCAGGAATGATTAAAATTGCACTGCGTCACTCCAATACGCTCGTTGAATTATGCGGTAAACGTGATCGATGTTATTCAGAAGAAAATAATCTTTATTTAAGGGGCGATACGATCAATGATCAAAATCCTGTTAGTCGACGATTATCCTGAGACGCTTGAAGCGCTCTCGCAATTGTACGAACTGCATTCAAATGTAAAAATTGGGGGATGCGCTCTGAATGGAGCAGAGCTCTTTAAAATTCTTGAAAAGGATAACACATTTGATATCATTTCCATCGATATTCAATTAGGGAAAGAAAACGGACTTCAACTTTGTGAAGAAATTTACCAAAAATATCCAAATTCTTTCATTTTAATGTGCTCACTAGAAGCGAGTGAAGCAAATCAAAAAGAAGCAATTCGTGCAGGTGCATCTTATTTTTTAGCTAAACCGATTTCTTCTACCTCTATTCGAAAAGTGATTGAAGTTTATAAAGCTACAAGAATGAAACGGGCATTTCCCGAACAATTCGATCATTGGGTCGATGATCTTTTAATCAAGTAAACTATTTCTGCAATCCAATTGCAATTTTGAATTACGTTTGAAACAGTTCAAAAAAACGCTCCACAACGGTTTCGTCATACCGCATACCACATTGACTAGCGAGTTGGTGTAGACACTCATCGTGCGTTTTTTGATGGATCGTGACTCCTTGTGTATACGCGTCAACAACACTCAAAACTTTCGCTAAAAAATTAATATCATTGGCCTGTTTTCCTTGGGGAAATCCTGATCCATCGAGAAGCTCATGGTGGTCGATAATGATGTCGATTACACATTGATCCAATTGGATCGTTTGTGCCATACTCACACTCAGCCATGGATGCTTTTTATATTGTTCATAAGCTTGAACCGATCGATCGGGGTTTAGCACCAACTCGTGCTCTAATGCAGTTAATCCATAGTCTGCCAATCGCGCGGCGAGAATGAGACGATCTTTTTCAGTGTTTGACAAACCCAATTGATCTGCGAGCAATTTTACATAGTGAACTCGAACATCCAACAATGTAGAAATTTTTTTATCAATAAGTTCTTGAGAATTGATGGCATCGAGGATCGTAAGAAAAAGACGAATTTCTTGAAGAGAAATTCCATTTAAATCCGTGCCATCAGGGGTATCTGTGCAACTCGCTGACAACTCCATCCATTCCGTCACTTCAGAGTCAATATCCTGCCACTGTCTCCACATTCCTAATTGCCCAAAAAATAATTGAGCTTTCTCGTTTAGGCGAATTGCCAAATCCACCTCATGAAAGTGCATGGAGATTTGAGCTAACAGATGACATAAACGAGCAATTTCCTCTTTATCATAATTGATAATTCTGGACCAAACGAGACGAAGCGCTGCCTCTGCGTTATGAATACCTTCATGAATACGGCCTCTTAAGAGATTCATTCTCCCCATTTCAGAGATAATATCCATGTGCTGATCACCAGATATTGTGAAGGCACGGTTCAAATACTCCTCCGCCTGCTCAAAGTCTCCATTCTCTAGGTAGGCCAGCCCCAAATTGTTATAAAGATCTGCGATGTATCCCTCTGAATCTTTAACCAAAGAAAAAAATTCTAAACTTTTATGAGCGCTGATCATCGATTGATCGTAAAAACCGTGAATGCCTTGAACCGCAGAAAGGTTAAGGTACAAAAGACCACGTGTCTGAGCCGATATTTCATCTTTAAACTCAAGTAATTGATTGAGGTAGCGATAACTGGTATCAAACTCCGAAAGTCGTCGGTAGGCAACTGCGAGATGAACATGATACTTAACCCAGGCGTCTTTGCTGTGTGCGCATGAAATTGCTGATAAAAAAAGCCCGACAGACCGCTTATAATCTGTTAAATAAATCGATAATTTTCCTTGTTCATCATAAAACTCTCCCTTATTTTCATTATTTTGATCCTCTGACGTATGCTCTAAATTTCGCAGTTCATCAAGCGCTGCGTGAAAGAGGCCATTGGAAATGAATGCTTTCGCTTTATGTAAACGCTCTCCCCAATTCACGTTCTCACTCCTGATATACGGGTACTTGAATGATAAATGTACTCCCTTGCCCAATGCTAGAATGGATTTCCAATGTTCCTCCTAAATAGGCTGCTCTTTCTTTCATCCCGATGATTCCGTAATGACCGGGAGGTGTATAACTCGTATCAAAGCCGATCCCATTGTCTTTAATGTCTACCACAAGATCACCTCCATTTTTTGAAATTAACACATCAATCGTTCTCGCTTTTGCGTGTTTCTTCACATTGTTAAGGATTTCCTTGATGAGTCGATAAATCGCCACCTGTTTTGCAGGCGCAATTTCACTAGAAAAAACGATCTCATCCATTGTCATGAGAATGGGGATGCTCCAATTCTTCTCCAATTGTTTGCAGAGTTCCTTAACTGCTTCGAATAATCCAATTTCATCAATGGCAATCGGTCGTAGATCATAGATGAGATGCCGTATTTCATTCACAACAGCGCCCACTCTTTTGTGCAACTGATTTACCTGTACCTTAGCCATTTCCGGGTGACTGTCAATCATTTGTTCAATAACATCGAGTTTCATACTGATATTTGTTAAAACTTGTGCAGGGCCGTCATGCAAATCTCGCGCGATTCTTCGCCGCTCTTCTTCAAGAATCCATATCCCGTGATCCATCTGATCATAGACAGGCAACGTAGGTTTTTCCATATGAGATCATCCATTTCCAAGAAAAATAGGAGGGGAATCCATCCCCCTCCTTCGATCTTTTTACAATTATAACGCCGTTCTCCAACCGTCATGCGTCATCTTGCTGGTTGTTCCTGTCGCAGAGCGATGCGATTGCCCCTGAGCACTGCCGGCATTTGATCCCATCGCCGTCGGTTTACCAGTACTACCACTAGAATGAATGACGTTTGCAAATGCAGGTGCTACATTTAAAGCGACTGCGACAGCGATCGTAGACAATGATATTACGAGTTTCTTCATGACGATCATCCCCTCTTATCGGTTGGGTTCCGGCAACTCGGCCACCATAACACGTTAATCCATGTGTAGTAGGCCCGTAGCTTTGCGTCCCGATCTTTCGATAGGTTTGCCCGGTTAGCAAAACTATTGCATATCCTCTTTGTGAAGTCAATCTAACGAAATGTGGCCACTCCCTGCGCTCGGATAACAAACCCTAGAACTGGGGTATACTTCAATGATCCCATTCGATTCAGCAAAATCTCTCATTCGAGGTACTCTTCTGTGATCCGTACACTCTTGATTTCATCAGATCATAAAAGTCGCATCGATCATTACCCAACATCGCCAAAATCTGGGGAGTGGGGATGGTTACTCGCGTCATCGTGCACGAGCGACGAGTGGACTGCGCTTTGCGACGAGTATCCATTGCATCCTGAAGAAATTAGAAAACTGACAACGTCTAGCGAATCAGGGTTGCGTTTTACGGTGAGCAGAGACCATATTTCCTTTATCATAACCTACCCCCATCCACCGATTGAATCATCAGCAAAGCCGCAGTTTTCAAATGCGCTTGTTGTTCTTCACGAGAAGTGGATGCTTGTCATCGGCGAAAATCAAATGCCAAATGCCGAGTCTCTGTTTCACGAGATGGAACTTCAAACCTACGATCACAAGCATCTGACATCCCACGCACTCTCCCATCTCGATCAATTTGTCATCAGTGCCTACGCCGCGCTCGTCGAACCGATCGTGGCGCAGGCAGAAGAGGTGACAGACCATCTCAATCATCGCGGAGAACTCTTTGAGCAAATTCGCACGTTACGCCATCAGGCGCGATGTGTCCTTTTGCCGCTTCGCGCACAGGCACGGATCTCGCAACTCTTGAATGACGCAGCTCTCCCTTTCCTGACCGGATTACACAATATCTACTTTCTCGACGCGGCAGATCAGATGCATGGCTTGGCGGATCAACTGGCGGCCGTCCGCGACAATCTCCTGGAATCCGTTGAAGGGTACACGTCCATTCAATCAAACCACATGAACAAAGTCATGAAAACCCTCACCATCGTATCGACGATTTTTTTGCCAGCAACCCTCATTGCAAGCATCTACGGGATGAATTTCCGTATCCCTGAATACGGTTGGAAATACGGTTACGCCTATTCCATAACACTCATGACGGCCATCGCCGTCCTATCGCTTTTGTTTATGCGCAAAAAAGGATGGTTTTAAAGCGCCGGGAGACACTGACAAAAGTACATCACACTGTAAAGGGAGAATGAATCCGTGTCCACGAAAAATCCATCGTCAAATAAATCAACACCCAAAGACGATAAAAAAGCAATTCATTTTCAAGTACAACAACAGTTGCAATTTGAACAGCAGAAACTGCAAATCACGGACACATTGGGACAAGCCCTCCAGGAAATCCAGCAGGCAACCCAGTCGGAGAATACTCATCAATTGCCAAAAATCCAACAAAATCTGCAGATGGTCGCGCTACAAATGCAACAATTGCAACCTCCGAACACGCAACAGCCACAGATTCGGCAGCAGCTTGAACAGGTTCAGCAGCAGATTACTCAAGCCGCGCAAACGCTGAAAATGATTCACGATCTTTCTGCGAGTCACGATAGCTTTATAAAATAGGCCACAAGATCATCCGTTTAAACAAAGGGGCGCCCCTAGAGACGCCTCTTTCTTCAAACGAAGATATTTTTGCTCTCTGGATTCCTCACTGTGCCTATTCCTTGTCTCCGCCTTGCGTCGTCTGCGTTGAATGACGGAGCACCGCGTGTACGGCGTCTTTGATTTCCTGATACCCTGTACAGCGGCAGAGATTAGGCTGTAACCACTCTTTGATCTGCTCATCTGTAGGTTCCTTACACTGTGTGACGAGCGCATGACACACAACGACAAACCCTGGTGTGCAATACCCACATTGAATCGCCCAGTAGTCAATGAATGCCTGGCGGATCGGGGAATCGACAAGCCCTTCCGCTGTCGTTACGGAGTGTCCCACCGCCTCCACACCAAGCGTCAGACACGCATGCACCGGCACTCCGTCAAGCAACACGGTGCAGGCGCCACAATCACCGTTTTCACACCCAGGTTTGGCGCCCGTCAACCCAAGATCCCGAAGCGCGTGCAGCAATGTGTCTGATGAGCGCAATACGACCTCGCGGAATTGCCCATTGACATGAACCTCAAATACACCTGGACGCAATCCACATCGCACGCTCATACCGCCCACCCCATTTGCTTAAGAATCTCTTCCAGCGTCAATTGGAGCACAAACTTGCGGTAATCTTCAGAACCCTCCAGATCATGAAGCACCTCATGCGGAAACTGCTCGATCACCTGCTTCACCCGCTCACACAGCGGGCGCGCACGGTTGCTCACAAGTTCCTCCAACCGCTCATCCCGAAAAGGAAACGCGCAGACGCCACTGAACGCCATCCGAATTCTATCCCCATCCTCAAGTGCCAAAACCGTGACAAGCGGATAATTTACGCTGGACTGCTTCGTTTTTTTGAGATGCACAAAAGTGTTCGCCACAAACGACCGCGGAATGTAAAACTGTGTGATCAATTCGCCCGGCTTAAGGTTCAGAGCATGATGAAACACATCTGTAAAAGGCAACAAGCGCGCACCCTGAGGCCCGAAAAGTTTTACCTTGCTGTCACACAGAAGAAAAGGCAACGCCATTTCGCGATACATCAGCCGCCTGCTCCCCACGTTTCCCCCCACCGTTATCTTGTTGCGCGCTGTGCGATCCGCAATCGCCTGCGCCGTCTGCCCGAACAGCGGAAAAATGTCCGAGTCTGCCAACTGATTTAGCGTGACGGCAGCGCCAATGACGATCTCTTCACCATCGATCCCAAGAACTTGACACTCCGGCAGATCCTTGATGTCGATGATCGCATCTGCGGCCATTTGTCCCATGCGTGAAAAAGTGATGATTTCCGTACCCCCAGCATAGTAAAGCGCGTGCTGCCCCTGCGCCGCCGCAGTTTCATACAGCGCGACTGCCTCCGACGGAGTATTGGGACGGGAATAGGCAAAGTCAAACGCGATCACTCCCGCGCACCCCCCTCGCTCTCCAGATTTCCTCCGGTGTTAAAGGCAGATGGTTTAGATCCACACCTGCTGCCACGGAAAGACCGTTGGCAAGCGCCGCAGGCATCCCGATGACACCGTATTCGCCTATGCCGCGCGCGCCAAACGGACCATCGATGCAAGGCGTTTGAACAAAATCAACCACGTACTCGTCTGGCTGCTCCCCAAATCGCAACACCTTATACGTGCGCAATTGCGGATTGAGCACCCGACCCGTGTCGTCAAACTGCAACGTCTCACAACTGGCATAGCTGAGCCCCATAAACATCCCGCCACGCATTTGCTGTGTCGCCGTCCCCACATTAATGATCGTACCCCCGTCGAGCACGGTCACGGCCTTCAGAATGCGATACTGATTATCGCGAGGATTCCACGCCACTTCAACGCCTTGCACACCCACGGACCACCAGGGACCGGGCTTTCCAAATCCCGTTTTCGGATCCATCCCCGTGAGATGTTTTTGAATGTACTTTCCACTTCCAATCACCTGCCCCATCACAGCGTGTCCACTCGGATATTTATAGCCGAGCGCAATCTCCCCGTACTCAACATAAAAGGAAGGGCTATCCTTTACAAACACCTTCCCATCGTCATAATCCAAATCCTCGGCCGCGCATTGAAGGACGATCGCTGCCGTTTGTTTGAGTTGACGTATCGCGTCGTCTGCCGCCTGAATCACCGCACGCCCCGCAAGAAATGTGCCTGTGCTCGCAACGGTGCGCCACTCATGAGGGTTGTACGCGGTGTCCACATCAATCGTAACTCGAATTTTTTGGATATTTATCCTCAGTTTTTCTGCGAGAATTTGCGTGAGAGCCGTCTTTGTCCCTTGCCCAAATTCAACGGTCGCGACGTTTAGATTGACACTGCCATCTGCGTCAAACGTCAGAATCGCGCCAGCCTGTCCATTGGGTGGCGTCGTCGAGGTTTTCCAAAAACACGCCACCCCCTTCGCGCGGATCGTTCCGTCCGGCATTTCAACACGTTGTCCTTGATCCCACTGCAAAAGCTCCTGCGCGCGCGCAAGACACGCCTTCACATCGCCGATGTTACTCTTGGTCAATACGACATGCGTTGGCGTGCTGTCCCCCGGTTTGAGCAGATTCTTTGCGCGCAATTCGAGAGGATCCATACCCAGTTTTCGCGCAAGCACGTCCATCGTGCGATCCATTGCAAACGTCAATTCAGGATGGCCGTAGCCGCGAAACGACGTGCCATACGGATGATTGGTATAGAGGCAGTACGAATCGCACCAAACGTTTGCGATATCGTAGGGACCCGTGCAGTCAATCGCCGCCGCGCGCGTGATTCCAGCCGCTTGGTCGGAATACGCCCCGCCGTCAAAATAAAAGGTGATCTTTGCCGCGCGAAGGTGACCATTCGCATCCGTACCGAGCTTCAAGGTCGCCTGCAATCCAACGCGGCCAGGCGCCGTGCAGATATCCTCTTCCCGTTCGTACGCGAGACTGACCATCCTGCCGCGCACCGCCTGTGACGCGAGATAGGCGATTGGTTCGAGTTGAATCGTGCCTTTGCCGCCAAACGCTCCACCCACCATGGCCACGTGCACGATGACGTTCCCAACATCGATGTTGAAAAACTGATTGAACAATTTTTTGATGCTAAACGGCGACTGCGTGGTAGAGTGCACGATGACCTGGCCGTTTTGCAAAATCTGCACGCGTGCGCAGCGCGGTTCGAGCGCCGCGTGATCCGATACGTTAAGAGAATAGTCCTGTTCAACCACACACGTGCACGTATTCCAAGCCTTTTCTACGTCGCCTTTGCGAATCTTTATGTGATTTGCAATGTGCGTTCCTGGAACCGGATGAACACTTTCGACGATTTTTGTGTACTGCCCTGACTGCTCATGAATCGTGCCTTTTAGACTTTGAAATGCTTCATACGGTGAATTCACAACGGGGAGTGGGTCATATTCAATACGCACGAGTTTTGCAGCTCGTTTGGCCTGATGCTCTTTGTCTGCAACAACAATGGCAATAGGTTCCCCAAAGTACCTCACCTTGCCAACTGCAAGCGGCTGTCGATCTGCAAGGATTGGCCCGATATGATATGGAAAGACATCACCCGTGACAATCGCGCGAACGCCAGACACCTTCCAAGCTTCTGATGTATCTACGCTTTTCAATACAGCATGTGCATAGGTGCTTGTCACCAATTTCGCGTGAAGCATCCCTTTGGGGTCGACATCATTGGTGTATTTATACTCAGCCGACGCCTTGTCCCAAACGTCGACTCGTGCCACCGGTTGCCCGATCAAGCCCGTGTTCGATGAGCCAGCCATAACA
>NZ_LSUQ01000024.1 GCF_001642725.1 Ferroacidibacillus organovorans
CGAGGACTGCATCACCTTGCGCCGCGCCACTGCAGATCGCAGCCACGCCGAGTCCGCCACCGCGTCGCCGAAGTTCATAGAGAAGCGTGAGCAAGATGCGCGCGCCACTCGCACCAATCGGATGTCCGAGCGCGACTGCACCGCCGTTTACGTTCACGCGCTCCAAATCCCACGGCACATGGTGACGGCTCACCAAAGGAACCGCCGCGAATGCTTCATTGATCTCAAAGAGCGCGATGTCATCCAGTGACCGCCCTGTCTTTTCAAGCAATTTTGCCACAGCTACCCCAGGCGCCGACGCGATGTACTTCGCTTCGAGCGCAACTTCCGCGTGTCCGCGAAGTGTCCCAAGGATCTCCCTTCCTTCGCGGCGCGCCCGCGCCTCACTCATCAAAAGCAGAGCTGCAGCCCCGTCATTGACCCCTGGCGCATTCCCCGCCGTTACGGTGCCATTCAGATCGCCCACTGGGCGCAGTGCGGCCAGTCTCTCAAGCGATGTGTCGCGACGCGGCGCCTCATCCATGTCCACCTTCACTGTACCCGCTTTCACAGAAACGGACACAGGAGTAATCTCCTCAGCAAATTTCCCTTGGTCCATCGCCTCGACCGCGCGCGCGTGAGAGCGATAGGCCCACGCGTCTTGCGCTTCACGCGAAACATGATATTCTTCCGCCACCGTTGATCCGTGCACCACCATCGGAACATGGTCAAACGCGCAGGTCAGTCCGTCATGCTGCATCAGGTCAACAAACGATGCGTCCCCCATCTTCAAACCAAACCGCGCGCCCCGCACAAAATACGGGGCGTTTGACATGCTCTCCATACCGCCCGCAAGCGCCACATCAAGATCGCCCGCACGCACCATCTGATCCACGAGCGTGATCGACCGCAGCCCTGATGCGCAGACCTTGTTGATCGTTTCTGTGCGCACCGCCCACGGCATCCCTGCCAAACGTAACGCCTGGCGCGAAGGAATCTGTCCGGCGCCCCCTTGCAGCACCATCCCCATCACGACTTCCTCTACTTCTTCCGGCGCAACGCCGCCGCGCAAAAGAGCCTCGCGCAACGCAACAGCCCCCAACTCGACGGCAGTAACGCCCGCGAGCGCACCGCCAAGTTTGCCAAACGGCGTTCGTGCCCCTGAGACAATCACGGTGTTCATTCAGGCCGAGCCTCCTAAGCACTGACTGAGCGTTCAGTCTTTTTGTTCAGCGTATCACAATTTACTGAGTGAGAGAAGAACCTTTGACAAGGGTCACAAAAGCTGTACGCGCTCCGGGTGCGTGTATACGGAAAAAGCGCCCCTGCGCACAAATCCGACGGTCGTCAACTGCAAATCGTCCGCGATCTGCAGCGCAAGCGCCGTTGGCGCCGATTTGGAGAGCACGATGCCGATCCCCATTTTGGCGACTTTCAAGAGCACCTCCGACGAGATACGCCCACTAAACGCGATCACCAGTTTGTCACTCGTCCATTTCTCGCGAATCTGATACCCGTAAAGCTTGTCGAGCGCGTTGTGACGCCCGATGTCAAAGCGGGACAACAGCACCTGATCCACCGTGCACAGAGACGCGTTGTGCACGCCTCCTGTTGTGCGAAAAAGATCCGATGCGCGTTGCATCCGCTCGATCAGCGACACAATCTGCCTGGGTGCGATCACCGGAGCCACTTCGACTGGTTTGGCGAGCGCTGCATCCTGATAAAAATAGAACGACTGTCGCCCCTTGCCACAACACGAGGCGATGTACCGCTTCCCAAACATCTGCGGGTCGATCGTGACAGGCGTCACGAGCCGGACATACGCCACACCGTCTTCTTCTGACAGCGTGAGACTGCGAATCTCCTCATACGACGTCAACACACCTTCTGACGCGAGAAATCCAATCACTAGATCCTCCAGATCCGACGGCGTGCAGACGAGCGTGACAAACTCCTGTCCATCGACAAACACCGTGAGCGCATACTCCGTCACAACTTCGACTTCGCGCTGTTCTGTGACCCCGTTTTCATAGCGAAGGATTCGACGTTTCACAATCTGCGGCAAATCCACGACAGCACTCCTTTCGACGTGAGGACAAGGCAAGTCACCTCGCCTGGTCTTCATGCGCGATACACGGTTCAAATCGCCATGAATAGCAGTTCCGCGATATCATTTGTATCGATTTCCTCTTCGACACCCTTTGCCTTTGTTCCATCGATCATCATCGTCATACAATACGGGCACGCCGTGGCAATGGTGGTGGCGCCAGTCGCAAGCGCCTGTTCGGTGCGCTCCACGTTGATGCGCTTTTCGCCCGTCTCTTCTTTAAACATCGAGCCGCCACCCGCGCCGCAACACATGCTCTTATTGCGACTGCGCTCCATTTCGAGCACGGTGAGGCCAGGAATGTGTTCAAGAATATAGCGCGGCGCGTCATACTCTCCATTATACCGCCCGAGGTAGCACGGGTCGTGATACGTAACCGTCTTTTCCACGCGCTGCTTCGGAATGATGCGTCCCTCTTTGAGCAATTCCGCCAAAAACTGTGTGTGATGCAGCACCTCAATGTCCAGTCCGAAATCCTTGTATTCCTTGGAAAACTGATTGAACGCGTGCGGATCCGTGGTGATGATTTTTTTTACGCCGTACGCTTTAAAGAGTTCCACATTGCGCTCGACCAACTCCTGATAGAGAAACTCATTGCCGAGACGGCGCGCTGAATCTCCATCGCTCTCTTCCTCTTTTCCGAGGATGGCAAAGTCGACATTCGCCTTTTGCAAAAGTTTCACAAAGGACTGCGCGATCTTTTGATTGCGCGGATCAAAGGACACAGCCGTTCCAACATAGTATAGGTAGTCCACGGCGCCTTCCACATCTTCCATCGCGCGAATGCCAAGACCCTCCGCCCACTCCGCGCGCGCGGAACGCGGACGCCCCCACTCGTTGGAGTGACGCTCAAGGTTTGTGAACGTGCGGTTGACTTCTCCCGGCGCGTTGCCCTTGGTCAAGACAAGGTCGCGACGAAGATCGACGATCAGACTGACATGCTCATTAAAGACCGGGCACGCCTCCTCACACGCGCGACATGTCGTGCACGCCCAAATCTCATCTTCGGTGTACACTTCGCCCACCAGATCAGGAAGGCTCGCCGTGTAATCCTCGCCGCCTGCGGCCATCTTCAAAAGAGACGGGCCCTGATCGACAAGATGATCCTTCATTTTCAGGATCAGGTACTTAGGCGAGAGATCCTTCCCCGTGAGCGTGGCGGGGCAGGATACATGACAGCGCCCGCACTCCGTACAGGCGTACCCGTCGAGAAGTTGCTTCCAACTCAACTGTGTGACTTTGGCGACACCAAACTCTTCCACCGTCTCATCCGACAAGTCAAGCGTTTTCAGCTTGCCGACAGGCCCAAGGTTGCGATAGTACGTGTTGAAAACGGCGCCAATCATATGCAAGTGTTTTGAGCGTGGTATAAAAACGAGAAAACCAAAGATGGATAGCGTATGGATCCAGAAAAAAACCTGCGCAAGATTTCCCGCAACGGCTGGCGACATGCCAGAAAACCAATACGCGACCAACGTTGACATCGGCGCGGCTGGCACGCTGCTTGCGCCACTCGCGACTGCGTCGAGCCCCGTCGTCAAGAAGAGTGTCGCCACGATGATAAAGATGAGTCCGAGAATAAAGCCCGCCTCAAACGTAGGTTCAATCCGCATCGGTCGCCACACGTAGCGGCGAATCAGCGCAACGATCACAGCCACCATGACAAACGCCGCAAACAACTCCTGGGTATGCGTGAACCACCCCTGCGTAAACCCTGGAATGTGCCTGCCAAACAGGTCAAAGCCAAAAAAGTCGAGTTCGCCAAACCCGAGGATGATGAATCCCCAGAAGATGAAAAAGTGTCCAATCCCTGACGGTTCAGCCAATACCTTACCCTGTCCCAGCACGTATTTAAAAAAGCCTCTCATACGCTCTTCGCTGTGGTCTGAGCGATGCTCAGCCTGTCCGAGCCGCAAAAAGCGATAGCGTTGGTAGATACCCGAGAAAAAACCGATAAGTGCCGCAATCAACAAGACAGTAAACGCAATGATACGCAGCGGTTGCATGTTTCTTTCCTCCCTCACCAGACAGAAACCCTTCTTGATCTTATTAAACCACGATCAGCGAAGAGAACGCGAGGTGTCGTATTTTCCACTCCTCTCAATAATGAGTGAATGGCCATTCATAGTCAACTGAAAGATGTAGATCTCGCTTCTTTTCGCTTGATACGCGCTTTTGTTATCCGTTTAAGGTTATCATTTACGAATCAGAATATCTTTATATTTAACGAGATTGGTGAACCGTTTGTCCTCCTTTACACCGCTTTATTTGGATCATCTCGTGATGAAATCCGAGGTGATCCTCTTGGCTACTAAGATCAGCGAATTTAAGGGAAAACAAGGCTTATTTCAACGCCAGGTTCCTCAGGTACTTGAAACGTTGCAGCAGAATGCGTTCATTCAAAGCACGGAGTCGTCCAATCGAATCGAAGGAATCTACGTTTCTTCCAAACGATTGGAGTCAATTGTTTGGAATGCAGCAAATCCCGAGAATCGCCCCGAAGGTGAGATTGCTGGATATCGCGACGTTTTGAATACCATTCATACACATGCTGAACTCATTCCGCTCGCACCGAGCGTGATTCAGCAATTGCATCGCGATTTAATGAAGTACAGTGGAACGGGGGGCCGCTGGAAACTGATTGATAATTTTATTGAAGAGAAACTTTCAACCGGTGAGACGCGAATTCGCTTCAAGCCAACCCCCGCGTGGCGTACGGATGAAGCGATGCGGGAACTTTGTGACGCGTTCAAAAGAGCCAGAGATCGCGGCGATTTACCGGATTACGTCTTGATTGGACTGTTTATCTTAGATTTTTTTTGTATCCATCCCTTTTCCGACGGCAATGGGAGAATGGCTCGTCTTTTAACTTTGTTGCTGTTGTATCAGAGCGGCTACGCTGTTGGAAAATACATCAGCCTGGAAAATGTCATTGAGGATACAAAAATACAGTATTACAATACCCTTGAAATCTCCTCTCAAAATTGGCATGACAGTGCTCATGATTGCAATCCTTGGATCAATTACTTCCTCACCATGCTCCTAGAAGCGTATCATCGATTTGATAGTCGTGTAGGGACACTGGAGAGCTCCCAGAAGAGGGGGTGGAAAAAGGAGCGTATCCTCAACATCGTCGATGGTTTTATCGCCGATTTTACGATCGCTGACGTTGAGGAGTTATGTCCGGGGATAAGCCGGCCTACCATAACGAAAACCCTGAATGAGTTGGGCCGAAAAGGCACCATCATGTGTATCGAGCACGGTCGCCACGCAAGGTGGGTGAAAAAGTTGTAGAACTTGGAATGGTGAAGGAACATGATAAATACAGACATTCCGTTAAGATGGAAACCCATGCGAAAGGTGTGATTATCCATCCAATCCCACATCAACGGCCGCGTTTATTCGTATCTTCGCACACCGTACGGGATCTTGCTTGGTTTGTTCCTTGCCATCTCTTTTGGCATAGGCCTCATCACGATGATTCATACGCAATCATTGAACACAACACTTCCATCAAATTGGCTATTATACGATCTTCCTTGGCTTGTGACCTCCCTATTCGGGTGGGTTCCCGTCGCGCAAAGCTTACACTACCGACGGACGGACGTGAAACTCACATTCGATGCGAACGACACCTCATGCTTGGTGGATAGCGGCCCATTTCAAGACTGGTGGCGGATTCACAAAAATTCTCCCCGTTCGATGAAAAAATGGAGAGTGCTTTGGCTGCTGTTGATTCTCATGATCAGCGGGTTTTCTGTCATCGATACATTAAACCTGTACCACGCGGTCATTTCTCCAGCCAATCGCTTGAGCGAGGTGTCAAAAATTACTGCCGTTCAAGGTTTATGCGATGCCTTTTTGTTGCTCGGACTCGTGGTATCTCTATGCTCGTTTTGGAACTATCCTTATCTTATTGCCCTGCGCCAAAATGGTCGGTGGCTGACCATCCAATGTAAGGATGTTAAAAATTTTCCAATCTAAAAATGTCCGGATTGTTCATTTACCCAATTTCATCCAAGGAATCGAGTGGATGGACGCGTCCTTTTTGAAGATCTTCGTCCGCTCGTCGCTCGCGTTCTTGCCATTCCTCTGTCCAGTAGTACGCCTGATCAGGATCCAAAAGCATCATCTTCTTCGGTCGAAGTAAGATACCTTCCTGGCTGTCAATCACATCCACATAATCGCCTTCTTCAAGATGGAGTTTTTCACGAATGATTTTTGGGATGGTGATTTGCCCATTTCGAGTGATTTTGCTGAGCGTCATGATTTTCATCTCCTGACTCATGCATTTTAGTAATTACTATAATGTATGCGCGGTCAAGGATCAATGTGCAGCGATCTGATCTAAAGGGAATTTTGACTAAGCGATGAGACTGGGTCAGATCCACGCCTATTTTCACAAAAATCCGATTACAGAACTCACCATTTTCGAGAATAGCGGATATTTTCCTCACGCGGAGGAAGCCGAAATATTTTCTACAGAAATTTATCTTTTTATCGGTTGCTTTCCATCTGCGCCGCGATCGCGGCCAGCAACTTCATCCGATCAAAACCCTGAATCCACGTCTCGCCGATGCGAAACACCGGCAACGTTTCCATCTTCTGATCCCGCAACAGCGCGATGTGTTCAGGCTCTTGGTAAATATCGATCACGTCAAACGGGAGATGCAACGATCCGAGCCAAACCTTGGCTGCCTGACAACGCACTCAGGTCGCCTGGCTGTACATCTCGATGCGCATAAAAAAACCTCCTCGCGAGTCACTCTCACTATTGTAACCCGCGACGGATCATCTCGTGAACAATAAACGAAGAAACCTCAGGCGCCAGCGTCCCCGACCCAAAGCCCGCGTCATAACCGAGCTCAAGCGCAAGCTCATGGCCAATGCGCGGCCCCCCACAAATCACAATCAGCTTTGAGCGCAAGCCTTCCGCTTCCAGCATGTCGACGAGTTCACCGAGGTTTGAGATGTGCACATCCTTTTGCGTCACCACCTGCGAAACCAGGATCGCATCCGCGTTTAGCTCGCGCGCCTTGCGCACCAACACTTCATTCTCCACCTGGCTCCCCAGGTTGTACGCGTCAATCTCCGGATACCGCTCAAGCCCATACTCTCCCGCGTATCCCTTCATATTCATGATCGCATCAATCCCGACCGTGTGCGCATCCGTCCCCGTGCACGCGCCGATCACCACGATCTTGCGCTTGATCTTCTCGCGGATGAGCGCGTTGACCTCGACGAACGAGAGCACGGGGCTCTCCACTTTCGGCACGCGAATCGACGTGTAATCCACCTCGGTCACGACCTTGCCATACAGCACAAAAAAGCTCATCTGCTCTCCCAAGTCCGCCATGTGCACAACCTGCGGTTCAAGCAGCCCCATGCCCGACGCCACCTGCCGGGCGCACTCGCGCGCCTCTTCGCCAAAAGGTACCGGGAGCGAAAAGCTCACCTGCACAACACCGTCATGGAGCGTATCGCCATAAGGCTTGACGCGCGTCAAATCATTCACGCGTTGACCCCCTCACTTTCCCGCGCAACATGGCCGGCGTCTGTCTCATCGAGCTTTAGCGCAGCGCGCAGCGCGTCTTCCAGCGGATTGAAGTAATCCTGCTCGCGCAGCACCACGCCGCGCAGCCCTTTGCCACTCTCAAGCGTTCGCTTCACATCCGCAAACTCGCCTTCTGCAATGGCCTGAAACAAACCCTTCGACCGCACATCGCGTAAAAGATCAAGCGCCTCATCCAGCACCTGGCGCGCGCGCGCCACCATCTTTCCCTCCGGGTGGAACATCAGCTCATCGCCCAAATGGCGCGCATTGTTGAAAATATAGCGCGCCGCTTCGAGCGCAAGCTGCCGATCGTGAATCAGCGGGGTATGGATCGCCTCGGTCATCATGCCAAGCAGTTGGATGCCTTGCCCCGACGCCACGCCAACCAGGTTGAACAACGCGTCTTGCACGTGGCCGCGAAAAATGTTGCCCGTCATGTGCTTCGTCGGGGGCATATACTTGAGCGGCGCTTCCGGGAAGATTTCGCGCGCCATCAGCGCCTGCGCCCACTCGAGAAGAAGTCCGTCTTCTATCTCCGGGTCCATCTCAAACGCGTGCCCAAGCCCCAGTTGGCTTGACGGAAGTCCTGAGCGAAACGCCAGTTGCTCATTGATCAACTGTGACGCAAGCACGGTGTGTGCGGATTGCACCGCATCTGCCGTGGTGAGGTAGTTGTCCTCACCCGTGTTGATGATGATCCCGGCATACGCGTTGATCATACGGCTAAACGATTGGTCGACAAGCGTCCGCTGCATGTTGATGTCGCGAAAAAGGATGCCGTACAGCGCGTCATTGAGCATCACGTCAAGCCGCTCAAGCGCCCCCATCGCAGCGATTTCTGGCATGCAAAGCCCCGAGCAGTAGTTGCACAGGCGGATATAGCGGCCGAGCGATTCACCGATCTCGTCGAGCGCCGCGCGCATGATTTTAAAGTTCTCCTGCGTGGCGTACGTTCCGCCAAAGCCCTCCGTCGTCGCCCCATACGGCACGTAGTCAAGCAGCGACTGACCTGTGCTGCGGATGACCGCGATGATATCCGCCCCTTGGCTTGCCGCGGCGCGCGCCTGCACGACATCTTCATAGATATTACCTGTCGCGACAATCACGTAGAGAAGCGGTGACTGCCCGCCTGAGAGACGTGCGAGATACGCCTCGCGCTGTGTGCGTTGCGCCGCAATCCGCGCAAGCGCCTCGACTGCCAACTGCGCCCCGCGCGCGCGAATCTCCGCTTCTGGCAGCGTTTGAAACGAGAGAATGTCTGCATCGCCGCGCGCCACATCACTGCACAGCGCCGCCACATCGCCCCCTGTTTGCGCCAAGGCCTGTATGAAGTAGCGAGTAACCCCGCGCGCCAGCTTCCCCTGCTTTAGCACCTGATCGACCATCAGGTTCGCTACCGGGACGCCTTCCTCATCCACACCGTCGACACCGAGCAACCGCAAGACCGTGCGCTCCACGGCCACCGTCGAACGCTTGCGAATATAGCGCGTGACATCATCGGCGATGCGCGACGCCTCCGCGCGCGCTTCTTCAATCTTCCCTTCTGCAAGCAACATCTTCGCAGTCGGCACCCTGCATCCCCTCCACGTCTTCACTCTGCCCATCCCCGCGCATAAACCTCGACGCCTCTGCGACAAGCGCCGCGGGAAGCCCAAGCCAGGCGGCGACTGCGATCCCTTGTCGCAGCTCAGTCCCCGTCGCCTTTGTCAATCGGTAATCCATATGCGTCTTGAGATCTTCCGGCGTGTGACACATCGCAAGCGCCTCTTTGCTGATCCCGCGCACGGTGAGGTGCGTCGCACCCGGCAAACGCCGCGAAAAGTGCGTCACTGCAAAAGTGACGCCGCTGCGCGCCGTCTGACGCTTTTGCAAGATCGCGAAAAGCAGCGCCTCGCCCTCCTGCGGATTCGTCGCGCGCCCCACTTCATCCAGGCACAAAAAGACCTCTTCCTCCGCGAGCGCTTCCTTGATCGCGAGCACCTCCGCCGCAAACGTGGAGATGCCCGCGTCCAGCGCCTGCTGGTCGCCGCCGATATAGCGCAGCGCCTTGTAGAGCGGCGCGCGATACGCCGAGGCATACACAGGCGCGCCCCACTGGTGCAGCAGTTGCGCGCTGAGCAGCGTGCGAAGCGCAGCGCTCTTTCCACCCATGTTCATCCCGGTCAGCAGCGTGACACGCGTTTTGAGCGCGATATCCACAGGTTGAAACGCAGCATAAAAAGGGGGGCGTCCGGCATACAGCTCCGGCGCGTCACCAAGCTCTGACCACACAAACCCGGCGCGCTGCCTTGCCGCGACACGTCCGAAAAGATCATCCAGCCGCCCGATCTGCACCATCAGCGCGTCCAGCGTCTGCGAATCTTTCGCAAGAGTCGCTGAGACGCGCGCGAGCACCTCTGCGCGCAACCGTCGAACGACCCCTTCGCACGCGTCGCGTTGCGCCGTTGCGCGCGTCAGCGCGGCATCTTCCACCACATCGTACACCCGCTCTTCGCGCGTCGTAAGGCGCAGTCGCAGACGCGGATCACGCAGCATCTCTGCTTCGCGCGCGTCATAAAGCGGCGCGATCAGCGTGCCGTCGCGGCGCATGGCGCGACCGTACGCTTCGTGAAGCGCGCGACTCACGTTTCGCTTCCCTTGATCAAGCGCCAGGCGCGCGCGCGCGGATGCATCCGACGCCGCACGGAGCGTAGCGTCCAGCGCATCAAGACAAAAGGCAGGCTCCCCGCCGACAAGCTGAATGAAAGGTGGCGCCGCCGCACTGTCCCACCAAGAAAAGCGCAGTGACGCCTGTGCCAACGCGGCGTCAAGAGCGATTGCCAAATGGATTGCGCGATGGAGCGTCGCGAGTTGCGCCTCCGAGAGTGTGCGTCCTTGCGCAACAGCGGCGCACGCCGCTTCCGTATCGGGAAACAGATCGAGCAACTCTGCCAGACGCTCGTAAAGCGACGCGCGTTCAGGCGACGAGTAGGAAAACGCTGCATCAAGCGCCCGCGCGTCTGCCTGATCGCACCGCCACGCTTCCTCATCCCCCAGGGAAAACGGCCCACGCGCGCTGCGATACGTAGCGCCGCACGCCGTTCGCGTCGGAAACAGCGTCTGCAGCGTTCCCCACGCCACGTAGGCGTCCGTCTCAGCCGTCGTAAAGCGCACCCGCATCCACCTCCATCGCGTCGACCACAGGGACATTCACCTCTGCCTTGAGCGCGCGCATCAGCGCGCCGCGTTCAAGGCGTTGCCCGCCGCGCGGCGTCATCGGATTGACCGCGACACCAAGCAATGGAACAGACTTCAAGACGCGCAGTCGGTGTCCCCCACGCGCAAACTGCCGCATGGTCTCATCGCTGCAAAAAAGATGGGCGGCACTGCGCACAATCACCACCTGCGGACGCCTTTGCGCCGCGACGCGCGCAAGCCATGCGTCCGTTACGGCGCCGCCACAATAGAACACACTGTGCGCATCCGTTACACGCCCGTCTCGCGCAAAATCGTCTGTGAGCAGACTGCCTTCAGGCAGAAAAAGCGGATCTCCCCAGACCGTCTCACCGTCGCGGTCACACGGCAATGCGACAAGGCCATTTACAGATGCGAGTTCCGGCAGTTGCCGCGCGAGTTCCGGCTCTAGTTCGGATAGACGCAGGCGCAAAAGTGCGGATTTTGCGACCGCAACCGTCTCTTGGAGCGAGCCGCGCACGTTTCCCACCGCGAGAACGACACCATCGGCAAGCTCCGAATCGACCGCAGCCATCCGCGAAAGCGCTCCATCGATCAGCATGTAAGCCGCTCCTCGCGCAAAAAACTGCGTCTTGAGCGCTAGCAACTGCTCCTTTTGCCGGACGCCTGCCAAAACGACCGAACCGGGTGTGCGCGTCTGCCCGATCCACACCTCGCCTAAGGGCGAGGTGATCGACGTTGGCGCGTGCCAAGCCATGGCTGCCGACGAATCGGCATTCGCCGTGATCACCGTCGCAACCCATGTCCCCTGTCGGCAGACGATCTGCGGCTTTGGCGTACCCAAGATCACGTCAGCCCGCTCGCCATCCACGCCGATGCTCACCAGCGCAAGCGACGCGCGAGGTGCGCACTGGAGCAGCGCGCCAAGTAGTGTCGTCTTCCCGGCATGCTTGTTCGTGCCGACCACGGCCAGCGCGCGTACGCCTAATGCCTCAGCCCGCGCCCAGATCTCCGTGATCACGTCGCGCTTCGCGAATACGTCGCGTGCCACGAACACGTCGCGCCGGTTTGGCGTCGCGCGCGACCGCACCCATCACGCACTTCTCCCATTACGCATCGCCATCCCATGTCCCGCCACGCATCGCCTGATTTTGAGGCGCCTGCCGCCCTGCACCCTCACCTTGGTGCCCCGCCGCGCGGTGCAAGCCCTTCGGCTCAAGGCTCAGTGCCTGATTGTTAAGCAGCTTCGCGACGCCAATCGCCTCTTCTTCGTGGTTGTGCGTGCACGTCGGCGGACACCCTTGATCCTCGTAGACCGGCTCGTTGTAAACTGAGATGACCCCTTCAAAATTGCGCAAGATCACTTTGCTGTGCCCTTGCGAGATCAGGTATTGCGGCATGACCGGAATCTTGCCGCCGCCACCCGGCGCATCGACGACAAAGGTGGGAACAGCGTAGCCAGACGTGTGACCACGCAGTTGCTCCATGATTTCGAGCCCTTTGGAGACGGTCGTCCGGAAATGGCTGATGCCCTCTGACAGATCGCACTGATAGATGTAATAAGGACGGACGCGAATTTTGACAAGGTCGTGCATCAGTTTTTTCATGATGTGCGCGCAATCGTTCACGCCGCGCATCAGCACCGACTGATTGCCCAAGGGCACACCCGCGTCAGCGAGTCGCTCGCACGCAAGTTTTGCCTCCGGCGTGATCTCATCCGGGTGGTTGAAGTGCGTATTGATCCACACCGGGTGGTACTTGCGCAGGATGTTGCAGAGGTTCTCCGTGATGCGCTGCGGGAAGACGACAGGCGCGCGCGTTCCGATGCGAATGATCTCGACGTGCGGGATCGCGCGCAGGCTTGAGATGATGTATTCGAGGATCTTGTCATTGACGAGCAGCCCGTCGCCGCCAGAGAGCAGCACATCGCGAACGGCTGGCGTGCGGCGGATGTAGTCGATCGCCGCGTCGAGTTGCGGCTTTGGCACCGCGTGCCCGACAGCGCCTGAAAAGCGGCGGCGCGTGCAGTGACGGCAGTACATCGAGCACTGATTGGTGATTAAAAAGAGAACGCGATCCGGATAGCGGTGCGTCAAACCGGGCGCGGGAGCATCCTCGTCTTCTGCGAGCGGGTCCTCCATATCCCACGGCGAGCGAGACATCTCATGCGACAGTGGAACCGCTTGCAAACGAACGGGACAGTTCGGATCATCCGGGTGCATCAGCATCGCGTAATACGGCGTGATGCGCAGCGGAATAGTCTCCTTGACACGCGAGACGCCAATTTTTTCCTCAGGCGTCAGATTGACCACTTGCGCAAGATCCTCCATGGTATCAATCGTGTGCGTGAGTTGCCACTTCCAGTCGTTCCACTGCTCATCCGTGACGTCCTTGTAGAGCGGAATATCGCGAAAGTGTCGCTGTTTTTTTCCGTACAAAATCTCGTGTGGCGCAAGGCTCATTGTGGTGTTCCTCCCCCGGTTGGTTGTGCGAGTTTCGCTGCAAAGACAGCCTGCAATTTGGGTTCATTCCGCACGAGTTCAAACGCCAGCTCTGCGTGCCCCTCTGCGTATCCGTTGCCAATCAGCATGTCGACGTCTTTGCCAACACCCTCCGCCCCGAGCGCGGCCGCTGTGAAGGAGGTCGCCATGCTAAAGAAGTAAACCAGCCCGCGCGTGCGGGTCACCAGAATGGAAGCAAGTTCCGTGCCAGGTGCACTTACACAGTTGATGGTGACATCCGCAAGCACCCCGTCTGTCACATTCATCATCGCGTTCAGCGTTTGCACAGGGTCACGCGCGTCCGCCAATACCACATGGTCCGCACAACCGAGTTCGCGCAGCGCTTGCGCCGATTTTTCGGCAGTTTCAAACGCGATCAGCCGCCCCGCTTCGCCGATTTTTCGGCGCGCCTGAACGGCGGACAGCATCCCCGATTTGCCGCCTCCGCCGAAAATCGCCACCGTCTGCCCCGGTTGACAGATGCGCGCCACCTGCGCTGGCGCCCCGCACACATCACACACAGCGAGCGCGAGCGCTTCAGGTAAATCACTCGGCAGGCGCGCAAGCAGTCCGCTTGAAAAAAGAACGGCGGTGCCGCTACAGACGACTTGGCCTGTATCTAGATGAATCGAGTGAATCGCCTCTATGTGCAGCGGTGTGAGCGAGAGTGACACGAGGGTCGCAATGCGATCTCCTGGCGCAATGGCCGCTCTATTTTCATAGTTGACGCCGATTTCCCTTACCGTGCCAAGCAGCATGCCGCCGGACCCAGTCACTGGGTTGTGAAGCTTCCCGCGCTCACGGATGATAGACAGGATGCGCTCGGAAACGGCGTGCTCGTCACGTCCGACATCCGCGATGATTTGCTGAAACGACGCGGCATCTACATTGAGCGCCGACACGTCGATCAGCACTTCATCCTCGCTGCACACCGCTGTGGCGTCGAGCCGCCACGCGGGTTGCGGCATTGCACCGCGCGGTTCGAGCACACGCCTTATGCCGTATGGATCAGACACAAAAAATCCTCCTTGCGCCATCGTTTCGTCATCAACGATCTTGCAAGAAGGTAAGCAATTTTCATGCCAAATAATATCAAAAAGGAAACTCTCCCTTCGTCATTTGAAATGACGCTTGAGAAAGTTCCCTTTTCCGCAATTGGGCTGACTTAATACTCTTTCCGATTAATACCTCGAATCGCTCTCGCGATTTCAACGAGACTATCGGCCAATTCATCCTCAGCTCGCTCGAACTTACGATGCAAAAGAAAGCGTTTCGCTTCTTGCAGTTCCTTGATGGCTTCATTGATGTCTCGAACAGGATGGTGGTGTGTCATAAGATATCACCTCCTTACTATTCGTACATCATACGTCGCTCAGAGAAACTTGCGTATGCGAGTATCCTAGTCCATCATCACGTTGTTGCAAATTATAATCTGGCAACCACTATGGAGATAGGCTAGCGCAGCGCCTTTAACGCGTTTCGCACATCGCCGTAGAGGCGGTAGAAGTCGTCGCGACTGTGCGTCGGAAGCGCGCCAAGAAACGCTTGAACATTCGCTTGGCGGTGCGCGATGACTTCGCGAATCAACGCCTCTCCCCGCTCTGTCAGCGCAAACCACACGACGCGTCGATCATCGACATCCACGGTGCGCTCCAGCAACTGCTTCTCGACGAGTCCGTGCGTAAGCGTCGTGACGGGCCCCGACGTGATGCCCATCATCTCGCCGATCTGGCTCGCCGTTGCGCGCGACACCTGGCGAACCTTCCGCAAAAGGATTGTCTGCTTTGGCGTGATGCCGTGAATCTCTGGCTCTGAGCCGAGCAGTTGCAGTTCAAGGTCTTTCAAAAGATCATAGATCACAATGTCAAGATCCTGAATGCCGTTTGGCAAAATCCCTTTTCCGCACGGAGTCTGTTGCTCCGTTAAGAGCGAACCCCCATTTTGCGACTCCTCTTCTTGCCGACATGAGCATTCTGGTCGCTGTTCTTTCATCACGCGTCACCTCTCTCATCCCGCATCGGCCACGGATGTTTTACAACTTCCCATGCCAGCGCGCGATACGCTTCGACCTGCTCTTCCAATTTCATTCGCACCAAGCCGCTCGTTGCCGGCGCGACAAAATAGCGCGTTTCTTCATCGATTTGAGATTCCACTAGCTGAGACTCCACAAAGCCAAACGCCCGAATCGCCTTGCCAAAAAACGCTTGCGCAACCCCTTTTCCGACGAGACAGGCGATCTTTGGTCGATAGGTTTCAACCTTTGCGCGCAATAAGATTGCCCCTTCGCGATACTCTTCACGCGACAGTTCATCCGCCCTGCGCGTCGGGCGCGCGACAATATTCGTAAACCCATAGCCGTATTCCGGCAAGAGAAGGGGACTCTCCTGCGGCGTAAAGAGCCGCGTTGTGAGTCCCGAGTGATACAGTATGGTATAAAAGCGGTTGGATCGTCCAGCATAGTTAAAACCAGATTCGTGCGAGCGAAGAGAAGGGTTGAAACCGATGAAGAGAACGCGCAATCCTGACGCTAAACGCTCCGTTTTCATCCGATTTCGCCCCTTCCTCTCTCAAGCTTTTTCTCAGTCTACCATTAGCGCGCCATCGCGTGCACGCGCGCGGCGCCCGTCCGTCTCATCCCCTGCTTCATCGCGCGTGAAAAACGGCCAGTGGTGTGCGCGACCAATCACCGAAACGGCTGACGGAACGAAGAATCCTAGCAAGAGCCCCGTGTAAATAAAAAGCCCTAAAACTACGGAGGAACCAATCTCAAGAAGTGCGGTAACTCCAGCGACGGTCATCGAACCAAACGTTCCCGCCATGATGATCGCAGCCGCAAAGACGACGCCCCCCATACGCTGCATCGCGAGCCGTATCGCCGCGCGCGGTGCCAAGCCCTCTTTTAATATCTCATCGAAGCGCGCCATTAAAAAGATGCTGTAATCGACGCCGAGCGCCACCAAGAGAAGCAGGGAGAAAAAGGGCACCGTCCAGTCGATTCCCGTGTAGTGAAGTATCGAGACAAACACAACCTGCATGACGCCCATCGTCACAAAATAGCTGGCGATCAGCGACACCAGGATGTAGAGCGGCGCGAGCAGCGATCGCAACATGATGGCGAGCAGGACGAAGATGGCGAGGAAAATGAGAGACACGGTGCGTAAAAAATCGGCGTTTGAGATCTGATTAAGATCCTGCTGGCCTGCGCTCGTTCCGCCCATATACACCTGACCTGTGTGAAGTGGGCTCATTGCAAGCGCCACTTGCGCGACATTGCGGAGTTTCGCCACATCTGAAAGAGCAGCCGCACTGTACGGGTTGACCGTGAGATCGACCGTAAACTGCGCAATATGACCGTTTGGCGAAACGAACGCATTCAGCGCTTTTCGTAAAGACGCATTGTGCGCCACAACCGACGCCGGGACATAGAATCCTGGATTGCCGTTTTGCGTGGCATTCTGTGATTGATTCAGCGCCTGATTGGCAGAGCTTAACCCGCTGTGAAGGTGTGTCGCACCGCTCGCCGCTTTGGCGATTCCGTTTTGCAATTGCGAAGTACCTGCCGCAGACTGTGCCACGCCTGACGCCACCTGCGCGGCGCCTGTCGCCAATTGTCCTGAGGATGTCGCGAGTCGCGTGGCGCCTGTCGCAAGTTGTTGCGCGCCATTCGCGAGTGCAGTTCCACCCTGATGGAGTGAAGACGCACCCGCCGTAAGCTTACCAGACGCAGTTGCGAGCGCCTGCATGCCTTGGGATAGCGGGGCCATCCCTGTCGCGAGTTTGACGGTCGACGCGTGGATTATCGACGCGCCTGACGCCAATTGAGCCGTGCCACTCGCCGTTTGCGAAAGTCCCTGCGCGAGCGCGTCCGACATCCCAAGAATCTGTTGTAGCGATGCGTCACTCGAACTTGGATGCGCTTTGATCCACGCTGCGAGCGCCTGGTTCATTTGTGCTGACAGTCCTGAGAGTTTAGCGCTTGAAGACTGGAGACTTTGCAACCCTGTCGCTACTTGCTCTGTACCTGGCGCAAGCTTTGTAAGACCCGCCGATACTTGGGAGAACCCTGCGCCTTCTTGCGTGATCCCTGATTGCAGTTTGGTCAGGCCTGCGTCAAGCGCCGACGCGCCTGTGGCTAAGGCGTTTGCACCTGTCGCAAGTGCAGGCGTGTGAGAGGAAAACTGTGTAACACCTTGGTGGTATTGTGCGAGTCCACGCGAGAGACGCTTTGCGCCCGAGACAAGCTTTGACTGACCAGACACGCCTTGCTGTAGTTTCGAAGCGGTCTGTGCGAGGCCGTTTGAGAGTTGCCCGAGCCCTGAATTGATTTTCGTGACGCCCTGCGCGATCTGCCCGTTTTGGTGCGCGAGTTCAAACGCGTGAAGCAGCGTTCCTGTCGGTCTCGTCGCACTGTCCACCTGAGAGACAAGCGGCGCGTGAGCAAGCGCTTGAGAAATCTGCTCAATCGTCGCCAGCCCCTGCGATGTGCGCAGATTGGAAGGACTCTTCAGGACGACCTGGACTGGCATCACCCGCCCGATGCCAAACGCGTTTGCTACTTCGTTAAATCCTTTGACGGACGGCGCCTGAGGAATCTCTTCAAGCGAGTTAAACGAACGCAGGTTGGTAAACTGCGCAGCGATTGGCGCGAGCAAGACAATCGAGAGCAAGATCGTCCACCACGGGTGACGGGTGGCGATGCGACCAGAGAAACTCCAGATCGCGGAAGGCTTGTGCGCTGCTCCCACGACGGGTCGACGCGGCCAAAAAAGAGTGCGCCCGAAGACCGCCATGATCGACGGAATCAGTGTCATGCACGCGAGAATCGCAAAAAACACGCCAACGCTTACGCCAACAGCCGAGCGGTAGAGGCCAAAGTTTGCAAAGTAGAGCACTGCAAATGAGACAAACACGGTCGCCGCGCTAAAGAGAATGGTTTTCGAGACACCGCGCATGGCGGCCGTCATCGCGGCGGGCACATCCGGGTGATCTTGCGTCATCTCTTCGCGAAAGCGATTGAGCATCACGATCGAGTAGTCTGTCCCTGCGCCAAACAGGATCGCGATGAGAAAGGTCTGCGTAAATGTAGAAACCGGAAAACCGTGTAGTGCGAGTTGCGCCACGATCCCTGACGTAATCAGAAAGGATACGCCAATGGTGAGTAGTGTGACAACAGGTGCGATGACCGAGCGGAACACGAGAAACAGAATGACGAGAATGAGCGCTACCGTGATACCTCCACTTTTGCTCACACCATTCATTGAGATCGTCATGTTATCGACGGTAATCGGTGTATCGCCCGTCAAGCTCACATGCGCGCCCTGCGGTGGGTGTGCAAAGAGCGTTTGCATCTTTTGATACCCAGTCTGTGCCGCCTTCGTGGTGTCACTCTGTGACATCCCTAGAAAGGCGATCTCTGTCGTTCCGTTTTTACTAAAAAACGATGACTTGGCCTGCGGTGTCTGCGCCGCCGACTGAATGGTGCTCACACCGTATTTCGCTTGATCCTGCTTGAGCAATGCGAGTTGTCCATTTAAATACTGCTTGTCGCTTTGCGTCAATCCGTGCGGATTGACAAGCACCACAATTGCAGAAGACTTATAGGGGTGTTTTCCCTGAATGGTACCCGCGAGTCGCGACGCAATCTGCGACTCTGCCGTCGAAGGAAGAAACGGCGTGCTGTGGTGCGCGACGACCGAATTGAGGTTTGGCAGGAGCTTGACGGAGAGAACTGCACCTACGATCCAAAGAAGAATAATGAGAAAACGCAGTTTATAAATCCACGACGCGTACGATTTCACCGTTTTTTTGCCTACCTTTCAGAGACCTTCGCATGCGCACACGCGCTATTTCTACAGGCGAACTTGAACAACCAATTATCTTTAGTATAAAGATAATTGGTTTGTCTCTTTCCGGCAAGGTGTGCGACCAATATTTCATGAGATCGACACGATTCAACCACTTCATGAAAAGCGTACAAGACACGGCTTATCGTTTCACGATGACCGTAATTTGATACGGGATGCCATCGCTCAACATTCGCTCGGTTGACAAACGGTCACTCCATCAACGTTGAAATCCTTCACATTAAAGGTGACGATCTGTGCAGGTTTCTTGACTTTTACGTATGCGCAGAGATACGCGTCAACAAAATCGACTTCCTTCTCACGACCAAATCGCTGAAATGCTTCAACCATGGTGAATCTACGAATTTCACGCACAAAAGGCCCCTTTTTCACCGCGTCTCGACCTTTTCTTTCTTTGCCGCGTCAAGGATTTCATTCCAATCTCGATTTCTCATCTCCGGCGCAACGCCACTGGCCAAGATACCATAAACTTCGTCAGATGTAGGTAGCTTCTCAATACTTACCACCATCATTTGATCATTGATAACACGGAATACCATACGATCACCGTTCTCCATGCGTAAAGCATTTCGAATTTCACTCGGTATGACAACTTGCCCTCGACTCGAAAGGATACTCGTTGCATTCACACCATCCGAAGATTGGAACGCGATCATCTGACCAGCCCGACCTCGTATCACGTTCAACGACCGCAATCAAAATCCTCTTTTTTGATGATGTTTTAATCGAAAAAAATCTTGGTACTTTACCACAGGCACAAACTCCTATCAATCGACGTCTTATTCTTAGTATATTCCATACTATTTCTCGAAATAAGATACATTTATATCGTCTTTAGAATTTTTTTATTCTTACTGTGTTGCCTCGTTTGCACACAAAAAATCAAAGAGGACCCGAAGGTCCTCTTTTGTCGACGGATGATTGGCCGTACGTGTTTCCTCGTACTAAGCTGTGAGGCTTGAACCTTCACCGAGGAGATCAAAGACGTGGAAACAACCGTAATTGTCTTTAGCACATCCCTCCAACTTCTTTAACGAAGTGGAATGACCATCCTACCTTGAGTGAGACGTTACGTTTTCCAACGCAACCACACCCTCTCTTCCATCGACCTTAGTCATTCTGTCCAGTGCGCGTTGTCTTATTCACCTCTGCAGAGCGCACTCCAGAAGCCGCAATGTTTCGTGAAATACCCCACTTCTTCATCTTGGACTGCAGCGTCTGCCGCGGAATCTCAAGCATGGCCGCGGCAGCGCTTAAGTTCCATTCGCAAGCGGCGAGCGCATGCACAATCATGTCACGTTCAAGCGCCTCCACACTGGCTGCAAGCCCCTGCTGCCGCCTGTCTGCAACAGGCTGTAGGCCCTTCGGCGCGTCCGTACCACCGCGCGGCGCGTGATGCTGTGTGAGATATTGCGGCAGGTGGCTCACATCGATCCACGCATCTTCCACCAGATTCATCGCGGACTCGAGCGCGTGACGCAATTCCCGCACATTCCCAGGCCATGTCGCGTCACGCAACACCCGCAAGGCGCCTGGGGTCAGTCCGCGCACCGTCATGCCAAACCGCGCATTACAATCCCCCACAAAGTGATCGATCAGAAGTTCCAGATCCCCTCGTCGTTGCGCGAGCGCGGGAAGGCGCAAAGAAACCACCTGAATGCGATAAAAGATATCCTCGCGCAACATCTTCTCGCGCACCGCCGCCTCCGGTTCCACATTCATCGCCGCCAAGATGCGCACATCAATTGCGCGCGACTTTTGATCCCCCAAGCGGCGAACGTGCTGGTCGTCGAGCACACGCAGGAGTTTTGCCTGAAGGTCAATCGGAAGCGCGTGGATCTCATCTAAAAAGAGCGTGCCTTCACTCGCCAATTCAAACAGTCCGGCGCGGTTTTCGGCGCCAGTGAAACTCCCCTTCACCGTGCCAAAAAGTATACCTTCAAGGAGCGGGCCAGGGAGCGCCGCGCAATTTTGCGCGATAAAGGGTCCGTTTGCGCGCGGACTCGCCGCGTGAATGCCCTGTGCAAAAAGCTCCTTTCCCGTGCCTGTCGGCCCATAGATCAAGACCGGGGACGACGTGCGCGCCGCGCGTTTTGCACGCGCTTTCATCTCAAGCAAAGTAGGGTCCGCAGTGAGTACGTCATCAAGCGTATAGCGCACCGCCGCCGAGCGCTCCCCTGAGCGTGGCGGACGCGTGGCCGCCTGGAGTTCGACGACGCGTTCTGCGAGATGCTGCACCTCCGTAATGTCTTGCGCGATCTCCAAGGCGCCATAGAGCCGCCCATCGCGGTACACGGCACGCGTCGCATTCGCGGTGTGCACCTCATCCCCGCGAAAGTTCCGATACGATTGCCGGCGCAAGAGCACTGGATCACCTGAGCGCAACACCCGCAGCAGCGAGCTTGTCTCTTCCGTCAACGAAGGATACACATCGAGCACATGCCGCCCTAGCACCTCCTCGCGCGAAAGGCCGTCAAGCGTTGCCGCCGTTTGATTGTAGAGAATTGTCACTCCACAGTCATTGACCGCATGAACGCCAACGCGAACGGATTCGAGCAGCGCGTGAAGCCATACATCCTCATCCTTCATCTAACCACTCCCTAGGGAAAAGCACGCGCGATACACTGGCGCGACGCGACTTTACCGCCTCGACAATGAACGATTGACGCGCGAGTTCCGTCGCGTTCCCGCTTGCGTCAAACAAATAAATCTGCTCAAACGTTGGGTCGTGTTCATCCGAACCGAGATACGAATCCTTATATGCCTGACTCCCCGCCTGATCAAAGATGACGTAAGACGCGGCTGGCAACCCCTTCTTTTTCGCAATGCGTCCCATGCGCGCCAGCCACCTCTCCGCCTCTTCCATCGAGTGAACATCCACGCTGTGAAAGAGATGCCGATTCAAAAGACGCTGCGACAAATCAGCCAGCACCGGGTCTTCATGCCGCGTGAACGCACGCAGCGCAGACCACAGGAGGTGATCATCCAGTTCCAAATAATCCGAGATCACAGACCACTCTGCCGTGGCTGCACTCACGCCATTCACCTCTGCCATGCGCAAATCCCCTCGCAAGAGCGCGCGCATCGCTGGAAAGCCAGGGAGATCCGCGCCGACTTCCGCCGCGCGCGCAAGCGTGCGCTCGACTTGCACCTCGGCAGAGCGCGTCAAACGATGAAAATAGACATGAAGATACATATAATAGCGACACATGATATAGTCCTCAGCGATGCTCTGACCGCGCGCCAAGTCAAGTCCAATCTCCGGCTCCCCCTGCACCTCGCCGATGCGCATGACATGAAGGAGCCACTCCACGTCAAACGTCCCATAACCCGCCCCCGTCATCAGGGCATCGCGCAAGAGATAGTCCGTGCGATCCATATCAAGCTGTGAAGAGAGCAACTTTACAATCGCGCGGCTCTCCGGAAAATCCTTTTCAATCAGTCGCGCCACCTGTTCGGCGAATCCGCTGGCGTACGCTTCAAGCACCTGATGAACCTCTGTCTTTTTACTGCGGATCATTGCCGACGTGAATCGTTCGTGGCGAATGCCCGTAACTGCTTCGAGAGCGTGTGAGAATGGCCCGTGACCGATATCGTGAAGCAAAGCCGCCGCTAGCGCGAGATGGCGATACTCGCGCAGTGCATACGCCCCGCGCGTTTGCTCTCCCGCGCGATCCTCATCGAGAAAGCGGCGCGTGAGATGGGCGACGCCAAGCGAGTGTACGAAGCGGGAATGCTCGGCGCCTGGGTACACGATGTTGCTGAGTCCCAACTGTCGAATGCGCCGCAAGCGCTGAACTTCCGCCGTATTGATCAGATCGATAAGCAATTGGTCATCCTCGCCAAACGCGATGAGATTGTGCACAGGATCGCGAAAACTCTTCACGTCACCCACCCCCTTGAGACGATCTCCGTTCACGGTTCAAAATCAAGTTCAATCGCAATCGTCAGCGGATGCTCATCCACGCCATGCATGACCATCGACGCGACGATCTCCGCCTGAATGCCTTGATTGGTCACAAACACCGCGAGCGTTGACGTGTACACACGCAGTTCGATCTTCCCTTCCGGAAAATCGTAGAAACCGTCTGTTGTCTGCTCCAGTTCAAAATCGTAGGAGGCGCGAACACCGCCCACCCGCTCCACACGGATGAACGGTCGGCGCGTGAGTGAAAAGGTAACGGTCGTTTCCGTCTGCGCAAAGTTCTCCTCAGGCTCGTGATAACTCGCCTGATAAAGCGATCCCCGCATGCGAATGCGCGCGGGCGCCTTCGTATCAAGCTCCCCCGACACAATGCGAATCGTCCCTGCTCGTTCCCGCTCCATCAGTCAGCAAACGCCAGCAGTGCTTCACGCACCACTTTGGCCGCGACAATCTGGGTTTGCTCACTCGCGTCAAGCACAGGCGCGACCTCAACGAGATCAAATCCGACCACATTGAGCCCCTTCATTGCGTGAATCGCCGCGAGCAACTCTTTCGATGAGATGCCGCCCGCTTCCGCCGTCCCTGTTCCCGGCGCGTGCGCAGGATCAAGCACATCGATGTCAACCGTGACATAGATCGGTCGCCCCTCTAGCTGCGCCAGGCATCCGCGCAGTGGCTCAAGCACGTCAAACGGGTGAAAGTTCGTATGCTCCTTTGCCCACGCGAACTCCTCGCGCGTACCTGAGCGAATCCCGAACTGATAGATGTTCACCGGATCGACAAAGCCTGCGATTTTTTTGATAACCGCCGAGTGGGAGAGCAGTTCACCCTCATACTGATCACGCAAATCGGTGTGCGCATCAACGTGCACAATCACGATTTCCGGGATGCGTTTTGCCACAGCGCGGACCACCCCGAGCGTTACAAGATGCTCGCCGCCGAGTCCGAGCGGGAATTTCCCGTCATCAAGCCACTGACCGACATACTGCTCGATCATAGTGAGGCTGCGCTCTGGGTTGCCGAAAGGCAGCGGGATATCTCCCATGTCAACAAAACTCGCATCCAAAAGGCTGCGGTCGAGATAGGGACTGTACTCTTCTAGTCCAAGCGATACTTCGCGGATGCGCCGCGGCCCGAGACGCGTACCTGGACGAAACGACGTCGTCCAGTCCATCGGCATGCCATAGATTACAGCGCGCGCCGCATCGTACCCCTCTTTTGCGCTGATAAACGTCTGCCCTGCGTACGCAGGGTCAAACGGTTCGCGATGCCCTCTCACTTTGCGATCAACTCCTTGGCGAACCGCGGGAGCGCAAACGCTGCGGCGTGCAGATCGGGCGTGTAATACTTTGTCTCAAGCGAATTTGCGCGCGCAGGATCGGCAATCATTTTAGGATCATACTGCTTACTGCCAATCGTGAAGCTCCAAAGTCCGCTCGGATACGTCGGAATCGAAGCCAGGTAGAGGTGCGTGTGTGTAAACAGCGATGAGAAATCGCCATAGACGCGAGAGATCAGTTCACCATTAAAAAATGGCGACTCCGTCTGCGCGACGACAATGCCATCCGGGCGTAGAGCGCGATGAATTGCTTCATAAAAATCGCGCGCAAAAAGCCCCACCGCAGGTCCGATCGGATCCGTCGAATCAACGATAATCACATCATACTGGCCTTCACTCTCGTTGACATGTGCAATGCCGTCAATCACGCGAACCGAAACGCGCGGATCATCAAGCGCACATGCAATCGCCGGCAAATACTTCTTCGAGACATCAATGACGCGCCCGTCAATCTCTGCGAGCACGGCGTGTGTCACACTCGGATGCTTGATCACTTCGCGAATCACGCCACCATCCCCGCCACCGACGACGAGCACTCTCTGCGGGTTTTTGTGTGCGCTAAGCGCCACATGCGAGATCATCTCGTGATACACAAACTCGTCGCGATCGGTCGTCATCACACAGCCGTCAAGCACGAGCATGCGTCCCCACTCCAGCGTATCAATCATCGCGATGTCTTGAAACTCACTCGTCTCTGTGTGAAGAGACTCTTTAATCTTCGCTGTGATGCCGTAATTCGCCGTCTGTTTTTCCGTATACCAAAGTTCCATCGTGACACTCCTCATTCTCACAATAAACACCTTCGCTAGTATAACAAATCAAGCGATCCCGCGACGACTTCTTTCTTGCGACAGAATTTTGCCTGACCACCTTTTGAACTCGCACACACGGTGATTTCGCTTCACGAATCTGGGGCATACTGGAAACGCAAGGAGGCGATCGCATTGCGCAAATGGAAACTTCACCCACTCTTACTGACGCCTGCCACACTTTTTCGCATCACCGTCGAATCCCCACGCGCGCCGCGCGCGCGTGAAGCTCGCCGCATGCTGCGCGTATTCCACGCAAAACCGTTGATTCTCATCGGTTCAAGTTTGTGCAGTTTCCTTCTATGCACGCTGGGTTACTTAAAATACGCGCCACTTCCTAAGGGGATCATCATGGATCCTTCGCGCATTCTCGCATCTGATGGAAAGGGGCTTGCTGATCTTGTATCCGCGGGAGTCACGCGTCAAGTGGTCACTCTCGCCGACATTCCCCTGAGCCTTCAAGAGGCGACGGTCGCGATCGAAGACCGCCAGTTTTACGCGCATCACGGCGTCAACCTAAAAGGCATTACGCGCGCGCTCTTGGCAAACGTCGGCGCGGGCCACGTTGTGCAAGGCGGCTCTACGATCACGCAACAACTCGCCAAAAATCTTTTCTTAACGAGTGATCGCACACTGTCGCGCAAGATGCGCGAGTTGCTCCTCGCCATGCAACTGGAGTGGCACTATACAAAATCACAAATCCTTAGTGACTACTTGAATGTCATCTACTATGGAGAAGGCGCCACAGGAATCGGAACCGCCTCCCTCTCCTATTTTGGAAAACCCGTCTCTCACTTGACCCTGGCGGAAAGCGCGATGCTCGCAGGACTTCCCAAGGGCCCTAGTCTCTATGATCCGCTCACGCATCCAAAAGCGGCAAAGGAGCGACAAACTACGGTGCTCTCCGCCATGGTACACGCAGGTTTCATAACGACGGCGGCGGCGCGCGCCGCAGAGCGGCAACCGCTCACGTATATCCGGCGCTCCGCGGCGCAAACGGATGCGCCCTATTTTGTCGACGCGGCAACGCGCGACTTAAAACAGCAGTTTCATCTGACGAGTGACGACCTTTACCGCGGCGGTCTCATGATCCACACGCCCCTTGATGTTACACTTGCGCATCACGTCGATCAGATCATCAAGGCAAAATTGCGGCCGTTTCCGGGACTGCAGGCGGCGGTCGTCGTAATGGACCCGCAAAACGGCGATATTTTGGCCTATTCGGGTGGCCGCGACTATCGCACAAGCCCCTATGATCGCGCGCAAGCCATGCGGCAACCGGGCTCCACCTTTAAGGCGATGGTCTATGCGGCGGCGCTCGATGGTGGAAAGACACCGGCGACCCGCTACAAGAGTGCCCCAACTGCATTTTCCCTCTCCCGTGCGTCAGGCTCTGCCTATCTTGTGCACAATTTTGCAGATGACTACGCTTATCACAACCTCGACATGCAGCAGGCGATCGCGCGCTCCGACAACGTGTACGCTGTGCACACAGCAATCGACACAGGTCTTCTTCACGTCATCCAGACGGCGCGCGCGCTTGGACTGCCAGATGACATGAAACCTTATCCGAGTCTCGCGCTCGGCGTGTTTCCTGTCTCAACGCTGCAAATGGCGCGCGCCTACGCGGCGTTTGCAAACGGCGGTCTGCTCGTTCATCCGCATTTTGTCTCGCGTGTCACCGATTCACAAGGTCACGTGCTGCGCCGCGCGCCAGACGATCGCTTACAAGTGTTGCGCCCAAGCATCGCCGCGCAGATGACCCAGATGTTGACGCACGTCATGAAACCGGGCGGAACCGGATATCGCGTCTCCAACATCTTGACTGAGCCTGTCGCCGCAAAGACGGGAACCACCGACACTGACGCGTGGATGGTCGGCTATACGCCGCGCGCCGTGTGCGCCGTGTGGGTCGGATATGATCAGATGCGCCCGCTCAGTTCACTCGCCTCACACGTGGCCGCCCCGATTTTTGCCAATGTGATGGAACAAACGATTCTCAAGTACCCAAGTGGCGGCTTTGAGACAACGACTGCAACCGGAATCGAAAACGTGGCGATCGATCCGGAGACGGGCCAGCGCGCCACTTCGATGTGCCCCGACCGCGATGTCTTACCGTTTCGCGCTGGCACGGCGCCAACTGTCTCGTGTGTGGCGCACCCAGAGAAAAATGCTCCCGTGTGGGAGCGCGCCTGGAATGCGGTGCGCTCACTTTTCGGTGGATAAAGCGTCGCTCCTGCGCTGCGCCAGTACGGTGTGCATATGCTATACTTTCAGTAAAAAATGAGGAGAACGCACATGACACACACGCTAGCTCGACGCGCGCAGGCGATCTCTCCGTCGCCCACCCTGTCACTGGATACAAAAACCAAGGCGTTGATCGCACAAGGGCATGACGTCGTCAATCTTACGGTGGGCGAACCTGACTTTCCCACGCCGCTCGCCGCTTCTTACGCGGCGATTCGCGCGATTACCGAAGGCTTTACAAGGTACACGGCGCCCGCCGGGATTGTCGAATTGCGCAAGGCGATCGCCGAGAAACTGGCGCAGGAAAACGGCCTCTCTTATTCACCCGATGAGATTATTGTAAGCACTGGTGCAAAACAATCTCTTTATAACATCTTCATGACCCTTCTTGATCCGGGCGACGAAGTGCTTCTGCCAGCCCCTTATTGGGTGAGCTATCCGGAACAGATTCGCCTTGCAGAAGGTGTCCCTGTCGTTCTTGAGACGGATGAACAGAGCGGTTTCAAAGTTACCCCGGAACAAGTGTTGCGCGCGATCACGCCGCGCACCAAAGCCATTCTTATCAACTCCCCGAGCAATCCGACAGGGGTCACATACACCCCCGAAGAGATCGATGCGTTGGCGGAGGCGCTCACTTCAACCTCACTCTATGTGGTGAGTGATGAGATCTACGAACAGCTAACCTATGGCGTGACGCACAAGAGCATCGCGACCTCGAGCGAGGAACTGCGCAAACGCACCCTCGTCGTAAACGGTTTCTCCAAAACGTTTGGCATGACGGGCTGGCGGGTGGGTTATGTGGCGGGCGATCGCACATTGATTCAGGCCATGTCAAGCTTTCAATCCCATACGACTGCAAACCCGTCGTCCATCTCTCAACGCGCAGCACTCGGGGCGCTTGGCACCTTTTCTCCGCAAACGCGCGAGACCATGCGCGAGCGACTGCAGTTTGTCACGCGCGCGCTCGCAGAGCTTCCAGGAATCACGTGCGCACAGCCAAACGGCGCGTTCTATGTCTTTCCAAACGCGTCCTCATGGATTACAAAGACCTATACCAAAATGTCGGGCGAGTCGATCGTCATTCGCGACGGCGACCATCTCGGTGAACTGCTTTTGTCTGAAGCGCTGATCTCCGTCGTTCCCGGTTCAGGTTTTGGCGCGCCAAACAATTTCAGAATTTCTTATGCGACATCCATGCCAAACCTAGAGAAAGCGATGGAGCGTTTGCGCGACTTTGCGAAACGCATCGCGCACTAACGCATACCGCTTTCAATCCCCATTTTTTCACTCGAGGTACGCCACGCATCACGCGGCGCGCCTCGTTTTCATATACTGCGCAAAGAAGGCACTGCGCAGGAGTTGACACGAAAATGGCCTCCAAAATTACTACCCAGCAGCGAAACGAACGCATCAAAGCGCTGCGTGCGCGTCTACAGCAACTGGACAAGACAGATGAGAATGAAAAAGAGCGCACACGCCTGCGGCGCGAACTCCAACTGATTCGCGCGGAAGCGAATGCGCCTGCGAAAAAGACGGTCGATGCGATCCAATCGATCAGCAAAACGCTCACGCCAAAATCGATCGAGGATTCGCTCGGCACGATCACTTCTTTGCGCGAGTTTTGTAAGCATTGCATACGCTATGTTCAACAGGCCGATCAGGTCTTGGACACACTGTCAGTCACAACCAACTCCTTGAAGGATTCAGGCGTACTCAAAAAACTGATGGAGTCAAAAGGAAAAAACCTTGACACATCCGATTTTACAAACATTCTCATGGCGTTGATGAACTCCCCGCTTGGTGCGACGGTGTTCAACCGTCTTGGCAATGGGAAAAAGGAAGATGACAAAGCGTCCCCGGTGACCGACCCGCCAAAGCGCACCATAAAGCGTCGCTCGCGTAGCGTAGCGCGTCGACCCGTAAAGCGCAGCAACGCGAAACGCGGCCGATCCTCGCCACGCGCGCAATCGCCACGCGCGCAATCGCCACGCGCACAATCGCCACGCGCACAAAAGACAGCCCGCTGACGCATATCAGTCGCCAGCATCTCTAAAAGGGGGCATCGCCTTGCGGCGGCGCCCCCTTTTCAATCGCGTTACGAATCTAAGGCCTCATTTAACAAATTTTTTGATTTCCTTGATGGTCTTGTCATCCACCGCATCGCCACCATATTTCTTGGCAATTTCCTCAACGGACACTTTCGGACCCTTGTCATCTGCGTTTTTCGTCGCATCAGTGAACGCGTTCAAAAAAGCGTTCATCCGCTTTGGATCGACTTTGATTCCGATATCTTGCGCGATATTTTGCGTAAGGTCGCGCACTGTGGTAGGATCGCGCCACGCTTCCGGCTTCATGTCCTTCACCCGTTTTAACGCGTCAAACAGATTTCCTTTATCAATGCGTTTCATGTTTTCCTTCAGTGTGTCAAATGAGCCGCCTGGCGTTCCTTGCGAACGCGTGGCTTCAAGTGGAGCTTGCACGTTTTTTTCAACACGCGCGTCCGCTTTGCTCGGACGTTTTTTAGCAATCCGTGATTTACCCGTATTTTTTTGCACGCTTGCCCCTCCTGGATTCCATCGTTTCATCCCTCTCATGCTATGCAAAAACACGCAGAGCGCCTCTCGCCTTTGCCCATTCTACGAAAAAACGGGCACCCAGCGACTCCGAATGAGCGTTCAAGAGTGACCCGTACTCTTCTAAGCACGTATCCGTGCAATACGCCCTGTCTCCCTCTGAGCAAATGGCATACGCTTAGAAGAGGAGGGGAGAGGATGAACCAAATCACCGTTTATGGGGATTCCATCGCGGCGGGCTACGGTGCCCCACTGTCGCACGGCTTCGTACCTGTGCTCACGCGCCTGTGTTCGCGACAAGTGAATCTTCCGATCGACTATCGCAATTATGGTCAATCCGGCATGACATCGTATGCGTTATCATCTGCGCTGCGCTTCAATGATGCCTGGGTGACAGGCGGTCTCACTGCGCGTACCGTATGTATACTCATCGGCGGTGACGATCTCATTCAAAACGTTCCGATTCTACTTTCCGGACAGCGCGCCGCCGTAGAACGTGCGCTTAAAGCGAGCGCCTTCGCCTATACAGCATCCCTGCGCCGCATCCGCGCGCTTACTCGACGTCCCCTGGTGGTCGGCACGATCTACAATCCTTATCCCGCCACTAAAGCTGCTGACATTGCTGTGGCCGTGTACAACGAGCGTGTCATTCTGCCAGCGGCAGAGCACGTCGGTGCAGCAGTCGCACCGATCGCAGAAGCCTTTTCCGGGCGCCAGGCCGAACTCATTGATGGGTATGGAACCGGAGTGGCCGGCGCTCCCGGCAGAAATGGCGTCGCCTTTCCGATTCACCCAAACCTGCAAGGTCACGCCGTCATCGCCGAAACCTTTCTCCCCTTCGTCGCTCCCGCATTTTCACGCGAGTAGCATGCGCTGGCACAAGAAAAGGGACAGGGTGCGCGCTCCCTGTCCCGCATGAATGAGGCCGTAAAATCCGCTATTGTTCCATTTGCTTCGAGAGAAATCCAGCCGCCGTCTCTGCCAACTTTGTCTCAAGCTCCCCCATGTGCACTTGCTCGTCCCGCGAAAAGAGGATGACACTGCCGATTGGATCGCCGTTATAGATAATTGGGGCGATGACGCGCGATGAGATATGTTCGCTTCGATCTTTGACAATCTGCATTTCACTGGCGGTTGTGGCGACACTCAACTTCCGGTCTTCCATGGCTTTCTCAACTTCAGGACCGATCGATTTTTCGAGATAGTCTTTCTTCGGTGCACCCGCCGTGGCGATAACCGCGTCACGATCCGTAATAAGCGTCGGATGTCCAAGCGTCTCATTCAACGACTCCGCATACTCTTTTGCAAAATCGCCCAGCTCGCCAATCGGTGAATACTTTTTGAGGATCACCTCACCGTCGCGATCCACAAAGATCTCCAGTGGATCCCCTTCGCGAATGCGCAGCGTGCGCCTGATCTCTTTAGGAATGACCACCCGTCCTAGATCGTCAATTCTACGTACTATACCTGTTGCCTTCATGAGATACCTCCTCACTTTCCTTTCGAATCTGCCCATTCATCCTTCTTTCGCATGAGGTTCATCGCTTGACGTTATCATGTCCTAAATGAACGCAAACTTTCCATATCTTTTTCACCCAATAATTAGGAAAAGCGCCCCGCCTTGCTGGGACGCCTTTTCGTTCAATCCGGGAAACGCAAAACCTCATCGCGTAGCCACAACAAGGGATCTACGCTTTTGGCAGTGTCACTTTGATGTTTGCCGTTTTCAGCTTCTGATTATAGAGCGCAAGGAAAGCGCTCTTCTCGTTTTGTTGAACCAGCGCCGACATCACGGAGGACTGTACTTTTGAAAAAGGTTGCGTGGTACGCGAAATGACACGCATGACAAACCACCCATACGTTGAGTTAAACGGTTGCCCAACCTGGCCAATCGGCTGTGTCATCGCGTGCTGCGCAAACGGTGCCACCCAGTTTGTCGGATTCTGGTTTGTGTAGATTCCACTGTTTTTGGCGGATCCTGGGTCTTGCGAGTACTTAGCGGCGAGCGTCTTCCAACTCGCGCCTGCGCGCAACTGATTGGCGAGCGATTGCGCCAAGCTCTGTGACTTAACAAGAATCGCCTGTTCCGTAATCGTCGTGTACTGTTCCAGGTTATTTTTATAGTAGAGCTGCTGTTCCGAAAGCGGAATGGTTTTAACGAGCGTCTGCGCGTAGGAAGACAGCGTCAGTTGCTCCTGAACGTACGTTTCAAGATCCGCCTCAGTCAATTTCAGCGACTGCATTTTCTGGTTGAATGTCGTCGAATTGTTGCTGTAAAGCCCACTGATAATATTCTTTTCGAACTGGAGCGTATCCTGGTGAAGCACAGACGTTTTCATTTTGGGAACCGCCTTCTGCGCAACTGGCAAGAGAAGGCGCGCCAGCACAATATACTGCTTGGCGATATCCGTCTGAATCGTGGCAGACGGTGTCATCGTCGGGTTTAGAAGCTGCTCGATATGTACCTGTGTCTCAAACTCCGGCTGGGAGAGTGTCCCCCCATTATACGTCGCCACAGTCGCGGCGCTGACATTCGTACCGCATCCCGCGAGAACGAGCAGAGCACTAACCATGGTCACCGCGAATGTACTTTTATGAAAGCGTGTTTTGTTTGGCATGAGGCAATTCCTCCTTATTCTCGTAAACCTTGTCGAGCTGTGACAAGACACGAATCGTCATGTCGAGAATCATGTCGTCTTTCAAACCTCGCCCTTCAAGAATGAGCGTGTACACATCCCCCGTTGACTTGAGGCGCATCCGTCGCGGATAGAGTTGAGTCAGCTCAAACAAACGCGCGCCCGACATCTTCTCTGTGCGCTCTGACCTGAAGGTGATATGCATATCATGCCCCTGTTTGACGATGGAAGCCAGATCATGCTCGTGCGCAAAGGCGCGAATTCTTGCAATCATGACCAACTGGTGCACCGGGTCAGGCAAATTTCCAAAACGATCTTCCAATTCTTCGTACAGATCATCCACATCTTGACGTCGAATCGCCGCGACAATCTTCTTGTACATCTCGATTTTTTGCATCGGATCGGTGACATAGTCATCCGGCAAATACGCGTCCATCGAGATTTCCACCGTTGGCTCCGGCTTTTCCTGCACGCTATCGCCGCGCAATTCGCGCACCGCTTCGGCGAGCATCTCCGTGTACATGTCGAATCCAACCGCACTGATAAATCCGTGCTGTTCTGCGCCCAAAATATTGCCCGCACCGCGAATGGACAGATCGCGCATGGCAATTTTGAACCCACTGCCAAGCTCCGTGAACTCTTTGATGGCTTGGAGCCTTTTTTCCGCCACTTCCGTGAGCACCTTGTCCTGTTGATAGGTGAAATACGCATATGCAATGCGATTGGAACGACCTACGCGACCGCGCAATTGATACAATTGTGAAAGTCCCATACGATCCGCATGAAAGACAATCAACGTGTTAACGTTCGGAATGTCGAGCCCCGTTTCAATGATTGTCGTCGACACGAGCACATCCGTATCACCCTGAAGAAAATCGAGCATCACCCGTTCTAACTCATCCTCTGCCATCTGACCGTGCCCAACGGCCACCCGCGCATCCGGAACGAGACGCGCCACCCGCTCTGCAATCGAGTCGATGCCCTTGACCTGATTGTAGAGTACGTATACTTGTCCACCTCGGCTGATCTCGCGCTCTATGCTTTCTCGAAGCAATGCATCACTGTATTCTACCACATAGGTCTGGACAGGAAAACGATTCTCCGGCGGCGTCTCAATCACCGATAGATCGCGAAGGCCTACCATCGACAGGTGGAGGGTGCGCGGAATCGGTGTCGCAGTAAGCGTCAGACAGTCCACATTGGCGCGCAATTGCTTGAGCCGCTCTTTGTGTGTGACGCCAAATCGCTGTTCTTCATCCACGATAAGAAGACCGAGGTCTTTGAATGCAATCTGTTTTTGTAGCAAGCGATGCGTCCCGATAACGATGTCGACCGCGCCTGTCTTAAGACCCTGCATCACGCGCGTCGTTTCCGTTTTTGAGCGAAATCGACTCAGCACCTCAACCGTGACGGGATAGCCGGAGAAGCGCTCGCGAAACGTCTCATAGTGCTGTTGCGCAAGGATCGTCGTCGGCACGAGCACAGCGACCTGTTTGCTGTCAAAAACAGCTTTTGACGCCGCGCGAATGGCCACTTCCGTCTTGCCGTACCCCACATCGCCACAGAGCAACCGATCCATGGGGCGCGCCCGCTCCATGTCACTTTTGATGTCGCGAATGGCGCGCAGTTGATCCGGCGTCTCTTCATATGGGAACATCGTTTCAAAGTCGCGCTGCCAGTCGGTATCCTCCCGGAACGGGTAGCCGGGTGTCGCCTCGCGCTGCGCGTAGAGTTTGATCAGTTGTTCTGCGATATCCTGCACTGATTTCCTGACCTTGCTCTTTGCCCGGGCAAAATCCGTTCCGCCGAGATGGTGAACGCGCGGCTCTTTCTCCTCATTGCCAAGATATTTCTGGACGAGATTAATCTGCTCGACAGGGACATACAACTTGTCATTTCCTGCATAGCGAAGATTGAGATAATCCCTGTGATTGCCTTCAATGACGAGCGTTTCAATTCCGAGATACTTTGCGATGCCGTGCGTGGCGTGCACAACATAATCGCCCACCTGGAGATCCTGATAGCTCTTAATCTTTGCGGCTTCCGACGCGTCACTGCGGACGCGACGCGCCCGCTTTTTCGTCGCGAACACCTCGTTTTCCGAGATGACCGCAAGGTGAACGCCCGACCATTCAAACCCCGCAGAGAGTGCGCCGATGAGGATCATCGGTTTCTCAAGCGCTGGATCAAACGTCTCCACAATGGTTGCCGAGATGGAAAAATCCTCAAGTACGCGAAGGAGTCGCTCTGACCGCTCCCGATCGCTCGCGAGCAACACGACCTTTTCATTCGCCTTCATCATGCGCGCAATCTCGCTCTTTAAAAGTGGCAACTGTCCGTGAAACTGCTGCATGACGCGCGTGCTCACCGTGAGACTCTCGGTGAGTGCAATCCCCGACATATGGCGCGGGAGAAGGCTGACATAGAGATGACGCTGAAGCGGTCTTGTCACAAACAAGCGCGTCGGATCGATCGCCTCCACCAAATTGGGGAGAATCTCGCCGTGCTCAAGCGCCCCCGCGGTCCACTCGGCCTCTTCGCGGGCGATGCGTTCCATCGTTTCGCGCAAGCGCGTCGGTTCATCAAATAGAATGATCGCATCCTGCGGCACGTGATCCAAAAGCTTCGCATCCCGCTGCTCAAGCCACCCTGCATACCGCAACAAGCCGGGAAAATGCACCGCGCTGCGCATGCGCTCAAGATCGCGGCCAAGGTGCTCGCGCAGGTGCTCGCGCGTCTCAACCGATGATACGCGCTGAATCTGGTCGTGAAGGCGCGCCTCTACAAGATCTGCAAGCGCATGCAATTCCTGGGCCGTGGCAATCAACTCGCGCGCGGGCCAGAGGCGAACTTCGTTCATCTTTTCGAGGCTTCGCTGCGTCTCCGGATCAAAAAAGCGGATCGAATCAATCTCCAAATCAAACCACTCCACGCGCACCGGTTGCCCGTATAGCGCGTACACATCGAGAATGCCTCCGCGCAGGCTGCACTGCCCGCGCGCCTCAACCCGCTCGACGCGCTCATAGCCCATGTCGATAAGATGGATCATCACATCTTTTGGATCATGCGTTTCTCCACACACAAGTTTCGTGGCAGCATTTTGCAGATGTTGAGGTGAAAAGATGCGTTGCGAGAGCGCCCGAATCGTCGTCACGATCACAGGGGTTGCGCGCTCAGACAGGCGCGCGAGTGTACTCATGCGCAGCGCCGCAAGCTCTGGACTAAAAGCAATCATCTCACTGTGGGAAATTTCCCGCTCCGGGAAAAGGCATACCTCCTCATCTCGCAGCCACTCTGTCAAATCTCCCGCAATCACTTCTGCCGCCTGCATGGAGTGCGCTGCGATAACGACTGGGTAGCCGCGTTTACAAACTGTCGCATAGAGCAGATGACGCGCGGCTCCGCCAATCCCCGAGAGTGCGACGCTTGCCCCCGGTTTCTCAAGCGCGCGATGGATGCTTTTTACATCAGGAACAGACGCTACATGAAGCACCAACTCGCGCATACCTATCTCTCCCATCCCAAGCCCACGAAAGAAGTTCAAATCCTACAACGCAAAAAGGCCCATTCCGAATCGGAGAAGGGCATGTATTAGCTATAGCGACCGTTCCAAGCGCTATTGAAGCGGCGTTTTTTCAAGCACCAGACTGGGGTGTTTGGCAATCGCCGACTCACAGTACTCGCAGACCGTCGTAACGTAGAGGTTCTGATCTGTGACATCATAATAAATGATATCCGCTCTCTCTTCCGGAGTCAAAGATGTAAAACCAAGCACGCTTGCAGAGAGCCCATCTCCGTCAATTTCACCCACAAGATTTTTGCAATAGCGGCAAGTATACACAATCTTCACGATACGCTCTCTCCGATCTTGGTGCACGCCGAGCGCTTTGTCTTCGGCGGCGTCCAAACGGACACGCTATCATTATTTTACATTTGATGCGGAATTAAACCTATTCATGACAAGTGGGAACGATTCCACACAAAATGCATGCGCCGCCTCTACGGCGCGCTCGACTGCCGCTTCAACACGGATGCGGTCGTCCCGCGAAAAAGGGTGCAGGACGTGATCGATGACGAGCGTTCCCGGTTCGGGACGGCCAATCCCTACGCGAATGCGCGGAAACGTTTGTGTGCCTAATTCTTGAATGATCGATTTCATTCCGTTGTGCCCACCAGAACCGCCCTTCTCGCGAAGTCGCAACGCACCTGCGCTTAGATCCATATCGTCATAAATCACAAGCAAGTCCTGTTCTGGGTCGAGACCCTTCTCTCGCACGGCGCGCGCGATCGAAAGTCCACTGCGATTCATGAAGGTTTGCGGCCGCATAAGAATGACTGCCTCACCGCGCACATCCGTCTCGGCGATCTGTGCATCCCACTTACCTTTTTCACGCACGCCTGGAAGCGTTTTGAGCCACGCCTCAACGCACCAAAACCCGACGTTGTGTCGGGTCTTTGCGTATTCTTTTCCCGGATTCCCAAGACCTACAATCAGTTTCACGGCTCTGATCAAACTCCCCCATAGCCCCTACGAGAACAAAATCACGCACTATGCGCTTGGCGTTGTCGTCCGTTCTACAGCGTCTGGAGCGGCGCCTACATCTGCCACAGTCGCCTTTGGCGCGAGCACTGAGATGACGATTTCGCCTGGATCTTCTGCCAGATCCACGCCTGACGGCAATGTCACATCACGCATGTGCATGACTTCGCCTACGTTTAGATGGCCGATGTCTAACGCGATCCACTCTGGAATGTCATCGAGTTTCGCGGAGATGGTAACCTCCAACGTCTGTTGTTGAACGATGCCACCGCGTTTTTCTACTGCTTCGAGTCCTTGTAAGATGAGCGGAACGCTGGCTTCTGTTTTCTCATCGCCCACAACCTCATGAAACTCTACGTCTAGGATGTGACGCGAGATCGGATGGCGATGGATTCGCTGAACGATCGACGGATGAACCACCCCGTCACACTCGATTCGTACAACGCGATGACCTGCGATGCGCTGGCGCACAACATCCTCCGCGAGCATAATCGAAAGCGGCGCGTGGCCACGACCGTAAATGACTCCCATCACCGTCCCCGCTTTGCGAAGACGTTTGCGCGTCCCTTTGTTGGAAGGCGAGCGCATCTGAGCCTCGATTGTCTGTGCCGTCATTCCAAGTTCCTCCTTCGTGTGGCAGGTGCAAGACCTGCTCCCCCACAGGATTCCCAAAGGATGACGTTTCCAATCGATTCGCTCAGAAGACTCGGCCACCCTCACGGCTCAGTCAAACAATTCACTGATGCTGCGCATGTCGTTCACACGCATGATTGCTTCAGCGATAATCTCTGCCACGGAGAGCGTCACCAGCTTGTCCATCGTTTGATAATCGCGCCGCGCGATCGTGTTTGTCACAACGACCTCTTCAATCGGCGCCTGATTCAGTCGGTCGAGCGCCGGCGGAGACAGTACGGCGTGCGTGCAACACGCGTAGATGGACGCCGCACCCTGCTCGCGAAGCGCCTCAGCGGCGAGCGCAATCGTGCCCCCCGTGTCGATAATGTCATCAATTAAAATCGCGTGACGGCCGCGCACGTCCCCGATAATATTCATCACTTCTGAAACATTGGGCTCTGGTCGCCGTTTGTCAATGATCGCAAGCGTTGCCCCGAGGCGCTCGGCCAGCTGCCGCGCGCGCGTGACGCCGCCGAGATCCGGCGAGACCACCACCACGTTCTCCATATTCTTATGCTCGAAATAGCGCGCGAGAATCGGCATGCCCACCAAGTGATCCAGCGGAATATTAAAAAATCCCTGAATCTGTCCGGCGTGCAGATCCATGCAAATGACACGGCTCGCGCCTGCCGTCTGTATGAG